>NZ_ATVV01000001.1:0-570399 GCF_000420905.1 Butyrivibrio sp. AD3002 | reverse complement strand
AGGAGCTGTCCTTAGTACGAGAGGACCGGGATGGACGGACCGCTGGTGTATCAGCTGCATCGCCAGATGCATAAGGCTGGGTAGCCAAGTCCGGAAGGGATAAACGCTGAAGGCATCTAAGCGTGAAGCCCCCCTCAAGATGAGATATCCCTGCTTCGGCAGTAAGACCCCTTAGAGACTATGAGGTAGATAGGCACAAGGTGTAAGCATGGTAACATGTTCAGCTGATGTGTACTAATAGGTCGAGGGCTTGTCCAAAAAGGATATAGAACAGAGAGAAATGGATTTAAGATGAGTATTCAGTGTTCGGTTTTGAAGGCATAGATATTTTGTAAGATAGTCATTATGACTATCTTTTTTTGTATATAAAAATATAATCTGATATACTGTAACGAGTTTTGTGATTAAGGGAGTGAATATAAAATATGTATATGGTAAGAGATGTAAAAATAGAAGATGCAAAACGCTTGTTGGAAATATATGGATATTATGTAGAAAATACAGCAATTACTTTCGAATATGATATTCCATCAATAGAGGAATTTTCTGGACGTATACAAAATATTACAAAAAAATATCCTTATCTTGTTATTGAAGAAGATGGAGAAATATATGGATATGCTTATGCAAATACATTTAAAGATAGAGCTGCTTATGCTAAATCCTGTGAACTGACTATTTATCTCGATAAAGATTCAAAGAAGAAGGGATATGGCAGAGCTTTATATGAGACTCTTGAAGCTAGACTTACTGAAATGGGAATCGAAAACCTATATGCATGCATAGGTGATCCTATTGAAATTGATCAGTACTTAAATAGAAACAGTGAAGAATTTCATTCGCATCTTGGATTTGAGACAGTCGGAAGATTTCATAAATGTGGTTATAAGTTTGATAAATGGTATAACATGATATGGATGGAAAAACTGATTGGTTCTCACAATATGTAAGTTTTGAACCAAGCGTAAAAAAGACAGGGCACTTAAGCTCTGTCTTTTTTGTGATTCTTCTCCTTTGCCTCATACATGGCATTGTCCATTTTTTTGAAAAAGCTGTCGAGAGTTTCGTTTTCCTGATCATACATACTGCTGCCGAGTGATAGAGACAGAGTATATGGTCGACTATGTTTTTTTAGATAAGTGGCAATATGTTCATTTATGGATGCCATGATTTTATTTAATCTCTCAGGTGTTGTTTCATAGACTATGAGCATGAATTCATCACCGGCATACCTGATCAGCAGAGAATCTTCGGGCTTACTCCTGATCAGTATTTTTGCAACGTCAATAAGTGCTTTATCACCGGCAGAATGACCGTAAGTATCATTTATGAATTTAAAATAATCCACATCAATCATGATTCCACCGATATTTGAATATCTATTAAAAGTTTCAGCTTTATAAAACAGATAGGCACGGTTATAAAGGCCGGTAAGTGTATCTAGGTACGAAAACTCGTTTTGATTTATAGTCCACATTAAGGCACCAGCAGAAAACAAAGATCGGATTGGCGATAAAACAGAAGGAATTGGCAAGAAGGCATAAAATTCCTCCAAACGGAATTACATAAAGGCAAATTAGTAAACGAAAAATAATATGTTTATTAGATTTTAACATTAACAAAAGAGCTAAAAACTAGACAACTTCTTAAGTTTCTAAAATACTTATAAACAGATTCTTAAAAGACAGTCAACTCGGCTTTCTTTTTTGTTTTTTCTATTTATTTTCAAAAAGTATATGCTATACTGAATTAGGATATTAAATATATATTCAATCGGTTTTTAGTTTGTTTATTAAGTGATTGCAGTTTCTTTTTTCAAAGCGTGAGGTGAAAATATGGAATCAAAAATCTTGCTTGAAAATGGTACAAACGAACTTGAGGTCTTAGAGTTTAGAATTGATGATCATTGCTATGGAATAAACGTTGCAAAGATTAAGGAAATTATTGTATATCAGGAAGTGACGCCTGTTCCGAATGCTCACCCAAGTATTGAAGGAATATTTATGCCCCGCGATACTATGATAACTGCAATCGATTTACGTAATTGTCTTCAGAGAGGTGCATCTAAGCCCGGCGGACTTTTTATAATTACGAACTTCAATAAGCTGGACATTGCGTTCCATGTTGACGCTGTTGTAGGTATTCACAGAGTATCCTGGGCAGATATCATTAAGCCCAATGCCACAATTTCAAAGGCTGAGGAGAGTATTTCCACCGGTATCATCAAACTTGAAGAACGACTGATTATTATCCTTGATTTCGAGAAAATCGTATCTGACATCAATCCTAATACCGGTCTTAATGTGGCTCAGCTCACAGATATCGGAACAAGACAAAGAAACGAAATTCCGATTGTTTTGGCCGAGGATTCACAGCTGCTTAACAAGTTGATTGTTGATTCCCTTAAGAAAGCCGGATATGACAATGTACGTCATTTCGAAAATGGAAAACTGGCATGGGATTATGTCAAAGGCTGCAAGGACAGAGGTCAGCTTGATAAGGTTAAATGTATTATTACCGATATTGAGATGCCGATCATGGATGGACACCGCTTGACTAAGCTCGTAAAGAGTGACGATGACACGAAGCAGATTCCGCTTATTATTTTCTCATCTCTTGTAAACGAGGAAATGAGAAGAAAAGGAGAGTCACTTGGAGCCGACAGACAGCTCTCGAAGCCGGAAATCGGTAATTTGGTAGCTGTAATTGATGAACTTGTTCATGCTGATGGCGATGCCAAATAAAGATATATGATGTGAATGATAACTCCCTTTATTGCTTCAGTTATGAAAATCAATTTTCAATGACTGCTACAATGAAGGGAGTTTTATAATTTTGGTGAGGGCTTTATAGACTTTTAGAAGTCTGGTTTCTTGGGGAGTAAGTAACATGAATTCAAAAAATGAAGAGTATTTGGACAATCTTTTACATTCATTGACAAATAATTCCGGTTCGGGAATAGCTAAGACTAAAACCAATCAACACCATTCCGATGATGCTGATTTAAACGAGGCTATAGGTTATTCCTCCGAGAATGATGATTTAAATGAAATTGGACAGATGCTTGAAAAACTGGATGGCGGAGAGCTTTTGGATTCAGGAATGACAGAGGTTCTGGATGCTATCAGTGCGCCTGCAGATGAGACTTTACATAAATATAAGGTTGGGGATGAAGTCCCGGAAGGCTATGAAAAAGATGCGGATGAGCTTGCATTGGACGAAGCTATTGCAAGAGCTGAAGCCTTGGCGGAGGAAATACCTGAACTCGATGAAGTACCTGCAGAAACTGATGAAGTACCTGAAATAGATGAAGTACCAGGTTTAGAAGAGCCTGCGCCAGCAGGAGATATTCCGATTCTTGAGGATATACCTGCTGTTGAAGAAATACCATCATCAGAAGAAATGCCTATGGAAGATATAGACAAGGTGATGGCTGAGATGGGCATAATGACAGAAGTCGAAGAGACTGTGGCTGAGGAAGCAGTACCAACAGAAGAACTACCGGTACAGGAGGAAATACCTAATGTAGAGGAAGCACCTAGTGTAGAAGAAACAGCTCCATCACAAGATATGACAACGGAAGATATCGAGAAGCTGATGGTTGAGATGGAAAAGGCAGAAGAAGCTGAGCAGGCAGCGGCTCAATCATCTGAAGAAGATGTGTCTTCCGAAGACATAGAAGAGATGATGGCAGAAATGGACATATCAGCAGATACAGAACTGCCTGCAGAAGGGCTGGCTGAAGCAGAACCGGCAGACATAGCAGAAACAGCGCCAGCACAAGAGGAGACTATTGGTCCTGTAGATGACCTCATGGGTGAGGTTGCTATGGAGGTGCCGGAGGATTCAGCTGATGCACTGTTGGAGGTGGCACCTGAGATTCCTATTGCAGATGAGTTTTTGGAGGAAGGAAGCGAGATAACGGATGCGAATCAGTCCACTGAAGATATTTTGGATGAGATGATGCATTCGACACCGGAGGAGGTTTTAGGTAGCAGCGCAGAGAATACGACTGAAGATAATAGCCTTGAGGAACTGGAGATACCTGCTGTTGAATCTGAAGACGCAATATCTGAGGAGATGCTTGATATTGAAGGTATGCTTGATGGTAACAGTGAAGTATCCTCTGACAGCGGCGAGGGTGAAGTATCATTGGATGATATGATGGCGGATCTAAGTGAAGATGCGGCATCACTTGAGGCTATAGTAAACGAAGGCGGGGAGGAAAGTCTTTTAGAGGAGTCAGAGCTTACGCTTGATGATATAAATATTCCAGAGGGAGAAATGATGACCGAGCCCTCAGATGAAATGACAGAAGCAGAGCTTTCATTGAATTCTGATATGCCAGGAGAAGGGGACGGTGCATCAGATGTAATTAGCATGGAAGAAAATGAATTAGCGGAAAGCATGGAATCAACTGAAGATGGTGCGATTGCAGAAGAGATATCGCCTGATGATATTGGTGAGCCTGAAGAATCTACAGAGGATACCGCAGCAATGGATGAAATATCACTGGATGATGTAGGCGAACCTGAGGAGGCTGCTGGAGAGTCTGCAGCAATGGATGAAATATCCTTGGATGATATAGGTGAGTCCGTTGAAGCTACGGAAGAATCCGAAGCAGCCATGGAAGATGCAGAAGCTTTGGAGGATATTTCTCTGGAGGACATGGATATTTCAGAGGAAGCTGCAAGCGAAACATCAGAGATAGATGAGGCTGCTCTGGAGGATGCAGTTGCAGACTTTGCAGATGCTATGAGCGAGAGCGAAGAGGGCGATGCAGAGGCCGATGATTCAGATGTCAATTTTGAGTCCATGAGCGCAGAGCTCGATGATTTATTAAAAGATGTCGGAGACGAAGCTGCTGAGGATGAAGACATCGGAGCGGATATGGATCTCGACAGTATGCTGGAAGATCTTGGTGGAGATCAGGCAGGTGAAGGAAGCGAGCCTGCGGACGTTGAGATGCCCGATCTCGATGCAATAATGAACAGCCTTGCCAGTGATGACGTTGAGGATATGGAAAACACTGCTCATATCGACGAAAAGGAAGGCGGTGGCGCCGATGAGATAAGCCTTGATGATATGGGCAGCGATGAAGCTTTGTCTGATGGTGGTATGGATGCCGGAGAAGAGGTAAATCCTGATGATATTCTGGAATCCATGGGCGAGGAAGCCTTTGATGAGATAGGCTTTTCGGATGATATTCCGGATCCCGATGAAGTCAATGATAATGGCGGAGATTATGATGAGATTGCCCTTAGGATGGGCGGAGAAGAACCGGCTGAGGGCGAAGAGAGCGGAAAGAAAAAGAAGAAAAGGCCGCCGCTTATTTTCCTAATATTTGCTGCACTTTTCAAAGTTTTAACGCAAACTGATGAGGATCTCAATCCTAAATCAGAGGAAGACGAACTTGCCAGTCTGACTGATGAGAATCAACAGGTACTTGATGAACTGGCAGCTGAAGACGGAAAAAAGCCAAAGAAGGAAAAGAAGAAAAAAGAAAAGAAGCCAAAGAAGGAAAAGCCGCCGAAGGAAAAGAAGCCCAAGAAAGAGAAACCTCCGAAACCGAAGAAGGAAAAGAAGCCCAAACCGGACGACGGTGCGCCTGAAAAGGCACTTGCTCCCAAGAAGGTTGCAATTTCCATGTTGTTTGCTTTTAGCATAGGTGTGCTTTGTTGTCTGCCCGCAATTCTTCTTCCGGGAAGAATTATAATGAGCAGGGCGAATAAAGCTTTTGAGAAGGCTGATTATGCAACGGCATATAAGCTTCTTTACGGAAAAAAACTGAATGAGGAGCAAACGCTTAAGTATCATAAGGCAAGAGTAATCGCCGGCGCTAACTATTATTTCGATTCATATGAAAGATTTAAAGCGATGAATATGGAGGACGAAGCGCTGGATATTCTGCTTATCGGAATGAAAAAGAAACATGAAATAGAAACTGAGGCAGAAGAGTTTCAGGTTGCAGGCGAGGTTCAAAGCGTGTATGCTAATATCGAATCGGCACTCACGTCTGTATATGGATTAAGCGCGCAAGATATCGAGGAACTAAATGCCATTGAGGGCAAGAAGGATTACACAAAGCGCATAATGGAAATTACAGGTTCCATAGAAAAGATTATGCCAAAGTCAGAGTGATGATGTCGAAATCCACAATTGGAGATATTGTCGTATGCTGGCTGTAATTGATTATGATGCAGGAAATATTAAAAGCGTTGAGAATGCTTTTAAGTATTTGGGAACCGATATTTGTGTCACCAGAGATCCCGGAGAGATTATGAGAGCAGATCGCGTGATTCTTCCCGGGGTCGGTGCTTTTGGTGACGCAATGAAAAAGCTAAATGAATATAACCTTACGGATGTAATCCGCACCATTGCCGGTAGCGGTACTCCGTTTATGGGAATCTGCCTGGGCTTGCAGCTTCTTTTTGATTCAAGTGAGGAATCGGAAGGAGTTTCAGGCCTTTCCATTTTACCGGGGAAAATTAGAAGGATTCCCGATAACAATGGCCTGAAGGTACCACAGATTGGATGGAACAATCTGAAATATCCCAATAAGGGAAAGTTGTTTGAAGGAATTGATGAGGACTCTTATGTCTATTTTGTGCATTCCTATTATCTTGATGCTGCGGATAAGAGTATAGTGACAGCGACTACTGAATATGGAGTGACTGTTGATGCATCGGTTGAAAAAGGTAATGTTTTTGCCTGTCAGTTCCATCCTGAAAAAAGTGCTGAAGTGGGAATGGAAATTCTCAGGAATTTCCTTAAAGTTTGAGAGGATATAATATGCTTACTAAAAGAATTATTCCATGTCTGGATGTAAATGACGGAAGAGTTGTTAAAGGTATAAATTTTGTTCAGCTGCGAGATGCAGGTGATCCGGTTGAAGTTGGAAAGGCCTATTCCGAGGCAGGAGCAGATGAACTGGTTTTCCTGGATATAACCGCTACTTCGGATGCCAGAAATACAGTTGTAGATCTTGTGAGAAAAGTGGCAGAGCAGATTTTTATTCCGTTTACGGTTGGCGGCGGAATAAGAAGTGTAGATGATATGAGAGCGGTACTTAGGGAAGGCGCTGATAAGGTTGCTGTTAATTCTGCTGCGATAAACAGACCTGAGCTTGTTACTGAGTCTGCAGAGAAATTCGGATCACAATGTGTTGTTGTGGCAATTGATGCAAAACGAAATGAAAATGGCGGCTTCAATGTATATAAAAACGGTGGAAGAATAGATACAGGTTTAGATGCCATCAAGTGGGCAATAGAAGCTGAAAAGAGAGGCGCTGGGGAAATTCTCTTAACTAGTATGGACGGAGATGGAACCAAGGAGGGCTATGACCTCGAGCTTACAAGAGCTGTTGCTGATTCTGTATCAATTCCTGTTATTGCATCAGGAGGTGCAGGAAATTGCGATCACTTTTACGAGGCGGTTACAAGGGGTGGCGCTGATGCGGCATTGGCGGCTTCTCTTTTTCACTACAAGGAGCTTGAAATATCACAGGTTAAGAAATATCTCCATGAGAAAGGAGTCTCTGTGAGACTCTGATGAAAGGATGTGACTAACATGCCAATGATAGCTAATGACTGGCAACTGGCACTTAAGCCGGAATTCAGTAAGGACTATTATAAAAAATTATATAAATTTGTTTTGGACGAATATCATTCGAAGGTGATCTATCCACCTGCGGATGATATTTTTAATGCACTTCATCTTACTCCGCTGCAAAACGTTAAGGTTCTTGTATTGGGACAGGATCCATACCACGAACCGGGACAGGCACATGGACTGTCATTTTCGGTACAGCCGGGGCAGGATATTCCTCCATCACTTGTGAATATTTATAATGAGCTTCACGAGGATTTGGGCTGTTATGTACCAAACAACGGATATTTGAAAAAATGGGCGGATCAGGGAGTGCTTTTACTTAACACCGTTCTTACGGTTAGGGCTCACGCAGCCAATTCGCATAAGGGAAGGGGCTGGGAACAGTTCACGGATGCAATCATACGTGCCTTAAATGAACAGGACAGGCCTATAGTTTACATGCTCTGGGGTAAGCCTGCTCAGAGTAAGGCGGAGATGCTTAATAATCCCAAACACCTCATATTGACAGCTCCTCATCCAAGTCCGCTTTCTGCTTACAGGGGATTTTTTGGATGCAGACATTTCTCAAAGTGTAATGAATTTCTAACTGCAAATGGGCTTGAACCCATTGACTGGCAGATAGAAAACCTGTAAAGCTGTAAAAATTTAGATAGACAGGCACACTTTTTCGTGATAACGTAGTAAAGTGAATTCAAAAACAGGAGGATATTATGAAAAAACCGTTCGTAAACAAAGCACAAGTCGAAGACATTGTACAGAAATACCCAACACCGTTTTATTTATATGACGAAAAAGGAATAGTGGAAAACGCCAGAGCAGTGAAGAAAGCTTTTTCATGGAATAAAGGCTTTCGTGAGTACTTTGCCGTTAAGGCTACGCCGAATCCGGTCCTTATGAAGCTTCTGCAGAGTGAGGGTTGCGGCTTTGACTGTTCTTCTATTACAGAACTTATGCTAAGTAAATCAATCGGTGCCTGCGGAGAAAACATAATGTTCTCTTCAAATGACACACCCGCCGAGGAGTTTGTATATGCTGCAAAAATCGGCGGTATTATAAATTTTGATGATATAACACATATTGAATTTGCCGAAGAAGCACTTGGAGGCAAGCTTCCGGAGACCATCAGCTGCAGATATAATCCGGGCGGAGTATTCAGGATGAGTAACGGAATCATGGACAATCCCGGGGATTCCAAGTATGGAATGACTAAGGAGCAGCTTTTCGAGAGCTTTAAGATGCTTAAAGAAAAAGGCGTTAAACATTTTGGTATTCATGCATTTCTTGCAAGTAATACGGTTACAAACGAATATTATCCGACACTGGCCGCAGGTCTATTTGAACTTGCTGTGGAGCTTGAAAAAGAGACCGGTGCAGATATAAGCTTTATCAATCTTTCAGGCGGCGTAGGCATTCCCTATGAACCCGATAAGGAGGGCAATGATATAGCTGCTATCGGTGAAGGCGTAAGAAGAGAGTACGAAAAGATTCTTACACCTGCAGGAATGGGTGATGTTGCTATTTATACCGAGATGGGTCGATTCATGCTCGGACCTTATGGGGCCCTTGTTACAAAAGCAATTCATGAAAAGCATATCTACAAGGAATATATAGGAGTGGATGCTTGTGCGGTTAATCTTATGAGACCCGCCATGTATGGTGCTTATCACCATATCACGGTTCTCGGAAAAGAGGATGCAGAGGCTGATCATGTATATGATGTTACCGGATCTCTTTGCGAGAATAACGACAAATTTGCTATAGACAGAAAACTTCCCAAGATAGATATGGGAGATTATCTATTTATTCATGATGCCGGAGCCCACGGATTTGCAATGGGTTATAACTACAACGGAAAACTGTGGTGCTCGGAGCTTTTACTCAAAGAGGATGGAAGCGTAGAGCTTATAAGAAGAGCGCAGACACCGAGAGATTATTTTGCTACATTTGATTGTCTGCCTGAATTTGCCGAACTTGATAAAATACTTAAGGAATTTGAGTGATCCAGGATACGCTGCGGGTCAGAGTAATGTGATATGACTGAAATAGATAGTTTTATAAATGATTGCAAAGAGTCGGGGAGTATGAGCAATAACACTCTCAAATCTTACAAATGCGATCTGGATAAACTTCAGAGTTATGTAAGCGAACTGGGAATAACCGATGTGGCGAAGATTTCCGAAAAGGTTCTTAAAGACCATCTGGACAGATTAAAAGAGAAAGGCTATTCTCCTTCGACTATCGCAAGAAATATAGTTTCAATAAAGGCACTGTTCAAGCATTTGGTGAAAATTGAAAGAGTGACTATAGATGCGTCTGAAAACCTTGTTGCACCTAAGGTAGAACTTCCCAAAGCAAATGTGCTCACAAGAAAGCAGGTGGAGGATCTCCTTGGCATGCCTGATGTCAGAACTGCAAAAGGGCAGAGAGATTCAGCGATGCTTGAGCTTATGTATGCTACCGGAATCAAGGTTTCCGAGCTGGTGACAGTGAAAGTATCCCAGCTTGATATGCAGATTGGTAATATTCTTTGTAAAAACAATAAGACGGAAAGAATAATTCCTTTTGATAAGAGAACGAAAGCAGTTTTATCAAGATATCTGCAGGATGGGAGACGCCATCTGATTAACAGAACTGACGAAGAACTTCTTTTCATAAATTATCAGGGAGAAGCAATGAGTAGACAGGGAGTATGGAAACTTGTAAAAAGCTATGCGCAGCAGGCAGATATAAAGGTTCCGATAACTCCTGAGGCACTGCGTCACAGCTTTGCGGCTCATCTTGTTGAAAGAGGAGCTGACATTGAGGCGGTTCAGATGATGATGGGGCATGTAAGTCCAGTTTCGACGAACAGATATGCCAGAGAAAATCGTGATTATATAAGAGATGTCTATGACAGAACTCATTAAAAGTTCTACATCTGATGCTTTACTACTTCATATTCGTTATTATTCCGATAGAAGGGGCATTCACTTTTTGAATTGCCCATAAGTCTGGCATAGTCGTCTTCATCCATGTTGACTCCGCAGTAGTATGCTTCATCGTCTTCGTCATATTCGTAGTAAGTACATTCATCGCAGCGTGTCTGCATATATGTAATCCTTTCAATAAAAGCTATTTCTGTAAAAATTCATACTGGTCATACAGAATCTGAGGAACCTCATTGCCTTCGGTTTTGATCTTTCTGATCATATTGGCAATAGGCCTCATTAGACCATTATGATGTGAGACATGCTTTTTGACAAGCTCACCATACTGAGGGTTGTCCATTAGTTTTTCACGAAGTTCTTTTGAAAATGGGCAGTAAGTAAATATGATTTCTCTTGAAATTTTATTAAGCCTTGGTGATGCGTTTGCTTCAAATTTCAGATAATTCATATATTCCCCGACAAAAACGTTCTTATAGTTGTTGCTGTTTTTCTTTAAGTCAGTTTTTATCTTTTCTTTCATTTCGGTTGAAAGAGAGTGGTTCTTCTTATAGAACTGAAGGTAATCACAGAACATGGATGTGAGAGAAGGATCCGTGACATCGTTCCAGTGCACGCCCTGTTCTGTTTTGCACATTTCCCAGCGAAATTCACCGCATAGACGTATCATAACATCTTCGAAAGTTTCTGTGTTGAAAATTGAGATGATAAATCTGGCAGGGGTATTTCTCTTTTTTCCTTCGATTTCCTGCCATAGAGAGGCACGGCTTCCGACATTTGGCATCAGAATCATATATGGAGTTACATCTTCATCGATAAATACCTGGGTGACACCTATATCGGGATTGGAGTAGCTTCCCTGCCTGCAAAAAACTGAATAATCGATGGATCTGATATAGTCATAAAAATCATTGATCTTTTTCGCATCTACATAAGCTACATCCAAAGGTCTTGTAACATTTTCAGCATCAAATACAGGCACAAAGGTGGAAGGCCTGCCGTAGGTCATTCTGTTACCGAGAGCAAGAAGGTTCTTAATTTCAAATTTAAGACGCTCGTTTCGGTCGTTTTTCATGGCCTCCATCTGTTCTTCGTTGATATCGCCGCTTGTTTTTAAGGTGCGAAGCGCGGTAAAGTAATCCTCATCGAATTCGTTTCGTGAGGGTTCAAGCTCCATATTGTAGATTTTTTTAAGCCACTCATAAGCGGTGATAACATACCCGTTCGGATCGGTTTTGTAGGTTTTCATAAGAGCATAGAGCTGCCTGGTATTTTCAAGACCTGCGAGTTCCTCGTCAACAAAACCGAACATCAGAAACATCATTACTTCAGACGGAACAGCAGGATCACTGAGGCTGCGAAGGAATGCAGCCGTGTAGATTGCATAGTAATCGACGGCTACGCTTCGACGTAGAGCACGGCTTTCGTCCGATGTATCATATCTTGAGGAAGTCTTCTTGAATTCGCCTATAATTCTTCGGAAGTTCTCGGTTGCTTTTTCGTCTGCGCCTGCATACTCAAGGATGGTATTGAGTGCATCCTGTATATCAATATCTGTAATGGCCCCGTCTGCACCATTGCGCTTCATATCGGCGGACTTTGCTCTGATCAGCTGCATGGTAGAGCGGAATTTTCCCACATGTTTCTGGAACTCTTTTTTATATTCGGTAAGTTTCTCGCGGCATGCTGCTATAAATGAAATTGCCTCAAGAGCATTCATTATAAAACCGTTGGCAATATCAGAGGATCTTGCATAGCAGGTCTTTTTTAGTAATTCTTCGTTTTCAGCAAGAGTCCGGTAAAACTTTTCCTGCCAGTCGGTAAGTGCCTGTGATTTTATGGGTGGCTTAACATTATCAAGATCAGGAAAGTCTTCAACCTCAAGCCCAACGGAAACTGCCAGCATAGGATATTCTGCTTTGTCTGTGTCAAGTTGCTCATAGTCTTGTACTGCCTGCGAAAAATCATTTTCTAACTTATCCAGGCATAAAACTACAGTTTTGACGGATTGCGCAGCCAAAATTGGTGAAATTTTAGGGTTGGAACTAATTATTTTATAGATATCATCAATGGAACCAAAAGGGTATGAGAAAACAGAAGATTCTTCATTGGCTGTATAGGTATAGATATATTCATCACCCGGATGCTCTCCGACACCAAGAATTCCGCCAATTCCGACTTCAACGGATTCACCTTCTATAGCTATGCAAACAGAACCCTTTACTACAATTTCTAGAGTTTCTACTTTATCTCCGCATTTGTGTAATACTTGATTTTTAGCTAATGCTATTAGTCCCATATTGCCCCTCTTTGAAGAAAAATTTCATCATATCATTATTATAAACGAAAAACTGATAGCAATTCATTAAAGTTTGGTAAAGATATTTCAAAATCTAACGAAAATCGCGGTTTACGGGCCAAAAAAATCTTGAAAAACAGACCTCAAAAATATATATTTAAAGTAACACTAGGGAGGAGAGTTGATGTACTTTTCGGGTATATCATTTCTCCTTTTGTGTTTTATGAGGAAGGCTCCTTTTGAGGATTATTTATGCAGTTTACATATCAGTTTGATGTCGCCGGTATAATGGTACTAATGACAAGCTTAATATGTGCATGGATTCGTCCTAAGCTTATGAAGAACTTTAGTTTTAGTCTAAAGCTTCTTATTTTGTGCGCCATTGCCTATAATGTTCTGGATTCTGCCACAGTTATTCTTCTTAAGATAGCAAATCCCCGGACCTATTATGTTACATATATTCTTTTGCTGGCATATTTTTGTGTTCTGTTCCTTATTCCTTATTGTGCTACAAAGTATTTTTATGAATTGTGCGGAGAAAAGATAAACAGACTGTTCATGGACGGCGGACTTGCGCTGATGATAGGGCTGGCTACGTTTGGTAATATTTTCTTTGATCTCTTTTTTGCCATGGATAGAAATACTATGGTTTATGAGCATGGACCCGGAGCATGGCTGACATCTATATATTATCTTGTATGTTCAAGCTCAGTCGGTGTCTGTGCTGTAAGGCATTCCAGATACCTTGGACGCATAAGGAAAAGGCTTCTTATTACGGTTTTTATTATTACTGTTTTTAATCTGATTTATCAGACATTCCTTCCTGAACAGTCACTTACAGGACTTGTCATTGCACTTGCTGTTGCCATGACAATTGTTGTTTTTTGCTTTGTGGACGTTACGGTTGATGAGCTTACAGGGCTAAACAACAGAGCCGGATTTATTCGATCCTGTGATGAACTTATGCATAAGCAAAAAATGGATGGATATGCAATGGTCAAAGTTCAGGTTTATCACATGCAGGAGCTTAATGAGCGCACAGGACTTGAGAACGGGGACAGGGTGCTGATGCTCCTTGCTGATAACATACAAAGATGCGTTGAAAATGCAAAGCATAAAGCGGTATGCGGCAGAATAGGCGGAGATACTTTTGCTGTTCTTACTGATGAAGAATTATCAATCAGTACAATGGCAAAAGCGGATTTGTCTGAGTCAATAAGAAACCCTCTTACCGGCCTTGATTATGCTGTATCTTTCTATGCCGGCGTTTACAGACTTGAAGAGGACGATACCGATATCAACAAGATGCTTGATCATGCGGGATATGCTTTGAAATGGGTTTCCGGTAATTTTAAGACCAATGTTGCGTTCTATGATGATGATATCAGGAGAGAGGACGAGCATAGAAAATCTGTGGAGCAGAGGGTAAGGGGAGCTATTCAGGACAGAGAGTTTAAGGTATATCTTCAGCCTGTATGCGACACTATGACCAGAGAAAGAGTTAGTGCGGAAGCTCTTGTAAGATGGATTGATTCAAAAAACCAGATGATCAATCCTGCAGATTTTATTCCGATACTGGAGAAAAACGGATTCATAACGGAATTGGATTTATATGTTCTTGATGAAGTATGCAGAATTTTGAGGGAGTGGATCAACCAGGGAGTTGATGTGGTTCCGGTTTCGGTTAACTTTTCAAGAGTTGATGTGGATCACCATGGGATTGTGGAAGAGATTATCGCTACGGTTGATAAATACAGACTCGATCATAAACTGATTAAGATAGAGCTTACTGAGAGTGCATTCAATGATAATATCGACAGTATTATTACCATGCTCACGAAGCTGCGGGAAAACGGATTCATCGTCATGATGGATGACTTTGGAAGCGGATACTCTAACCTCAATATGTTTAAGGATATGCCCCTTGATATTGTGAAGATAGATATGTATTTTCTTAGGAATATTGAGAACAGTGAGAAAGGACTTATTGTTCTTGAATCGGTTGTTCAGATGGCTAAAAGACTCGGCCTTCAGATCGTTGTTGAAGGTGTGGAAACCCAGGAGCAATATGATTATATCAGAAAGCTTCGCTGCGAGATGATCCAGGGATTCTACTTTGCTAAGCCGATGCCATCGGAGATATTCCCGGATCAGATTACAGCGGGATGAATTGTTACTATAAACTATGACTTTGAGTAAGAAGAGCTGTTTTGGCAGCTCTTTTTATTATGTTCTTTTTCTGATATAATCTTCGTTCGTGGGGACTGTATGCTATACAGGTAATTTGAACCTGTATATGTGGAATGGAGTATTTTTAATGTTCGACAAATTATTAAAACAGGCTGAGCACGCAAACAATGAGGAAAGGCTTAAGATAGGTGTTCAGATTATAACAAGAATATTTGGGATTGAAGCATTTGCAGGTATAGCTTCTTACATTCTTGGGCTTTTTTTAGGTAAAATTACAAATAGTGTAGAGGTTGAAATAATATCAATATGCTTTTTGATTCCGATGTTTACACTATGGTTTTTTCTCATTGCTGACAAAAAAGAAAAAGAATCCGGTGAGGTTTGCTATGACGATAAAGGTAATGACGAAAAAGTTAATGATGAGAATGATTACAGTGTGGTGAGCGGCTATGGAACGATGCCTCATTTTAGCTCTATGTATAGGGAATATCAGATAAAACACATACTATCAAAACATTCATTTCATCCGTTTATTCGCCCGAATGGGAAGAAGTCTGGAATAATTCGTGTCAGTGAAGATGATAAGTGGGTATGTATTTTCGGTGCGTATTATCCTATAGACCTGATCTGCGGATACAATAAGACAAAGAATGAAATATATGCTATTGACGGAACAATAATAAAGCTTCCTATAAGATGCAAACTTCGCAGTGCAAGTACCGGTATTGAGGAATTCTTCGAAGACAGAGGTTTCTATTATAAATCAATGCCCGGCAAAGCTGAAGTTAGATTTGAGGCTGCTCTTGACAGACCTCGCAAAGACCTTTCAAGGGCAGATTGGGGAATGGTTCGTTATCAGTGGGAAAAAGCTATTGCCGGCAGCAGTAATAAGGACGGAAAAATCGGAGATGATTTCTTCGAGAGAGTTCTTACGGATGCTGAAATCGCCAGAGTGGTAAGGGCTATTGGAAAAGGAGAGGGAAGTCTTTCTTATTATACGGATTTTGAGAAGTATCAGAATGAGTTTAGCGTATGTAACGGAATCAGACTTATTAGCGTGATCGGGAAACAGGCAAAATATGATGAAATGGATTTCCTTTTTAGATGCCTTGAAGATGTTGATGAGACATATTTCCTGATGGCTGTTGAAGTTCTAAAAAAATCGCCAAGAACAAAAGTCCAGGAGAAATTGGAAGAAAAGGCAAGGATTGCCTATGAAGAATATGATGTCCAGGAACTTGGCGGCTTATTATATCTGGCAAAAGTAATTGGTTATGATATACAGTATGTTAAAAAGATAAAAGAAGCGCAGGAAAAAGGTGACTTGTCATCAAATGCTGCTTTGGAGTTCGAGGTGGATGAGAAGGAACTGCTTGGAAGTGATTATGTACAGAGATTCAGTCCCTATGCTTATCAGTACAAGAAGGTTGAATAACAGGCGTTTTGGCATACTCATTGATGGGTGATATGCCTCTTACAAGATCATAAATGTTTGATGCGGCTATAGTCTCACTAAGCAAGCTATAGGCGTTTTCATCAAGTGTCTTATAGGCATCAGAGAGCGTGGAAATAACAGGAATGCGGGAGCATTCCTGTATTTTTTTCAGCAAAGGAGAGGCGCTTTTTCTAAAGCCAAGAACGCGGGCATAGGAAGTAAATGCGCTTCGATCGGGTGAATACAAAGACATTTTTTCTGTGGTCATTCCAAGAAGAATATGCAAAAGAGCCCTGCTTATCCTGGTATAGGTAAGATCCTTTGATTTAAGAAGTGCCGTAAAATCTGAAAAAGAGGTGTACTCTGGAATTTTTCCGGTTATCTTATCAGAGAGATCAGGACTTACATCAAGATATTTCTCAAAACCGTAGTCTTTTTCGCTTATAAGCTTGTAATGAAGAAGCTCGGAAAAAATATCGGCGGAAATAATTTTTAAATTTCCGTCCGGGTAAGAACTTTCTAAATAATTTTTGATGTCTGATGGAAACTGTGAAAGCGCTCCTGAGAATTCTTCTGAGGAGAGGTCACAGTTTTCGAGAATGTTTCTGATCGCTTTTGCTGATGAGAAATATTCTGCATCCGGACTTATACCCATATCATCATAGGATGCACCGACTCTTTTTATGGCATAGGGTTTGATAGAGCTGTTTTGCAGAAAAAGAGCCTTAATATACTCGGTTCCAAGAATGTCATTGGGAGTAGAGATAAGGGATAAATTTATATTATCGGTCCCATCGGCAGATGCGGAAACTGATAAAGCATTTGATCTTGCGGCAGCGTAGTTCATGCCTGCTTTCAGATTGTCTTTTATACGTATGCTGAGTTCTTCAGACTCATCGGCAAGAACGCGGGCCACTTTTTTCATGGAATCAAGATCTGCTGACTCAGAACCGAAGCCAAGGTAGTCTATGCATCCAAGATTATTTAAAACAGAAACAGCTCCGCCGGCAAAAAATTCTGCGCTGGATGTGCTATAATATATAGGCAATTCAAATACAAGGTCGGCTCCGGACATGAGAGCCATTTTTGTTCTTGTATATTTATCGAGGATTGCTGGAGCACCACGCTGAGTGTAATCGCCACTCATGACAATTACAGCATAATCAGCTCCGGTCTCTTCTTTCAGAGTCCGAAGCAGGTATTCGTGTCCCTTGTGAAACGGATTAAATTCAGCAATGATTCCGACAGTCTTCATAAAAAATATATTATCATGGAGGTTTAATAATGAAAATACTGGTTATCAATTGCGGAAGTTCATCACTTAAATTCCAGCTTATTGATTCAGAGACAGAGCAGGTACTCGGAAAGGGCATTTGTGAGAGAATCGGCATCGACGGAAGGATTGTATTTACTCCCGGTGATGGCGATAAGATTACAAATGATACTGCTATACCGGACCATAACAAAGCTATTGAGCTTGTAATAGCTGCACTTACAAATAAGGATACAGGAGTTATCGCATCACTTGATGAGATAGGTGCGGTAGGTCACAGAATTGTGCATGGCGGCGAGAAGTTTACCAAGTCAGTTGTTATCGATGAGGAAGTTATCAGAGCTATCGAAGAGGTTTCTGACCTGGCTCCTCTTCACAATCCTGCAAATCTTATAGGTATAAGAGCATGTCAGAAGGCTATGCCCGGTGTTCCTATGGTAGCCGTATTTGATACAGCTTTTCATCAGACAATGCCCGAGGAGGCTTATCTCTACGGAATTCCTTATGGACTTTACGAAAAGTACAAGATCCGCAGATATGGTTTCCACGGAACAAGCCATTCATATGTAAGTAAGAGAGCAGCAGAAATGCTTGGCAAGGATTACAGTGAGCTTAAGACCATCGTTTGCCATCTCGGTAACGGCGCATCCGTATCAGCAGTTAAGAATGGTAAGTGTGTGGACACTTCAATGGGACTTACCCCTCTTGAAGGACTTATCATGGGAACGCGAAGCGGCGATATCGATCCTTCTGTTGTTGAATTTATTATGAAAAAAGAGGGCTGCGACGTATCCGATGCAGAGAATATCCTCAATAAGAAGTCCGGTGTTTATGGTCTTTCAGGTGATGTTTCCTCAGACTTCAGAGATCTTGAGGATGGTTACAACAATGGAGATAAGGGATGTATTCGTGCAATCAACACCTTCTGCTATAGAGTAGCAAAGTATATCGGTTCATATGCAGCAGCTATGGACGGCGTGGATTGCATCTGTTTCACAGCAGGTGTCGGTGAGAACGGACCTCTTGTCAGAAATATCATTTGTGAGAGACTTGGTTTCCTTGGAGTAAAGATAGACAAGGATGCCAACGAAGTTCATGGAAAAGAGAAAGAAGTATCTACATCTGATTCTAAGGTTAAGGTACTTGTTGTTCCCACAAACGAGGAACTTGCAATTGCAAGAGATACAAATGAACTTTGTAAGTAATTGATAATCTTTTACAAACGAACAACGAAAAAAAGCGGAATAAGAATTATCTTTTGAGCTCCCGGCATGATAAAACATGCCGGGAGTTTTTATGCATATTTACGGGGGTATTTATGCTTATTTAAGATTTTTATGAAGTCAAAAATAGTAGAATTAATGAAGGATAGTGAAATGTATCATGGATAATTATCGGAATATTTGCATGATCAAGTATCCGGAAAAGGACTATTTATGGCGGAAACAAATTATCAATTCAAGGAATTTATAAAAAGTGAGATAAAAAAATACAAGGGAGTTTATTTCCCTATTAAAGCTGGCAGATGGGAAAGATTATTGATAACAGAGCTACCGTGTTCAAGCCTTCATCCCAATCCCGATGATGAGTTTTGCTCAGAAAGTATTGGGCCGAGCTTCAGGATTATTTCTGAATATGAAAAAAGATCAGAGATAACCTTAGAAAGGAGCTAATGCCATTTTCAGAACCGATTGTTGTCGAAAAAGTGAGTCCGGACGGTTATCTTATCCTTAATGGGCATCATAGGTGGGCAGCTGCAAGAAATGCGGGTCTACAGAATGTGCCTGTAGAAATTGTAAACCTTACACAGGAAGATGATATAAGAAAAATGCTTAAAAATTCAGACAGGCAAAAGAGAGTAATGAGTGGTCAGCTATGGTGATGAACATAGTTGAAGGATTTGACACTAAAGGGGAAGAATAAGGAGATGCCGGATAAAAGTGAAGCAAAAATGAGGGTCTCGTTTGATCTGGATGAAGTGCTTTTTGTAAATCCGGATTTCGTCAAAACCGAACCTGAATTAAAATTTCCGTTTAACAAAATATATAAAGAGAGACTACGACTTGGTACGCCCGAACTTATAAATAAGCTTCAGGAAATGGGATACGAAGTATGGGTATATACATCATCATTTCGAACTGAGAAATACATTAGCAAATTATTTAAGCATTATGGCGTAAAGTTTGACGGTATTGTTAATGCAGACAGGCATTTACGAGAAGTCCAGAGAGATAACGGGACCACCCTTCCTCAGAAGCTCCCAAGCAGATATAGGATTTCACTGCATATTGATGATGAAAATATTGTTTGTACCTTGGGAAGGCAATATGGTTATACCGCTTATCAGGTAAAAGGACAGGATGAAGAGTGGACAGAGAAGGTAATTGAACGTGCTGAACAAATAAGGCAGATGAATATGAGGGAATGAAGAATGATTGACAGAGCGCAGGAAGTTTTGAAGATAAGTAATCTAGATATAAGTATATCTATGGGGAAGGAAAAAATACATGCCATAAGAGGGCTTGATCTTATCCTTCGAAAAGGTGAAACGGTTGCACTCGTTGGTGAATCGGGTTCAGGCAAGTCGATCACCATGAAAGCTGTAATGGGTATCTTGCCTGAAGGTTCCATTATCAATAAGGGAAGTATTATCCTAAAGGATGGTGAGAAAGAGATAGATATTCTAAAACAATCACCATCTTATCTAAGGACAAATATCGTCGGAAAAAGGATCGCTATGATATTTCAGGATCCTATGACTTCCCTGAATCCCACTATGACAATCGGTGGTCAGCTTAAAGCGGCAATTCTTGCTCATGCAAAGCTTTCAAAGGATGAAGTCTTTGAAAAATCTGTCACCCTGCTTAGGGAAGTTGGTATAACCGAACCTGAAAGAAGACTGAAGCAGTATCCTCATGAATTCTCAGGTGGAATGAGGCAAAGGATAGTCATAGCAATGGCTTTGTCATCAGATCCCGAGATTCTTATTTGTGATGAGCCGACTACTGCGCTGGATGTGACGATACAGGACAAGATACTCGATCTGATCATAAGTCTTCAGCAAAAAAGAGAACTGTCAGTAATATATATAACCCATGATCTTGGAGTGGTAGCAAAGACATCAGACTACGTAAATGTCATGTATGCCGGAAGGATTATAGAGTGCGGGACTATAGTTGACATTTTCTACGATCCGAGACATCCGTATACCTGGGGATTACTCTCAGCAATACCGGATGTAGGTGACAGTCACACGGAATTATATTCAATACCGGGAACACCTCCGGTTCTTACAAAGGAACCCGTAGGGGATGCTTTTGCAAAAAGAAACCCATATGCACTGAATATTGATTTCAAAAAGGAAGCACCTTTATTTAAGATATCAAACAGTCATTACGCAGCAACCTGGCTGCTCGATGAAAGGGCGAAACCTGTAAGTCGTCCAAAGGAGCTTGAAGAGAGAATTCAGAGAATGAGGATGGAGGCAGCTGCGTATGTCAATGAGTGATACAAGGGCGAGTGAGCCACTTCTTAAAGTCGAAGACCTGATTATGAGATTTGGAAATGGCAGGAATTCTTTTACCGCTGTAAATAAAGTGAGCTTTTTAATAAACAAAGGCGAGATATACGGACTTGTCGGGGAATCTGGTTCCGGAAAATCCACGATAGGTAAGTGCGTCATTGGACTTAACAGGTCAACATCCGGAAAAATATATTTTGAGGGCAAGGAGCTTCGTTCCATATGTCCTGAAATCCAGATGATATTTCAGGATCCTATGTCATCACTTAATCCTAAGAAAAAGATTAAGGATATAGTTGGTGCCGGACTGGATATCCATAAACTGTATTCTTCCATGGAAGAGCGGGATGGCATGATAAGTGAAGTTCTTGAAACTGTAGGTTTGTCAAAAGAACAAGCAGAGAGATATCCCGGACAGTTTTCCGGTGGACAAAGGCAAAGAGTTGGAATAGCAAGAGCCCTTATTATGAAGCCGAAGCTTATTGTGGCCGATGAATGCATAGCTGCTTTGGATGCATCTGTCCAGGCCCAGATTGTAAATATGATATCGCGAATATGCAGGGAAACCGGTACTGCATTTCTTTTCATTTCCCATGACCTGTCAATGGTAAGGTATTTGTGCCAGAGGATAGGCGTTCTTCACCGCGGCTATCTTCTCGAGACCGGAGAGGAAGAGGAGATTTTCAAAAATCCTGCGCATCCCTATACACGCAATCTCCTTGCCGCCAATCCAATTCCAAATCCAATTGTTCAGTTTAAGAAGGATGAGCATTATGACTATGAGACCTCCGGTATTCTCTATGAAAATGGATTTTGGCATGACGTAAATGGCAACAAAAAACATAAAGTATGGTGCACGGACAGTGAATTTGAGAAATGGGGGTTATCGATATGAGTAGGTATGTAAGCAAAAGATATATTGCGTTGCTGACAGTTGCTCTGATAGTTTTCTGTGCTACGGCCTGTTCGGGTGCAAATGAAAGTGCGGACATAGATGCGGAGAAAGAACTCAATATCGGATTTGCAAATTTGCCTATTACGATGGACGCGCAGATGGCTTTTGATTCAGCTTCCACTGATTACCTAAGGCCAATGATCTCAACACTTTTCAAAGATGTAAACGGTGAAATTAAAGAGGATCTGGCAGCAGGTTATGAAGCATCTGAAGATGGGCTTATCTACACGATAAAGCTGAGGGACGATATAAAGTACAGTGACGGAACACCGATAACAGCGGAGGATTTTGTTTATGCTTTTCAAAGAATTGCAGATCCGTTATCAGGAAGCAGCGCAATTTTTGTCTTTCATGATATTTGCGAGGTGAAGAATATACAGGCAGTTAATGAGGAACAGCTACCTTTGTCGGAACTTGGGGTCTCTGCACCTGATGACAGGACGCTGGTGATAGAATTGGAAAGACCATGCCCATATTTTATCAGCACTCTTGCAACTTCATGTAGTGCACCCTGCAGCAGATCTTTTGTTGAAAAATGCGGGAGCCTTTATGCCACAAAGGCCGAATATATTTTAGGAAGCGGGCCATTCTACATAGATCGCTATGAACCATTTGATACCCAGGTTCATTACAGTAAGAACCCCTATTATTACGATTCTGAGGCAGTAAAGCTTTCTGGTATTTCAATAAGATATGTACAAAGCGGCCAGCAGGCGATGATGTGCTATGAGAGTGGTGCACTGGATGTTATAAATCTTTCAGGTTCTATACAGGAGCTGGCAGAAGATGACGAGAACGTTACAGAGAATGCTTCAGGAAGCATATTTTATATGGGTACGGTTCCGGCTCATAACAGCGCACTCAAAAATAAAAATATAAGGCGTGCACTTATAAAGTCAATTAACCGGGAAAGTATTGTAAGAAATATAACAAAGAGAGGAACTGCACCGCTGGAAAGGTTTGTTCCCGAAAACTTCAGTCTTGATACCAACGGAAATGACTATGTGAAAGAGCCGGGTGAATATAGCGATGTATGTGCCTATGATAAGGAGAAAGCGCTGGAATACTGGCAGCAGGGACTTGATGAAATAAACGCTAAAACACTTGAGCTTTCGCTGATATGCAGACCCAATGATGAAACTGTGATAGAGATGATTATTAATGAGTGGGAGAATAATCTTCCGGGGCTCAGTATTGATGCAAAGGTTATTCCTGCCAAACAGTATTGGGATGACCTGGATAAAAAAGAAAATGATCTATATGTAGCCGGGTGGGGAGCCGATTATTCAGATCCCAATACATTCTTGTCACTATTTATATCTACGTCGAAATATGATTATGCGGACCTTAAAAGCGAAAAATATGACAAGCTTTTAGATGATGCAGTGATTGAAACAGATCCTGCTCGCAGATTCGAAATGCTTCATGAAGCAGAGGATTTGCTGATGGAAGAGAGTCTTTATTTTCCTATATATGCAAAAGGGAATGCATGGCTGATATCCGGCGGGGTTAAGGATGTGGTGTTTGACTTTAACGGCTCGACTTTGGATCCGACGTGGGTTTCTAAGAATAGGTAAAGGAGAGAAAAATGGTTAAATATACTATCAAAAAAATATTGATATCAGTTTTATCTCTTATCCTTATAATTTTTATACTATTCATGCTTATGGAATTGATGCCCGGATCTCCGTTTAACGATGAGAAGCTAAGCGAAGAGCAAAAGCAGGTGCTATATGAAGCTTATGGGCTGGATAAACCTGTCATATACCGATTTGGAGTATATATGATAAATATGCTTCATGGGGATTTTGGTGATAGCTACAGCATTTCGGTTAATACTCCTGTTGCGTCGCTTATCAGCACAAGACTACCGGTTTCCATGCAGGTAGGAGGTGCGGCAATGCTTATCGGAAGCATTGCGGGGCTTGCACTTGGCTTTCTTGCAGCATTTAACAGAGGAAAAGCCATGGACGTAATATGCATGATAATCAGTATACTTGGAGTGTCTGTTCCCTCATATATTTTTGCTATATTACTGAATTATTATGTCGGATTTAGATGGAAAGCTTTGCCTCTTCTATATGATTTCAGAATTCCGGTAAGAACCTCCATTATGCCTGTGATTGCACTTTCAATAGGCGTTATGGGAGTTGTTATGAAGTTCACAAGGGATGAAGCAACTATGGTTCTTAAGTCAGACTATGTGCTCTTTGCAAGGAGTCAGGGGATTTCGGAGAAAGAGATATTGTTTGGGTATGTTCTTCGTAATTCAATGATTCCTGTAATAACGGTGATGGCAATGCTGTTGGTCTCACTTCTTACGGGATCTCTCGTTACAGAGAGAATTTTTTCCATACCGGGAATTGGAGCGCTTCTTACCACCGCAATAACAGCTAATGACTACAACGTGGTAATAGCACTGAGTTTTGTTTATGCGGTTATATATGTGGTTGCAAGACTTGTTCTGGATCTGGTTTATGGACTTATAGATCCCAGAATACGAGTATCCGGAGGTGCCGGTAAGTAATAACAGAGCCGGTTAAAAGTAGCTTGATTAAGAAAGGGTAGAACTATGGCAATCGAAAAATATGAGGATGGTTTTACTGCGGAAGATTTTGAAGTGGCGGTCAGAACTGATGATATGGAGATAGATACTACCTTCTCGGGTGAAGGAAGGTTTAAAACTGCGCTCAGAAGATATAAGAGGAATAAGGCAGCAATGTTTGGGCTTATTACACTAACTATACTTGTTCTTGCCAGTATACTTATTCCTGCTCTTTCGGGAAAAGCGATAGATGCACAGAATCCGGATCGAAGCTTTGTAGCTCCTAAGATACCCGGAATTTTAAACGGCTCGGAGAGAATACCTTATACAACTGGAGAGAGAACAGTTAATAAATATGAAGAGCTTTCCATAGATGACACGGCCTATTTATTTGGAACCGATCAGCTGGGAAGGGATCTGTTTTTGAGATGCTTCAAAGGAATGCAGGTGTCTCTTCTTATTGCCTTGGCAGCAGGCATGATTTCACTGGTTATCGGTATGAACTACGGAATGATATCCGGGTATATAGGTGGAAAGACAGATCTAATCATGCAACAAATAGTGGACGTGCTTAGCAGTATTCCCACCCTTGTGGTTGTAACGCTTTTGATGCTGGTATTTAAGCCCGGTATCAGTTCTATTATCATAGCTATTATGCTGACTGGCTGGATGGAGATGAGTATTATTGCCAGAGCTCAGGTATTTAAGCTTAAGGACAGGGAATATATTCTCGCTGCCAGAACACTTGGGGCGGGAGATTTCTTTATTTTGTTCAGGGAAATACTTCCCAATATTTTTGAATCCCTGGTAACTGAACTTATGGTGTCCATCCCAACGGCAATCTTTTTTGAAACTTTCCTCAGCTTTGTGGGACTTGGACTTCCTGTTGGAAGCTGCTCCCTTGGAAGACTTATTTCCGAAGGTTTTGATAATTGCCTGGTCCACCCATATACACTTATTCCGCCTATGATACTTCTTGTCCTTCTGATGATATCGGCAAATCTTGTGGCAGAAGGACTAAAGGATGCGTTTGAGTAAGTCCCTATCTTTCGAGAAAGGCAGTGGTTCTTTTTTGTATATTATCCTGAAGATTAACAAAGAACAGGAAATTATCATAAAGATGAAGTGAGCCGGTGGGGAATATGGATAATCCTGCAGGATACTGATTGGTGTCAATTCCTGTGACGATCAAAGTACCTCTTTCGGGATCTATGTATGCGCCATAGGCACCAACTGTGCAGGAGGTTATCGCACCGGAAGAATCCTGCGTAACGCTGCCTTTATTGAGTTTTTTATCTGCCACTTTGCTGTCTGTTCTCCAGTTTAACGGATTGATGGAGAGGGCTCTTGTTCCTTTTGGAGTGATGACGCTGTCTGTTACATTCCCGTCTTCACAGTCATAGCTTATTACAACGCCTGTATCAAGCTCGCCTGTGGCAGGCTTTATCTGAGGGTACTTCTGTACCATATCCTCTGTCATATTCCAACCGATTGCATATACTGCCACAAGGTTATTTCTAAGAGATGTTGCCCTTTCACTATCTCCTCCATAATATTCCTGAAGAAGTCTGTAGCACATATCTGCGCCCTGTGAAAAGCCAGCAAGGATTATAGGTCTGCCGTTATTCTTGTGCTCAAGATAATATTTGAAGGATGCCGAAACATCTATATATGCATTGGCAAGTATCTTCTCTCTGGTTATCGGATCATATTCATAGGCTTTCAGCGCAGCCTGTCTGTAATAGGGTGCATACAGTTTTGCGGTATATGCATAGAGGGCCTGCTGTTGATTCATGGCATTTCTGAAGCTCTTTTTATATCCGGGCGTAATCGCCGAATTGATCTCACTTTTAACATCTACTGACGGTGCAACTATAAAGACGTCAACAGGTTTGTCATCGCCGATACCATCATATAGCCAGTTGCTGCTGTCTGCGTAATTAAGCGGACTGGTAAAAGGAAGGACGTTGACATTTTCAGCTGCTGTAACTTTTATATTGGCAGAAATAATAAATGATAGTGCTAGAACACATGAGAAAAGTGTAGAAAGAAACTTCTTTGTTGTAACCATTTTTCATCCTCCTGACATATGACAATTTTTATTGCGAAAGTATGTGAGACTATGGATATATTATGAGCCATTTATGATTAAAATACTTTGATTTTATAAAATTTTAATAAAGTATTTATCATAAAAACGATAAATTTATGGGGATAAAAGAGCTTTATGTTGTAAAATTAATATGTTACAGTCAACTCTAAAAACGGGATGATTATTATGAAAGAAACCATAAAAATTTCCGATAAATTCACATTGAAAAAAATGATTCTGTTTTCACTTCCCTGCATTGGAATGCAGCTTGTCGATAATACCTATCAGGTTGTAGATGGCTACTTTATTTCCAATTTTCTCGGTGAGGAAGTTTTTGCTGCTGAAAATATGATATTTCCGCCTCTGGCGCTTTTAATGTCCCTGGGACTTGTGGTTGGAGCAGGCGGAAGCGCTATTATTGCAGCTTTGCTCGGAGAGGGAAAGGACGAAGAAGCAAGAAAGACAATGTCTATGCTCAGTGCTTTTCTTCTGGTTTTTGGTACTTTGGTATCGGCAATAGCATTTGTGTTCATGACGCAGATTGCGAAATTAGTAGGAGCAACTGATGAACTTGTTCCGTACTGTGCTGCATACGGAAGGATACTGGCAGCTTTTATGCCCGCGGAGATGATGAATTATGCCTTTCAGGAGTATCTGGTTACTGCCGATGAGGGAAGGCTTGGACTGATTGTTTCTGTGGTGAATGCTGTAACTAATATAATACTTGATTTTCTGTTTGTGGGGATTCTGGGATTTGGATTGACCGGAGCTGCGGTTGCAACGGGTATTGCCTGGTGCGTCAGCCTGGTTGTGGCAGTTCGTTATTTTGTTGATAAAAAACATAACCTGCACCTCACTTCATTTAAGATCCACGTGAACTATATCGGACAGGCTTTGGGCAATGGATCTTCTGAGATGGTTGACGCTGTTTCTTATGCCGTTGTTGCTATTATTTTCAATAAGCGACTTATTACTCTTCTTGCAACAAGAGGAGTTTCTGCATATGCCGTGACGGAATA
Source organism: Butyrivibrio sp. AD3002 (assembly GCF_000420905.1). Taxonomy (NCBI): domain Bacteria; kingdom Bacillati; phylum Bacillota; class Clostridia; order Lachnospirales; family Lachnospiraceae; genus Butyrivibrio; species Butyrivibrio sp. AD3002. The sequence goes on along the minus strand of NZ_ATVV01000001.1, from coordinate 542,536 downwards.
TGTGACCGGAATATTCTATGCAGTATTTATGGGCTTTGGTATAGCAATGATTCCTGTCTTTGGTTATAGATTTGGAGAGAAAAACTATGATGAGCTTACAAGGCTTCGCAATGAGGGAATAAAGCTTTCTCTAATCTGGGGTAGTATTATGCTGGCGATATCTACAGTCTTTAGCCCTCTGATTTCTCAGATATTTGTGGGATATGATTCAGTTCTTGCAGACATGTCCACTTATGCGCTCAGAGTTTGCGGAGCGGCGTTTCTTCTTTCCGGAGTAAATATGTTTTCATCATCATTTTTTACGGGAATATCGGATGGACTTTCGTCTGCGATTATTGCTTTTGCGAGAAGCTTCTTTATGCCGATAGTACTGGTTTATCTGCTTCCTTATTTATTTGGTAAAAACTCGATTTGGTACACGGCTCTTGTGGCGGAAATTATTACTATCGTAATCGTGGTTATTCTAAATAAAACAAGATATAGGAAAGACATATCTATATAACAGGTGGGAAATACGTAACGAGTCAGAAAAATGTAAAGATCGAGAGGTGCTGCTAATGGCAAAAGAGTGTTCCGGAATAGTTTTTATACCTGATAAGATCAGAGAAAATGCACAAATTATACCTGATCAGACAGCGATTATTGCTAAGGACAGAATTCTTACATACAGAAATCTTGATGAGTTATCGGATAAGGCAGCTTATGGGATTCTTTCAAAGTGTGCCGGGATGGAAGAGGGGACTCCGATAGGACTTCTTCTTGACAGAAAATCTTATGTATTTCCGCTGGAACTTGGAATTGTACGCGCAGGATTTGCATATATTCCTATGACAGATGAATATCCGGTGGAGAGAATTGCATATTGTCTGAAAAATGCCGGTGCCGGTGTACTAATAACAACAAAGGAAATCCTTGAGAGCAAAGCAGATCTTAAGGATGCCGGTGTTCAGGTGATGTTTGTCGAAGAAATATTGTCCTATGAGGGCGAGCCTAAGGAACTTCCGGCTATAAAGGGAGACAGGCTCACTCATATTATCTACACTTCCGGATCCACAGGAGTGCCTAAGGGTGTCAGAAACACTGCCTATGCGGATGCGTATATGGTGAACACTGAGACAGGGAATTACCCTCTGTTTGAATATTATAATTTCAAGAAGCTGACAATGGCAGTAACTCAGATTTCGTTCGTATTGTCACTCTTAGACTATGCAATACTTTATAACGGCGGAAGCATACTTTTTATTCCTGAAGAAGATTACAGAGATATGGAAGCTCTGGCCTCAAAGATGCTTGAATATGAGGTGCAGAGTGTTTTTGCAACGCCGTCTTTTATTAAGAACTTCCTTGAGATAAAAGGAACTAAACCTGCTATAGCAATTCTTGATATCCTGCTTTTTGCGGGAGAAGTCATGGATGAGAGAGTGCTTGAGGATGTCTTTAAGATCAATCCCTGGATTCATGTGATTGACGGATTTGGTGCAACAGAATTAAACGGACTTTCCGTATCTAAGCTCATTACTGCTGATGATAGAAAGATAAGCATAGGAAAACCTATGCCCATGACCACGACTTATGTAGTAAGCGACAAGGATGACAATCGACTGATGGTGGATGAAAACGGTGAACTTCTTGTTGCTTCGCCTGCTGTTACTGTCGGATATCAGGGAAATAAAGAGAAGAATGAGTCTGCATTTACAGTGATAGACGGCGAAAGATACTACAGGACAGGGGATGTTGCATTTGAGGATAGCGAAGGTGAATTTCATCTTGTCGGAAGAAAAGATGATATGGTCAAGCTCCATGGACAGAGAATTGAGCTTGGAGAAATAGAGAGCGTTCTGCGTGAGTTTGATGGAATTAAACAATGCAAGGTTATGATGCGAAATAACGGAGCAGAGGATTTCCTTGCTGCCTTCTACACTGCAAAAGAGGAGTATTCAAAGAAGACGCTTGCGGATTTTCTGAAGGTTAAACTTCCTGTTTATATGGTTCCCTCTGCTTTTGTCTATCTTGATGCGATGCCGCTTAACACAAACAAAAAGGTCGATCGTGTTAAGCTCCTTGAGATGCCCATTACGGTTAATAGAAGCGATTATGTGGCTCCCGAGACAGAGCTTGAAGGAAAGCTTTGCAGCTTATATGAGGCAGTTCTTGGAGCGGATGGCCTTGGGACAAATGCGGATTTCTTCGAATACGGTGGAACATCTCTTAGTGTAACCAAACTATTATCAAAGTTATCCGAAGAGGGATATTCTGTTTCATATGGCGATGTGAATGAACATCCCACTCCCGGTGAACTTGCTGACTTCATAGAAAATTCAGGAGAAAGGGTCGGCATTCCGGAACTTGACAGGGATGAATATCCTCTTACGAAAACGCAGCTTGGTATATACCTTGAGGGAATCACCGGAGGAAATAAAGAAACCTATACAATGCAGTATATGATGGAGGCGGAGCCGGGGATAGATGAGAAACGGATTATCGAAGCTGTTCATCAGCTTTTTGATGCCCATCCTTCGATGAAGTATATGATCAGATGCAGGGAAAATGAGCTTCCTTATTCTGAATTTGTTCCTGATGCAGAGGTGGATGTTCCTGTATTTGAAGGAAAAGATGAGGACAGGCTGACTTTCCTAAAGGGCTATATGCCTGTAGTGAAGGTTCTTGATAATCTGCTGTTTCATTTTGCTGTTTATAAGAGTGAAAAGTGCTGCTATCTGATTCTCAGGACACATCTTATTGCATCTGATGCAACCTCCTTTAGCCTTATGATATCCGATCTTAACAGGGCTCTTCATGGTACTCCGCTTCAAAAGGACGGACTCCTTGTTCAGCAGGCGGGACTATATGAGCAGATGCTCATGGAGAGCGGAGCACATGACAAAGCTGCTGATTATTATAAGAAGCTCTTTGCCAAAATGGATGGCATTGATCCCCTTGCAGGTGATCTTAACAATCCGCTTACTCCCGGTGTCAGCCTGAACTACAGATATGAACCCGGTACTCTTAAAGCGGAGACAGTTAAGAAATTCTGCTCTGAAAATCAGATAAGTGAAGGTGCCTTTTTCATGGGTGCTATGGCAATCCTTCTTGGAAAGTACCTGTATTCCGACCAGGTTTCTTTCTCCATGGTTTATAACGGCAGATCCTTAAGTGAGATGGAGAATACTATAGGAACTCTGATAAAGAGAATACCTGTCTATGGAGATCTTACGCAGGATAAGACTGTAAAAGAATTCCTGACAGGTGTAAGCAAGCAGGTTTTTGCCAATATGAGTAATGATATTTACTCCTTCGATGAAGTGCTGAAAAACTGTCCGGTAAACGAGGATGTCGAGCTTATATTCCAGGGCGACCTTTTCACTGACAAGATGGGTAAGGCCGGAGGAGAGCAGCTCCTTAAGAGCAATTCCTATTTTATGGAACAGTATCATACTGGTATGGTTACCGGCTGTATGTCCATTCAGCTGTTTTCAACTGATGGTCTTTATAACATGACAATCGAATACAGAAATGAGAAGTTCTCGGAGAAGTGGATCAAGACCTTTGCCGATCATTTGTTTATTGTTGCGGGCGGTCTTCTGGAGTGTGAGAATATTGGCGACATTGTGATGATGAGTGAGGCTGAAAAAGAGAAGGTTTCCGGATTTAATGAGACGGCTTTCCCTATGGAATTTGTGCCTGTACATGAACAGATTGCTGCCTATGCCAAGAAGACACCTGATAAAAAGGCGGTTGTTTGTAATGGGAAATCACTTACTTTTAAAGAACTGGATGCTTTATCGGATAGTATCGGATGGTTCTTGGCAGGTCTTGGAGTAGGAAAAGATGTGCCTGTGGGAGTTCTTCTTGATAGGTCGATTGATGTCTATGCCCTTGAAAATGGAATATTAAAGGCAGGTGGAGCTTTTGTTCCGTTTATACCCGAATATCCTGATGAAAGAATTGATTTTTGTATGAAGGATGCTGAGATTCCTATACTCGTTACTTCCACGGAAATAAAAGAAGCCAGGAAAGGGCTTTGTGATAATGAATATAAGGTGATAACCCTCGAAGAAATAATTGATGCCAATAACAAGGATACGGAGAAAGGAACCTTTGCTCCTTATAAGTCGGATAGACATGATCTTGCTTATTGCATTTATACCTCAGGATCCACGGGAAGACCTAAGGGTGTAATGATAGAGCATGGCAATATATTTAATTACTGTCACAGAAATGAGAAGTCTGTTGAAATAATGAACTATGCAGATGAGGGTAGGGTATGCCTTGCATTGGCATCATTCTCCTTTGATGTTTCCGTGGTTGAGCAGTTCGTTCCGCTGACAAATGGGAATACTGTTGTTATCGCCACTGAGGATGAGATACATGATCCTGAGCTTTTTGCAAAGCTGGTTAATGAAAACGGTGTAAACGGTATAACCTGTACACCTACATATCTGTCAAGCCTTCTTGGAATACCGGTATCCAGAGATGCAATTAAGAATCTGACTTTCTTTGATATAGGTGCTGAGGCATTTCCTGCTCCTTTGTACGACAACCTCAGAAGTCTTCGCGATGATAGTGTAATACTGAATGTTTACGGACCTACCGAGTGCACAATGGGATGCTCTGCAGATGTCGTTGATGATCCTGCAAATGTAACAATAGGTAATCCTATAGCAAATACAGCTTTCTATATCTTTGATAAATTCGGAAATGAGCTGCCAGTAGGGCTTAGAGGAGAACTTATTATTGCAGGTGATCAGGTTGGACGCGGATATGTGAATCTTCCCGAGAAGACTGCGGCTGCATTTTTTGAGCATAACGGGCAGAAGGCTTACCACAGCGGTGATCTCTGCTCCTGGGCAGACAATGGTAAGGTTCGTATATTTGGAAGAATAGATAATCAGATCAAGCTTCGCGGCTTTAGAATCGAGCTTGATGAAATAGAGAAGGTCATGTCCGAATTTGCAGGAATTAAGGCAGCAGCTGTCAGGGTAATTAAGACCGGCGGCAAAGAATTTCTGGCAGGCTACTATTCATGCGAAGCAGCAACAGGTTCACCCCAAGAAAACGGACCCGATATTGATTCATATAAGGAGTTTATTAAGGGGAAACTTCCGGAATACATGGTTCCGCAGGTATTCAGGCGGGTTGATGAGATGCCGCTTACGGTCAACGGCAAGATTGACAGAAAAGCTCTGCCTGTTCCTGATGCTTCCGAGCTTCAGGCTGAATATGTTGCTCCCGAGAATGAGGTTGAGAAGAAGCTATGCGAGGCCTTTGAGAAGGCGCTGTCGCTTGAGGCAGGCTCTATCGGTACAGCGGATGATTTCTTTGAACTTGGCGGAGATTCATTAAAGGCGATGGCGGTCCTTTCGGAGGTTGCTATAGATGGACTTACCGCAGCTGACATTTTCCAGAAGAAGACTCCTAAGGAAATAGCTCTCGTTGTTAATTCCAGAAGTTCGATGGGAGACCCTGTGGAAATTGACGACAAGGCGAGAACAAAGACCTATGGTCTGTCTTCAATGCAGATTAAGATGGTTGATTATCAGCTCTATAATCCCGGTTCTTCGATGTGGAGCAACATGCATATACTGGTTCGATTTGGTAAAGAAATCGATGCCGATAAGTTATGCGATGCTGTTAACACGGCTATCAGGAATCATCCGGGGCTGTGTGTTGTTTTTGAGTACAATGAGGATTGTGAGCTTCAGCAGAGATATGATCCTTCCATATTCCCGGGAGTAACTGTGGAAGATATTGAGGAGAGTGATATAGACGAACTTGCTAAGACGCTTGTCGTTCCTTTTAGAAAAATCCTGAAATCCTGTTTGTTTAGAACAAGAGTATTCAGAACCGGTGAGCATAGCTACTTCTTCCTGGATGTTCATCACCTGCTTATGGATGGAGGATCACTTGGCGTGCTCCTTCAGGATGTGACAGATGCTTATTATGGAAGGGAGCTTAAAAGAGATTTCTATTTTACACTTCTTGAGAATGCAGCACTTGGTCGTGAAAAGGGAATCTACGATGCTGACAGGGAATATTTTGAGGCTCAGTACGGAAAGAATGCTGAGGGCTTTAAGATAATCGTTACACCGGATCATAAGTCCAATAAGAATTCTTCTGCCGGAAGAATGGTGCGTCTTGATTTTGATGCTGAGCAGGTCAAAAAGGCAGAGGAGAAATGGGGAGTTACTCATTCGTGTATGGCTATTACAAGCGCACTTGTAGCTTTGTCTGAGCATGAAAAAGAAGATAAGGTAATGTGCAACTGGATATATAATGACAGATTGTCTCCTGAATCGGAGCATGCCGTAGGACTTCTTATTAAGAATCTTCCTGTGGGAGTTGATGTTTCAAAGTATGACAATCCGTCAGACCTTCTCTTTGAAGTTAAACGGCAGATCGGAGAGGGTATAGCACATTGTTCCTACGACTATTTCACGGGCTTTGATTCGGCATTTAATTCCGATCCCATGGAGGTTAATTTGCAGCTTGGAATTAATGCGGATGAGCTCGATGAACTGGGACCGGAATTCATTGAACTGGAGGATCCGTATTCTGCAGCCAGTGCACGCCTAGAGCTGGAGCTTCTTGAGAATGAGTATGGTGATGGCGGTTTTGATGCGGAACTCGAGTATGTGGAAGAGATATTTGATAAAGAAAATATTCTGACTTTCCACGATCTTTATGTGAAGATACTAGAGTCGATGGTGAAAGCTTAAATATTCAAAAAATAAAGGGGCTGTTTCAAATCTGAAACAGCCCCTGAAATTATGTATTCAATATTCAGTTGTCAGTGTTTGTTATTTCTTCAGGGTCATATATGTTTCGCCCTTGTGGTAGAAATACAGATAAGTTGAACTTGATCTTGTAATCTTACCATTATCTTTTCTGAAGGAAAGAACATAAACATAATAATCCTTGTTCTTCTTGAACTTCTTATTCTTATTGTCTTTAGACAAGGTTGCCTTTGTCTTGTCCTTGCCGTTTATTGTCTTTACCTTCTTGTAAGTGCCGTTTCTCTTTGAGCCGATATAAATTTCATAACCATTAGCACGAGGTTCTTTTTCCCATTCAAGCTTAAGCTTGCTGCCTACTACGCTAATAGCATATCCGTCATCGTTTTCCTTGAGCATCGGCTGACCGAAGCATCTGTAGGTCTCTGACCATTCACTGAAAATTTTGCTGTTATTAGTATCTATAACATAAGAACGAATTGTAACATCAAGCTTTGTTGCGTCATCGTCGCAGTTATAAGTACATGTTTTCTCTGTTGTTTCTTTCGTTACCTTATCAACGCCGTCGTTAAGAATAAGCTGGAATCCGGCTGCATTTCCGTCACAATCCCATGAAAAGACTGTCTTTTCATCAGAAGCTCTCCAATAGTCCTGTCTTATATTCTTCGGTACGGCAGGGAGAGTTACTGCAACAACAGTAGCATGATCGTTGAATGTTACATTGTCGGTAGAAGCCTGAACCAGTATTGTATATTTTGTGCCGGGTGTAAGGTTCGGGATGGTGCATGTATTGGTCGTTCCAACAGTAGTTGGAGTAACTGCAGCCAGTTTCGTGGTGGCATCCTCAACGCTTGTACCAATACCTAATTTGTAATAATAGGTAGTTCCTGCAGCAGGTGCTTGCCAGGATACGGTAAATGAATTTGCGGTTCTGGATTCAACCTTTACAGGCTGGCTGTAAGCGGCTTTTGCCTTAACGGCAGGAACCAGCAGCAATGAGAGCATCATTGCGAGAGACAAATACTTTAATAGTTTCTTCATTTAGTTCTCCTCCTCATAGGAAAAATTTTATTTTATGAAATTCATTATAACACGAATAATTTATAAATAATTCTAAAAAATTGCTAAACTTTTAACGCCAATTGCTAATTATAATGGATGTATTTCCGTTTATATTTTTTTATATTTATAAATAGATGAAAGAGCCGGTGAAAATGCATTATAAATTTATCGTTGACAACTGCGGATTATATGCTTATAATACCAAGAGTGTGTTGAAAAATGCTAAATGACCATTTATGGTTCATGATATGAACGCTGTAAGGAGGTGTTACCGAATGTCTATCTGCCCGAAGAATAAGTCTTCCAAGGGTCACAGAGACCAGAGAAGAGCAAACTGGAAAATGACTGCTCCCACACTGGTTAAGTGCAGCCACTGTGGCGCGCTTATGCAGCCTCACAAGGTTTGCAAGAAATGTGGCTACTACAACAAGAAGAGCGTTGTGGTTAACGAGGATTGATTTTAATTATTTAAGCATATTTGGCCCGAGATCATTTTGGTCTCGGGCTTTTGCTATATGTAAAAGTTTTTTATAATTCGGTTCGTTGCTTTTTTTATATTTATTTAGTAGAATTTTTATGGATTATTTAAACTTATTTTTTATGCGGAGCCTTTTTTGTTGTCGTGCGTATTTTGTACGACAGTACAAAAACGGACATCCGACAAGATTTAGTCAGATATAAACCGTGGTATATAGAGGAGGAATTATGGCTGAGCTTGTAAAAGTGGCGCTGGATGCCATGGGTGGCGACAATGCACCCGGAGAGATAATTAAGGGCGCCGTGGATGCTCTTGAGGAATCTGACAGACTTAAGATTTTTTTTGTGGGAAAAGAGCAGATAATTAAGGATGAACTCTCTAAATATACTTATGATGAGAGCAGAGTCGAGATAGTAAATGCAGAGGAAGTCATTGAGATGGCTGAGCCTCCGGTTATGGCAATAAGAACTAAGAAGGATTCTTCTATAGTTAAGGCTATGTTCCTTGTAAAACACGGTGAGTGTGATGCATATGTTTCTGCCGGAAGTACTGGTGCGACACTTGTCGGTGGTCAGGTTATTATAGGAAGAATTAAGGGGGTTGAGAGATCACCTCTTGCACCGCTTATTCCTACAGAGAACGGAGTGTCTCTTCTGATTGATTGCGGTGCCAATGTTGATGCCAGACCTTCTCATCTTGTACAGTTTGCAAAGATGGGTTCGGTATACATGGAGAATGTTTGTGGGATTAAAAATCCCAGAGTTGGAATCGTAAATATCGGTGCTGAGGAGGAGAAGGGCAATGCGCTTGTTAAAGAGACCTTCCCACTTCTTAAGAACTGCCCGGACATCAACTTCATCGGCTCTGTTGAGGCAAGGGATATTCCCTACGGTGTTGCTGATGTAATAGTATGTGAGGCTTTTACCGGTAATGTGATACTTAAAATGTATGAAGGCGTTGCAACTGCGCTCCTCAAGGTGGTAAAGAAGGGACTGATGAGCAGCTTAAGAGCAAAGATCGGAGGACTGCTTATTAAACCGGCGCTGAAGGATGCTTTGAAGGATTACGATATGAATCAGTACGGCGGTGCGCCCATGCTTGGACTTACAGGACTTGTTGTTAAGACCCATGGAAGCGCCAAGGCTGTTGAGGTTAAGAACAGCATTCTGCAGTGCGTAACCTTTAAGGAGCAGAATATTGCCGAGAAAATCAAGGAATCTATTTTGTCAGATACCTGATGTATAAAAAGTACTTGTAAAGGTACCGTGAATAGTATTATAGTTTTAGAACACAGATATGATATGCGTTTTTTATCGCATAATAATATGTAAAAAGGATGGAAAAGTTATGGAATTCGAAAAGCTTAAGGAAGTAATTGCCGGCGTACTTAATGTTGATGTAAATGAGATCACTATGGACTCAACCTTCACTGACGATCTAGGAGCTGATTCACTCGATGTATTCCAGATCATCATGGGCATAGAGGACGAGTTTGATGTGAAAATTGATGCAGAACTTGCAGAGAAGATCACAACAGTAGGCGAGGCGGTTGAGCTTCTGAAAAAAGCCAGAAATGAAGGCTGACAGACTATAATAACAACAATCAGGTGATATGGAGCAGAGCCCGCGATGTTTGCTTTGCGTCATATCACTTTGTTTGTTTAAGGAGAGAATATTATGATAGGCGAGAATGAACTTAACGAATTACAGGAGAGTATCGGATATCATTTTAAGGATAGTAATCTGCTTTTACAGGCGCTTACACACAGCTCCTATGCAAACGAGCAGAAGATAAATAAAAGGGGAGATTACGAGAGGCTTGAGTTCCTCGGAGATGCTGTACTTGAACTTGTTTCCAGTCACTATCTTTATAAGAAATACCCGGATAAGAAAGAGGGCGAGATGACCAAGATGAGAGCATCTATGGTCTGTGAGCCTGCGCTTGCATATTGTGCGAGCAGTATTCACCTTGAAAAATACCTCATTCTCGGAAAGGGCGAAGAGGCTACCGGCGGAAGATACAGGGAATCCATTATTTCTGATGTAATGGAAGCTATTATAGGTGCTATTTATCTCGACAGCGGAATTAAAGCTGCTAAAGCTCATATTGAGAAATTTATACTGGACAATCCCGAAGAGAAGCAGATTTTTTATGACAGCAAGTCTGTGCTTCAGGAGATGGTGCAGAGAGACAACGGTTTGGAACTTCGCTATGAAATTTGTGGCGAAAAAGGGCCCGAGCATGATAAAATATTCGAGTCTGCGGTCTACGTGGGCGATAAAAAATTGGGAGAGGGGTCAGGACGTACCAAGAAAGCGGCTGAGCAGAAGGCTGCATATCAGGCTATCCTGGAATTGAAAAAAGAGTAACATGTATTTAAAAAGCATAGAAATTCACGGCTTTAAGTCATTTGCAAATAAGATAAAACTGGAATTTCACAACGGAATATCAGGAATTGTCGGACCTAACGGTTCGGGTAAAAGCAATGTCGCCGATGCTGTCAGATGGGTTCTCGGAGAACAGAGAATCAAGCAGCTTCGTGGCGGCACTATGCAGGATGTAATCTTTGCGGGAACGGAGCTGAGGAAACCCCTTGGCTACGCTTATGTCGCTATAACGCTTGATAATTCGGATCATGCGCTTCCTATTGAATATGATGAAGTAACTGTCTCCAGAAGGCTTTACCGCTCAGGAGAGAGTGAATATATGATAAACGGCAACTCATGCAGACTTAAGGATGTTAATGAGCTGTTTTTTGATACCGGTATCGGTAAAGAGGGATACTCTATTATCGGACAGGGCCAGATTGACCAGATTTTGTCCAGTAAACCCGAGGACAGACGTAATCTATTTGATGAGGCTGCAGGTATTGTTAAGTTTAAGTCCAGAAAGGATACTGCTATCAAGAAGCTGGAGCAGGAAAAGCAGAACCTGACCCGAGTGAATGATATCCTTTCAGAACTTGAGAAACAGGTTGAGCCACTTGAGAAACAGTCAGAGGTTGCAAAGGTTTACTTAAAACATAAAGAAGAGTTGAAGACTCTGGATGTAAACATGTTCCTTTTGGAAAATGCGGCACAGAAGAAGAATCTCGAGGAGTCTGAAGAGTGTCTAAAGATTGCGACCAAAAATCTTGAAGAAGCAAAGGAAAAGTATGAAGATACAAAGATTAAGTACGAGCAGATTCAGGAAGAACTGGAAGCTATTGATCATGATATCGAAGAAGCAAGAGCAAAGATTACGGATACTTCTGTAAAACGCGAGAAGCTTGAAGGCCAGATCGGTATTATGAATGAGCAGATCAGATCTGCTACAAGTGATGCTGAACATTTTGAAAAAAGAAAAGCCGATGAAGAGCTTAAGATTTCCGAAAAGGAAAAGGAAAGAGATAAGGTGCTTGTCGTAAAGGGCGAGATAGACAAGGAACTGGAAGTCCTTTCCGCAGACAGACAGGAAGCAAGAAAAAAACTTGACGGTATCGTTGCGAGCATTAACGAGATAAATAATGAGATTGAGAACTGCAAGAGCAGGATAATCGAGACACTGTCAGAGCGTTCGTCAATCAAAGGTAAACTGAGTTCTCTTGATACCAGACAGGAACAGATAAATATCAGGAAGGCAGAGCTTACCGGAAAGCTTGTTAAGGCGCGTTCCGATGAGTCCATGCAGGAAGAAATAATCAAAAAGCTTCAGGCCGAGTTCGATCAGATTACGGATGAAATCCGTAAAATGAACATGAAGCAGAAGGATTCGGAGAATGAGCTTGCGGGTATAAGAGATAAACTCTCCGCAAAGGATTCGAAGCTCCGTGATGCACAGAACCTTTATACGCAGGAAAAGTCAAAGCTTGAAACATTGAGCAATCTTACCGAACGCTATGAAGGCTACGGCGGAAGCGTTAAGAAGGTAATGGAGAAAAAAGACGACAATCCCGGAATTATTGGTGTTGTTGCCGATATTATAAAGACTCAGCCCAAGTATGAAACGGCTATAGAGATAGCACTTGGCGGTAATATTCAGAATATCGTAACCGATGATGAAGAAACCGCAAAGGATATGATTGCTTATCTGAAAAAGACCAAGGCCGGAAGAGCAACTTTTCTTCCACTTACAAGTATCCGCGAACCTCAGGAGTTCAAGGCACAGGAAGCCCTAAGCGAAAAGGGTGTTCTTGGTATGGCGGATGAACTTGTTGAGACAGAGGACAGATACAGAAGTGTTGCGAAGGCAATGCTTGGAAGAATTGTTGTTGTCGATACAGTAGACAATGCGGTTTTAATCGCAAGAAAATACAAGTATACCATCAGAATGGTTACACTTGAGGGTGAACTTCTTGTTCCCGGAGGAGCCATAAGTGGTGGTACCTTCAGAAATAATTCCAATCTCCTCGGAAGACGCAGAGAGATGGAGGAACTTGAGAAAAATATCAAGAAGTGCAAGGAGGATATCGCTCTTTTCCAAAAGGAGATAGAGGATACCAAGAAGCGCAGAAATGAGCTGAGAGTTATCGTTGAGGAGACCAGAACTTCTCTTCAGACTAAATTCATAGAGCAGAATACAGCCAGAATCAATGTTGAGAATGAGAAGGAGAGACAGAATCAGCAGAAGGGTAATTACTCAGACCTGAAGGAAGAGAGCGCGTCAATCGAGAAGCAGATTATCGATATTGATGGTGAGCGTGAGGAGTACAAGAAAGCTCTTGAACTTTCTGAAAAAACCGAGAAGGATGAATCCGAGAAGGTTACTCAGTATCAGGCTAAGCTTGAAGCCTTGCATGCCGACGAAGAGAAAGAAGCTGAGAATGTTTCTTCCTGGGATATCGAATATGAGAAGATTTTGCAGAAGGAGACCTTTGAACAGCAGAATCTTGATCGTATAAACAGTGAGATAGCTACAGAGAAGGCGGCTCTCGATGAAATTTTTGCATCAATAAAAGAAAATAACGAGATCCTCCAGCAGAGGAAGAAGGACATCGAGGAGATAAAGCTTACAATTGAGAGTTCCAAGGATGTTCAGTCCGATGTAAATAAGGAGATGGAAGAGAAGCGTGCAAAGAAGGAAGAACTTACAGCTTCTCAGAAGAATTTCTTTAAACTTACAGAAGAATTGAATCAGACGATGAACGGACTCGATAAGGAAGTTACAAGACTTGGTGCCAGATGTGAGAGAGCAAAGGAAGCTATAGAGACTCAGATCAACTATATGTGGGATGAGTATGAGATAACATTAACCGATGCATCCTCCATGAGAGACGAAAGTCTCAACGATATGTCTGCGATGAAGAAGCAGATAGGCTCGTTAAAGGATGCTATAAGAAAACTCGGTGATGTTAATGTTAACGCCATTGAGGATTACAGAGTGCTCATGGAGAGATATACCTTCATGAAGACACAGCATGATGATCTTGTTACAGCCGAGCAGCAGCTTCGCGAGATTATCTCCGAACTCGATGAATCCATGAGAAAGCAGTTCATGGAAGAGTTTACAAAAATACAGTCAGAGTTTGACAAGGTATTTAAAGAAATGTTCGGAGGCGGTAAGGGTACGCTGGAACTTGTTGAGGATGAGGATATCCTTGAGGCTGGAATCAGAATCAATGCTCAGCCTCCGGGAAAGAAACTTGTTAATATGATGCAACTTTCCGGTGGTGAGAAGGCACTTGCTGCAATTGCGCTTCTGTTTGCAATTCAGAATCTGAAGCCGTCACCTTTCTGCTTGCTTGATGAGATTGAGGCGGCGCTTGATGAAAATAACGTAGTTAGATTTGCACATTATCTGCATAAGCTGAAATCAACCCAGTTTATTGTAATTACCCATAGGCGTGGTACAATGGAAAGTGCTGACAGACTCTATGGTATAACCATGCAGGAGAAGGGTGTGTCGACACTTGTAAGTGTTAATTTGATTGATAAGGAGCTGACGGATTAATGGCAGGTGGCTTTTTTTCAAGGCTTTCAAATGGCCTATCAAAAACTAAAGAAGGTGTTGTAAAGGGAATAAATAATGTCCTTAGCAACTTTTCAACTGTGGATGAGGATTTCTACGAGGAACTTGAAGAGACTCTCATTATGGGAGATATCGGAGTTAATGCTACCAGCAGGATTATGGACAAGCTCCGCGAGCAGGTCAGGGATAATCATATAACAGATACCTGGGCATGCAAGACACTCCTTGTATCCAACATCAGAGAGCAGATGAAGACTGATGACGATACCTATAAGTTTGAGGAAGATAAGACAGTTATTTTTGTTATCGGAGTAAACGGTGTCGGTAAGACGACATCTGTCGGAAAACTTGCTGCTCATTTCAGAAAGAAAGGCAAGAAAGTACTTGTTGCGGCTGCCGATACCTACAGGGCAGGTGCTACTGAGCAATTAAGACAGTGGACAGACAGGGCCGAAGTTCCGCTTATTTCCGGAAAAGAGGGAGCGGATCCCGCCAGTGTAATCTATGATGCTGTTGCTGCCTTCAGGTCGAGAGATTGCGACATTCTTATGATTGATACGGCCGGAAGACTTCATAATAAGAAGAATCTGATGGAGGAGCTTGCCAAGATGAACAGGATTCTTGACAAGGAGCTTCCTGGAATACATAGAGAAAATTTTATTGTTCTTGACGGCACAACCGGACAGAATGCTATATCGCAGGCGAGAGAGTTCGGTGAGGTTGCTGATCTTACCGGAATAGTTCTCACTAAGCTTGATGGTACGGCAAAGGGCGGAATAGCAGTTGCTATTGTGTCAGAGCTTAATATTCCGGTTAAATATATCGGCGTCGGTGAAGCTCTAGAGGATCTTGAGAGATTTAATTCCGACCAGTTTGTAGATGCATTATTTTCATAAGGAGAATGGACATGTCTGAGAAAAACGAAAGCCTGACGCTTCCCGCATTCGAGGAAGCGTATGAGGATGTTAAAAAGGTAACTCTTGAAACAAAACTTATTTACAGTGACTATTGGAGCGCTGCCACAGGCAGTAAGGTCTATTTAAAGCCTGAGAATCTCCAGAGAACCGGTGCATATAAGGTTAGAGGTGCTTATTACAAAATATCTACAATGTCTGAGGATGAGAGAAAGAAGGGGCTCATCACTGCATCAGCAGGTAACCACGCGCAGGGTGTGGCTTATGCAGCAAAGAGCTACGGAGTAAAGGCTACAATCGTTATGCCTACTTCAACTCCTCTTATCAAAGTGAACAGAACAAAGGCTCTCGGCGCAGAGGTCATTCTTCATGGTGATGTATATGATGAAGCCTGCGAGCATGCACTTAAGCTTGCAGATGAGCATGGATATACCTTTGTTCATCCTTTTGATGATCTTGATGTGGCAACAGGTCAGGGAACCATTGCTATGGAGATAATCAAAGAACTGCCTACTGTGGACATGATTCTTGTTCCTATCGGAGGTGGCGGACTTGCAACAGGTGTGGGTACCCTTGCGAAGCTCCTTAATCCCAAGATAAAGGTAATCGGTGTTGAACCTGCAGGTGCTAACTGTATGCAGGAGAGCCTTAAAAACGGTAAAGTTACAACTCTTCCTACAGTTAATACAATTGCTGACGGTACTGCGGTTAAAACACCCGGCGAAAAGATATTCCCCTATATCCAGCAAAATATTGATGACATAATTGCTGTTCCGGATGAGGATCTTGTCGTATCCTTCCTTGATATGGTGGAAAACCATAAGATGGTTGTGGAGAATTCCGGACTTCTTTCCGTTGCAGCGCTTAAACAGCTTGATGTTAAGGATAAGAGAATTGTCTGTGTTCTTTCAGGCGGAAATATGGATATCATTACAATGAGCTCTGTTGTCCAGCAGGGACTCATTATGAGAAATCGTATATTTACAGTTTCGGTTCTTCTTCCCGATAAGCCGGGACAACTTGCTGCAGTGGCAGAGGTTATAGCGAAGACCAGTGGAAATGTAATCAAACTCGAGCACAATCAGTTTGTATCGATCAACAGAAGCGCAGCTGTTGAACTGCGTATTACTTTGGAGGCATTTGGCAGCGAACACAAGGAACAGATTATAAAGATCCTTGAAGAGCATGGTTACAGGCCGAAGCTTGTTCGCACAATTATTTAATTTATGGCATATGTAGAAAAGATTACCAGAAAAGGTACGGATTATCTCCTTATTACGTTCGGAGCATTCTTATACGCAATAGGGACCAGTCTGTTTAATGATCCTAATAATATTGCGCCCGGTGGTCTTACCGGTGCAGCTATCGTTCTGAACAGAATTGTGCCTATAGGAACGGGTGTATGGTTCATGCTTATGAACATTCCTATTCTTTTTCTGGCAATCTATAAATTTGGAATAAGATTTACGATTTCGACTGTTTACGCTACGGTAGTCAATTCTATTTTTACGGATCTTATCGCAAGATATGCGTCGGGGATTATCGTTAAGGATGTAATTCTCGGTGTGATATTCGGCAGTATTTTTGTTGCCGTAGGAATCGGTATTACATTTAAATGCCACGCGACTACGGGCGGAACGGATGTTATAATAAAGATACTTAGAATTAAGTATCCTCATATCAAGACCGGTGTGCTTTTCATGATGATAGATATATTTGTTGTGAGCTTTGCCGGTGTTGTTTTAAGAGATATAAAAGTTGTTCTGTATTCATTCCTTGCTGTAATGATAACATCCTATGTTATCGACTTTGTTCTTTATGGTCGAGATGAAGCTAAGCTTATTTATATTATTTCGGATCATACAGATAAGATCACATCCAGACTTCTTAAGGAACTGGATGTCGGTGTAACACATGTTTTCGGACAGGGTGCTTACAGTGGTGAAAATAAGAAGGTTATACTCTGTGCTATAAAAAAGAGACTTTCTCCTATGGCGGAGGATATAGTCCGTGAGGAGGATCCTGATGCATTTATGATAGTTACAAGTGCGTCAGAGATATTCGGTGAAGGCTATAAGAGCTATTTTGATGAGCGGATATAATACTTATGAAGAAAACTGAAAATACCAAAAACAACAGCAAAATGGTTAAGAATACCAAGAATCTGATTTCGGTTATTTTCCTCAGCCTTGTGAGTCTTTTGGCGCTGTCGACCTGTATCGGACTCCTTCTTAGCAATGCTGCGATAAGAAGACAGGCTGATGCATCGCAGAGTGAGATCGACGCGCTTGAGACGGAGGGGTATTACACTACTGCGAGAGCCAACCAGCTTATCGATCAGGCTGATGCAAGGGCGCGTAAGGAAGAAGGAGACAGGCTCAGGGACACCTTCAGAGGGAAGCTCGAAGAGGGCGACAGAATAGGTGCTATAAGAACCCTCTATCCTGATGAAATAATTACCGAATATGCAGGGCAGTATTATTTTACTCCTATAGATGAGTCACTTCCCCTAAGTCCGCTGACAGAGGAGGATTTTCAGCTCCTTGAAGACGGAACTGTAAAGTATATAGGAACGGATGAGAGTCTGTCTGTTACTAAAGGAATTGACGTTTCCAGAACCCAGGGCGATATTGACTTTTATAAGGTTAAATCCGAAGGCATAGATTTTGTAATGATAAGAGTGGGACTTCGCGGTTCTGTCGAGGGCACTATTCTTGAAGATGACTATTTTAAGACAAATATAAGGAATGCTCAGAAGGCCGGACTGGAGGTCGGAGTTTACTTCTATTCACAATCAATTGATGCTGATGAGGCTGTGGAAGAGGCGGAATACGTCTTAAAACAGATTAAGAATTATGAAATTACTTACCCTGTGGCACTTGATCTTGAACAGACAAATTCATCGGATGCCAGGACCTCAAAGCTGACAAAGCAGATTTATTCGGAAATCGCCGATGCTTTTTGCGAGAGGGTAAAAGAAGAAGGATATACTCCCATGATAATGGGCGGTATAAGGACTTTTACAGAGTTCCTTGAGCCGGTATCGCTGGAAAAATATCCCGTATGGGTATCCTATTATGGATTCCCCCAATACTATCCTTATGACTACAGGATGTGGCAGTTTTCAAGAAATGGCGTTATTGATGGTATTGAAGGAGAGGTAAACTTGGATTTTTGTGTTATCCGTAAAGAATAAATGAAAGTAAAGTAAAAATACTTGACACTTTAAAATATATGCGATATTATATGCTTCGTGCGTATAGTATCGCATTTTTTGTATTGTTTATTATCTGTTTGGAGATACAATGGAGAGAATTGTTGAACAGGGGCTTTTGTATGACTTTTACGGCGAGCTTCTGACTGATCATCAGAGAAAAGTATATGAGGATGTGGTCTACAATGATCTTTCCCTTGTGGAGATAGCTGAAGAGTATGATATCAGCAAGCAGGGAGTTCATGACCTTTTAAAGAGATGCACCAATTCTCTTGAAGGATATGAGAAAAGACTTCACATGATCGAAAGAACAGACAGGATCAGACATCAGCTTGATGAGCTTGCGGGTGCTGCTTCTGACAAGGAACTTAAGGATGATGAACTTAGAGCGGTTGTCCTTAAGGCAATAGAATCAATTACAGAGGAGCTGTCATAACATATGGCATTTGAAAACTTATCCGATAAACTGCAGAATGTATTCAAGAATCTGCGCGGCAAGGGCCGTCTGTCGGAGGAGGATGTCAAGACTGCCATGAAGGAAGTCAAGATGGCACTTCTCGAGGCGGATGTTAACTTCCGTGTGGTTAAGTATTTTGTTAACAAGGTTCAGGAGAGAGCTGTCGGTGAGGATGTTTTAAACGGACTGAATCCTGCGCAGATGGTTGTCAAAATTGTTAACGAAGAGTTGACTGATCTTATGGGATCTGAGATCACAGAGATCCAGTTCCAGCCCGGTAAGAGCATCACTGTTATAATGATGTGCGGTCTTCAGGGTACAGGTAAGACGACTACCGCAGCCAAGATAGCAGGCAAGGTTAAGCTTAAAGGTAAAAAGCCTCTTCTTGTAGCCTGTGATATTTACAGACCGGCGGCTATTGATCAGCTTGAAATCAATGCCAAGAAGCAGGAAGTTGATTTCTTCTCCATGGGGACGGATGTCAGTCCTGTAGAAATTGCTAAGGCTGCAATAGAACATGCTGAGAAAAATAATGAAAATGTGGTAATTCTCGATACTGCAGGCCGACTGCAGATCGATGAAGATATGATGCAGGAGCTGGTGGCAATTAAAGAAGCAGTCACTGTTCACCAGTCACTTCTTGTTGTTGATGCCATGACAGGTCAGGCTGCTGTAGATGTAGCAGTTCAGTTCAATGACAGAATCGGCATCGATGGAATCGTCCTCAGTAAGATGGACGGTGACACGAGAGGCGGTGCGGCACTTTCTGCAAGACAGGTTACTGGCAAGCCTATTCTTTATGTTGGTATGGGCGAGAAACTCTCAGATCTTGAGCAGTTTTATCCCGACCGTATGGCCAGCAGAATTTTGGGAATGGGCGATGTGCTCAGCCTTATCGATAAGGTTGTAGAGACCAACCGTGAGCGCGATGAAGAAAAAGAGCGCGAGATGGCCTCCAAGATGAAAAAAGGTAAGATCGATTTTGAGATGTACCTTGAGTCCATGAAGCAGATGCGAAATATGGGCGGCCTTGGAGCAATTATGGGAATGCTTCCCGGAATGGGTAAGATCGGAGATGATCAACTTCCCGATGAAAAGCAGCTTGCCAGAATGGAAGCCATAGTACTTTCAATGACACCGGCCGAGCGTAAAAATCCGAAGCTCATGAACCCTCAGAGAAAATACAGAATAGCTAAGGGGTCCGGCAATGATATAGCAGATGTAAACCGTTTCATAAAGCAGTTTGATCAGATGCAGAAGATGATGAAGCAGATGCCCGGACTTATGGGTAAAAAGGGCAGACGCGGACTTGGCGGTTTAGGCGGCCTTGGAAAGGGCGGCTTTGGTAAGTTCTTTTAAACAATTAGTTATGAGTATCCTGTGAGGATTTCATATAGACACATGATGATTGCGGAGAAATTCGTTTATCATAGTTAACATTTTTATTTATTAAATGGAGGATTTTAAAAATGGCAGTAAAAATTAGACTTAAGAGAATTGGTAAAAAGAAGGTTCCTTTTTATCGTATCGTTGTTTCTGATTCAAAGTTCCCTGTAAACGGAAAGTTCATCGAGGAGATCGGAACTTATGATCCTAACACAGATCCCAGCACATGCAAGGTAAATGAGGAACTTGCAAAGAAGTGGCTTGCAAACGGTGCTCAGCCTACAAATGTTGTTAGCAAGATCTTCAAGCAGGCAGGTATTAAGTAATCACTTTTTAACTAGGGGAAAATTCATGAAAGAATTGGTTGAAGTTATTGCAAAGGCTCTGGTTGAAAACCCTGATGAGGTCGTTGTGAATGAGAAAAAAGACGGCCAGACCATTGTTTTGGAGCTACACGTTGCACCTTCTGATATGGGTAAGGTAATCGGAAGACAGGGACGAATTGCAAAAGCAATCCGCTCTGTTGTTAAGGCTGCATCAACCAGAGAGAACCTTAAGGTTGACGTTGAAATCGTCGATTGATATGACTATGCCCGGGGCTGCAATTACAGCTCCGGGTATTTATTTTTCTATGGAGAGTTATGAATTTTTATATAATGACATTATTCCCGGAAATGGTTATGGATGTACTTAATACAAGCATATTAAAACGTGCCATGGATAAGGGAATAATCACGGCAAAGGCAATAAACATCCGAGATTATGCAGACAACAAGCATAACAAGGTTGATGATTATACATATGGCGGCGGAGCAGGAATGCTGATGCAGGCACAGCCAATTTATGACTGCTATCAGGATATATTGAGGTCTATAAGAGAAGATAAGCCTGATTCGAATCCGAGAGTTATATATGTTACGCCTCAAGGGGAGGTTTTCAGTCAGTCAAAAGCTAGAGAACTTTCCTCAGAGGAGGATGTTATTTTTCTATGTGGCCACTACGAAGGAATAGATGAGCGTGTGCTTGAGGAGATAGTCACTGATTATATTTCTATAGGTGATTATGTGCTCACGGGAGGTGAGCTTCCGGCCATGGTAATGATTGATGCTGTGGCAAGACTTGTTCCCGGAGTTCTTAACAATGATGAATCTGCAGAGACGGAATCTTTTGATGACGGACTTCTTGAATATCCGCAGTATTCAAGACCGGAAATCTGGATGGATAAGAGGGTTCCGCCGGTTTTACTCTCGGGTAATCACGCGAATGTAGATGTATGGCGTTTTCAGAAGTCGCTTGAAAGAACAAAAGAGCGAAGACCGGAACTTTACGACAAATATGTAGAGGAACATCCGGAGCAGTTTACACCCAAAGCGATAAAGAAGAGAAACAAGATTCTTGATAAAATTAAGGAGCAGACATGACAGAATATTTTCAGGTTGGCGTAATTGCCTCGACACATGGACTTAAGGGTGAAGTTAATGTTTTTCCTACCACACAGGATCCGGAGAGATTTCTTGATCTGAAAAAAGTAATCCTTGATACCGGAAGAGACGGAAAAAAGGAGCTTACGATAGAGAGAGTTCGTTTTAACAAAAAATTCGTTATCGTAAAATTCAAGGAATTCAATGACATTAATGAGGTCGAACGCCTTAGGCAGAAACCGCTTATTGTTCGCAGAGAGGACGCCATTCCCTTGGAAGAGGGTGAGTACTATCTTGCGGATCTCGAAGGAATGAAGATTGTTGATGAGGATGGAAAAGAGCTCGGTATTTTGCAGCAGGTTATTCAGACCGGTTCCAATGATGTTTATGAAATGAAGCGCACCGATGATCCTGATGCAGAAACAGTCATGATTCCGGGAATTAAAGAATGCGTTAAGAATATTGATATAGAAAACGGGATTATGACCATACACGTAATGGATGGTTTGTTTGATTGATGATCGGGCAAGTGCTGAAATGAAATTAGCGGTTAAGCTGTGCAGGTGGTATAATTATTGTAGCTAAATTCATAAGGAGGAAGCGGTTATGGTAGATTATACTGAAGGTGCCGGATATCAATATCATATTCATCTTAAAGAAGGTGATGTGGGTCGGTATGTTATTTTGCCGGGTGATCCGGGAAGATGTGAGAAAATTGCGGCCTATTTTGATGATGCGAAGCAGGTTGCTTATAACCGTGAATATAACACCTATACCGGTTATCTTGACGGAGAGAAAGTAAGTGTTGTTTCGACCGGAATAGGAGGAGCATCAGCATCTATTGCAGTAGAGGAACTTCACAAGATAGGTGCAGATACTTTTATAAGAGTTGGAACCTGCGGTGGAATGCAGCTTGATGTTATGGGCGGAGATCTTATTGTCGTTAACGGCGCTATAAGAGCGGAAGGAACGTCAAAAGAATATGCGCCGATTGAA
Source organism: Butyrivibrio sp. AD3002 (assembly GCF_000420905.1). NCBI lineage: Bacteria > Bacillati > Bacillota > Clostridia > Lachnospirales > Lachnospiraceae > Butyrivibrio > Butyrivibrio sp. AD3002. The sequence goes on along the minus strand of NZ_ATVV01000001.1, from coordinate 519,930 downwards.
TATCCTGCGGTTGCTACATTTGATGTAACACAGGCACTGAAGGAGTCTGCCGAGAAACTTGGCATAAGACATCATGTCGGTGTTGTTCAGTGTAAGGACGCTTTTTACGGACAGCATGAACCTGAGACAAAGCCGGTATTTTATGAGCTTGAGAACAAGTGGGAAGCATGGAAAAGATGTGGATGTCTTGGCTCTGAGATGGAGTCCGCAGCACTTTTTATTGTTGGACAATGGCTTCGCGCAAGAACGGGTGCTGTAATGCTTACAGTTGCCAACCAGGAGAGGGCTAAGGCCGGGCTTGATAATCCTCAGGCACATGATACGGATGCGGCTATCCGGGTAGCTATAGAGGCACTAAAGAAGCTGATTGCCAAAGATAAAGCTTGACTTCGCGAGCAAAATTATGGTATTATTTCATAGTTGCGAAAATGACGGTCCTCTGGTACGCATTTTATCATGTATTTAAGAACGTCCATTTATATAGTATAGGAGAAAGCAAATGAACACAATCATTGCAGAGATCGAGAAGGAGCAGCTTAACGAGAACGCTCCTGAGTTCAACACAGGTGACACAGTACGTGTTTACAACAAGATCAAGGAAGGAAACCGCGAGAGAGTACAGGTTTTCGAAGGAACTGTTAAGAAGATTCAGGGTGGTTCAAACCGCACAACATTCACAGTTCGTAAGATCTCAAATGGCGTAGGTGTTGAGAAGACATGGCCTCTTCACTCTCCTCTTGTAGAGAAGGTTGAAGTTGTGAGAATGGGTAAGGTTAGAAGAGCTAAGCTTAACTACCTTAAGGGCCTCACAGGTAAGAAGGCAAAGGTCAAGGAAAAGGTTCGCTAAGAATGATTTCTTTGGTAAGGGCAGTTACTTTTTAGTAATTGCCCTTTTTATCTTTTGGGATTTTTAAGGAGTGTTTATGCTTCGGAAAAATAGATACAGACCAATGTATTTGGAAAAGAAAAAGAAGGTAACGCCCGAAATTTTCAAAGAGATTCTTTCGTGGGTGTTCTATACCGCGGTGGCTTTTTTTGTGGCTTTTGTTCTTGTGCTCTGTTTTGGAAAAAGAGTCAGAGTCATCGGAGATTCGATGGAACCTTCGCTTACTAATGGTCAGAGTGTACTTGTTGACGGGATTGTCTACAAGCTCACCTCGCCAAAGAAGGATGATGTGATTGTTTTTTTGCCAAATGGTAATGAGAAATCACATTATTATGTCAAGAGAGTGGTTGCGGTCCCTGGGGAGACGGTAAAAATTGAAGGCGGCAATCTTTTGGTGAATGGCGAAACTGTCGTCACTGAAGATCGTGAATATGATAAAATGGAAGAAGCTGGAATAGCTGAAAATGATATTACTTTGGGGAGCGGAGAGTTTTTTGTTCTCGGTGATAACAGAAACAGCAGTGAGGATTCCAGAAGTGCCAATATTGGTGTTGTGAAGCTTTCGACCATTGCAGGCAAAGCGTGGTTATCCTATGGATCTAAAGAGGGTAAAACAGGCTTTGTGGATTAAAGGTAGAATGTATGAATAATTATCAGTGGTATCCCGGTCATATGACCAAGGCTATGCGCATGATGCAGGAAAACATCAAGCTTGTAGACCTGATAATAGAACTTACGGATGCAAGAATACCGATGTCGGGAAGAAACCCCGATATTGACAAACTCGGGCAAAATAAGTCCAGACTTGTTATCTTAAATAAAGCTGATCTTGCAGACCCTGATATCAGTAAGGAGTGGATAGAGTATTTTTCATCCACCGGGGCAAGAGTTATGGAGATGAACTCCAAAACGGGCTCGCAGGTAAGAACAGTTCTGGATCAGGTCACTGAGAGCTGCCGGGAGAAGATTGAGCGTGATAAAAAGAGGGGGATAGTAAACAGACCTATAAGGGCGATGGTTGCAGGTATCCCCAATGTGGGCAAATCAACTTTTATAAACCGGATTTCCGGAAAGGCGGCAGCAAAAACAGGCAATAAGCCCGGTGTTACAAAGGGTAAGCAATGGATTATGCTCGGGAAAAATTTGCAGCTTCTTGATACGCCCGGAGTATTGTGGCCAAAGTTTGATGATGAAACTGTAGGACTTCACCTTGCACTTATCGGTTCCATGAATGATGAGAACCTTGATAAGGGTGAGCTTGCAGTAAGCCTTATAAGAATTCTCGAGGACTGGTATCCCGGTGTCCTTTCAGACAAATATGGAATTACGGACAAGCAGAAACTCCTCTATGAAGAGGATATGTATGAGACCCCGGAGTCATCAATTCTTACAGCTATAGCTGATAACAGGAAACTGATAAAACAGGGCGGAAAAGCTGATATAGAAAGAGCATGCATGCAGCTTCTTGATGATTTCAGGAATGGGAGACTTGGAAAAATATCTTTGGAGAGACCGATATGAATAAAATAGAAGAGTTTATGAAAAGTGCAGGCAGTACTATCCTTACAGTTTTAATCGTCTGCATTATAACAATGCTGTTTATGAAATTTGTTGCTCAGAGAACAGATGTAGACGGTGAGTCTATGATGTATACACTTCACGATGGTGATGTGCTGATGGCAGATAAGCTTACTTACAAGTTTTCCAAGCCAAAGAGATTTGATATAGTTATTTTCCCGTATCCACAGGATCCCAGCGAATACTTTATTAAAAGGGTTATAGGGCTTCCCGGAGAAACAGTTCAGATAGATTATGACGGTAATATCTACATAAACGGAGAGATACTTGAGGAGCATTACGGCGCAGAAATAATCCAGAATCCCGGCAGAGCCGAAGAACCGATAACTCTTGGTGATGATGAATATTTTGTTATGGGAGATAACAGAAATTACAGTATGGATTCAAGAGAACCGCTCGTAGGAAATATAAAGGGATCTGATATCATCGGCAGAACCTGGCTCAGGATGTATCCTTTTTCATCTTTCGGAATAATTGATAAAAACAAGGAAAATAAGAGCGATGACTGAGAAAATAGGTGTCATTAAGTCTGAACTTTCAAATGCTGTTTCCGTAGAGGATTACGAAGCATTTTGCCAAAGATATGAGGCTGATGACAGAGCGGGAGTCAAAAAACTGATTGAGTCCGCAAAAAAGCATATAACAGCTATTGAAAATGAGAAGAAGCGCCTCTATGAGATGAGAAGTTACGAGAGGCTTCATGCTGGTAAAAAATATATCTGTGGTATAGATGAGGTTGGAAGAGGCCCTCTGGCGGGACCGGTATACGCTGCAGCGGTCATTCTTCCGGCGGATGCTGAAATACTGTATATAAATGATTCAAAGAAATTATCCGAAAAAAAGAGAGAAGAGCTTTATCAGGAAATAATGGAAAAAGCTGTATCGGTTGGTATTGGCTTTAGTACCCATGAGCGAATTGACGAAATCAACATCCTTCAGGCTACCTTTGAGGCTATGGCTAAGGCTGTAGATAATCTTTCTGTTAAGCCTGATATTTTGCTTATTGATGCGGTTCATATACCGCAGCTTGAAGCCTATCCTCAGGAATCGATAATAAAGGGGGATGCCAAAAGTGTATCTATAGCTGCGGCAAGTATTATTGCCAAGGTTACGAGAGACAGACTTATGGCCGAACTTGACAGTAAGTATCCGGGTTACGGTTTTTCACATAACAAAGGGTACGGAAGTGCAGATCACATAGCTGCTCTTCGGCAAATCGGACCTTGTGAGATTCACAGAAAATCCTTTATAAAAAATTTTCTTAATTAAGAAAGCGTGCCTGCATGAGTATCATTCAGAATTTGACCGGTAACAGGCCTGTTGTACAGGTTGATGGCCATATTGTTAATCAGAATGCTGCAAAATCGCAGGAGTCATTGCGCTCTTTGGAGACAGGGGAGAGACTGTCCGGCAAGATTATTTCCATGTCTGATGAGAATGGGGCAAAAAATGCCCAGATAAGACTTGGAGACGACACTGTAATAAATGCAAAGCTCCAGGATGGCATGTACCTTAAGGAAGGACAGACAATATCTTTTCAGGTGCGCGGAACATCCGGACAGATAACACTTACACCTCTTTATGAAAATACTTCTGTGGATCCGACTGCTCTGAAAGCGCTAAACGCAGCAGGAATTGAGGTCACACAGGATACCGTTAACATGGTAAAGACCATGATGGAAAACGGGATGGGAATTGACAAGGATTCCTTAAATGCCATGCAACAGACGGTGAATTCTCACCCTGAGGCAGAGGTTACTTCTCTGGTTCAGATGAAGGCTCTTAATATTCCAATAACAGAACAGAATATCGGGCAATTTGAAAGCTATAAAAATTATGAGCATCAGGTTGTGGAGACCATGAAATCTATTATGGATGACCTTCCCGAGGCTTATAATCAGCTTGTACAAAATGGTGAGGGTGAAAAGGCAAATGATCTTTACGGGAAGATATTGAACATGCTCTCTGAAGGTGCAGAGCATATGGAGCAGACCGTGGTCAAGGGTGATGCTGCCACGATGATTCAGGAGCGGAATGCAGCAACAGGGACAAATCCCGCGACAGGTGAAGTTGCAAATAACGCAGAGGCGACGAACGGCGAACAAACGATTCTCGCCGAAGGTGAAAACGAAAGTACAGTTTCGCTTCAGAACAATGATGCAAAAGTTATAACTGCAAATGGAGAGAATATTATAAATTCGGACGATGGTGTGGCGAGTGATGCACAAAAGCCCGGCAATGTGCAGAATGCGCAAAATGCTGTAGGTGATGATCCGAATATCAAAGAGCTTCAGGTGAACTCTGAAGAAACGCAATCCGGAAAAGTTACAGAGAAAGCAGCCGGTGACCAAAGTGCAAGTACACAGAAAATGGTTTTTGATAATGACTTTGCCAAGCTTATCAAAGAACTAAACACAAATACAGGAGCTACCGGTGACCAGATACAAAAGCTTATTGCTCAGGCCGGCACGGGTAAAAGTACCGAGATTGATCAGATGGCTCTTATAAAAGAACTCGCTGATGCTTATCAGGCAGCATCACATTCAGCTGAAAATAAGGAAGCTGCTTTTTCAAAAATATTCAGTAGTAATGAGTATAATAAACTCATGAAAAATGTGATGCAGGAAGAATGGCTGATAAGACCTGATGATGTGAGCATAAAGGAGAATGTTGAAAATCTCTACACAAGACTGAGTACACAGGCCAAGCAGCTTACCCAGCAGCTTACAGAGAGCCTTGGACCTGAGAATAAAGTTGCACAAAGTGCAATGAATCTCCAGAATAATATTGATTTCATGAATCAGATCAACCAGATGTTTCATTATATTCAATTGCCTCTTAAGATGGCAGACCAGGATGCTCACGGTGATCTTTATGTTTATTCAAACGGCAAGAAAAAGTTTGAACCGGGAGATACGGTAAGTGCGATCCTGCATCTGGATATGGATAATCTCGGACCGATCGATGTTTATGTGAAGATGAAAGATACCAATGTAAAGACAAATTTCTATGTCGCAGACGAATCGGTTATTGATCTTATTGCAGAGCACATCGGGGAGCTGAATGATAGGCTGAATAAGCGAGGATACACTATGGAAGCGAGGATGATGCTTCATACCGATCAGGATGAAAACAGTGAGGATCCGCCCGTCAGCAGTTTGCTTGATTCAAAAAAGACAGCTTTTTTATCAACAACATCATTTGATGCGAGAGCATAAGAGGGCTAAAACATGGCAGATAACAGTGATCTTGAAAAAGGAAAGACGAAGGATGGAAAACCAAAGCAGGCGATAGCTCTTGCGTATGATCCAAATGAAGACGGGGCTCCCCGCGTTATAGCAAGCGGAAAGGGCATCGTGGCCGAAAGAATTATTGATGCTGCTAAAGAGCAGGATATCCCGATTCACGAGGATTCGAAGCTTGCAGATACTCTGTCGAAGCTGGAAATCGGTGAAATGATTCCTCCCGAGCTTTATGAGGTAGTGGCTGAGATTCTGGTATTCGTAGATGCTATGGATAGGATTAAGGCCAAAGAAAATAATAGATAAGTTTTATGAATAAAAGAGAAACAGGACAATATTATGAAAATCTCGCCTGTGAGTATCTTTCGGAAAATGGAGCAAAGATTGTTTGCAGAAATTTCAGGAGTAAAAAGGGTGAGATCGATATTATAGCAAGAGATGGAAAATATCTTACATTTGTTGAGGTGAAATACAGAACATCAGCTCGTTTCGGGGAACCGGAAGCGGCGGTGAATTCCCGGAAGCAGAAGACAATCTGCCGGGTGTCGGATTTTTATAAAATACGGTTCGGTATAAGCGAGGAATGCCCGGTAAGATATGATGTTGTTGCCATAAAGGTTGACGAAACATCAGCTATTCATATAAGATGGCATAAAAATGCTTTTTCATATATTCCCTACAATGCGTGGTGATAATAGAGGAGGATTTACAGATAGTGCAGAACGTTTTGGTATGTGATGACGATAAAGAGATAGTTGAAGCTATTGAGATATATTTAAAACAGGAAGGAATTAATGTTTTTAAAGCCTTCAATGGCATTGAAGCATTGGAGATTGTAAAAACAAATGAGATTCATGCGGCTATCATCGATATTATGATGCCGGTAATGGATGGAATTCAGTGCACAATGAAGATAAGAGAGCACAGTTCCATCCCGATTATTATTCTTTCCGCCAAATCAGAGGATGCGGATAAGATTCTAGGACTCAATATTGGTGCGGACGATTATGTGACTAAGCCATTTAATCCGCTTGAACTTGTGGCCAGAGTAAAGTCAAATCTACGTCGCTATACGGAGCTTGGAAATGCGGATACAAAGGATGCCGATGATGAATACATTTTCCGCGCCGGCGGACTTGTTCTCAATGACAATTCCAAGTCTGTAACCGTGGACGGAGAAGAGGTCAAGCTTACCAAAATTGAATACAACATTCTGATGTTCCTTATCAAGAATAAGGGGAAGGTGTTTTCTATCAGCCAGATATACGAGAATATCTGGAACGAGAACGCCGTGTCTGTTGATAATACTGTTGCAGTACATATCAGACATATCAGGGAAAAAATTGAGATTGATCCCAAAAATCCCAAATATCTTAAGGTTGTTTGGGGGGTAGGCTATAAAATCGACACTGAGGATTGATAATGTTTGATAAAATATTCAGGCATAAGACCATGTCCTGGATCAGCAGATATATACTTAGAATTTTTCAGCACATATGTCTTGCTGCGGTAGTTGCTCTTGTTTTTTATATTTATAAAGGGTCTACCTTCACGGGCACGGACGGTGTTGTCTATAATTTGCAGAAGGACGACATCGGAAAAGAATATGCCGATTCGGAGCTTTTTAATTCAATATTATTTGATAATCTGAGAAATGCGGTGGAGCTTGCCGCATATCAGACTCTTTTTGAGACCGATGGAGTATATAACGGAGATAAAAATATTGATGTAACCGCTTTTATTAACAGAAATACAGTTTTACAGAGCGATTATATTACTGCGGTTTACCCGGTTTCAAATCTGATCAAGTGGTCCCAGAATGGCTTTGAATATGATGATGCGAATTTTACTACAAAAGAGAGCAAGGATTTCTTATCTGCTACTACAGTATACACGCATCTCTTGAAAAATAATGCTGAGGGTGGAATGAATGCGTTCTTAAACTCTCAGCTTGAAAACAATGCGGTAAGAACCAATGTGAAGGAAGTCGATAAGGACGGAGCCGGATCACATACTGTTTTGATTCCCAGATATAAAACCATTAACGGTGAAAATATCGAGGATATTGTTTCGGGCTGGGATGAGTATAATCAGCTATGTGCAAATATCACCGAGACCGCATCCACAATGGCTGCAGGGTATGAGCGTTATGATGCATATAAGGACAAATATTCGTTTTACAAATCGAATTTCAGATATTATATCACCAGAACGATTAACGCCCGCACTGAAGTATTTACAAATGTTGATTCACTTAAGAGCGGCACAAACGGACTGAATTTGAAGGATGTTTTCAAGTCCTACGGAAGGTATATTTATTACTGCCCTTATGATATCGAATATTCAACCAATACTCAGATAAGCGAGGATTCCTTAAGACAGCTTCTTGGCAATTATCAATATGCCTTCCCCGATCAAATGAAGTTCTATTTTGCAATCGATATTAACAAGACTGCCAATATAGATGATTTCAAGGTTGGAAAAGAAGCGTTTAACAGGTATATGCCGTACTACAGGCAACTGTATATAATAAGTGCAATTTTCGCGGTGATGTATGTGATTGTACTTGTCCATCTTTCAATATATGAAGGACGAATCGAATACGCTGACGGAAAAGTAGGCGGGATTGAGAGAATAGATGTTATCCCGATAGAAATTGTGTTTGTGTTTTCACTGGCTGTTTTGGGTATTTTGTTTGGGCTATTCCAATTCGCCATCAATAATTATGAAGTTGTTAAATATAACACAATGAATATGTCGCTTCTTGCAGGAGGACTCTCTTTTGTAGGTGATAATGCCATATGTTATGCAATTTACAGCATAATCAGAAGAGCCAAGGCAGGACAATTATATAAAACATCCCTGTTTAAGTTTATTATCGGGCTGATTCATAAGCTTTTTGGTAAGATGACACTCAGGCAGAATCTTTTTGTGAGAACGGTGCTGCCGTTTTTGACTTCTACGCTGCTTAATCTATATCTTATTCTCAGATGGGGCGCTGTAGGAATTGTTATAGTTGTAGTCCTTGACGTTGCTGTGGCGTTATATATTATAAACCTTAACAATGATAAGTTTATCATCCTTGATGCGCTAAAAAGGATTGCTCAGGGCGAGATTGATGTCAAGGTGGATGTTAATAAGCTTCACAGCAGTAATGTCTACTTTGGGGAAGAACTAAACAAGATTTCGGTTTCTGTTGAAGAAGCTGTAAATCGAAGTATGAGAGATGAGAAGCTGAAGGCTGACCTTATAACAAATGTATCGCATGATATCAAGACGCCTCTTACATCCATAATCAATTATGTTGATCTTCTGAAAAGAGAAAACATTGACGATCCGAAAGTCAGTGAATATATAAGGATACTTGATAATAAGTCGCAGAGACTGAGGCAGCTCACAGACGATCTTGTGGAGGCTTCGAAGATTTCTTCCGGCAATATTACACTTACGATAACGGAGCTCAATTTTGCCGAGTTTGTAAATCAGATTCTTGGTGAGTTCTATGAGAAATTCGAGAGCTTCAGGCTGGTGCCCATTCTTAAGTGCGAGAAGTATGATGTGTTTATTCAGGCTGATGCAAGACAGCTGTATCGTGTCATCGAGAATCTTTTGAACAATGTATGCAAATATGCTCTTCCGGATACAAGAGTATATATGGATCTTTTAGTGACAAAAACGGAGATAGGTGTCAGCAAAGCAGTTTTCTCTGTTAAGAACATCTCGAAAAATGAGTTGAATATAAACGCGGATGAACTTACAGAGAGATTCATAAGAGGAGATATTTCCAGAAGTACCGAAGGTTCGGGACTTGGACTATCCATTGCAAAGAGTCTTACTACAGCAATGGGAGGAGAGTTTGAGATTATTCTTGACGGTGATTTGTTCAAGGTAAATGTGGGATTTGAAACCGGAAAATTCAGCAACGGAAATCCCGCTTCGGAAAAAATGGGATAAATAATAAAAAAGACTATTAAAAAATGAGGACCTGTTAATCAAACAGGTCCTCAGCTTTTGCTGCTCTGGCATTATATTTATCAATGATACTGTGAATAGATTCTGTTGGAGTAATAACGTTACTGAGCGATGCATCGTGGTTCATGAAATCGATGACTGTCGCAAGGAATTTACTCATGTCAGCAATGTGATAATACTCTCTGTTCATAAAGTCAGGATTCTGATAGATGAGATTAGTGGTTATAAGCGCATCGAAGTCACCGTTTTTATAACCCTCATCGAATACTTCCATTCCGTTGGTGAAAAGACCGAAGGTTGTGCATATAAATACACGCTTTGCGCCCTTTTTCTTGAGCTGTCTGGAGGTGTCTATCATGCTCGAACCGGAGGAAATCATATCATCGATTATGATAACGTCCTTGCCATCAATTGCGGAACCGAGATACTCATGTGCCACAATGGGGTTGGAACCGTTTACAACTTTGCTGTAATCACGTCTCTTATAGAACATTCCGGTATCAACGTTAAGAACATTTGCAAAATAAACCGCTCTGTCCAAAGCGCCTTCATCAGGACTTATAACGGTCAGATGTTCCTTATCAACAGTAAGATCATCAATTTCCGAAATAATAGCCTTCATGAACTGCGGTGATGCCATAAAGTTATCAAAACCTGAAATAGGAGCTGCATTGGATATTCTGGGATCATGGGCATCAAAGGTAATGAAATTGCTTATACCCATGCTGTAAAGCTCCGAGAACATAACTGCGGCATCAAGCGATTCGCGATTGTTCTTGTTGTGCTGTCTGCCCTCGTAGAGGAAAGGCATAATGATGTTTATCCTTCTTGCCTTACCGTTGATGGCAGCAATGACTCTTTTTAAATCCTGATAGTGATCATCGGGAGAGTAGTAATTACCATAACCATACATTTTGTAGGTCATTGAATGATTCATAACATCGGTGAGAATGAAGACATCCTTACCTCTAAGTGACTCATAAATCTGAGCCTTGCTCTCACCGCTTCCGAAGCGGGGATTAGCATATTTAACCCTGTACTCATCCTTAACATATCCCTGAAAAGCGGGGTCATTACCCGGGGTGTTGTGAAGGTCGTGTCTGAATTCGACAAGACGTGCATTGACCAGTTCTCCAAGTCCTTTGGCAGACTCCATGACCATGAGCGCGATCGGAGCAACCGGTATTGATGAATCTAATTTATGAAAATCAGGCATTTTATCTCCTAACAAAAATAATAATAGATTTTTTACGCTATTATCTTATTGTATCTTATACTGACACGTCAAGAAATTTAATGTATAATCAGTTTTATGGATAATAAAGGACATTTGATAAAAAAGGTTGAACCCGGAAGCATAGCGGACGAATTGGAAATTGCCGCCGGGGATTATTTGCTTGCAATAAATGGTCAACCTATAGAGGATATATTTGACTACCAGTATATGGTACAGGATGAAGAGCTCACCCTTCTTGTTAGAAAACCGGACGGAGAAGAGTGGGAGCTTGACATAGAAAAATATTACGACGAGGATCTTGGCATAGAGTTTGATAACGGACTTATGGATGACTACAGATCCTGCTGCAATAAATGTATTTTTTGTTTTATAGATCAGATGCCACCGGGGATGAGAGAGACGCTGTATTTTAAGGATGATGACGCGAGACTTTCCTTCCTTCAGGGGAATTATGTCACTCTTACAAATATGAGTGATAAAGATATCGACAGGATTCTGAAATATCATCTTTCTCCGATAAATGTATCATTTCAGACTACTAATCCTGAACTTCGCTGCAAGATGCTAAATAACAGATTTGCCGGCGAAGCACTGAAAAAGGTTGACAGGCTTTGCGAGCCGGGTACCGGAATTGAGCTGAACGGACAGATTGTTCTGTGCAAGGGTGTTAATGACGGGGAAGAACTTCACAGGTCGCTTACCGATCTATATAATTACAGACCAAATCTTAAGAGTGTTTCAGTAGTTCCGGTCGGTTTGTCCAAATACAGGGATGGTCTGTTTCCGTTGGAACCGTTTGAAAAAGATGATGCCGTAGCTGTAATAAAGGAAATCAATTATTGGCAGGAGAAGTCTTTTGAGGAATACGGAGACCATTTTGTACATGCCTCGGATGAGTGGTATATGATTGCACAGCTTCCGATTCCTCCCGCAGAAGCGTATGACGATTACGGACAGCTTGAAAACGGAGTGGGGATGGTTAGGCTTCTTCTGGATGAGTTTGATGAAGCGCTTAGGGATGCAATAGAAAACGGGGTCGATGGCATTCCGTTAAGTGAATATAAAGGAGAGGTGTCAACTGCTAGCGGCAGGCTTATATATCCGTTTATATGCGAGATGGCAAGAAAGCTTACCGAAGCAGCACCGGGACTTACGGTTCATGTTCATGAAATTATAAATAATTTCTTTGGTGAGAGAATAACCGTTACAGGGCTTCTTACAGGACAGGACATAATTGCACAGCTTAAAGGGCAAAAGCTTGGAGATGCGCTGATACTTCCACAGAATGTACTTAGGGCAGGAGAAGATTATCTCCTGGATGATGTGAGAGTATCCGATATCGAGAGCGAGCTTGGGGTTAAGGTTCGCATTATAAAAAGCGGAGGTATGGATTTCATAAGGGGACTAATTACGAAGCAGGATGGTATTTTATGAAAAGAAAAAACATAGTTGCGGTAGTGGGACGACCCAATGTAGGAAAAAGTACCCTGTTTAATGCAGTTACAGGGAAAAATATCTCTATTGTTGAGGATACTCCCGGTGTTACCAGAGATCGAATTTATCAGGATGTCGAGTGGCTTAATTACAATTTCACACTTGTGGATACAGGCGGTATAGAACCGGATACAAATGACACGATTCTCGCGCAGATGAGAGCTCAGGCTGAAATAGCGATTGAGACTGCCGATGTTATCATTTTTATGTGTGATGTAAAACAGGGGCTGACTGATGCGGATTCACAGGTTGCGGATATGCTTAGGAAATCCAGAAAACCGGTTGTTCTTTGCGTCAATAAGGTGGACAGCTTTAAGCGTGATTCCATGGATGTTTATGAGTTCTACAATCTGGGAATCGGTGAGCCGTTCCCCATAAGCGCTGCGAATAAGCAGGGAATCGGAGATCTTCTTGAGGAAGTTACCAAGAACTTTACAGCGTCTGACAACGAAGAGGAAGAGGATGACTCAATAAGAGTTGCTGTTATAGGTAAGCCCAATGTTGGCAAGAGCTCTATAATAAACAGACTTTGCGGAGAAAACAGACTTATTGTGTCAGATATCGCAGGAACTACAAGAGATGCGATTGATACAGAGGTAAAATATAACGGTAAGAAATATACCTTCATAGATACCGCAGGCCTTAGAAGGAAAAACAAGGTCAAAGAAAAGCTCGAGGAATTTATGATCCTGAGAACTGTTACCGCGGTTGAAAGAGCTGATGTGGCTGTCATAGTTATAAATGCTGATGAAGGGGTCACTGAACAGGATGCCAAAATTGCTGGAATTGCGCATGATCGCGGCAAGGGAATCATAATTGCGGTTAATAAGTGGGACCTTATCGAGAAGGACAATAAGACGGTTAATGAGTTCACAAAGGATGTAAGAAGCGTACTTTCCTTCATGCCTTATGCAGAGATTATTTTTATTTCGGCCGAGACCGGACAGCGACTTGTAAAGCTGTATGACATGATAGATGCAGTAAGTGAGAATCACGCTATGCGTGTTGCGACCGGTGTCCTCAACGAAATAATGATGCAGGCAGTGGTAATGCAGCAGCCTCCGTCAGACAAGGGTAAAATGTTAAAGCTCTACTACATCACCCAGGCTGCGGTTAAGCCGCCTACTTTTGTAATTTTTGTTAATGATAAGAAGTTGATGCATTTTTCCTATACCAGATATATTGAGAATCAGATAAGGGGATCTTTCGGATTCAAGGGTACACCACTTAAGTTCATTATCCGAGAGAGAACTAATGACAAGAAGTAAAGTAAGAAATACACATTAAAGTAAGTAAAAAAGAGAAGGGGACTCTAAAATATATGCCTTCTCCCTGGGGAGAAGGTGTCAGCGAAGCTGACGGATGAGGGGGCCCGGGAGGGGATTCGTATGATTGCTAGAGTTTTGTGTCTGTTAATTGGCTATGCTTTCGGCCTTATTCAGACTGCTGTAATTTATTGCAGGATGAAAGGTGTGGATATCAGAAATGTCGGAAGCGGCAACGCCGGTACAACAAATACGCTTCGTGTTCTTGGGGCAAAAGCCGGATTTACAGTACTTTTTGGGGATATGCTTAAATGTATAGCGGCTGTAGTGGTTTCTTCATTTTTATGTAAGATGATTCTTGGTGACGGATATGGTGACATGAAGTATCTGTTGAAGATATATACTGCTGCAGGATGTGTCCTGGGGCATGATTTCCCCTTTTATATGAAATTTAAGGGCGGAAAAGGAATAGCTTGTACGGCAGGATATATTCTTGCATTTAAATGGACCTTCGTGATCGGAGGACTACTTGCATTTCTGATTCCTTTTAATATCACTCATTTTGTATCTCTTGGCTCACTTTGTCTTTATGCAGTATTTTTTATCCAGCTCGTAGTAGAAGGACAAATGGGACTTTTAAACATGTCTCAGCCGCACCTTATTGAAATGTATATTATAGCATTTGCTATGACTGCGCTTGCGTTTTATCAGCACAGAACCAATATTGGAAGGCTGATTCGCGGTGAAGAGAGAAAAACCTATATTTGGAAGAAAAATAAAGTAGATTGAGGAGGATAATGTGGACAACAGTATAGCCGTCATAGGCTCCGGAAGCTGGGGAATTGCACTTGCATGGAGACTCTGGAAAAACGGATCGGATGTTACCTTATGGGCGAGGAGCAGAGAATCTGCCGAGAGGCTCAGAACTTACAGAGAGGACAAGGACAAGCTTCCCGGAGTAATTTTGGATGGAAGTATAAAGATAACGGATAACCTCGAAGGCGCATTAAAGAACAAGGATATGGTAGTAATAACGGTTCCTTCTGTTGCAGTCAGAGAGGTTTGTAAGAAAATGAAACCCTATCTCATGCCTGAGGAAGAGGGGCACCAGATAATCGTTAACTGTGCTAAAGGAATCGAAGCAGAATCCCTTATGCTTATGTCTGATGTTATTCTTGATGAACTCCCGGGAAGGGATGTGGCTGTTCTTTCCGGCCCGTCACATGCCGAGGAGGTTGGAAAGGATCTGCCGACAACTATTGTTGTAAGTGCATTCTCCAAGGATACCGCAAAAGAAGTTCAGAATACGTTTATGGCTGATACATTTCGTGTATATACCAGCCCGGATATGCTTGGTATAGAGATAGGCGGAGCCCTTAAAAATGTTATTGCGCTTGCGGCAGGAGTTAACGATGGACTGGGGTATGGTGACAATGCCAAAGCAGCTCTCATAACAAGAGGCATAGCGGAAATGTCCAGACTTGGAGTTGCTATGGGTGGCGACTTTGAGACATTTTCGGGATTGTCGGGAATCGGTGATCTTGTCGTGACCTGTGCATCTATGCATTCGAGAAACCGCAGAGCTGGAATTCTTATCGGGCAGGGTAAAACCGCTGACGAGGCAACCAAAGAGGTAAAGATGGTTGTGGAAGGAATTAATAGTGCATCAGCTGCGCTTGCACTTTCGAAAAAGTATGACGTTGAGATGCCGATTGTCGAGCAGGTTAATGAGGTATTGTTTAACAATAAACCGGCGATTGAAGCTGTTACGGATCTTATGAACAGAGAAGGTAAGGACGAAAACGACCTTCAGGGATGGTAATTTAAGCTCACATACCATTTAACAATGGTATGTGAGTTTTTTTCGTAAATATAAAATAATTATAAAATTTTATTTCATTTTTTCCTCCAAATGTGGTAATATTACAAAGTACGTTTTAAGCTGATAAATCATTTAATGAGTTATGGGGCTCATTGCTGAAATGATTTGTCTTCTATATGAGAGAGGAAAGAGGAAAAGAAAATGAGAAAAGTATTGAAAACACTCGCAGGCGTTGTTCTTGCATGTGCTATTACATTCACTGCAATGCCTCAGACAGCATTTGCTGCCGGAATTACTACTGTAAATGTAGGACAGACTAAGAAGGTACAGTCAAAGTATTATAAGGGTGCCAAGGCACACAAGGCAAAGGTTACCTGTCACGACAAAAGATTTATGGGATCTTCCCAGGGCTACAATGTATATTATGTTGATTTTACATTGCAGAACACAAAATTCACCACAGATGAATGTATAGGAATTAATAAGGAATGCTCCAGGAAAGGTTTGTCTTCACTCTCGACTTATACTTGGGTTCTTACAGATAGTCAGGGTAATGATATAAACGGTACCAGAGCAGCAGTTTCAGCGGAATATTCAAGTATCACAAAGTCAAGCAGTGAGTTTACAAAGAAAGCTGTATACAGAAGCGGATATTACAGATATCATTGTAGTGTTTCTACTCCTAAGAGCAGAAATTTCAAGCTTATGGTTGTATGTCCTGCTTATTCACCGGACGTTTGCGTTGGTATAGCAGGTCTTAAAAAGGGTCAGCCTTCATACAGCGCATTGAATTCCTATCAGTATGGTTATTGCACATTTAATCAGGCAGGATTTGGTGGAAGCAAAAAGAACATTGCAGCTATCAGACTTCAGTAATTAAAAATCGCATTAGTGAAAGGGATTGGTCTCGCACCGATCCCTTTTTGTATTTTTTTGAACGAAGCTCATTGAATTTGATATAATATCCTTGATCAAAAAATATAGAGGAATGGTATATGAAAAAAGTTTTTAAAATCCTTTCAATGGTTATTCTCGCATCTGTAATAGTATTTTCATACACACCCCATACTGTAAGTGCTGCAGCATATTCGCAGGGTATGCTAAATACATCTGCAAAAGAGAACGGCACATATACGATAAAGACATATTTTCCCGGTATCGGTTATCAAAAGATGAAAGTGAGATTTGATACTGTAGAGAAAAAAGATGGGGAATTCGTATACAACGGTAAAAGCTATAAGGCAAAGCGGGCCAAAGTATCAATTCATTGCTACTACCCAAAATCGACGCTCAATAAAATCAAAAACAATGCAGCAAAGATTGTTATGGCAAGTAAGCATAAAAACAGTGCTCTTGATCGTGGCTCATTTATACTTGATGCGGACACGGGACGTTTGGGTTCTGTACTTTCCTGTAAAATGATTGTCACAAATAGAGAGTTAAAAAAACTTGTACAGAGAAAAGGAAATGTTAAGGCCAGTTATACAATTACCCAAAATTGGGATGTAACATATGATGTTACATATCCTAAAAAAAGTGAAGGGAAACTTCTCATAGGTATCACGGGAGTTAAAAAGGAGATTGGAAAGAATAGTGGTGGTTTTTCAGAGTTTTCAAGTGGCCGGGCATCTATTACGAGTACCCCATATTTCAAGAAAAATATGAAGTCGCTTTCAATCTGGACAAAAATCTGAATTAAAAAATTATATTCTTGACAATAAATCAAAAATATTGATAATTATTACGTAAAGGCTATGAATGGAATAAGTAGTCTAATGATTCAGCCACAGAGAGTTGCCGGTTGGTGAGAGGCGCGGATATGCTCATTAGATGAATACATCCGGGAGCTGCGCGGAGGAATGATATATCTAGTAAGCCGCGACGAGAACCGAGCGTTAGTCGGAAGAGTATGCGGAATATTCCAAGTACTTGCTGAGGCATGTGATGTGAATTACATGTGAATGAAGGTGGTAACACGGATTTAAACCCGTCCTTCGTAATCTTTAATTGATTGCGAAGGGCGTTTTATTTTGGTTTTTATAGGAGAACCAAAAGGACGTCCTCGCATAAAAAACGGAGGTGTATTATGCAAATTTATGAAGAACTTAAAAGAAGAGGGCTTATTGCGCAGGTAACTGATGAAGAGCAGATAAGAGAGCTCGTAAATGAAGGGAAGGCTACTTTCTATATCGGTTTTGACTGTACTGCAGACAGCCTTACAGCAGGCCATTTTATGGCACTTACTCTTATGAAGAGACTTCAGCAGGCAGGAAATAAGCCTATCGCTCTTATCGGTGGCGGTACTACCATGATCGGAGATCCTTCCGGAAGATCCGATATGAGAAAGATGCTCACAAGAGAGGATATCGATCACAATGCAGAATGTTTTAAGCGCCAAATGGAGAAATTCATTGACTTTGGCGAAGGCAAGGCTATGATGGTAAACAATGCAGACTGGCTGATGAACCTCAATTATATAGAACTTCTCAGAGAGGTTGGTGCATGCTTTTCAGTTAACAATATGCTTCGTGCCGAATGCTATAAGCAGCGTATGGAAAAGGGACTGTCTTTCCTTGAGTTTAACTACATGATCATGCAGTCCTATGACTTCTATTACATGTTCCAGAAATATAACTGTAACCTTGAGTTTGGTGGTGACGATCAGTGGAGTAACATGCTTGGGGGTACAGAGCTTATCAGAAGAAAGCTCGGTAAGGATGCACATGCTATGACTATAACTCTTCTGACAGATTCACAGGGCAATAAGATGGGTAAGACAGCTGGTAATGCTGTATGGCTTGATCCCAAGAAGACATCACCCTATGATTTCTATCAGTATTGGAGAAATGTCGGTGATGCTGACGTTGATAAGTGCCTTAAGATGCTTACGTTCCTTCCTATCGAGCAGATAGAGGAGATGGAGAAGTGGGAAGATTCCAGAATCAATGAGAAGAAGGAAATTCTTGCTTATGAGCTTACAGAGCTTGTTCATGGAGAAGAAGAGGCGAAGAAAGCTCAGGATGGTGCCAGAGCATTATTTGCAGGCGGCGGAGATCTTGCAAATGTTCCTGCTGTTTCTCTTAAGGAAGAGGATTTCAGAGACGGAGTTATTGATATCCTTCAGGTACTTGTTTCTTCAGGACTTTGCCCTACAAGAAGTGAGGCTAGAAGAGCAGTTCAGCAGGGTGGTGTAACATTTGGCGATGACAAGGTTACCGATTTTAAGACTACATACACTAAGGAGACTTTTGCCGGTGATGGTGTGATGGTTAAGAGAGGTAAGAAGTCCTTCAAGAAGGTTGTATTTTAATGGTTTTATTTTTTGATATAGACGGAACACTTTGGAATTACAAAAATGAAATAAGTGATAAGACTATAGAAGGCATTCGCGCTGCACGGAAGAATGGGCATAAGTGCTTTATAAATACCGGCAGGGCGAGAGCCTTTGTCACTAATGAAGATCTGCTGGGAATAGGTTTTGATGGCATAGTATCGGCCTGTGGAACTATGATCGAGTACAACAGCGAGGTGGTTTATAATCGCCTTATTCCGGCAGACGATGCCATAAGAACTATTGAGACAGTAAGAGCTTACGGCTTCAAGCCTATTCTGGAAGGCCCCAATCACTTATACCTGGAATTGTCTGATTTTGAAGGCGATATGTATGGTGATAAAGTGATAGCTGAGATGGGAGACCGTCTGCGAGGAATCGATGAATGCTGGGGCAAATGGGAGATGCAAAAGCTTTCCTGCGCCACAGAGATTCCGGTAGAAAAGCGCGATGAATGCTTTGAAAAGCTGTCTGACCTATATGATTACATGATACATAGCGATACCGTAGTTGAGATGGTTCCCAAGGGCTTTGATAAGGGCGTCGGAATTGAGAAGGTATGTGAGCTTCTCGGAGAAGATATCAGCAATACTTTTGCTTTCGGAGACAGCATAAATGATAAGGAGATGCTTATAGCAGCCGGTGTCGGTGTAGGTATGGGCGGAACCTATCATGATCTTTCCGAATATGCCGACTATATTACAGCATCGCTTGATGATGATGGGATATGGAAGGCTTTGAAACATTTTGAATTGATATAAAAATGTAAAATAAAAACTTCCTCTTGTTCTCGAAGGAGAGACAAGAGGAAGTTTTTTGCTGCATTATTATCTCCAAAGTACCCATAAGAACACATATGCGCCGATAACGGCAGCCAATGTGAAAGGAATACCGATTCTGGTGAAATCTTTGAAGCTTACTTCATATCCTTCTTTTCTGAGCATTCCGACACCTGCAATATTGCAGCTTGCTCCCACGGGAGTGATGTTTCCTCCAAGGGTAGCACCGCAAAGGAGTCCAAAATAGAGCAGATACGGAGCAATTCCGAGAGACGCGGTAACACCTTGAAGTACGGGAAGCATCGTAGCTACGTAAGGTATGTTGTCGATAAAGGCAGAAATGAGAACTGAGCCCCAAACTACAATTGTAAATAATAAGAAAATGTTATTTCCACCGGCTTTAACAATGAGCTTTGCGAGATCATCCACAAGACCAACCTCTGTAACGCCGCCAATTACCATGAATAATCCGGTAAGAAGGAGCACGGTATCATAGTCGAGATTCTTAACAACATTTTTTATTCTGTCTACATCGTGATCTTTGAAGTATTCCCATACGATTCCGATAAGAGAACATACAAGACAGATGACTCCATTTGTAATCTCAGGTTTGTTCTGAATAAATGAAGCTCCCATGAGTAAAACGACGTGGGCAACCATCATTATTGTAGGGACATAGTCTTTAACGACTGTTTTTTCTTCTGCGGATACAGGCTCTTTATCTTTTCTGAAAAGAATCATCATGATCGGAACTGTAAGCAGAGCACCAAGCTCTACCGCAAAGAAGATTCCAAGTCTGCCGTTCATCCAAAAGAAATCATTGAAGTCCATTTTTGCATAAGCACCAAGCATAATGGAAGTTGTATCGCCGACAAGTGTAGCAGCTCCCTGCAGATTGGATGATACTGCAATCGAAATGATCATCGGAACAGGATTTATCTTGAGCTTCTTGCAGATTGCGAGTCCGACCGGTGCAACCATCAGAAGGGTGGCTACGTTGTCGATGAATGCAGATATCAGTCCCGAGAACAGTGACATATAAATTGTTACCCACATTACATTTGGAGCAAGATCAAGCAGATGATCTGCTATCAGGTTTGGCATTTTCGATTCAATAAAGTAATCTACAAGCAGTAACGTTCCGAAAATCATAAGAAGTACGTTCCAATCAACTGCCGAAACTACTTTAGTGTAGGGGAGAATACCGGTCACAATAAATATTGCGGCAACTCCCAGAGCGATATATGCACGCTTTTTCGGAAATGCGATAAGTCCGATATACATCGCCACAAATAAGATAATTGCAAGAGTTTTCATTTTATAATTCCTTTCGCCATTTTATATTTGATAAAAAAAGAGACTGATACTGCAGATAATGCAGTAAAAGTCTCGTTAATTACAACATATCCGGGGAAGGACATCTTCCCGTACTGACGGATAAATGTTACATGCAGATGCATGACAACTACTCCCTTTTACTTATAATAAAATATCAAATTTGGAAGAGCGCGTCAAATGTAAATATGGACAAGTTATGGCCCTTTAGTTAGCAATAAAATGATTGTGATACCCTTATGTTTTATGATATACTAAATCGGACTTTATGCATAAATACAGTAATAAGCAAGGTATACGAGGAGTTTAGAATGAAAAAAGCATTATCTATCTTATGTGCAACGACTCTTTTTGTGTCCACCCTTGTTGGTTGTGGAAACACAGAAAAGGAGCAATCTGCACCGGTAAGCGAAGAAACAGTTGAAGCAACTGCTGAAGAATCAAATGAAGAAGTAACAGAAGAAGCAGCAGAGGAAGTTGCTGAAGAAGTAGCAGAAGAAACTACAGAAGAAACTGAAGAGGAAAAGCAGACTGAGGAAGCATCGGCAGAAGAGACAAGCGACTCGGTTACTGTAAGAGTTGGCTCTCTCAAGGGCCCCACAACAATGGGACTTGTGAATCTTATGAAGGATTCCGAGAACGGAGAGTCTGCCGGTAACTATGAATTTTCAATGAAGACTCAGCCAGATGAAATCATGGCGGGCGTTGTGTCAGGCGATATTGATATAGCATTTGTTCCTGCCAATATGGCATCTGTTCTTTATAATAAGACTGAGGGAGGTGTTTCCCTCGTTGATATCAATACACTGGGTGTTTTGTATTGCGTAACCGGTGACGAATCCGTAAAGAGTGTTAAGGATTTTGCGGGCAAAACAGTAGTGACTACCGGACAGGGTGCATCACCTGAGTATGTTCTCAGATATCTTCTTGATAAAAACGGTGTTACTGACTGTAATATAGAATTTAAGTCAGAGGCAACAGAAATTGCGGCTCTTCTTCAGGAGGACGCATCAAAGGTGGCAATTCTTCCGCAGCCATTTGCTACAGTGGCATCTGCAAAGAACGATGCTGTATCGGCAGTGTTCGATCTTACCGATGAATGGGATCAGGTTTCCGATGGATCAAAGCTCTTAACAGGCGTAACTGTTGTCAGAAACGACTTTTTAAATGAGCATAGTTCAGAAGTTCAGAAGTTCATTGAAGAGCATAAGGCAAGTGCAGACATGGCCATATCAGATGTCGAAGGAACTGCAGCTCTTGTGGAAGAGTATGGAATTATTGAGAAAAAGGAGATAGCTGCAAAGGCACTTCCTTCCTGCAATATTGTTTGTATTTCGGGAGATGATGCAAAGACTGCGCTTTCAGGCTACTTACAGGTTCTTTTTGATCAGGATCCTAAATCTGTTGGCGGTAACCTTCCGGATGATGCCTTCTATACATTGGACTAATTATTGCTGAGGTTTTATGAAAATAATAAAAAAGACCGGCATTGTGGCCTTCTGGCTATTGGTCTGGCAACTGCTGGCTATAATAATCCACAATAAAATATTACTTGCAGGCCCTGCAGAGTCATTAAACGCGCTCATCCAGATGGCAAAAACACCTGATTTTTCAGCATCGGTTGTAACCTCAATGCTTCATATTGTAGCAGGAGTGGTGATCGGCTGTGTGCTGGGAATTGTTCTGGGGGCTATAGCTCTTAAATACAGAATTGTAGGAGAATTCATTTCCCCTGTGGTGACTACTGTGAAGTCAGTGCCTGTAGCAAGCTTTGTTGTGCTTATACTTATTTGGATTGGTAGTGACAATTTGTCCACAGTGATAGTAGCGCTGGTGGTTTTTCCTATTTTATATCTGGCAACGACAAACGGTTTATCCGCCACAGATGATAAGCTTCTCGAGATGGCACAAGTATATCGTATGCCATCTGCCAATAAAATAAGATATATTTATTTTCCGGCTCTTATCCCATCATATATGAGTGCGATTTCAGTCGCAGTAGGCATGGGCTTTAAGAGCGGCGCAGCAGCTGAAGTAATAGGGCAGCCGCTCCTCACTATGGGTAACGGGCTCTACAGATCTAAGATAAATCTTGATACAGCAGAGGTCTTTGCCTGGACATTTACGATTGTTTTAGCTTCATTTGTAGTTGAAAAAATATTTATAATGATAATTTCCATAATAAAGAAACTGTTCGTGCCTGCATCGGCAAATAATCAGGCTGTAAACAGTAAGGATGAGGAGGTGCAGGATGACAATTGACCTTGAGAATATCTCCAAATCCTATGGGGCGAGGAAAGTCCTTGAAAATTTTAATCTGGAAATAGAAAATGATCATTCTTATGTTATTACAGGTGCTTCGGGAAGCGGAAAAACAACGCTTATACGAATTCTTTTAAGCCTTGAAGAACCTGATAGCGGAAGAGTTCATCTGATGGGTGATTATAAATATCCATATCTGAACGCAGGAGTGGTTTTTCAGGAAAACAGACTTTGCGAACAATTTTCTGCAGTTCAGAATGTTGTTATGGTCAATAAGAAAAACTCAGTAAAAGTTGCCGAGGAGGAACTCTTAAGACTCCTTCCCGAGGATGCGATTCATAAACCGGTATCTGAGCTTTCGGGAGGAATGAAAAGAAGAGTTGCGATAGTACGAGCATGTGCTATTCCATCGGATATGCTTATTATGGATGAGCCATTTACAGGACTTGACCTTGAAAATCGGATAAAGGCAATTGAGTATATCAGAGAAAAACAGGGAAGAAATCCGCTTCTTATTACTTCTCATGATATGGAGGGTCTGGATTTTTGCAGACGTATTGAATTGTAATATACCTTGAAATTCCTTTGGGATGATAGGTTTATATATGTAGTTGTAAATTGATTTTATAGAATTGGGAGATTTCTATGGTAACAAACGACGAAGGACTGGTAAGTTTTAAACACAAGATTATGGAGGAGGTTTGCCGCCTTGCCTGGAAGGGAGAGCTTGACGAGGAGCACAAAGACAAGCTTACATATCAGGTTGCGCCCGGACCGAAGCCTGAGTACAGATGCTGTGTTTACAAGGAGCGAGAGATAGTGCGTCAGAGAATTCGTCTGGCATGCGGACAGAGCACTTCCTATAACGAGAATTCAAAAAATGTGGTTCAGGTTATTGATCCTGCTTGTGATGAGTGTCCTATTTCAGCATTTTCAGTAACAGATAATTGCCGTTTTTGTATGGGAAAAGCATGTCTTAACTCATGTAAGTTCGATGCTATTCATCCTGGTGACATGAAGATGCACATTGATCCCGCTAAGTGTAAGGAATGCGGAATGTGTGCCAAGGCTTGTCCTTATGGAGCAATTGTTCATCTTGAACGTCCCTGCCACAAGGCTTGCCCTGTAGGAGCAATCACTTACGATGAGTATGGATATTGTAAAATTGATGAGGATAAGTGTATATCCTGCGGACATTGTATTCACAACTGTCCTTTCGGAGCTATCGGATCCAAGACTTATCTTGTTCAGATAATTGAGGCTATCAAGGAGGGCAAGGAAGTAATTGCTATGTGCGCTCCTGCGACAGAAGGCCAGTTTGGTGAGAACATCACTATGGCTGCAATTAAAAAGGCGCTTGTAAAGATCGGCTTCTCAGATATGGTTGAGGTTGGACTTGGCGGGGATATGACAGCTGCCTATGAGTCAAAGGAATGGGCCGAAGCTTACGCCGAAGGCAAGAAGATGACTACGTCATGCTGCCCTGCATTTATCAATATGCTTAAGAAGCACTTCCCTGAGCAGTTTGAAAACAACATGTCTTCAACTGTTTCGCCTATGTGTGCTATTTCCAGATATTTAAAGGCTACGCGTCCCGGATGCGTTACAGTATTCGTCGGCCCCTGCATAGCTAAAAAGTCAGAGGCTCAGGATCCTGATGTTCCGGATAATGCTGACTATGTAGTAACCTATGGTGAGATCAGAGCCCTTATGAGATCTAAGGATGTAGAGTTCGAGCCTGTGGATGATGAGTATCAGGAATCCTCAATCTGGGGTAAGAGATTTGCTACCAGCGGCGGCGTTGCAAATGCCGTTATCGAGTGCATGCAGGAGAGAGGTGAGGACATCGGTGACCTTAAACTGCATCGAGCAGCCGGTGGTCTTGAGTGTAAGAAAGCACTGACGCTTCTTAAGATGGGCAAGTTCCCTGATGATTTCATTGAGGGTATGGTTTGTCCCGGAGGCTGCGTCGGAGGACCCTCCAAGCATAAAACGGAGACAGAGATTACCAAGGCCAGAGCAACACTTCTTGCAAAGGCTGACGGAAGAAAGGTTCTTGAAAACCTTAAAAATTATCCTATGGATAAATTCTCAATGCACCGCGATGGTAAGAAAATAGATCTCCCCGACTAATATAATGGGGATAGAGCCGGATAGTCGTTTTTATGCGATTATCCGGCTTTACTTTTTATCTTGATGTCAGGCGTTTATTAAAACTTTGATAAAATTTTATCTTTTCTTGAGATTTTAAGACATTAAGAGTTATAATTTTGAGGCATAATTATAAATGAGCTGTATGCTCAGGCTATGTATTATCACCAATGCGGGCTGTTTCAAGCCTGCCTATTCATAAATTAGGAGGAAATATAAATGTACGGTTTTGGAGAAATGATTTCCAAGCTTAAAGCTAATCCGAAGACTATTGTCTTCACAGAGGGTGAGGATCCCAGAATTCTTGAGGCTTCATCCAGACTTCTTGCAGGTAACTTTTTAAAGCCTATTCTTCTTGGTAATCCTGATGTTATTAACAAGGTTGCTGAGGATGAGGGTTATAACATCAGAGGAGCAATAATAATTGATCCTACAAACTATGACGATTTTGAGGCTATGGTTGCAGAGTTTGTTGAGCTTCGTAAGAGCAAAGGAATGACTCCCGAGCAGGCTCGTGATATTTTGTCACATGCAAACTACTTCGGAACCATGCTTGTTAAGATGAAGAAAGCTGACTGCCTCCTTGGCGGCGCTACCTATTCAACAGCTGATACGGTAAGACCTGCACTTCAGATCATCAAGACTAAGCCCGGTAACACGGTTGTTTCATCCTGCTTTATTCTTGTTCGTCCTTCAGCTACAGGCGATAACGAGGTTATTGCAATGGGTGACTGTGCTATCAACATTGATCCCTCTGAGGATGAGCTTGTTGAGATTTGCGGAGAGACAGTAGAGTGTGCCAAGGCTTTCGGTGTTGATCCCAAAGTTGCATTCCTTTCATTCTCCACAAAGGGTTCAGCTAAGAGCCCTTCTGTTACAAAGATGCAGAATGCTACTAAGAAAGCACAGGAAAAGTATCCTGAGCTTCCGATTGATGGTGAGCTTCAGTTTGACGCTGCTGTTTCCCCTAAGGTTGCACGAGTTAAGACACCGGGATCACCTGTGGCAGGACATGCAAATACCTTTATTTTCCCTAATATTGATGCCGGTAACCTCGGTTACAAGATTGCTCAGCGCATGGGTAACTTTGAAGCATACGGTCCGATACTTCTCGGTCTTAATGCTCAGATCAATGACCTGTCAAGAGGCTGTAATGCTATAGAGGTTTACTCAATGGCAATTATTACAGCAAGCCTGGCATAAACCTCTGACACTTAACAGACAGATAACAGAATTATAAACGAGGTTATATGGAATATAAGGATTATATGGTGCGTGCTACTGCAGCTGATGCGCAGATAAGGGCATTTGCCATTACTTCAAGAAATCTGGTGGATGAGGCCAGAAAAATACATGATTTAACTCCTATTTGCAGCGCTGCATTGGGGCGCCTTATGAGTGGCGCTCTCATGATGGGTGACATGCTGAAAAATGAAAAGGATGCGCTTACTATTACCGTTGACGGCGACGGCCCTATCGGAGGACTTCTTGCGACTGTTAATAACAGAGGAGAGGTTAAAGGATATGTGAAGAATAATACTGTTGTTCTTCCCAATAATGATGCAGGACATCTTAATGTCGGCGGGGCAGTAGGTAATGGTACACTTACCGTAACAAGAGATCTTGGACTTAAGGACCCTTATGTGGGAACGATACAGCTTTTGTCAGGTGAGATTGCGGATGACCTGACCTGTTATTTTGTGGAATCAGAACAGATTCCTTCTTCGGTAGGTCTTGGAGTTCTCGTTAATAAAGACTTTTCAATAATGGAAGCCGGAGGGTTTATTGTTCAGCTTATGCCAGGGGCATCAGAGGAAGTTATTTCAAAGCTCGAGGGTAATATCCAGGGAATGAAGACTGTTACAGAGATTCTTAAGGAGGGAAATACTCCGGAAGATATGCTGAACATGGTACTTGCAGGTTTTGATATAGATATCACTGCAACCATGCCGGTTAAGTATCACTGCGGATGTGACAGAGACAGGGTAGAAAGAGCGCTGACTCTTCTTGGAAAGAAGGAATTAGAGGACCTTGCATCGGATGGCGAAGATGTAGAGATTAAATGTCATTTTTGCGGAAAAGCCTATTCCTTTACGCCTGCAGATCTTAAGGAGATGATGGTAAAGGCAAAATAACCTTGCCGTAAGCGGCGATTATTACGCTCAGGGTTTAATGCTCTTTGTACTTACATCTTCAGAGGATAATATTTTAGTTGTTTTATCGGGAAGCTCGACGATGAGCTTCCCTTTTTCGTTCACATCAATAGCTTTTGCTTCGTAATTTCCATCTGTAGTGATTACTCTGATTGTACTTCCAAGCATTTTCATTCTTGATTTGTATTCTTCTACGATGCAGTCCGGCACATCATTTGTAAGAATGTTGTTTAAAATATCAGCGATAAGCCGGTCTTTTGATATAGTCTCTCCGCCTTTCTCAAACAAACTTCCCGCTGTCTTTCTTAAATCCGGTGGGAATTCGTTTATATCGGAATTGAAATTTATGCCGATACCAATAACAATATATTGAAGTTCGCCGGTATCAAAATCAGTTCCTGCTTCGGAAAGGATCCCGCAAATCTTTTTGTCATCAATATACAGGTCATTTAGCCATTTGATTGAGGGAAATACGCCGATGGCGCTTTCCAGAGCTTTGCAGACACAGACACCGACAAAAGGGGTGATCAGAGAATAATCAAAAATATTCATCCTTTCTGGGCGAAGAATGATACTCATGTATATGCCGCCTTTGGGAGATGAGAAGTGCCTTTTCTTTCTTCCGGTACCTCCGGTCTGGGTTTTCGAAATGATTACACTGCCGTGAGGTGCATCAAAGGAAGCCATGCTCCGGGCTGTTTTATTTGTGGATTCAAGTTCGTCATAGATTGTAATTAGTTCGGAGTCGACACCGGGAGATAAATATTTTGCAATTCCTGAGAGCGTAATATTGTCTGCAGGTGCTGACAAAGAATAACCCCTGCGAGGAGAGGCATTAATAATGTAGCCCTCTCTACGCAGGGATTCTATAGCTTTCCAGACACTGTTTCTTGACAGCTTAAGTTCCTTCGCAATAACTTCTCCGGAAGAAAAGCGTCCGGAGTTGTCTTCGAGATAATTCAGTACAAGAGATTTAGTGTCAGTCATATTTTTCCTTATAGAATACTACTAAGCCTTTTCTTGAGCTGCGGAGCAATAAGCGCGACCAGTATTATCTTCACTATTGAGGTGGGGATAAACGGAAGTACGCATGCAGTAAACCCCGCTATAAAGGTGCTTTTAGAAAAGAGCATAAACCAAATTGTTCCAAATACATAATTGATTGTAGCACCTATTGCCAGGCAAAGCACGAGAATAGTGAAATAAATATGCGGACTCTTCCGGCCTTGCTTGCGGAGAACATTTGCTGCTATTTCATCACCGAGCCCAGCGGTATATGAAAGAATAGGGAAGGAGATAAGAAAACCACCCGTCAATCCGAAAATTATACCGATACCGCCCTTGAATCCTGAAAAGACAGGAATTCCAACAGTTCCGATAAGAAGATATAAAAGAGTGGCATAGGTTCCTCTTCTTTTTCCAAGGACAATACCTGCGATGGGGATAATGAGTGTTTGCAGTGTCATGGGAACCCCGGCGGGCATCGGGATTGAAAGTTGTGATAGAACACATATGATTGCACAAAAAACACTGATAAAACATAAGTCCTTTATAGCTGTTCCTTGTATTTCGGTAGATTCGTTTGTTTTTGCATCAACTTGTTGCTCGTTCATTTTTAGCTTAAGTCCTTTCGAAATATTTTTTGGATACTCTCAAAAAGAATAGAACAGATTCTCTTTGATGATTATTTTTGTCACCGTATATCGATAAAAAACGGATAACAATGAGAGAATATAATAAATTGTATTGATTGTCAACTACAATTAAAATGCAAGGGTGACAATTACGAATACAATATATAGTAAGCAAGATTTTTAAAAGACTATATGTTTGTAAAATACGAAATAAAGAAGGGTATAAATAAAATTGAATCAAAAACAGTATGCAATTTGCACTAAAAAGACAGAAAATAGAGACTAATTTGAAATTAATATTTATTTTTCTAAATAAAGCAAAAATATTTGTAAAGTGTATTGACATTTTGGAACAATATTGATATTATCATTTTACCAACAAGAGAGCAGATAAATTCTAAGGAATAGCGATGGTAGCGAGTGCTTTACCGGAGTGAGAACAGACAGATTTATCTGTTTTAAGAATAGAGGTGAGATGCGGCGGCGTGTGCTTCACCAATTCGATCGCTCTATTCATTTCATCTTAACGAATCGGTTGGCTGCAGGAACGGCGAGTAACGAGGATGCCGGTGGTCACAAGAAGGTCATGATGCGCAGCGTGATTTTCGCTTAAGGATTCGTGGAAATACAATTACAGAAAAGGAGACAAGTCCATTGGAAATTCAGAACTAAAGGGCATCGATCGATGAGGTCGGTGCCCTTTCATTTTTTTTCATTTTTTAAATTCATATTGCAAAGCCCCTAAAATTGGTGTATATTACGAAACTATGAAACGGAATGAACCTGTTTCTACTATTAATACATTTTAAGAGGGGCATTTTTAATGGCAGCAAAAAAGAAAAATTTACTTATTGTTGAGTCACCGACAAAGGTGAAAGCAATAAAAAAATTCCTTGGTACAGGTTACGAAGTAGCAGCTAGTAACGGCCATGTAAGAGATCTTCCCAGAAGTCAGATGGGAATAGACGTAGAACATGATTTTGAACCAAAGTATATTACTATAAGGGGTAAGGGCGATGTTCTTGCAGCTCTTCGTAAAGCGGCAAAGAATGCAGATCATATTTATCTCGCAACTGACCCTGACCGCGAAGGAGAAGCAATTTCCTGGCACCTTATGACAGCACTTAAGCTAGAGGATGCAAAGGATCGTTTTTCCAGAGTGACCTTTAACGAGATTACACAATCAGCTGTTAAGGAAGCTATGAAGCATCCCAGAGACATCGATATGAACCTTGTCGATGCTCAGCAGGCCAGACGTGTACTGGACAGAATGGTTGGTTATCAGATATCACCTCTTTTATGGGAGAAGATTAAGAGAGGACTTTCCGCAGGACGTGTGCAGTCTGTAGCACTCAGAATTATTTGTGACAGAGAGGATGAGATCAATTCATTCATTCCTCAGGAATACTGGACTCTTGATGCTACCCTTAAGGTTAAGGGAGAGAAGAAACCTATCGTCGCACACTATTATGGAAAAGATGGCAAAAAGATTGACATTTCTTCCAGAGCAGAGCTTGACGAAATTGTAAAAGACTTAAAGGGAAAGAAATTCAAAATTTCCGAAATAAAGAAGGGTGAGCGTACAAAGAAGGCACCACTTCCTTTTACGACATCGACACTTCAGCAGGAGGCATCAAAATCCCTCAATTTCTCGACACAGAAGACAATGCGCACGGCGCAGCAGCTCTATGAAGGAATTGATATGGGTAAGGCAGGAACTGTCGGACTAATCACTTACCTTCGTACGGATTCGACGCGTGTTTCCGAGGAAGCCCAGGCTTCTGCAGCAAATTATATTGCAAACGCTTTTGGTAAAGAATATCTTGCAGAGGCAACTCAGGGCGGTAAATCCGGAGCAAAGATTCAGGATGCGCATGAGGCTATAAGACCTACAGATGTTAACAATACGCCGGTAGCCGTTAAGGAATTCCTCACCAGAGATCAGTTCCGCCTTTATCAGCTTATCTGGCGCAGATTTATGGCCAGCAGGATGGCAGCTGCTAAATATGAGACAACTTCCGTGAAAATAGATGCGGGAGACCACCGCTTTACAGTTGCTGCGTCCAGAACGGTATTTGACGGTTTCATGAATGTCTATACCGATGATGAGGACCAGATTGAGAAGAATACTCTGGCAAAGAGAATCGATGAGAATTCAGAGCTTGAACTTCAGGATTATGAGGAAAAACAGCACTTTACACAGCCAGCACCTCACTATACAGAGGCTTCTCTTGTACACGATCTTGAAGCGCTCGGAATCGGAAGACCGTCGACCTATGCCCCGACAATAACAACCATACTCGCAAGACACTACATTACAAAAGAAAATAAGAACTTATATGTCACTGAGCTTGGAGAAGCTGTCAACAAGATGATGAACGAGGCATTCCCTCAAATAGTCGATGTAAGCTTTACTTCCAACATGGAGACTCTCCTTGACGGTGTGGCTGAGGGTGATGTTAAGTGGAAGACCATTGTAGAGAATTTCTATCCCGATCTTGCAGATGCTGTTGAGAAAGCTCAGAAGGAAATTGAAAAGGTTGAGATTCAGGATGAGGCAACCGATGTTGTCTGCGAAAATTGCGGACGCAACATGGTTATTAAATACGGACCGCATGGTAAATTCCTTGCATGCCCCGGCTTCCCTGAGTGCAGAAATACCAAACCTTACTATGAAAAGACAGGTGTTTCCTGCCCTAAGTGCGGAAAAGACATAGTGCTTAAGAGAACAAGAAAAGGTCGTTTATACTATGGCTGCATAGACAATCCTGATTGTGACTTCATGGTATGGCAGAAACCTTCCAAGAAAGCATGTCCAAGATGCGGCGGACTCATGCTTATAAAGAATAACAAACTTGTATGTAATGATCCTGAGTGCGGATATATCGAAGACCGCGGTAAAGACGAGGATTAATTGATCTAAATATATATGGCACAGACAGAATTTATATTTTCTGTCTGTGCTTTTTCTTTATTTTGATTTGTACATTCTATTCATTAAATTTTAATAAAAATATGCACAAATTGCTTTGATGTATTGTATATTATGTGGTACAATCACGTTAGTTGTAGTAGATTTATATAAACTTAGTGGCATTTTCAGATAAAAGGAGACTTTTTTCATGAGTAGTGTACAGCTTTTGGATAAAACCAGAAAAATTGGGAAACTTCTACACAATAGCAATTCCGGAAAGGTTGTGTTTAACGATATTTGCACAGTGCTTTGCGATATCCTTAATTCCAACATGCTGGTAATAAGCAGAAAGGGCAAGGTTCTAGGTATCGGTGAGACATCTGCCGTTGATTCTCTGGGAGAAATGCTTGTTGATGATGTAGGAAGCTTCATAGATCCAATGCTGAACGAAAGACTCCTCACGGTTTTGTCCACTAAAGAAAATGTAAATCTGGAGACGCTTGGTTTTGAAGATGTTGACATGAGAAAATACCAGGCAATCATTACACCCATTGAAATCGCAGGAGAAAGACTCGGTACACTTTTTCTTTATAAATGCAATGAGCCTTATGATATCGATGATATTATTCTCTGTGAATATGGCACAACGGTAGTAGGCCTTGAGATGCTGAGAGCCGTTAATGAAGAAAATGCAGAGGAAAGCAGAAAGCTTGCAGTTGTTAAGTCGGCGATAAGTACACTGTCATTTTCAGAGATGGAAGCCATCATCCATATTTTTGATGAGCTAAACGGTATGGAAGGTGTTCTGGTAGCAAGCAAGATTGCTGACAGAGTCGGAATAACAAGAAGTGTTATTGTAAATGCGCTTCGCAAATTTGAGAGTGCAGGAGTAATTGAATCCAGATCCTCGGGAATGAAGGGGACATATATTAAAGTTTTAAATGATGTTGTATTTGATGAAATAAAAAAACTAAAGGCGCAGATGTAAAGAGCTTTATGAGCTTTTCCGAAATAATAAATACAGGATGTGCAATGATAAAGGGATTTGTCGAAGTGACGAATCCCTTTTCTTTATATTGTGCCTGTGACATATAAAAAACACAATATAAAGTATAATTTTTGCCAAATTGCTTGTAATTTGATTAAAATCATCATAATATGATAGTAAGGATTAAAAGGATTATCCTGCCTTACTATGTACGGAGGGGAGACTATGATCAACAGTAACGCGTTTGATTACATTAATGTTCTTGATAAGACTGCTGATGCTTCATGGGTAAGGAATGAAGTCTTATCCAATAACCTTGCAAATGTTAATACGCCTGGCTACAAGAGACAGGACGTTGCATTTGAGAGGGAGCTTGAACGCGCTCTTGGAAACTCCAGGTATAAGACCATGGATGCCAAGGTCTCGGATCTTAAGATAAGCAGACTGAAACCAAGACCGTATACAGATTATTCCAACTTTTCATACAGAATGGATGGCAATAACGTGGACATTGATACTGAAAACGTGACTCTTGCAGCTAACCAGCTTAAATATCAGGGTGTTATGCTCGGGATTAAGTCAGAGTTTTCCAACCTTCAGACAGCCATGAGAGGACAGTGAGGTATAGCCTATGATTAGTACAGGTAATATGTTTGATTCCTTTAATATCAACTCTTCGGGAATGACAGCTGAGCGTTTTCGCATGGATATCATCTCCCAGAATATCGCCAATGCAAATACCACAAGGGATGCTACCGGTGATGTATATACGAGAAAAGTGGTAACTTTTTCCGAAAAAGGTACTCAGACACCTTTTTCCAAGATTCTTAACGAGAGACTGGATCACTATAGCGGAAGAGGCGTTAAGGTATCTTCAATCAAGGATGACACCTGGACCGATTACAAGATGGTTTATGATCCGTCACATCCGGATGCGGATGAGTACGGTTATGTTACATATCCTAATGTTGACATCGTTACAGAGATGACTAATCTCATTGATGCGCAGAGAGGATATGAAGCTAATGCTACAGCTTTTAATGCAAGTAAGAATCTTATGAGTCAGGGACTTTCCATAGCTCAGGGCTGATGAATATTGAATGATTCATCTAAGCCGGAGTGATGACCTGCAAGGTTAAATGCGGACAGGGGATCCGCGGGGAGATATAAATGGCAGATATTGATATTAGTCAGATAAGAAATGTTCATTCGACAGCGATTCGAAATGCTGAAAAGGTTAATTCCAAGGTTACTAATCCACTTGGGGACAGATTTGGTAACGATGGTTCTTTTAATAATATTTTCAAGAGAGCTGTTGAAAATATAAATACTACGAATGCGTATCTGTCAGATGCTGAGAATGAGGAGATTAAGTGGTCTCTCGGTGAGACGGATAATACACATGATCTTGCGATAGCGCTGCAGAAAGCCGAGACAGCACTGCAGTATACGGTAGCGGTCAGAGACCGCATGCTTTCTGCATATAAAGAAATCATGCAGATGCAGATATAAATTGAT
Source organism: Butyrivibrio sp. AD3002 (assembly GCF_000420905.1). Lineage (NCBI taxonomy): Bacteria > Bacillati > Bacillota > Clostridia > Lachnospirales > Lachnospiraceae > Butyrivibrio > Butyrivibrio sp. AD3002. The sequence continues at coordinate 485,369 of NZ_ATVV01000001.1, read as the reverse complement.
TTATTAGCCTTCTCCTTTGGAGAAGGTGGCATGAAGAAACTATATGCCTTCCCCTGGGGGAAGGTGGCACGAAGTGCCGGATGAGGGGAAGCTTTAGAAGTAAGTACGGAGGAGAGGAGTATGAGAGAACGTCTTTTGGATCTCAGGGACAGGATCCTTGGGTGGTGGAATCGCTTTACAATCAGACAGAAGACGCTTATTGGAGCCTGCGTAGCTGCAGTAATCATGGTAATTATTATACTGGTTACTGTATACAACCAGCCCAAATATGTAACGGTTGCTACTGTTGAGACTATGAAGGAGTCGCAACAGATAATTGAATTATTTGATGAAAACGGTATTAAGTACAGAAAATCAGAGGACAATCTCAGGTTTGAGGTTTTGAAATCGGATGAGAGTAATGCCTCTCTTTTGCTGGGTACAAACTATATACAGCCCGATACCTATAGTATTGATAATGTAACCAACGGCAGCTTTTCAACAACAGAATCGGATAAGCAAAAAAAATACATAGCTTATCTTGAAAGTAAGCTCGGACACGATTTTGAAGAGTACTTTGATGATATAGACAGTGCCAGAATTGAGCTTCATATACCGATCAATGATGGAACTCTTTTATCCAAAAACGAGGAATCTTCAGCATCGATATTCTTAAGACTTAGGGATCCTGAGTCCTTTACGGAAGACAATGCGGCATTTCTTGCTAAGGCAACAGCAACGGCACTTGGAAATAATACAACGGAGAAGATAACCATCATGGATAGCGATGGAAATCTTTTGTTCTCCGGTTCCGAAGATACTACTGCTGCAGGGCTTGCCAGCACTCAGCTTAATGCTAAGACCAAGGCAGAGCAGCAGGTGAGAAATGAAGTTATCAGAGTCCTTAAGGGCACAAAGCTCTACAATGATATTGAAGTTGCAAGTAACCTGATCCTTGATTTTTCAAATATAAAAAAGACGACACATACTTATACACCTGCTGAGGATCAGACACAGGGTGTTTTGAGTCATGAGGATAACTACAGTGCCCAGAATGTAAACGGCACAAGCGGCATTCCCGGAACTGATACCAATAATGATGATGAGACCTCCTATATGCTTCAGGATAATGAGAATTCATCATCTACGATAGAAGAGGAATCCAAGGATTATCTTCCTAACGAGGAGATTACAACTGTTGATACACCTTCAGGTAAGGTGAATTATGAAGAGTCCACAATCTCCGTTACAGCTACAAAGTATGTTATCTATAATGAGGATAACTATAAGCCTGAAGAGCATGAGAACATGACCTGGAAGGAATTTAAGGAGAATACCGGGGTCACACAGGCAGAGGTGGCTGAGGATACGATAAATATTGTTGCCAAAGCGACAGGTATTTCGGCAGCAAATATTTCAATGACAGCGTACGAACAGCCTGAATTCTTTGATTCAGAGGGAAAAGGACTTACCTTTACGGATGTCCTACAGGCGATACTTATACTTCTTATTCTCGGACTTCTTGCATTTGTTATCTGGAGAAGTATCAGAACCAGAAAAGAAGAAATCGAGATTGAAGAAGCTGAGGAAGAGGTTCTGCCTGATGAACTTTCAGTTGAGGAGCTTCTAGAATCACAGCCGGATGAATATCTTGAGGAGGAGGGTGGTCTTGCGGATATAACCATGGAAGAAGGAAGCGAGACTATGAAACTCATCGAGAAGTTTATCGAAGAGAATCCGGAAGCTGCAGCGATACTTCTTCGCAACTGGCTCAAGGAAGACTTTGAGATGTAATTCTTAAAAATCACGGAGGGGAATACTTACAATGGCTATCGACGGCGAAGAATTTGATGATGACGAATTAGAAGGTGGCGCTGCTGCCGCAGCGGCGGGTGGATTACCTCCCGCAGGGAATTATGATCCGGCTCTTACTGCGAATCTTTCAGGAACGCAGAAAGCAGCCATCCTTTTGATTGCCCTCGGACCGGAAAAGTCATCCGCCATTTTTAAACATTTGAAAGAAGATGAGATAGAGGAACTGACTCTTGAGATTGCTAACACTAGAAGTGTAACACCTCAGGTTAAGGAAGCGGTTATCGAGGAGTTTTACGGAATCTGTCTTGCCCAACAGTATATTGCTGAGGGTGGTATCAACTATGCCAAGGAACTTCTGGAGAAGGCGCTTGGTGAAGATAAGGCGATGGATGTTATCAGTAAACTGACTGCATCTCTTCAGGTTAAGCCCTTCGAGTTTATCAGAAAGGCCGATCCTTCACAGCTTCTTACCTTCATACAGGATGAACACCCGCAGACTATTGCTCTTGTTATGTCCTATATGTCATCGGCACAGAGTGCTATGATCCTTGGTGCGCTGCCGCCTGAGAGACAGGCTGATGTTGCAAAGCGTATCGCAACAATGGATAGAACAAGTCCCGATACGATCAAAGAAGTTGAGAGAGTTCTTGAGTCCAAGCTTTCATCACTGGTTAACCAGGATTATACGGTTGTCGGTGGTGTAGATGCTGTGGTTGAAATCCTCAATGCAGTTGACCGTGCTACTGAGAAACATATCATGGAGACTCTGGAAATCGAGCAGCCTGAACTAGCAGATGAGATCCGCAAGAAGATGTTCGTCTTCGAGGATATCCTTCTTCTGGACGACCGTGCTATTCAGCGCGTGCTGCGTGATGTTGACAATGCTGACCTCGGCCTTGCTTGTAAGGGATCTACTGAACAGGTACAGACCGCTATCTTTAACAACCTGTCTAAGCGTCTTGCTGCAATGATTAAGGAAGACATGGACTTCATGGGACCTGTTCGTATGAAGGATGTTGAGGAAGCACAGCAGAAGATTGTTAATGTTATACGTAAGCTTGAGGATGCCGGTGAGATTGTAATCTCCAGAGGCGGAGGTGATGACCTGGTTGTCTAATCAATCTAATTTACTTAAGTTCGGTTGGTATCAGGTTGATGAAAACGATAAGCACATCATTGATAACAACGAACTTGCTGAGCAGAAAATAGAAAAATATCAGGCCCAGGAAGCCAAAAGAAGGGAGGCATTGGAGAAAGGTGAACCAGTGCCTGCTTTTGGCGCGTTTGAGGAAGGACTTGGCTTTGAACAGGTAGGTGCTTACGATGAGGGTCAAAATATCATAGGCAACACCAATTTTGATGACCAGAATCAGATTGGTGGCTTTAATGAGGGCTTTCAGGAGGGATTTCCGGAAGAAAGTGTTCAGAATTATGGTGATGGATTTGATAATTCGGGCGTTTATGATGAGAATTCCGGTTACGGAATGGAAGGCCAGCAAGGTTTTGGAGAGAATATCCCCTATGATTCAGGGGAGGGTATGTACGGCACAAATCCGGCTGAAGGATATGGTGAGAACCCCGAAGCAATGGGTGAGTACGGATATCAGGGAGATAATTTTGATAACCAGGGAATGGGTATGTCCGAGGAGGATATGAACCTTGGTATGGATATGACACCCGAGCCGGAGCCCCCGGCAGAGGAAGTTCCGCAGATCAATCTGGAAGAAATACAGGCTCAGATTGATGAACAGATCAGAATGGCAGAGGAACAGGCCAAACAGATTGTTGATGATGCCCAGGCTCAGGCTGATGAAATACGTAATCAGGCCATGGAGGAAGGTAGAGCTGCCGGATATGAAGAAGGAATAAAACAGGCCGCTGAGGAAATAGAAAAGATGAAGGCAGAGGCCGAGGAGGAGATCCAGGCCGAAAAAGATAAGCAACAATCGGATTTTCAGCAGCTGGTTGCGAGCATTGAGCCTGATATGGTTGATACATTGACGCAAATTTACGAGCATGTATTTAATGTTGACCTTCGAGAAAATAAAGATATAATCCTTCATCTCATAAGAACTACACTTGGAAAGATGGAGAGCGGAGTTGATATTATTTTGCATATATCAGCCGATGATTATGATCTGGTATCCGATGAAAAGGCGAACCTTGAGGAAGTAATGGCATCCCCGAATTCAACTCTTGAAATTGTTGAGGATCCGCTTCTTAAAGAGAATGAATGTATAATTGAATCCGAGGGTGGTGTATTTGACTGCTCTCTTGGCGTGGAGCTTTCGGAACTTTCGAGAAAGTTGAAGCTTCTATCATTTGACAGGAGTAGGCGCTGATGGCAAATGGAATTATCGATTATTCAAAATATAAAAAGATATCTAACAATATGTTTTACAAGGTTCGAGGCAAGGTTGTTAATGTTGTCGGACTTACGATAGAATCTGCGGGCCCCGAGGCTAAGATGGGAGATATCTGTTATATTTATTCCAAGAAGAAGGAAGGTGAAGCTACAGCCAGACCTTCCGGAAGGGGAACCATGGCTGAGGTCGTGGGTTTTAAGGATAATCATGTACTTCTTATGCCTTATGAGAATATTAGCGGTATAGGAAGCGGCAGTATTGTTGAAAATACAGACTCGCCGCTTCGCGTTAATGTTGGAGAAGGCCTTCTTGGAAAAACCCTTGACGGTCTTGGAAGAATAGACGGAACCAACTATGGAAAGGGCGTTGCTCTTGAAAACGGAATAGCATACTCCGTTGAAAATCAGCCGCCGGATCCAATGACAAGAGATCCGATTTCGGATGTTTTATCACTTGGAGTTAAGGCAGTGGACGGCCTTCTTACAGTAGGAAAAGGACAGCGAATCGGGATATTTGCCGGTTCCGGTGTCGGTAAGTCTACTCTTATGGGTATGTTTGCAAGAAATACCAATGCGGATATTAACGTCATTGCCCTTATCGGAGAGCGTGGAAGGGAGGTCCGTGAATTCATAGAAAGAGACCTTGGCCCTGAGGGCATGGAACGCTCAATAGTTGTGGTTGCAACTTCTGATAAACCTGCGCTTGAGAGACTTAAAGCGGCTAAAACCGCAACCTCAATTGCGGAGTATTTTCGTGATAAGGGAAAAGACGTGCTTTTGATGATGGATTCTCTTACACGTTTTTCCATGGCACAAAGAGAGATAGGACTTGCGAGTGGTGAACCTCCGGTATCAAGAGGTTATCCGCCGAGTGTATATGCTGAGATGCCTAAGCTCCTTGAGAGAGCGGGTAAGTCTAGAAAAGGCTCAATTACAGGCCTCTATACTGTCCTGGTCGATGGTGATGATTTTAATGAGCCTATTACAGATACCGCCAGAGGTATTCTTGACGGACACATAGTCCTCAATAGAAAGTTAGCTCAAAAGAACCACTATCCGGCTATAGATGTACTTGCCAGCATTTCAAGATGTATGAGCGCCATTGCGCCTTCGGAACAGAAGAAAGCAGCAGGTAAGCTAAAGAATGTGCTTGCAACCTATTCCGATGCTGAAGATTTGATAAACATCGGAGCATATAAGGCGGGAGCCAATAAGAACATTGATTATGCCGTATCCAAAATAGATGCCGTGAACGAATTCCTTATGCAGGAGACAGATGAAAAGTTTACCTATGAGGAAGTCGTAGCGCAGCTGGAGAGCATGTTCAAAGAATAAGATAGAAGCCTTCCCCTAGGGGGAAGGTGGCACGTAGTGCCGGATGAGGGGCCATGGCAAGATTCAACTATCCCCTTCAGGGCGTCCTTAATCTGCGACTCCAACAGGAAGAGCAGGTCAAGATGGAATTCGCCCAGGCTCTGAAGGAACTTAATGATCAGCTTGATATATTGAATGACTACAATAAAACGCGAGATGCTTTTATTCAGGAAGGCTATGAGCTTCGGAGCGCCAGTATAATGGATGTTCAGAAGATCATGGACAACAATTTTTACGAAAAGCAGATGGATGTCATAATAAAGGATCAGGAAGTTAAGGTTGATGCTTACAGAGCAAAATTCGAAGTCGCAAGAATGAAGCTCACCAGAGCCGTGCAGGAGAGGAAGATGCAGGAGAGGCTTAGAGAAAAAGCCTATGAACAATTTGTCGAGGAAGAAAAAGAAGCCGAGGCAAAAGAAGTTGATGAAAGATCAAGCTTCACATACACCAAACGTACCAGAGAGGAACAGTAATGGCAGACAAACCCGCAAAGGATAATACTGAAGCTTCGGTTTTACCCAAGCCGGTAGATCCTGATAAAGAAGCCAGAAAAAAAATAAAAGAAGAGAGAAAAGCCCTTCGCCAGGAGCTAAAAGAGCAGAGAAAAGCTGCAAAGCTGAAGGAAGCTGAACTGGCAGAGAGAAATGCTGAGCTGAACGGTGATGATGGTGGTGGTGCGGCTACACTTGTTATCACTTTCATTATCATTTTGATCTGGCTCATTATTATGGGCATTTTCATTAAGCTGGATGTGGGAGGCTTCGGCTCAAATGTTCTTGCACCGATCATAGGGGACATACCCGGAATTAACAATATTCTTCCGGAGGGAAGCTACACACCTACAGAAAAGAAGAAGCAGGAAGAAGCACAACAGCCGCTTGTGAATCCGGTTGATGAACAGCTTGCGAGCAGCCTTGATGAAGCTAATCTCTATATCAAGAGGCTTGAGAATGAGCTTCGAAAGGAAATGGAAGAGAACAAGAATCTTCAGGAAGAGAATGAAAAGCTTCAGACCGAAGTGACCAGGCTCCAACCTTTTGAGGAGAATCAGTCCAAGCTCGAACAGGAAAAAGAGGACTTCTACAAGAACGTTGTTTATGCGGACAACGCGCCTTCAGTAGATGAATATAGAAAATACTATGAGGAGATTGAACCTGACGTTGCAGCGCAGATTTATGCACAGATCATTCAGGGACAAGCGGATGATATTGAGCTGGAACAATATGTAAAAGCATATTCATCCATGAAGGCAAAGGAAGCTGCAGCAATCTTTGATGCAATGATTGAGAATGATACCGGAGATGCGGTAAGACTCATTTCGAGAATTTTGGGCAAGATGAGTGCCGAAAACCGCGGTGCTATTCTTGATAAGATGACAGAGGAATATGCAGGTAAGGTTACCGACTACATGGAACCTGCCACACATAAGGCTACAGTATCCGGAGTAGGCAACTAAGCCTTCCCCTTGGGGGGAAGGTGGCACGAAGTGCCGGATGAGGGGAATTTTAATAAATTTTTAATATTTTTCGGCCATGCGGGTTAAGTTTTCTCCCACATGGCCGATATTAGTTATGTAAAGCTATGGGCAAACCATACCCAAATCTAAAAGGGAAAGGAGGAAAAAGCTTTGATAAGTAACGCGATTCCCGGTATTGGAACACTAAATACATATACCAATACCCAGACAGCAAAAGGAATTGCTGCTACAAAGGAGCAGACTACAGATTTCCAGAAAGCGCTTTTAAATGCCAACTCGCAGAAGCAGACAGCGTCAATTACAACAGATGTAGCAAGGACTCTTACACAGACAGGAGCAGCGACAAATAATGTAAGTGCGACCTACGAAAAGTCACAGGCAGCTCAGCAGGCGAGTACACAAAACAGTGAACAGACAGCTGTAAAAGAGACAACTACTACAGACGAGACAACGGCAGCAAAGACAGATACACAAAAGGAAAATGTAACGGCCGAGGAAGCTGTAGAAACTTCAAATGTCACGGAACAGACAGAAGAAAATGCCCAGGTTGTGACAGTAACAGAAGAAAATGCCGGCGAAGACACAGCTGCTATTGCAGCGGCAGATGAAGCCGAGACCGCTTTGGAACAGGCTATGCTTGAAAGCAGCAGACTTCTGATGGAACAGCTTGCAGATGAACTTGGTGTCGATATCGAAGACATCGAGAATGCAATGGCAACACTGGGACTTACAAATGTAGCAATACTTGATCCTACAAATCTTACACAGATAGTTGGCCAGCTTACCGCTGCAAATGACGTAATGGCCATCGTAACCAATGCAGACTTGTATCTGAATGTACAGAATATGCAGGATGCGGTAGACACTACCAGACAGAACCTCATGGAGGAGTTTGGATTAAATGAAGAAGGATTTAACTCCGCACTTGAGGATTTCAATGAAGCTTTAAGTGAACAGCAACCCAGACAGGAAATTGGAGAAATTGTTGCAGATACAAATAATCCGGCAATTACTCAGACCTTTGAAAATGCGGTATCCTCTGAGGCAGTAAGACTTGACCTTACAGGTGACGGCATTGTAAAGGAAGTAAGCCAGCAGGTGGCAGAGGCGACTAAAACAGAAGAAACAACTACAACTACAGAGGCAGCAGGAATTGCTGAAAACGAAGAAGCAACTCCAAATTTCCAGCTTACAGTAGAGACACAGGAACATCACGAAGAGCATCATAGTGATAACAAGAAACAGGAAAACACAGAAGGGTCTGTATACAACCAGGTGATGAATCAGATATCAGCATCTCTTACCGAAGTAGTGGAGACCGAAAGCTATGGGCAGATGGCAAGGGCTAACACTCAGGAGATAATGGATCAGATAACCGAGTATATCAAAATGAATGTAAGATCCGATACAACCACAATGGAACTTCAGCTTCATCCGGCAAGCCTCGGAAATGTAAATGTAATCATCGAAGCGGCTAAGGACGGAAATGTAATAGCAAAGTTCCTCACTCAGAACGAAGATGTAAGGGCAGCCATTGAAAGCCAGATACAGCAGCTTCAGGATAAGCTTAATGAGCAGGGCGTAAAGGTTACTGCAGTAGAAGTAACAGTAAACGCAGGAGCTTTTGATCAGGCACTTAATGACAGCCAGAGCCAGAGAGAAGATGATGCTGATGCGCAGAGTTCTGTCAGAAAGCCCATGAGAAGAATAAGACTCGGAGACCTTTCCTTAGAGGAAGTCGGAGAAATAGCCGAGGAAGATCAGCTCACAGCTGAGATGATGGCGATTAACGGCAACTCAGTCGATTTTTCAGCATGATATACGGCGGAGGTAATTAAATGAGTGTAAATGCAGTAGTTCAAGACGGTAAACTCGTTGATACCAAGAGCAAAACCAGTGACGCTACTAAAGCGGCGGCCAATCAGGGATATGACAAAAACGCATTTATGAATATTCTCTGTGCACAGATGAAGTACCAGGATCCTTTGGAGCCGACTTCTAACACCGAGTATATCAATCAGTATGCGACCTTTACACAGGTTGAACAGCTATCCAATATGGCAGAGGCTTTCTCAATGTCCAGAGCATCCGACCTTGTTGGAAAAACCGTTATCGTTACAAATGAGGCGGGCCAGCAGGTTCAGGGCAAGGTTGACTATGTAACATACAAGAGCGGAGAAGCATATCTGAATATAGACGGAACAGATTACAAGATGGAAGATGTAAGCTCAGTAGCGGACAGCCACTTTGTAGAGATTCATGATCAGGCAGATGATCTTGCAGAGATGATGGAAAAGTTCCCTGTTTATGAAAACATGGTATTTACCGATGCGGATGCAATTTACAAGGCCTTCAGCTTTTACGAGAATATGGATGCGGATGCAATTGCTCTTCTTGATCAGTCTGATATTGATAAACTTGAAAAGTATTATAAGAGAGCTCAGGAACTTGTAAAGGAAGCTAACCAGAATCAGGCAGACTACGAGGAAAGACAGAAGGCTGAGAAGGAAGCAAAGATCGACGAGATAACAAACGACCCCGATGAAAGCGTATCAACCGAATAAATGAATCATATCATTTATTAAATTTATGTAAATTTGTAAATTGGGTTTAAGTTTTTGATTAGCAAGCCGAAATATAGAGCGGTAAAGCAATTAGGCTTAGTGTTTGTTTATGGAAAGGAGTAAGCCGTGAGAATAGATAATACAAGCGGATTCCTTTCAATTGAACAGGTTCAGAACCAGTACTTTGGTCAGGGCGAGAAGATCAGAGGCGGCGCCGGCGTCCAGAATTCGGACTTTGGCAAAATCCTCTCTCAGATCGAAGAAAGCAGGGAGGGTGTCAGATTTTCAAAGCACGCTTCCAACAGACTAAGTGACCGCAACATTGAGCTCACACAGGATCAGATGAACCGCCTGAATAACGCAAGGAATCAGGCCAATGCGAAAGGAATAAACGAATCACTTATCCTGGTTGATCAGCTTGCCTTCATCGTAAATGTAAAGAGCAACACAGTAGTTACAGCGATGGATAGTCAGGAAACTGGCAGCAACATTTTTACCAATATAGACGGAGCGGTAATCGCATAAGTTCTATAAAATGGACAGAATGAAAGAAGAAATATGACCGGACCGAGGACAGGGCAGCTGTCCGTAAGCTTATCGGAAGTGGTAAGTATCTAAGGAGGTCACGAATTCCCGAACGCCAGACGGAATTCAATCACGTTTCCCCTTCTTTTTCATTCCAACCGGAAAATAGAATATGTGTGCCGTCCCCCATCAAAGTAGGAGGACATGCCTTATGATGAGATCACTTTTTTCTGGTGTAGCAGGACTTAAGACCCACCAGGTCAAGATGGATGTTATCGGTAATAACATCGCGAACGTTAACACCACATCCTTCAAGTCACAGTCTATCACCTTCAGTGATTTGATGTACCAGACTACGCAGCGCGCATCCAGAGCTACCGAGAGAACCGGTGGTATCAATGCACGTCAGATCGGTCTTGGTGCAAAATCAGGCGCGATTGCAACAGCAATCACTCAGCAGGGCGCAACGGAAACAACTAACAATCCGTTCGATATGCGAATTACCGGCGACGCTTTCTATGTAGTAAATAACGGAAACCAGACAATGTTTACAAGAGACGGTTCCTTCTATGTAGATGGTGCAGGAAACCTCGCAATGCAGTCAACAGGTTACTTTGTATACGGCTGGTCAGCACAGGAAGATCCCGAGACAGGTGCCATCACCGTTAACACAAACGGCGGTATCGGCAAACTTCAGATCATGAGTGCCGAGAACATGACATATCCTCCGGAAGGAACAACAGAAGGACTTGTAAGCGGTAACATTGACGCACACGACACAAACATCACAAGTGATAACGGAAAAACCGTAACTCTCGAGTTCTACGACAATCTTGGTTATCTCTACACAGCAAAATTCGCTGTTCGCGACGTTGATGACCTCGAGCATACTTATACAATGACTCTCGAAGATATCCTTGATTCCAAGGGGAATACAATCGGCGCAGAGAAGCTCAGCAACGTAACCTTCACAGACCTTGATAATGATGAGCAGACCTACGGACTTCGTGATTCCTGGACAAAGACAGTAACAACAGTTAACTATACAGCAACAGTTGGTGCTAAGAATGTATCTTTTAAAAATTCATCAGGATCAACCGCATATTCAGGAATTCCTACAAGCGGAGCAATTTCAAATCTCGTTGATAAGGCACCTACACTTCTGAGAAATGTGTATGGACTTACAGTTGGAGTAGCAGGAGATACTTCAGTAGCATCTACAGATTATTACACAATTAACACCGACGGCTCCATCAGCGTATACCCTGTAACACAGGCAGATACATCATCATCAAGTCTTGGAACCTATTATAAGAACAGCAGCACAGATACCACAGTTACATACGGAACCTATGAGAATTCCACTTATGCAACACTTCCCAGAACTCTGGATATGCCCAATACGGGTGTTTTGGATTCCAGCCAGAAGGAAGTCCTTGAATCAATGTTTGGCTTAAAGGTTGAAGACCTTGATTACATACCTAAGACAGGCGAAGACAGTGTAACTTATTCATATAGACTTTCATCTGACGGAGTATCAGGTCTTACACTGTATAGAAACGGTGAATCACATGAAGAAAAGCCGCTTGATGCAGATTACAGAATAGTTAAGTATGATTCGGGAACAATTACATTGAATAACAGAAATACAGATACTAATATAGATATCCCCGAAACTGCATCCGGACCTAATGTTTTAACAGATGATCTGCTTAAAGCATACGGATTATCCAGATCCAACTACCCAGTAGATGCAAATCACACTTACAGCTACACAATCAACCTTACAAACGGAAAGATCGATATTACTAAGGTTGAAACAACCGTAGAAGGAGATACAACACTTACCAGACCACTTAGTATTACAGATTATAACAATCCTGTAGGAACAGTAACAATAAATGTTCCGTCGACACCTCCAACAACAAGACAGTTACCGATAACAGATGCTATCAGCGAATCGTCAGCTCCCCTTGATCTTGAAGCACTGGGGCTTAAAGCAACACCACTTCCGGAGCAGAACGCAAGCGGTACAGAGCTATACACATATCAATATACGATTTCTGATGCCGGAGTTATGACTGTTGAAGTAACGACAGTAGCAACAACTCAGCTTACCGAAAGACCTTATGACAGCACAAAATATGTTTACTCAACAGAAGGAACAACAGCTGTATTCAGTGATGATAAGAAAAATCATAAGTTTGACAGAAAAGGTGATCTTTCAAGCCTTGATCCCGAATCACTTGAAATACTTGAATGCTACGGCATGACAGCAAATGATATCCCTGTATCTGATGACAACAGTACATATACCTACAAATATGAAATTGCCACAGATGGTAAGATTACTATCTACAAGACCACAAGTACAAAGTCAGCTGCTAACGAATATCAGAACCAAAATACCTATTCGGTTTACATGAATACCGGATCAAACATCGTATACAGAAATTACAAGAGCGAAGTTGAGACAGCAGTACCGCTTTCAGGAAATATCAGCTCACTTACAAACTCACAGAAGAATGTGCTTAAAGCTATCTACAACTACACACCCGGTAATGATGATGTTACCTATAAGCTCAGCGATGACGGATCAACACTTACAATCGGAACAAAGAATAACTCAGGTGTAAAGAGCTTTGCAATTACAAAGACAACAACCGAGACACAGCTTACATTTGAAATCGAACTTGACGAGACAACCGCTACCTTCAAGAATGCAAGCGAAGAAGGAAAAACAGTTTACGACAAGATTCCGAGAACCGGCTATGTATCAGAGATCTTCGATGCAACAGCTACAGCAGATTTCTTCCCGGATGTTTATAACTACACACCTGACAAGACTTCCGGAAACTACGAGACACTTACCTATCACATCCTTGATGACGGAACACTTCAGATTGTAAACAACGCAATTACACTTAAGTACAATGCAAAGACCGGCGCCATCGAGCAGCCCACAGAGAAGATCGTTCTTAATTTCAACCAGGACGCTGTTATCGATGGACAGCCTAAGATGGCAGGTTTCACAGATGTAAACATGGATTTCTCATCCACAACTAACTACAATACAATGGCAACCTCCACAATCGGAGCAGTTAAGGGTGATAAGGAAAGTCTTAAGACCGGACGTGCAGTCGGCGAGATGAACGGTGTTACAATCGGTAAGGACGGAACAATCTACGCAACCTATTCAAACGGTCAGACAAAGCTCCTTGGACAGATCGCAACAGCAGAATTTGCTAACGCATCAGGTCTTGAGAAGAACGGTGACAACCTCTATACACAGACACTTAACTCCGGCGAAGCTACAATCCAGGATGTAACAACAGACGGCGGATACATCACCACAGGTGTTCTGGAAATGTCAAACGTAGACCTTTCAAGTGAGTTCACCAGCATGATCACAACCCAGCGTGGATTCCAGGCTAACAGCCGAATCATCACAGTTTCAGATACACTCCTTGAGGAGCTGACAAATCTGAAGAGGTAATAACTTAGCGAGGGGGAGATAAAGCTAAGATAAACAAAAATGGCGCTCAAACCTGAGCGCCATTTTCGCTAGAAGAGATTCGGTTGAAAATTAATTACAATAATATTTAGAAAATTATGAAATAAATTTTCAATAACATCATTGAATTATCTGTTGATCAGAAATCAATATATTAAATACAAATAAACAAACCCGAAAAATTCTTTAAAGTAAAAACAGGCCATCATTATTTCAGAAAAAGAGCCAAAACTATTTTAATAAATCACGAGATGTTGTATAATCAAAAATGAAGTATGCACAAGATGTAGCGTGTAATTTTATTTCATCAAAAACTATACATTTTGAAATAAAAATACAAAAGCTGTGTTTTTGCGTCTTTCAGGATGCCTATTCATCGAAAAAGCATGATAAAATTATCTTAATTAAACTGATTCGTGATAATTTTGCTTCAGTGGGAGATTATTTTCTGAATGCTTTTTTCAAAAAATAATTATATGAGGGCTAAAAATTGATTGAGATTACCAGAATTGATGGCCGCATTATGCTGGTCAATGAGGATCTTATAGAAACAGTGGAGGCCACCCCCGACACAGTCATTATTATGGCGAATGGACGTAAGTTTATTGTACAGGAATCTGTTCCTGAGATCATGAAGAAATGTAACGAGAAATAAGTTCGGCTAAAGTTTTTTTATGAGAGGAGAAAACTAAGTGGATATAGCGTCATTACTTGGTGTATTGCTTTGTTTCGTTTTCATGATTCTGAGTATTGTGTTTGGTGCCGGTATCACCGGTGTTAAATATTTCGTCGATGCGCCTTCCGCGATGATCACGTTTGGCGGAGCTTTCATGGCGGTTTTGGCATCCAGAACCATGCCCAGTTTCATTAACGGCCTTAAATCCTACACGCTGATTTTTAAGATGCCGACGGATGATACTAAGGCTGTTATCAAGCAGATAATTGATCTTTCCAATACTGCACGTAAAGAGGGACTTCTGGCATTGGAAGAAGCTGCCAGCAACATTGAAGATCCTTTCATGAAGAAGGGTGTCGGACTTATAGTTGACGGTACCGAGCCCGAACTGGTTAAGGCTATCCTTGAAGCTGAGATAGATGCTATGTCAGAAAGACATAAAGAGAATTATACATTCTTTGCTGATGTTGCAGGTATGGGACCATCCTGGGGTATGATCGGAACCCTTCTTGGACTGGTTCTTATGCTACAGAACATGTCAGATCCTTCATCAATCGGACCGTCCATGGCCGTTGCCCTTATCACAACGTTCTACGGATCGGTTCTTGCGAACTGGTTTTGCTACCCTGCCGAGAATAAGCTCAAGGCAAGGGATAATGCAGAATATACTATGAAAAGTATTGTCATTGAGGGACTTCTTTCTATACAGGCAGGTGAAAACCCGCGTGTAACAGAGGAGAAGCTTAAATCGTTCCTTTCACCTGCTAACAGAGCTGCTTATGAGGCAGAGAACGGCACCGGTGACGGAGGCGGAGGAGAATAATGGCTAAAAAACCAGAAGAAATAAAGCCCGGTTTGCCGGCGTGGCAGGGTACTTTCGGTGACCTTATGAACCTGCTCCTTTGCTTCTTCGTTTTGCTTTTCTCCATGGCTACCATGGATGCGCAGAAGTTCGAGGAGGTTGCCGCATCCTTCAGTTCAGCCTTTGGTATTTTCCAGGGTGGTGAAGCTGCACTTGGTCAAGGCGCGTTGGTCGGAGACGGTATTTCACAGCTCAATCAGCTGTCCAACTATATTATCTCAATGGGTGTATCTCAGTCAGGTTCCCAGGATGAGGATATTACCGATTCCGAGGGCGAAAATGCCAGTGAGAGCGGCGGAGCCGGAATAAACACAGAAGGAGACACCAGTGGTATCATGCAGGGAACCGGAGGAGAAGGAAGCGGATCGGAAGGAGATGCAACCGGAACTGGTTCCGAGGGTGATTCCACAGAGATGTCTACAGAGAGTGATGCTACCCAGCAAGGTGCTAATTCCGAGGAAACTCAGGAGGCGGCTGAGGCTGAACAGCTCAAGGCTTCGGAGGCGCTGGCAGCTGAGGTCAATGAAGCTCTGGATTCATTGGATGTGGCAAAACAGGTTGATGTTAATTTTACCAGCCAGTTCGTGCAGCTGACACTTCAGGGAGCGATTTTGTTTGACACCGGTAACGCTGTACTTAAGCCGGGAGCAGACTCGATTCTTAATAAAGTCGGTTCGGTTCTTGAGAGATATGCCGGTGGGACGATAGAGATCGAGGGACATACAGATAATGTTCCTATGCACAGATCTTCAGGTAAGATAACAAACAATGATGAACTTAGTGATGCAAGAGCACTTTCGGTATTCTACTACTTTATTGAGAATACCAATCTTGACCCTTCAAAGTTGAAGCATTCGGGAAGAGGAGAGTATGAACCGGTTGCGGACAATTCCACACCGGAAGGAAGAGCAAGGAACAGGCGAGTAGAGATAAGGATATACAATCCGCTCAGTCCAATGTATTAAAAGGGAGACAAAAAAATGAAAAAGAACCTGCTTGCAATTATTATTTTGGCTTTACTTTTAGTTAACACAGGTATGACAGGATTTATGATGCTGACGGTCATGACCACCAACAATCAGGCAGTTGCTCTTATCGGAGATATCGCAGCCGCTCTTCAGATTGAGGCCAACGGTGGTGAAAACGGTCAGGGATTTTCGGGATCCGCTACAGGTAATGTGGATATTGCAAATGTTGCATCATATTCCATTGCTGATATGACTATCACGCTTAAAGAGGACGGAAGCGGAAAAGCACATTACATGCTTACAACCATCGTTCTTTCGATGGATAAATCCAATGAGGATTACAATACCTATGGTACGGATGAAGCAATTGCAACCTATCAGGATATGATCAAGTCCAAGATTACCACTGTTATCGGCGCGTATACACTGGATGAGATCAGACAGCATGAGGATGAAGCCAAAGCTACTCTTCTGGAGCAGATACAGGAACTTTTCGGATCCGGCTTTATCTATGATGTAAGCTTTTCCGGAACCGTATATCAGTAATATATATAGTCTTTATTTTGGGGAGTATGAAAAGAGTTTGTTATGAAAGTACTTTGTTACTGTAAAAGTGAGGTGATCTACGCTTGAGTGAAGTATTATCACAGAATGAGATAGATAATCTACTCGCGGCTCTAAATACCGGTGAACTCGACGTGGATCAGATGTCCGCTGCGGATGAGAAGAAAGTCAAGGATTACGACTTTAAACGACCGGCAAAGTTCTCTAAGGAACACCTGAGAACCCTCGAGATGATCTATGAACATTATGGAAGATTGTTATCAACAACACTTCCGCTTTATCTTAGAAAAAACGTGCAGGTTTCGGTGGCAAACTCCGAGACCGTAACATATTCGGAGTTTAGTAACGCACTGAGTAACCCTGTAATTTTGGGAATTATTAATTTCTTACCTTTGCAGGGAACCATTATTCTTGAGCTTCAGGCCAATATCGGTTTTGCCTTTATAGACAGAATGCTCGGAGGAGAGGGCGTCGGACTTGATAAGACAAGGCCCTTTACCGATATTGAGATGCCGCTTATTGAGAAGCTGATAACCATATGTATGCAGCTTATGGTTGAACCGTGGGAGAACGTTCTTGCGATAAATCCTATCATGGAGAGGATTGAAACCAATCCGCAGTTTGCACAGGTAATTTCACCTACTGATATGATCGCGATCGTGACACTTAATATCAAGATCGGTGATGTCGAGGGACTGATGAATATCTGTCTTCCGTACTTCACGCTTGAGAGTGTTATGGATAAGCTGAATACGAAGTTCTGGTTTTCAACCATGCAGAAGCATGATGATGATACTTACGGTGAACATCTCGAGTCTCTTGTCAGACATGTCGATGTTCCGGTTAAGGCCATATTGGGGAGATGTAACGTATCGGTCAGCGATTTTGTTCAGCTCCAGAGGGGCGATATAATTCGACTTGATAATCAGGTTAATAGCGAATTACAGGTATATGTCGGTGATATTTATAAGTTCACTGCAATGCCCGGAACAGCTAAAGATAAGTACGCCGTCAAGATAACGTCGGTAATTAGAGAGGAGGAAGAGTAGCAGCATGGATGGAATGCTTTCACAGGAAGAAATAAATGCACTGCTCGCCGGTATGGATTCAGGAGGTGGTGATGCCGGTGGCGGAGATGCTCCCGCTGCTGATGCGGGCGGAGATGCTCCTGCTGCAGATGCTCCTTCAGGCGGTGGCGGTGGTTTCGTTGCCGGAGAAATTGATGAGAGTCTTCTGAATGATGAGGAAAAGGATGCGATAGGTGAAGTTGCCAATATCAGTATGGGATCTTCAGCTACAACGCTTTATTCCCTTGTTAATCAGAAGGTTAATATCACTACGCCTCAGGTAGAGCTTGCTAACTGGAATACAGTTTTAAATAATTATGAGAAACCCTGTGTATTTATTCAGATTAAATATACGGTAGGTCTTGAGGGTACTAATATCCTTATCCTCAAGGAGCATGATGTTATGGTTATCACCGATCTTATGATGGGTGGTGACGGAACAAATACTGAGGGTGAGGTTGGGGAACTTCAGCTTTCAGCTATTTCCGAGGCTATGAACCAGATGATGGGTGCTGCGGCAACATCACTTTCTACCATGATTGGTCAGAAAGTCGATATCAGTCCGCCGGAGGCTACCTTGCTTGATATGATCGATGATGATCCAAGTGAGATTTCTGAGTTCCTGACAGGAACCTTCTGCCGCGTTACATTTAAACTGCAGATCGGTGAACTCGTGGATTCGACTCTTATGCAGTTGTATCCTATAGATTTTGCTAAGAGCCTTAAGGATACTATCAGTACCGAAGCACCTGCTGAAGAAGCTGCTCCGGCACCGGCGCCTGCTCCGGCAGCTGCACCCGATATGGGTATGGCACCTGATATGGGCATGGGCGCTGCAGCACCTCAGGGAATGCCTGCAATGGATCCTTCAATGATGCAGGGGATGCAGCCCCAGATGGGTATGCCTCAGATGGGTATGCCTATGATGCCTATGGGTATGCCTATGATGCAGCCTCAGATGATGGGAGCAAATGTTCAGCCTGCTCAGTTCCAGAGCTTTGCGGGTGGTGGCCCCATGATGGCAGCCGGAGAGAATATCGGCCTTATCAAGGACGTTCCGCTTGAGGTTACAGTTGAACTTGGTCGTACAGCTAAGGCAATTTCCGATATCCTTGATTTCGCACCGGGTACCATCATAGAGCTTGAAAAGGTTGCCGGTGAACCTGTAGATGTCCTTGTTAACGGTAAGTTTGTTGCAAAGGGCGAGGTTGTAGTAATCGAGGAAAGTTTCGGCGTACGTGTAACGGAGATAGTTCAGTAATTTTCTGAAAGGTCATAAAAATGAGAGTTTCATCGGTGGCGCAGCTGATTACTGTTCTTATATTGTTTTTTCTGGTCCTGGCTGCGACCTATTATGTAACAAAATGGATTGCGAAATATCAGAAGCAATCCACCTTCACATCAAATATGGAGGTAATGGAGACCTGTAGGATTTCAACTACAAAATATCTTCAGATTGTGAGGGTTGTTAATAAGTATCTGGTAATTTCTGTAAGTAAAGATTCGGTCACTCTTCTGACCGAGCTTTCGGAGGATGAGTATGAACCGCCGGCAGTAAGGGGTTCAGAACCTGTTGATTTTGCCAAGGAATTTGATAAAGTTTTAGAGCGGTTTAAGAAGAAGTAAAAGGTATGAAGAATTTTCGGGGAGTATTTGATTTAAAGCCATTATTGAGGAAAGGCATTTCTTTGTTATGCCTTTCTTTCGTTATGGCTTTTTGTATTTTTAACAGTGGATCTGTGACTATATATGCATCAACCTCTTACATAGATGATACGCACCCTACAGATCCGACTGTTGACAGGGAGACTAATCTTACGGGGACGGACGGAGAGAGGACGAATATAACTGAGCCGGGTTCCGCTAAGGATGCAGACGACCTTAAAGAACTCAATATCGCAAATACTGTCACTGTAACCTATGATAACGGAAACGGGACTATAAACGGTGCGCTTCGTATCCTTATTACCCTGACACTTATCTCGCTGGCACCGCTTCTTCTTATCATGATGACCTGTTTCACCAGAATCATCATAGTGCTTCACTTTACGAGAACGGCTATTGCCACGCAGACATCACCGCCCAACCAGGTTCTCCTCGGACTTGCTCTTTTTCTTACATTTTTCATTATGCAGCCGACTCTTAAGGAGGTGTATGACACTGCAGTTGTTCCTTTTGACAAGGGAGAAATAGAGCAGCAGGAGTTTTTGGATACAGCTATGATTCCTTTCAGGAATTTTATGTATGGCCAGACTCAGACTAAGGATGTTCGCCTTTTCATGGAAATTGATGATATCGAATGGGATGGGGAACTGGACAGTATTCCCAATGCGGTTTTGGTTCCGAGTTTCCTTATCAGTGAACTCAGGACAGCTTTTATCATCGGCTTTTTGATTTATATTCCGTTCATAGTAATAGATATGGTTGTATCATCGGTACTTATGAGTATGGGTATGATGATGTTGCCGCCGACAACTATTTCCATGCCGTTCAAGATTCTTCTGTTTGTACTTGCGGATGGCTGGAATCTGATAATCGGAAGCCTTGTGAAGACGTTCTATTAAGGAGGTAACTATGACAGTAGATGATGTAACTGCCATCATGAGTAACGGTTTATTCATGGTTATAAAAATAGCGGTGCCGGTTCTTCTGGTATCCCTCATAGTTGGTCTATCTGTTTCGATTTTTCAGACTGTTACGTCCATTCAGGATCAGACTCTGACATTTGTGCCAAAGATAATTATTACTTTTTTGGCGCTTATGCTTCTCGGAAACTGGATGCTTACTGAGCTGTCCAACTATGTAGTAAAAATTTGGTCAGATTTTTCTCTGTACATTCATTAGCGGAGGATGATGACTTGATAGATTTCACATTCACCTATGGTGACCTTGAGATATTTCTGCTAATACTTGTGAGGGTGACAATGTTTGTTTATATTGCGCCCTTTTTTAGTATGAATAATACACCGCACCGTGTAAAAATCTGTTTTTCGGTATTCCTGTCTTTTCTTTTATATGGCCTTGCACCTGTGAATACCCTCGAGTATAACACGGTATTAGGCTACACCATAATTGTCCTGAAGGAGTTCTTTACGGGACTTATAATAGGTTACTCGGCACAGATATGTACTTTGATAGCTTCGCTTGCAGGACAGGTTGCCGATATGCAGGTCGGACTTTCGATGGTACAGGTAATGAGCCCTAATTCAAGAGAGCAGGTGCCTGTCTCGGCAGGTCTTTACCAGTATTCATTTCTTGCAATGATGCTTGTGAGCGGTTTGTACAGATACTTTGTTTCGGCTCTTGCGGATTCATTTTTGCTGATACCGGTTAACGGAGCGATATTCAACTCGGATAAGCTTCTTAACTCAATGATAAAGTTTTTGAGTGCGTATATGATCATCGGTTTTCGCATATGTCTTCCGATTTTTATTGTCACATTCATGATGAACGTTATTTTGGGTGTGCTCGCAAGAGTTGCACCTCAGATGAACATGTTTGCTGTTGGTATGCAGCTCAAGCTTATCGTTGGACTGCTTATTATGTATATAACCAGTACGTTGCTTTACAATGCGTCGGATTTCATATTTTCCAATATGCGACAAATGATCACGGAGTTTATAAATGACCTTATGTGAGGAGTTTGGACAACTTAATAATGGCCTTATGATCTCTTATGATTTGCAGTTTTTTGCGGATGGTCCCGGCGGTGAAAAAACCGAGGAACCCACAGCAAAAAAGTTGCAGGATGCCAGAAATGAAGGACAGGTTGCTAACAGCCGAGAGGTTGGAAATGCGGCAGGTCTTCTTGCGCTTTTTATTATGATCAGACTTCTTTACGGATATATGGGGAATAATTTTTCGGGAATGTTCAAGTATGTATATACTCAGATTCCAGACATTATAATAATGCATTCCGGAAATACTCCGTTTCAGAATATTACAGCAGTGATGAAACATGCGGTAATTATCATGTTTCTTACGGCACTGCCTTTTTTTGCTGCAGCTCTACTTATCGGACTTGTGTCTAATGTTGCTCAGGTTGGATGGAAGGTTACAAGTAAGCCGCTTCAGCCCAAACTTAGTAAACTTAATCCGATAAACGGTTTCAAGAAGATTTTTTCTTCGAGATCTTTATTTGAGCTTTTTAAATCAATTGCCAAAATAGCCATAATAAGCTTTGTTGTATATAACTATTTTACAGGTGTCACAGCGTCGCTTTTTACACTCTATGATATGCCTTTGAAACAGGCCATTGGTCTTATGGGATCGATGGTTATCGATGTTGGAATAAGGATTGCTGCGATTTATGTAATTATCGCGGCGGCAGATGTTGTCTTCCAGCGAAGGAAATTCAAGAAAGATATGAGAATGACCAAGCAGGAAGTAAAAGATGAATACAAGAATACAGAAGGAGATCCTCAGATCAAAGGACAGCAGCGTCGCCGAATGATGCAGGCTTCACAGCGTCGAATGATGCAGGAGCTTCCCCAGGCAGATGTTGTCATCACAAACCCTACTCATTATGCTGTTGCGATTTCTTATGATGCTGATCTTTACGATGCACCTAAGGTTGTAGCAAAGGGTGAGGATTATCTGGCTCAGAGAATCAAAGATGTTGCCAAGGAACATGGCATAGAAATAGTTGAAAATAAGCCTCTTGCCCGTATGCTTTATGCAAATGTGGA
This sequence comes from Butyrivibrio sp. AD3002, assembly GCF_000420905.1. Lineage (NCBI taxonomy): Bacteria > Bacillati > Bacillota > Clostridia > Lachnospirales > Lachnospiraceae > Butyrivibrio > Butyrivibrio sp. AD3002. The sequence goes on along the minus strand of NZ_ATVV01000001.1, from coordinate 462,931 downwards.
AGTCGGAGAGTTTGTCCCGCCGGAGCTGTATCAGGCAGTTGCTGAGGTTCTGGCATTTGTATATCACCTGCAAGGAAAAGTGTAATTACTTAGCGAGGTATTTTCGAGCTTAGTAATTACCTTGTTCTGGCGAGCGATAGCGATGTGCAGATCACCTGACAAGGTTTTTTCGAGTCTGGTGAGATGTCATACAGAGTAGAGCAGAACTTCCTCTAAACTTGTGCCCCATTTTTCTCTTGAATACAATATATGGTATGCGCTATACTAATTATGTATAATTATGAAAAAATGGGGAAAGGGGGATAATCATGAATTCAGGCTTGCTTGAAACAATAAGAAAGCGTGCTTTTGATTATGGAGTAGCGCTTTATTTTGTTGCAGCTATTATGATGCTCATTATCCCTATTCCTACGTGGCTGATGGATACGCTTCTGGCGATGGATTTGTCACTTTCTTTTGTGATACTTTTTACAGCCATGTTTTCCAAGGAAGTACTGGATATGTCATTCTTCCCGACTATCCTTTTGTTCACCACAATTTTCCGTATTGCACTTAACGTATCATCTACGCGTCTTATACTCACTGGAGGAGATGCCGGAAGGGTTATTGAGGTATTCGGATCTTTCGTAGGAGCCGGAGATCTTATCATTGGTGCGATTGTGTACGGAATGCTTATTCTTGTTCAGTTCATGGTTATCAACAAAGGTTCTGAGCGTGTCGCTGAAGTATCGGCTCGATTCACACTGGATGCTATGCCCGGTAAACAGATGGCTATTGATGCCGATCTTAACACGGGAGCTATCACAGATCAGGAAGCAAAAGAGAGACGTGAGAAGATCCAGAATGAAGCGAGTTTCTTCGGAGCAATGGACGGTGCTACGAAGTATGTAAAAGGAGACTCGGTTGCAGGACTTATTATCACCATAATAAATATTGTCGGTGGTATCCTGATGGGTGTACTCAGGCAGGGGATGCCTGTAACGGATGCACTTGATAAATATTCCATCCTTACAATGGGTGACGGACTTGTAAGTTCCATACCTTCACTTCTTGTGTCGCTAAGCACAGGTATTCTTGTTACAAAAGGCGGCAAGGAAGCAGACTTTGGACCTGCTCTTATTGGGCAGCTCTTTTCCATGTCCAAGACATTGTATCTGGTTGGCGGCGTAGTGGCTGCTCTGGGCGTATTTACACCGCTTCCTAATATTTTGTATATACCGCTCGGAGGCCTTATAGCGGGACTTGGTTTCCTTATGGACAGAGAATCGAAGATTGGTGCGACTGAGGAAGAGGTTATGGCTGAAGAGGAGCAACAGGCTGAGGAAATCAGGCAGCCTGAAAATGTTACAAGTCTTCTTCAGGTTGATCCTATTGAGCTTGAATTTGGATACGGGATTATCCCGCTTGCTGATGTAAATCAGGGCGGTGACCTTCTCGACCGAGTAGTTATGATACGTAGACAGATTGCACTGGAACTTGGTACCGTGGTTCCGATTATTCGCCTGCGCGATAATATTCAGCTTAATCCCAACCAATATATCATTAAGATTAAGGGAATTCAGGTGAGCGACGGTGAGATTCTGTTTGACCACTACATGGCGATGAACCCCGGTAACGTCGAGGAGGAAATAACGGGTATTCCTACCTTTGAGCCTTCATTCCATCTGCCTGCAACCTGGATAACAGAGAGCCAGAGAGAGCGTGCGGAATCGCTCGGTTATACCGTAGTAGATCCTCCTTCAATCATTGCTACTCATCTGACTGAGGTTATAAGAAATCATATTGCAGAGCTTCTTACCAGACAGGATGTTCAGAATCTTGTTAACAATCTTCAGGAGAATAACCCTGCACTGGTAGATGAACTTGTACCTAAGCTTATGAGCCTCGGCGAGATTGAAAAGGTTCTTCAGAATCTGCTCTCGGAGGGTATTTCCATAAGAGATCTTGTTACAATTTTTGAGACACTGGCTGATTATGCGCCGTCTACTCACGATAGCGATATTCTGACTGAGTATGTAAGGCAAAGCCTCAGAAGAGCGATTTCCAACAAGTATTTCTATCCGGGTGAAACAACAAGTGTCATAACTCTTGATCCTAAGATAGAGCAGGAGATAATGCAATCAGTCAAGCAGACAGAGACAGGTGCTTATCTTACTCTTGATCCCACCAGAACCAAGGCAATCCTGAAGTCTGTCGGAGAGCAGGCTAAAAAGCTTGAGGATGCAGGAATGATACCAATTATTATGACATCGCCTATAGTGCGTATGTACTTTAAGAAGATGACAGAGGACTATTATAAAGATCTTATTGTCCTTTCATACAATGAAGTGGAACCTAATGTTGAAATGCAGTCTGTAGGAATGGTAGCGGCATAAAATGATTATTAAAAAATTTACCGGAAAAACTGAATCGGATGCTACAGAAATTGCAAAGAAAGAGCTGGGAGACAACATTGTAATAATGAATGTCAGACCGGTTAAAAAGAGTGGCTTTTTTTCTATTTTTGCTCCCTCAAAAATAGAGGTTACGGTAGCGCTTGAAGATGAACCATCGAAGATAACGAGGTCTGTTAAGCCTGCAAAGGATACTAAGACAGTAAGACCAAGTAAACCTGTATCGATGGCAGACAAACTGTTAAAGGCCCAGGCAGAGGGAGAGATTCCTCCGCTAAAAGTGTCTTCAGCTTCTCAGCCCCCTGCAACGCAGAAACGTGAGCCGATAAAGGAGCATGTCTTGCAGGAGGAGAGCAGCGCAATCGAGGAAAAACTGGACAGTCTTCATAACCTTCTTGAGCAAAATCTCAAAAACGAGAAGGATGATGTGAAAACTGACCTGTATTCTGAGGAACAGTCGGATATACATGAGGAAAAGAACACTGTATCGGAAGAGACGCTTTCATTTGTTCGTGTACTATACAATACTCTGATAGAAAATGAGGTTGATGAGATTTATGCAAATCAGCTTACCGATGAGGTTGAAAAGGTAAGTAAACCCAATATTCCGATGGAATATGTTCTTGCCAATGTTTATCAGAAAATGGTACTTAAATTTGGACCGGCCAGCAGAATCAAGGAGAGCCAGGATGGCCCGATAGCTGAGATTTTCATAGGTCCCACCGGCGTAGGTAAGACTACAACAATTGCGAAACTGGCTTCGGATCTATGCATAAACAGAAAGAAGAAGGTAGCACTGCTGACAGTTGATACCTACAGAATTGCTGCCGCTGAGCAGCTTCGTACTTATGCGACCATTATGGATATTCCGTTCAGAGTTATTTATTCTGTTGAAGAGATGAAGCAGGCAGCTGAAGATTTCAAGGATTATGATTATCTCATGGTTGATACGGCAGGCCACAGCCTTCATAACGAAGAGCAGAAGATGACAATGATAGGTTTTATAAATGCACTTGAAGAATGCGTAGAAACCGAAAACTATCTCGTACTTTCCGCAACAACCAAATATAGGGATCTTATTGAGATAGCTGACGGATATTCGGAGCTCGTGAAATATAAACTGATTTTTACCAAGATGGACGAGACAAGCTCAGCCGGAAATCTGTACAATATACATATGCACACGGGGGCACCTATGTCATATATAACTAACGGGCAGAACGTTCCGAGCGATATTGCCGTCTTTGATGCACAGAGAAGTGTTAAGGGGCTTCTTGGCGGAAAATAGTAGATGATTTTTGCATATTTTGATAGAATAGAAACAGGATTATTTTTATGGATCAGGCACAACAGCTAAGAGAAATTATAAAAGCAGAACATGCCCCCCAGAGACCCCTCGCCAGAATCATAACGGTTACGAGCGGTAAGGGAGGCGTAGGAAAATCAAATGTTTCAATAAATCTGGCGATACAGTTTAGAAGAATGGGACAGAGAGTCATTATTCTTGACGCGGATTTTGGCCTTGCCAATATAGAGATTATGTTTGGAACCGTACCCAAACATAATCTTAGCGATTTGATTTACCAGCATAAGAATATAAAGGACATTATTACCTGGGGGCCCGAAGGTGTCGGATTTATATCCGGGGGATCGGGAATCTCGGGTATGTATAATCTGGAAAGAAAATACCTGGTTGATATTATCGTTAATCTTGCTGAGCTCGATGCTATTGCAGATACAATAATAATTGACACCGGTGCGGGTATTTCGAGTGCAGTTATGGAGTTCCTCGTAGCAAGTGGTGAAATAATACTTGTTACCACTCCGGAACCCACATCGATAACGGATTCGTATTCTCTGCTTAAGGCATTAAACCAGCAGGAGAGATTTTCCAGAGACAATACGATGATTAAAGTTGTTTCCAACAGGGTTAATTCCGCAGAGGAGGGACAACAGTTATTTAATAAATTAAATGCTGTAGTTGCCAGATATTTAAAGCTTCCGCTTGCATATCTGGGAGCTATTCCACAGGATCAGATGTTGGCTCGCGGTGTTATGCAGCAATCGCCGGTTTCAATACAGTATCCTAATTCAAAGTCAGCCAAATCTTTTGAAAAGATTGCAGCTGATCTTGTGAAGAAAACGGAGAGTGAAAAATATAAGCCAAGGGGTATGGCAGCGTTTTTTTCACATATTATTACAGGTCGCAAATTGAATTCGGAGAAAAATACCGGAGACAAAGCATCCGGTCAATAAATAAAAAGGTAAGAGGGGTACCTGTATGCTTGCGGACTATATTGCGCCAGGCAACAAAATTGAACTGAAGGCCATCGGGAAGGTCTGGATGGACGATGACAGCCGCACGAAGAAAATTCACCTAAGCAAGATTACCGATGTTTTGTCAGAGGACAGAATTGAAGTACTCATGCCGATGGACAAGGGGAAGTTGGTATTACTTCCCGTGGACGGTGAATATAGTTTGTGCTTTTACAGCTCAAGGGGACTGTTCCAGTGTTACGGAAGAATCATAGACAGATATCGAAGTAACAATGTCTATATTCTGGTCCTTGATCTTCTGAGCAACCTTCAGAGGTTACAGAGAAGAGAATACTACAGATTTAGTTGTGCGTTGGAACTGAGGTCGAGGATATTCTCTGAGGAGGAAGTGGAAGCTATAAGACGAAATTGGGGACTTCTGCTTGGGACGAATAAGCCTCTTCAGCGAAGTGTAATAGTGGATATCAGCGGCGGTGGTTTACGATTTGTCGCTAATTTCCAATATGAAGAGGGCAGTACGATTTACTGCTCATATCGCTTACCCGGAAACATTAATAATGTGGAGTACGAGATGGTGTGCACCGTACTTCGGGTACAGGAACTCGAAAACAGGCCGGGACTGTATGAGCACCGCATACAGTACAGCTACATTGACGAAACTTCCAGAGAAGATATCATACATTTTATCTTTGAGGAAGAACGAAAAATTAGAAAGAAGCAAAACTAAATGTCGAAAAAAATTTTATTAGTTGATGACTCTGCACTCATGAGAACCGTACTTAGTGATATAGTTAATTCAGATTCAAGATTTCAGGTTGTAGATAAGGCTAAAGACGGAGTTGAAGCCCTTGAGTTGCTGAAGAAAAATTCATATGATGCATGTATTCTTGATATCAACATGCCTCGCATGGACGGAATTACGTTACTCAAGGAGATTAACAAAAATAAAATAAGGGTGAAAGTTATGATGTGTTCCACAGATACTAAGGAAGGGGCGAAGGTTACCCTCGACTGTTTGGAACTCGGCGCCCTTGATTTTATTCACAAACCGGATCGCGCCTCGGATTGCCGCGGCGATGATTTCACTACGACGCTTACAAGAACTCTCGCAGCAGTTTGCGATTCAAAAGCGCCGGTTAGTGCGAAGGCTTTTTCGATTGATGAAATCAAAGCCTCTCGTAAGATGGTGGATATTGTCGCTAAGCATGCAGACAAGGTCACAGGTAATCGTATCGTTGCGATTGCAAGTTCTACGGGTGGGCCTCGTGCGCTTCAGGCGGTTATTCCCAAACTTCCCAAAAATCTTAAAACACCGGTTGTACTTGTACAGCACATGCCGGAAGGCTTTACAGCATCCCTTGCTGAGAGACTTAATTCCTTATCTGAGGTTACGGTTAAGGAAGCAGCTGAAGGAGATGTTCTTCAGGCCGGCACCGTCTATATCGCGAGAGGCGGAAAGCATATGCATGTATTGACCTCCGGTGGAAAGCACACCATTCACTATGTGGACGGTCCCACAAGAGAAGGTGTAAGACCATGTGCAAACTTTATGTATGAGTCACTTATGGATTCCGATTACGACTCAATTTGTTGCGTGGTACTCACCGGAATGGGTGCTGACGGTACTGAGGGAATTAAAAATCTGAAATCGGTTAAGAAGGTACATGTCATTGGTCAGGATGAAGCATCCTGCACAGTTTATGGCATGCCTAAGGCATTGGCAACAGCTGGTCTCGTTAATCAGGTCGTTACGCTTGATGACGTAGCCCAGGAAATCATTATGAACGTAGGTGTTCGATGACTAGCTTTTCCTGATTTCTGACGCCTGCGTGAGGGTTTTCTTATGGAGGTAAAGGGATTATGGATGTTTCTCAGTATCTAGGCGTCTTTCTCGACGAAGCAAAGGAGCATCTGCAAACACTGAATGACAGCATCATGCAGTTGGAGCAGGATCCGGAGAACGAGGATTGTATTAATGAAATTTTCCGTTCTGCGCATTCCATGAAAGGAATGGCAGGTACCATGGGTTATAAGAACATGCAGAATCTTACCCATGATATGGAAGATGTATTTTCTGATGTGCGTAACGGCACACTCAAAATCGATTCAAGCATGATCGACACTTTGTTCCAGTGTCTGGATGCAATACAGGCTTATGTGGATAATATCACAGAGTCACAGGACGAAGGAACTGAGGAAAATGCTAATATTATCAAGGCTTTGGCTGATATCAGAGCTGGAGCATCAGGTGGAGGAGCAGCACCTGCAGCGGCGCCCGCAGCAGAAGCGGCACCTGCAGCAGAAGCAGCACCTGCAGCAGCGCCCGCAGCAGCGCCTGCAGCAGGAGGACCTGCACCCGATGCTGATCCTACAAAGGACTACAGAGCTATAAAGATTGATCCTGACACCAAGGGCAATTTGGAAGATATGAAGAGTCAGGGCAAAAAGCTTTATGGCCTTAATGTTAAGATACAGGAGAGCTGCATTCTTAAGGCAGCCAGAGCATTCCTCGTGTTTAAGGGAATAGAGGATATCGGCGAGCTTGTTGTTTCCGAGCCTTCTACCCAGGATATTGAGGATGAAAAGTTTGAATTCAATTTTAGTCTAATCATTTCTACAGACGAAGAAGATAAGGAAAAAATCAAAGAAATAGTAAAGAGCGTTTCTGAAATTGAGGACTGCGAGATAGGTGATTATGATCCTAATGCAGCAGCCAGCACCGAGGAAGCAGCACCCGCAGCAGCACCTGCAGCCGCAGCAGCACCTGCACCCGCAGCAGCTGCTCCTGCAGCACCCGCAGCGCCTGCAGCTAAGCCTGCAGAGAAGGCACCGGCTAAGGATGCCGGAGGCAAGAAGCCTGTTGGTAAGCCTGTTGTTAACCGCACAGTTCGTGTTGATATCGATAAACTGGATGTCCTCATGAACCTGGTAAGTGAGCTTATCATTGCGAAGAACTCTTTGATATCTGCCGCAAATTCAGCAGGAATTGTAAGTGGCAATGTAAACGAGCAGATAGAATATCTGGAAAGCGTTACTACCAATCTTCATGAATCTGTCATGAAAGTCCGAATGGTACCTATCGAGAGCGTACTCCAGAAATTCCCTCGTATGATTCGAGATCTTAATAAGCAGCTTGGCAAGACAATGGAACTGACCATGACCGGTGAAGATACTGAAATGGACAGAACCGTGGTTGATGAAATCGGTGATCCTCTGATGCACTTGTTGCGTAACAGTGCCGATCACGGTATTGAGTCCGCAGAACTTCGTGCCGAGAGAGGAAAGACCGAAGAAGGTCATATTTTCCTGCATGCGTTCCAGGATGGTAACAGCGTAGTTATCGAAGTTGGTGACGATGGTAACGGTATCGATGCTGAAATAGTTAAGAACAAAGCTATTGAGAAAGGTATCGTAACACCTGAGGAAGCAGCTTCACTTACAGAGCAGCAGTGCGTGGATTTCCTTTTCCATCCCGGATTCTCCACAGCAAAGCAGGTTACTGAAGTATCAGGACGTGGTGTAGGTCTTGACGTTGTTAAGTCAAAGATTGAGTCCCTATCCGGTGAAGTAAGTGTTAAGACAAAGCTTGGAGAAGGAAGTACCTGGCAGATCAGACTGCCTCTGACACTTGCTATCATTCAGGCTCTGATGGTTGTAGTTGGCGGTGAGAAATATGCAATTCCGCTTGATTCAATTCAGAGTATTGAGGACGTTGCTCCGACCGACATTAAAACAGTTGAGAATAAGGAGGTTATTAATCTTCGCGGAAGTGTAACTCCTATTATTCGTGTAAGCAGAGCTCTTGAAACAGAGAGCACGAAGAATGAGGATGAAGATCTTGTTGTTGTTATCACAAGAAAAGGTGATCAGCAGTTTGGTCTTGTAATTGATGAACTCATGGGACAGCAGGAAATTGTTATCAAGCCTCTTGGCAGATACATGAATAAGTGCCGTATGATAAGTGGCGCAACAATACTTGGTGATGGCGAGATAGCTCTGATCCTGGATACAAATCAGTTAGCATAACTTCCACAAAGAAAGGATAATATTATGAATGAATTAAGAGATACTCAGGATGTCGGCGAACTGATTCAGTATATTATCATCAGGCTTGGCGACGAACAGTATGGAATAGATATCAAATATATTGATAACATTGTACGTATGCAGCAGATCACAAGGGTTCCGCAGGTAGCGCATTACCTTAAGGGCGTTATCAACATTCGTGGTGTCATTGTTCCTGTAATGAGCCTCAGACTCAAGATGGATATGGAACCGGATGAGATAACGGACAAGAGCAGAATAATCATTCTTAAGGCTGAGGAAGATACACTTATTGGAATTATTGTAGATCAGGTTAATCAGGTTCTTACTCTTGGAAGTAAGAGCATTGAAAAGGTAACCTACAGTGCCGATAAGGGCAAAAAGCTTAACAGTTTCATAAGCGGTGTTGGAAAATATGAAGGTGGGCTTGTCTCCATTCTTGATCTTGGAATGGTAGAGATGGAAGATGACAAGGCTAAGGCTTAAGAGTATTTGAAGGAGGAAGACCTTTGAGTGAAATGAGTTTGGAGAATCTGTCCAGCCAGTATTTTGATGTCTTAAAAGAGCTGGGCAACATCGGCGCAGGAAATGCTACAACAGCTCTTGCACAGATGCTTAATACTAAGGTTGATATGTCTGTACCACAGGTAAGACTTCTTGATTTTAAGGACGTCGGAGACCTGATGGGTGGTGCTGAACAGATTATGACAGGCATTTATCTGAGCGTTGAAGGGGACATTAATGGAAGTATTATGTTCCTTCTGGGTATGAAAGCAGCCAGACATCTTGTTAATATGCTTATGGGTATTAAAGACAAGGACGAAACAGTTCCTTTTGATGATACGGAGCTTTCAGCAATCAAGGAAGTGGGTAACATTATTACAGGCTCTTATCTGAATTCACTTTCCATGATTACTAATCTTAAGTTGCTGCCTTCAGTACCGTTTATTGCCATTGATATGGCGGGAGCAATACTTTCTGTGCCTGCTATTGAGTTCGGTATGATGGGTGACAAGATTCTTCTTATTGAGACAAGCTTTTTTGACACCGAGACACTGAGCGGATATTTCATTCTTCTGCCTGATATGGATGGTTACAGCAAGATACTTTCATCTCTTGGAATGGGAGATGTCACAATTAGTGGATAAGGAGCTAAGTGAATGAGTCAAATTATCAAGGTTGGTATGGCCGATCTTAATATTTGCGTCTCTCCTGACGGTATCACGACACTTGGACTTGGCTCCTGTGTAGGGATTGCTGTAAGGGATCCGGTAACGAAAATTGGCGGTTTGGCACATATTATGCTACCTGATTCTAAAGAAATAAAAAACAATTCCAATATTCCGAAATTTGCGGATACAGGAATTGATGAACTTATTAAGCAGGTAGTGGCTAAAGGTGCCAATAAATCACGCCTTGTGGCAAAGATAGCCGGTGGCGCCCAGATGTTTGCGTTTAATTCCGGCAATGCTACCATGCGTGTGGGAGAACGAAATGTAGCAGCTACGATTAAAAAACTAAAAGAACTGGGTATTCCTATTTTGGCGCAGGATACCGGAGATTCTTACGGACGTACTGTTATTTTCTATCCAGAGAACGGCAACTTTGTCATTAGAGCAGTAGGAAAACCGGAAAAGACGATATGAGTGCTGAAGAGATTACTGAAGAGAAAATAGTAGAGGCCAGCGAAGAAAAGCCGGAAGAGAAGAAAAAAGAAAGAAAATTTCATAGGGAGACAAGGGTTATTACCGAAGCTCCTAAGACAAGACTTATTACCGCTTTCGTTATGCTGCTTGGAGGTGGATTCATGGCGATATTCACACTTCTGCAGCATTACGAAATCGGAGCCTGGATTAAAACTCTTCTTTTATCATTGGCTGTTTTTTTTGTGGTTGGTAGATTTTTTGAGCTGATTGTCAGTCATTTTGACAATTTGAACAGAGCCAAAGAAGATGCAATTCTTGTTCAGGAAGAGGCTATAGCTCAAAGAGAAGCCGATGAACTTGCTGCTGCCGAAGCTGAGGCGCAGGCCGAAGCTGAGAGGCTGGCTGCCGAAGAGGCTGCTGCTTTGGCAGATGAAGAAACAGAAAACCAAAATACACCGAATGAGTATAATCCATTCGGAGAAAGCGATGATTTCGTAGTCGGGGAAGACTTTTCGGAATTTTGACAGGGACTGTTAGCTTATGGATGAGACTGGAAGAAGTAAGCTTTGGAATGAATATCATAAGAATAAAGCACCTGAACTTAGAGAGAAGCTTATTTTGGAGTATGCTCCGCTTGTGAAACTGGTGGCGGGGCGACTTTCCATGTACCTTGGCTTCAACGTTGAGTATGACGACCTTGTTGGGTATGGTATTTTTGGTCTGATTGACGCCATAGATAAGTTTGACCTTATGAAGGATGTCAAATTTGAAACCTATGCAAGCGTCCGTATAAGAGGTGCGATTCTTGATCAGATAAGGAAGATGGACTGGATTCCCAGAACCATCCGCCAGAAGCAGAAAAAAATTGAGGCGGCGATACATGAGATCGAAAAAGAACAGGGGCATCCTGCGACTGATACGGAGATAGCTTCGAAACTCGGTATTTCCGATGATGAGTATGTAAACTGGCAGAATCAGATGAAGGTTACCGGCGTTGTTTCTCTGAATGAATTTATGGAACAGGGAAGCGATGTTCCGGAGGATACCAATAATCTTGCCTCGAGTTTTGAAAAACCCGAGGAAGCAATTGAAAAAGAAGAACTTAAGAAGATGCTTGCCGAAAGTCTGGCTCTTCTTACCGATAAAGAGAAGAAAGTTATTCTTTTATATTATTACGAAGAACTGACACTAAAGGAAATAAGCAATGTGCTTGAGGTTTCCGAGTCCAGAGTTTCACAGTTGCACACGAGAGCTCTGCAAAAAATGAGAGAAAAACTCGGAAAGTACATGGGCATACTTACACAACTTGGCTAAAGGGGCTAATTGACAGGAGGGTATGAATGAACGGTTATTTTCAACTAATCACTATGCCCACTACGACCGGTATAAAGGTTTTTCCGCCTACAGATTTCGGAGAAACCCTTCAATATGATGATATCAAGGAATACCTTGATGAAAGATCAATAAGCTATAGACCACAAGTGCTGAACGAGGCTGTTACGCAAGCGACAGGAGAGCTTGTTGTTTTAAATGACAACGCGGCTTTCCCGGAAAGAGAGAGCTACAGGCTCACTATTTCCCGTGACCGTATGGAGGCCTCGGCATTTTTTTATGCGCCTTCCGAAGGTGCAGAGGAGATGACCCCTAAGGAGTTTATCGAAGATCTTGCGTACAGAAATATTGTATTTGGGATAGATTCTGAAGCTATAAGCAACTATTTCTCTGATAGAGAATATTGCAAGGAAATCGTGGTGGCAAAAGGGTCAAAAACAAGAGAAGGGACCAATGCGAAGGTTGATTATACCTTCAAGGCGGATTTGCATGCGAAACCCACTATGCGTGAAGACGGCAGTGTTGACTATTTTAATCTGAATATTATTAACCATGTACATAAAGGCGAGCAGCTTGCCATACTAACGCCCGAAGATCCCGGAGATCCCGGACAGAATATTTATGGCGAGATTTTGAATCCTCATCCCGTAAAGGCATTAAAGCTTGTTCCGGGCAAAAATACTTATCTTTCCGAGGATGGGCTCGTTTTATATGCTGATGCAGATGGGCATGTCACTTTGAAGGACGGTAAAGTTACGGTAAGTAACGTTATAGAGTTTGAAAACGTTGATGTCTCGACGGGAAATATAAATTATGACGGAAGTGTGGTAGTAAAAGGAACTGTAGCATCAGGTTTTTCAATTAAAGCAGGTGCAAATATTATCGTAAAAGGTGTTGTTGAAGGTGCCAGCTTAAATGCCGGAAGCGATATTATTCTGGAACGCGGCATTAACGGTATGGGTAAAGGAGAAATAAAGGCCGGAGGTAATATTGTTACCAAGTTTATTGAAAATTCGAAAGTAACTGCGAAAGGAAGTGTTACAAGCGAGAGTATCCTTCATTCAAATGTTTCTTCCGGAACGGAAATCAACGTTTCCGGTAAAAAGGGATTTATTGCGGGCGGCAGAGTTACAGCTACTGATAAGATAACTGCAAAGGATCTTGGAAGTGATATGGGAGCCACAACCATTATTGAAGTTGGTGCGGATCCCAACATAAAAGTAAGAATAAGGGAACTTCAAAAGGCAGTTGCGGATTCGACCAAGCGTCTGGTTACTATAAAGCCAACCGTTGAGTCCATTACAAAAAGACTTAGAACAGGCGGACAGCTTTCGCCGGAACAGACCAGACAGGCTCAGCAGCTTATCACAATGAATAAAGTTCTGGTATCTCAGATTGAGAAGAACAATAAAGAACTTGAGCAGCTTCAGCAAAAGCTTGCGGATTCAAAGGATGCTTACGTCGTAGTTGAAGGGACGGCATATCCGGGAATTACAATTCATATCGGTGATCAGCAGACTACGCTCAAAACAGAATCTACTTATTGCAGATTCGAACTTAGGGATGGATATGTAAAAACCGGGCCAATATAAGGTTTTTTGCGTTTTGGTACGATATAATAATTATAGAAAGGGGAGATATATTGCGGGAGAAGGGAGGTAAATATGTCGATTAACAGAATTGATTTTCAGGGCAATGTTTTAAGAACTAACGATTTTTCACAGATTAAGCAAAATGAAGACAACAAGGTCTTCACTGATCAGAATGCCTTCCAGACCGAGTTCAACAAAGAAGTTGATCAGAAGTCCAATTCTGTGATTAAGAAAGAAGACGTCTCCCAGCAGGAAAAAGAAAAACACGATGCCAAAGAAAAAGGAAAAAATGAGTACTTTGGAAATGGCGGAAAAGGTAAAAACAAGTATAGAACTCCCGAGGAGCTTGAAAAGCTGTCTGAAACCCTTATAGGGGCCGATGGAAAGCCTCTGGATATGCATATTTCCTCGGGGTTTGACTTCAAAATCTGAACACTTTATAATACTAGATAATGTATTTCGTTATGGAGGAGCGGGATACTTTTGCTCGAGTGGGGATGTTATGATAAGTGTCACGGAAATAATTTTAATCGCCGCCGGAGTCCTGGCGGTTATAATAGGGTATCTGATTCCGGGAGGCAAAGAGGCTGCCGGTTTCGATTTTGACAAGACCAATCAGAAGATAAATGATATGGTTTCCAAAGCGATCAAGAATTCTCAGGGACAAATCGATGAGATGCTTGATGATTGCATGGAGGAGGCAATTAATAAGGCCGAGCGTGCAATGGACAGGGTAACCAACGAGAAGATGTCTGCCATAAGCGAATATTCAGATACTGTCATGAATGATATCCATAAAAATCATGATGAAGTAGTTTTTATGTATGATATGCTTAATGACAAGCACAAGAACCTCAAAAACACTGTTTCTGAGGCTAATCGTGCTGCCAAGGAAGTAAAGGAAGCAGAAGCTAAAAGGCAGGCTGAGCTTGAGGAAGAGGCCAAAAAACAGGTTGAACTGGAGGCTCAGGCCAGAGAACAGGCTCTTCGCGAAGAGGAAGAAAGAAGACAGGCAGAGCGTGAAGCGGAAGCGCGAAGAAGAGCTGAGATAGAGGCTGAAGCAAAAAGAAAAGCGGCTGAGGAAGAAGCAAGACTACGCGCCGAGGAAGAAGCCGCAAGACAGGCTAAGTTACAAGAAGAAGCCGCAAGACAGGCCAGATTACAGGAAGAAGCAAAGCAGGCGGAGATTGAGGCAGGGGCGCAGGAGGAATCAGCACCGCAGTTTTCATCACTTGCCGACATTCTTGACAGAGCTGATGCTGCTGCAGCTAAAAAGACTCAGAACAGAGTAATAGGTTCGGAGCCTGAAAGTGCAACCCAGGCTATGTCGGAAGAACTGGAGTATTATGATAACGAGCCAATGGAACTTCGCTCACAATATTGGCCGGATTCAGATGAGAATGATTTTCTTGATGATATTGCTGATGAGGTTATTGAGAACACTCCCCTCGTACAGCCTGAAATTCAGACTGCTGTTGCTGTAGATGATTCTACTGAACAAATCTCAATGGAAGAGGCACCTGCTCAGGTTGAAAAGCCTGCGAAGGTAGTTTCAATTTCCGATGCTACAAGGAAAAAGACTATTGAAGAGGTGGTTGTTCCGAATAATGATGTAATAAGTGATCCCGCTTCAAGAAATCAGAAAATACTTGATATGCATAAGGCAGGAAAGTCAGCGGTAGTCATTGCGAGAGAACTGAGACTTGGCATAGGAGAGGTTAAGCTTGTAATAGATCTTGCCGGAAAACATAAGAAAAACCGCAGTTCAATAATGTAACAGCGGTTTTGGGGGAATGAAAGAGTTATCATGAAACTAAAATATTATTTAAGGGGACTTGGTCTCGGAATTGTCCTTACAGCTGTGATAATGGGTATTGCGCTTGGAAAACGTACTGCCAAAATGAGTGATGAGGAAATAATAAAGAGGGCTAAGCAGCTCGGGATGGTTGAAGCCGAAAGTACGTTGTCAAGCTATTCGGAGACGGCTAAGAATTCGGAGGTAATCGATGAAGCCAATAACACTGCATCCGATTCGCAAGTGGATGAAAAAGGAGAAGAAATATTTGAAGAAATCCACGAAGACGAGTCTGCAGCAGGTGAATCAGTTCCTGAAGTGGATGAAAAGACGCAGGAGAGCGAACCGACTGGAGAAAGCAGTGAAAGCATTTCAGCCGAAGAAGATGTTAAGCTCGCTTCGGATGACGCTTCTGAAACAGCTTCCACAGAAACTCTTCAAGCCGAAGAAACAGGAGCAGAAACTTCAGAAACAGAAACTTCAGAAACAGAAACTTCAACAGACGAGTCAGAAACTGCCCCGGAAGAAGCCTCAGTAAGTGAAGCTGCTTCTGCAAACGATTCTTCTAATGAAAGTTCAGAAACTTCTCAGGTGGCAAACAGCAGTGATACAAATTATGTGATTGTTGTTTTGCCAAGCGGCAGTGATTCGGATGACTGTGCCAGAATTTTAAGAGAGGCAGGAATTATTACTGACGGAGTTGAGTATAATAACTACCTTATAAGTACCGGGAAGGACAGATTTATACGATCCGGAACGAAACAGATCCCTCGAGGTGCTTCCTTTGAGGAGATCACATCAATAATTACCAAATAAAAATGTCTTGTCAAAAGCCCAAAATCATGGTATTCTTATGAAGCTGTGAGCATTTGGGTTTTTTTATGCCCATTTTTAGCTGACAGTGTAGCAAATAAACACGTATTTCCAGATTTCATCCGGTGTCTGACATGGATAGGGTGATAGCTTTCCGGAGGATTTAACGCCCCTTCGGGCAAAAAGAGCAAAGAAATGCGGAAGATTAACCAAATGGAGGTAATAACATGAGCGTTGTATCTATGAAACAGTTACTTGAAGCAGGTGTACATTTCGGACACCAGACCAGAAGATGGAACCCTAAGATGGCTCCTTATATCTTCACAGAGAGAAACGGTATCCACATTATCGATCTTCAGAAGTCAGTTGTTAAGGTTGACGAGGCTTACAAGGCAGTGTTTGAGATCGCATCACAGGGTGGTACAGTTCTTTTCGTTGGTACTAAGAAGCAGGCGCAGGACGCAGTTAAGTCTGAGGCTGAGCGTTGCGGCATGTACTATGTAAACGAGAGATGGCTTGGTGGTATGCTTACCAACTTCCGTACAATTCAGAGCAGAATTGATCGTCTTAAGAAGCTTGAGAAGATGCAGGAAGATGGTACTTTCGATGTTCTTCCTAAGAAGGAAGTTGCACAGCTCAAGAAGGAATATGAGAAGCTTGACAAGGTTCTTGGCGGAATCCGCGATATGAAGAGAATCCCTGATGCTATCTTTGTAGTAGATCCTAAGAAGGAAAGAATCTGCATTCAGGAAGCTGAGGCACTTGGTATTACACTTATCGGTATCGGCGATACAAACTGCGATCCTGATGAGCTTGATTTCATCATTCCCGGAAATGATGATGCTATCCGTGCAGTAAAGCTTCTTGTTGGTAAGATGGCTGATGCTGTTATCGAGGCTAACCAGGGTGCAGAGAACCTTACATCTGAGGAGCAGGTTGCAGACGAAGAGGCTGCAGAGGCTACTGAGGAGTAATCCTTATTCAGAATATTATTTGAAAAATATAATTTAAATATCGTGGAGGATAATACACATGGCTATCACAGCAGCAATGGTTAAAGAGTTACGTGAGTCTACCGGCGCAGGTATGATGGAGTGCAAGAAGGCTCTTACTGAGACAAACGGAGACATGGACGCAGCAGTTGAGTTCCTTAGAAAGAACGGTCAGGCTAAGGCTGAGAAGAAGGCTAGCAGAATCGCAGCTGAGGGCCTTACAAGAATCGCAGTTAAGGATGATAAGACTGCAGCAGTTGTAGAGGTTAATTCAGAGACAGATTTCGTTGCTAAGAACGAGCAGTTCCAGACTTTTGTTGAGGCAGTTGCAAAGCAGGCTGTTGAGTCTGACGCTAAGGATATGGATAGCTTCATGGCTGAGAAGTGGAATGTTGATACTTCTAAGACAGTTCAGGAAGCACTTATCGATATCACAGCAGTTATCTCTGAGAAACTCAGCATTCGTCGTTTCGAGAAGGTTACTGCAGAGAACGGTATTGTAGTACCTTATGTTCACGGTGGCGGAAGAATTTCTGTTCTTGTTGAGGCAGATACAGATGTTGTTAACGATAACATCAAGGATGCTATCAAGAACATTGCAATGCAGATTGCAGCACTTTATCCTAAGTATGTTGATATGAACGATGTTTCTGAAGAGTTCAGAAACCATGAGAAGGAGATTCTTCTTGCTCAGGCTACTAAGGAGAATGAAGAACTTCCTGAAGGAAAGAGAAAGCCTCAGCAGATCATCGAGAAGATGCTCGAGGGCCGTCTCCAGAAAGAGCTTAAGGAGATCTGCCTTAACCAGCAGGTTTACGTAAAGGCTGAAGATGGTAAGCAGACTGTTGCTCAGTATGTTGCTCAGGTTGCTAAGGAGAATGGCGCAAACCTTTCTATCAAGCGTTTTGTTCGTTTTGAGACCGGTGAAGGCATCGAGAAGAGAGAAGAGAACTTCGCAGAAGAGGTTGCTAAGCAGGCAGGAATGCAGTAATATTCCTATCAAGTATTAGATTTGATTGCCCTTGCCGTTATATAACGGCAGGGGCGTTTTTGTTGAATAATATCGAAAAAGTTTGTTTGGGAGGAGTTATAGATGGGGGCAGTTAATCTTAAAGGTACGGGAAAAGGAATTATCCTTGAACTGGATCCCAAGGAGTCATTTGAGATTCTTGTTAAAGAGATTGCTGACAAGTTCCGTGAATCAAAATCCTTTCTGGGAAAAGCCTCTATGGGGATGATAATAAGAGGCAGGACTCTTTGCGACAAAGAAGAGAATGAAATTCTTGATACTATTTCCAATAATTGCGATATAGATGTGTGCTGTGTTATCAGAGATGATCCGGACACCGACAGAATTTTTGCAAGCTATGTAAAACAACCTGTAATTGTACAACAGGAAGAGGATAGTAAACCGGATGAAGAACAGTTAGGGATTGATCCGGATATTATAAAAAAACAGGCAGATATACATACGGGCAATCTGAGATCCGGCCAGGACCTTTCTTTTTGCAAAAGTGTAGTAATTCTGGGGGATGTTAAACCCGGAGCATCAGTAAGTTCGGAGGGCAATATTTTTGTTATGGGGGCTCTTAGAGGCAGCGCACATGCAGGAAGCACAGGCGATGAGAGTGCTTTTATAATGGCGTTGGAGCTTGATCCACTGCAGGTCAGAATTGCCGATAAGATTGCTATTTCTCCGGATTCAGATGAGGGCCCCAGGCTGAAAATGAAAAGTTTTATGAAAGGTCAGACTGACAAAAAAACTGAGGTGGCATATATTTTAAACGGACATATTGTAAAAGATGTTTACGGCGCAGCATTTTTGAGAGATAATCGTTTTATATAAATTTTCTATGGAGGGTTGTATGGGAGAAGTAATAGTCGTAACTTCCGGCAAAGGCGGTGTTGGAAAAACAACAACTACTGCAAATATTGGTACAGCGCTTGCAAAGCTTAACAAGAAGGTTGTGCTGATTGATACCGATATTGGGCTAAGAAACCTTGACGTTGTCATGGGGCTTGAAAATCGAATCGTGTATAATCTTGTCGATGTTGTTGAGGGGAGTTGTAAGGTGAAGCAGGCGATGATAAGAGATAAGAGATTTGATACTCTATTTCTTTTGCCGGCGGCACAAACCAAGGATAAGACCAGCGTGACACCTGATCAGATGAAGATGCTTTGTGAGGAACTGAAACAGGAATTTGATTATGTTATTATGGAT
Source organism: Butyrivibrio sp. AD3002 (assembly GCF_000420905.1). Taxonomy (NCBI): domain Bacteria; kingdom Bacillati; phylum Bacillota; class Clostridia; order Lachnospirales; family Lachnospiraceae; genus Butyrivibrio; species Butyrivibrio sp. AD3002. Next base: position 443,825 of record NZ_ATVV01000001.1, on the reverse strand, counting down.
TGTCCTGCCGGTATAGAGCAGGGCTTTAAGAATGCTATAGCAGGTGCAGAAAGAGCTATTGTTGTTACTACTCCTGAGGTTTCTGCTGTACGAGATGCAGATAGAATAATTGGTCTTCTGGAAGCTAATGAGATAGGACAGACTCAGCTTGTTGTCAATAGAATAAGACCGGAGATGGTTAGAAGAGGCGATATGATGAGCGCCGATGACGTTGTGGATATCCTTGCTATTGATCTTCTTGGCGTCGTACCGGACGATGAGAATATAGTTATTGCAACCAATAACGGAGAACCGCTTGCAGGTGACAGCACACTTGCGGGACAGGCATATATGAATATATGCCGAAGGATACTTGGTGATTCTGTTCCGTTCCTTGATCTTGATGAGAGAAAGGGATTGTTCGCAGCTATAGCCAGCGTTTTCCATAGGTGATAGGGGGATATGTCATGAATCTGACAGATGTTTTTAAGAAAAAAACTTCCGGTCAGGCAGCCAGGGATCGCCTTAAACTTGTTCTGGTTTCTGACAGGCAGAACTGTTCACCTGAAATAATGGATCGAATTAAAAATGATATAATCGAAGTGCTTTCAAAATATGTTGAAGTGGATAAAGAAGGCCTTGATATTAAGTTTACACAGATGGATACAGAAGGGACAGGCGATGAAAAGAAATGCGTTCCTGCCCTATATGCGAATATACCGATTAAGAATATTAAGCATCAGGTGAAAGAATAAAAAATATGAGGATGCGGTCAGCATCCTTTTATTTTGGAATCAATCATTTAAATTTTGATTATATTTTTATTAAAAATATTGATTTTGACTGGCAATGTGCTATTATAAGATAGCAGTATAATTGCTCGCAATTTAATTTGTTGTTATTTGGAGGGAAAAATGAGTAAAGAAAACTTTGATCAATTAAAGCTTGAGAATCAGCTTTGTTTTCCGCTTTATGCTTGTTCTAAGGAGATAATAAGGGCTTATAAGCCTTATCTGGATGAACTGGATCTGACATATACTCAGTACATCACGATGATGGTACTGTGGGATAAAAAGGAGATGAATGTAAAGAGCCTTGGGGAATGCTTATACCTTGACTCCGGTACTCTTACGCCTGTTTTGAAAAAACTTGAGAGTAAAGGATATATAAAAAGGACCAGATCCAAGACAGATGAGCGTAATCTTCTAGTATCTATTACACCTGAAGGAGAGTCGATAAAGAATCAGGCTAAAGATATCCCTGGAAAAATAGGAAACTGCGTAAAGCTTTCCGAAAATGATGCTAAAGAACTTTACAGATTGCTATATTTGATCATTTCGAAAGTTCGATAAAATTTTTATAAATTATTTGTTTTTTTTATAACAATTTTTTATGAAAAACTTAGTGTTTTGTGGTAGTATATTTAAGGCAACTTTTGCGGTCTTTTGCAAGGGATTTGCATAATATTATTATCCTGAAAGGGGTGGAGAATCTTTGACTATTTCAATTCTAAAAGCAGTAAGTTTCCTGATTCTTTTTCCATTTGTAATTGCAGTTCTTATGTTCTGCATTAAGAATTCATCACTACTGCGCAATTTTGTTGCAATTGTAGGAGGATTCAGTGTTATGGCTACCGCTATAATGGTAGGCATAAGGGTTCTTTCCATGAAGGGAACTACTCGCAATACATATCTGACTGCGACTGCTCCACATGATCATATTATCATGGGAGGAGAGCTTCTTCTCATGGCAATAGTTGTTTTCCTGAGTATTAAGTATAAGAAGTATTATGCTATACTTTTGTCCATGGTGGGTACAATTCCGGTACTTGCGATGGATTTATCAGGTTATGCGGTAGAGGGAGCGCCTCACTTAAGAGTGGATTTCCTCTCAGCAGTTATGATACTTATTGTTGGTATTGTGGGTATCCTGATCTGTATCTACGCAGTTGGTTATATGAAGGACTATCATAACCACCATACTGAGGTAGAGGACAGATCCAATTATTTCCTGGCACTTTTGTTTGTTTTCGTAGGTGCCATGTTCGGGCTCATTGTGTCCGATAATCTCGGATGGATCTATTTCTTCTGGGAAATCACAAGTGTTTGTTCATTCCTTCTCATCGGCTATACAAGAACCGAGGAAGCTGTAAACAACAGCTTCAGAGCACTTTGGATGAACCTTCTTGGCGGATGCGGATTTGGAGCGGCTCTTCTTGTCTGCAATCTTGTTCTTGGTATTTCAAACTTAAGTCAGCTTACAGCACTTGTTCCGAGACAGAATATGTTTGTAATGGTGCCTGTAACACTTATTGCATTTGCTGCTCTTACAAAGAGTGCACAGTTCCCGTTCTCAAGATGGCTCCTTGGAGCGATGGTTGCGCCTACTCCCAGTAGTGCACTTCTTCACTCAGCTACCATGGTTAAGATTGGTGTATATATGCTCATCAGACTTTCACCCATGCTTAACGGAACCTTCACAGGTGTAATGATCACTGTTATCGGTGGATTCACATTCTTTGCAGCATCACTTCTTGCTATCACTGTAAGTGATGGTAAAAAGGTACTTGCTTATTCAACAATTTCAAACCTCGGACTTATTACAGCCTGTGCTGGTACAGGTACTACAGAGGGTGTATGGGCAGCTACAATGCTTATTCTTTTCCACGCTGTATCAAAGTCACTTCTGTTCCAGACAGTCGGCGATATCGAGAACTGCATGCACAGCCGTGACATTGAGGATATGCATGGTCTTATTATCAAGCTTCCTAAGCTTGCATTCATAATGATCATCGGAATTTGCGGAATGTTTATGGCTCCTTTCGGAATGCTAGTTTCAAAGTGGGCTGCTCTTAAATCATTCGTTGATTCAAACTCTGTATGGCTTGTCCTTTTCCTTGTATTTGGTTCAGGTTCAACATTGTTCTATTGGGCTAAGTGGCTTGGAAAGATTTGTACTGTTATTCATCAGTCTTATGAGCTCGAGGATATTACTCCCAAGAGTGAGATGATTTCACTTGTACCGCTTACTATGATGATCATTATCATGTGCTTCGCTTTCCCGAAGATGTCTGACATCATGGTTCAGCCCGTACTTAATGAGGCATTCCACAAAAATATTCCAAATGTTATCGGTGGTTCCGATGTCATCATAATGATGATCATGGTAGCCATGATATTTGCTATTCCTATAGGAAGCAGAATACTTGCCATTGGTAAGAAGAGTAAGATGACTATGTCCTATGTTGCCGGTGTTAATGCCGGTGATGACCGTAATTATATTGACTCTTTCGGAAAGGCAAGACCTCTGTATATGTCAAACTGGTATATGACAGAATACTTCGGAGAGGATAAGCTTCTTGTTCCCAGTATTGTGATTTCTGCAATAATCGTAATCGTAATGCTGATTATAGTTTGCGGAGGTGCTTTCTGATGATTATGACAGTGATTAAGGTTGTTCTTTATATTTTACTCGCACCCATCCTGGGTGGACTCATGGAAGGTGTTGACCGTGTCGTATCAGCCAGAATGCAGAGAAGACAGGGACCTCCGCTTTTCCAGCCGTTTTATGATGTTTATAAGCTTCTTGCAAAGCAGACCACTGTTGTTAACAGTATTCAGGTTCTCTTTGTGATTGCTTATACAATATTTACTATTTTTACAGGTGCACTTTTCTTTGGTGGCGGTGATATGCTGCTGGTATTCTTCGCTCTGTCAATGTCAGAGGTTATGATGGTTCTTGCTGCATATTCAACAAACGGTCCTTACAGTGCGCTTGGAGCAAACCGTGAGCTTTTGCAGATGATGTGTTATGAGCCCATGATTCTTTTGGTTGCCATTGGTTTTTATGAAGCAAACGGAAGCTTTATGGTAAATGATCTTATTCATGCTGCAAACCCTGCAATCATTAAGATTCCCGGAATGCTCATCGGATTTTTGTTTATACTTACAATCAAGTTTAGAAAATCTCCTTTTGACATGAGTACCTCTCATCACGCACACCAGGAGATGGTTAAGGGTCTTACCTCTGATATTTCAGGTACGAACCTTGCTTTCTATGAGATAGCGGAATGGTATGATGAAGTCCTTATGATGGGTATCGTTGCAATGTTCTTTATTTACAACAATCCTATCAGTATCGTTTGGGCTGTTATTGCATGCATAATATTCTATCTCATGGAGACACTGATAGATAACATATTCCCCCGTGTTAAATACATGGCGATGCTTATTTCCAGCTGGGTAGTAATTCTTGTAACAGCCGGAACAAACTTGCTTATCTTAAGTGTAATTAAGTAAAAGGAGAAACTATGAAAATTTCAAAATCACCCTGGGTGTTACATTATGATGGATCCAGTTGCAACGGATGTGATATTGAGGTTCTTGCAACGATGACTCCACTTTATGACGTTGAAAGATTCGGAATTATAAATACAGGAAATCCCAAGCATGCTGATATTCTGCTTCTTACAGGCGGTATAAATGCTCAGACAGCACCCGTTGTAAGACAGCTTTATAACCAGATGCCGGATCCCAAGGTAGTTATTGCCTGCGGAATTTGTTCCTGTGACGGTGGTATCTTCAAGGAGTGCTATAACATTCTCGGAGGTTCCGATAAGGTAGTTCCTGTTGATGTATATGTTCCCGGATGTGCAGTAAGACCTGAGGCACTTATTGATGGTGTGGTTAAGGCACTTGCAATCCTTGAGGAAAAGAGAGTTAAGGTTAAGGAATCAATGAAGCAGGGTTACTGCACAGTTGATTACAGTAAGATTGCAGTTCGTATGAAGGCTGAGGATTATGATCCGGCTACGCAGTATGATGCAGTTTTGACAGAAGAGGCATTAAGAGAGCAGGCAGAGGCCAAGATGGCACAGACAGCTAAGCCTGCACCTAAGCCGGCAGCGCCCACTGCTGCAGCTCCTGCGAAGGCAGCTGCACCCGCAGCACCTGCAACTGAAACGGCTGCGCCTAAAAAGGATGAAGGAGGAAACGCCTGATGAATACAGAATTTAAGATTGTTAAGGCGGAGGAAGTCATCGACGAGGCGCAGAAGCTGAAGTTTGATGGTTACCATCTTATGCAGCAGTGTGCGACAAAGACCGCTGAAGGCTATGAACTTGTATACAGCTTTGGCAAGGCACTTGAGGTATTACAGGTCAAGATAATCCTTGAGAATAATCAGCCCATAAACAGTATCAGTCATGTTTTTCCCTGTGCTTTTCTTTATGAAAACGAGATGCATGACCTGTTCGGAATAGATATTCAGATGATCAGTCTTGACTACAAGGGTAATTTCTATAGAACAGCTATAGAAACTCCATTTAAGTAACTTCCTTGTGATTAGTTTGTGTAAATAACGTAAATAGAAAGAGGAGATTCTATGTCAACTAGAAGTGTAATTCCTTTCGGACCTCAGCATCCTGTATTGCCGGAGCCCATACATCTTGATCTGGTACTTGAGGATGAGAAGGTTGTCCAGGCTATTCCTTCCATTGGTTTCATCCATCGTGGTCTGGAAAAGCTTGTAGATAAAAAAGATTTTCATGAAATGGTATATGTAGCAGAGCGTATCTGCGGTATCTGCTCACTTGGTCATGGACTTGGCTATTGTGATGCTGTCGAGCACATTATGGACCTTGAAGTGCCTGACAGAGCGAAGTTCCTTAGAACAATGCTTTCAGAACTTAGCAGAATGCATTCACATATGCTTTGGCTTGGACTTCTTGCAGATGCATTTGGTTTTGAGTCATTATACATGGAGTGCTGGAGAATCCGTGAAGAGATTCTTGATATGTTTGAGATGGCAACCGGTGGTCGAGTTATCTTCTCCATAATGAAGATTGGCGGACTTCGACGCGACATTCCGGACGATATGCTCAAGGATTTCAGACAGAGACTTGATAGTATTGAAGAAGGCCTTAAGATGGTTAGCAAGCCTTTCTTCGATGATGTTGCTGTTAAGAACAGACTTGTAGGTGTTGGTATCCTTACTCCCGAGAAGGCAGATCTTCTTGGTACAGCAGGTCCTTTCCTTCGTGCAAGTGGTATTGCAAGAGATATCAGATCAACAGGCTATTGCGCATATGATAAGATTGAGTTTGAGCCTATCATCAGCACAGATTGCGATTCTTATGCTCGTACAGAAGTGCGTATCAAAGAGCTCTATCAGTCAATTGATATTATGAGACAGTGTATCGATAAGATGCCTGCAGGTGAGGTTGATTTACAGGTTAAACCTAATCAATTGCCTAACGGTGAGTACATGGCAAGAATTGAGCAGCCAAGAGGTGAAGCTCTTTACTATGTAAAAGCGAACGGTACAAAGTTTATCGATCGTATGAGAGTTAGAACTCCCACATTTGCTAATATTCCTGCACTTGTTGATATTCTGGCAGGATGTGATTTCGCAGATGTTCCGATTCTCGTACTTACCATTGATCCTTGTATCAGTTGTACAGAACGCTAACGCTTATTTAGAAAGAAGGTAGAGAGATTTGAGTCTAATAAATTTTAACGGTACAGTATTAAAAAATCTGTTCTCAAAACCTGCGACTCGTAAATATCCTTTCGAGCCAAAGGTATATCCTGAGCGTACTCGCGGTCATGTACAAAACGACATGGACGTGTGCGTACTTTGCGGTCTTTGTTCCATAAAGTGTCCGACACATGCGATAACTGTTGATAAAACTGAGAAGACCTGGTCAATCAGACCTATGAGTTGTATTCAGTGCAGATGCTGTGTTGATAACTGTCCTAAGAAATGTCTTTCTATGGACACTCACTTTACAGAGCCCGGAACCGAAAAGGTTACCAAGACCTTTAAACAGTCAGAAAAGGCTATTGCAGCTCAGGAAGCACTTATGAAGGCAGCCAAGGAACGTGCGGCAGCCGCAGCGGCAGCAAAGGCAGCTGCAGCAGAGAAAAAGGACGAATAAAAATGAAAGCACTTATCCGTGTTACAGGGGCTGTCCAAGGCGTTGGTTACAGACCGTTTGTAGCAGAGCTTGCAAATAAATATGAGCTCAGAGGAGAAGTGAAGAATCTTGGTGGTATAGTGGAAATAACTGCTGAGGGTGATGGTGATAAGATTAGCTCATTTACAGATGAACTTAGGACTAATTCGCCCTCGGGAAGTATTGTTTTGCGAGTATCACTCGATTATTATAAATGTAACGAACCGGAAGGTCAAAGTGACCATTCCGGTTTTCGTATTGTAGAGAGCAGCGGAGAATTTGATAAAAATTATTTGCCTGTATTTCCGCCGGACATAGGTATATGTCCGGAATGTATGAAAGAACTTCTTGATAAAAAAGACAGAAGGCATCGGTATCCGCTCATAAGCTGTGCTTCCTGCGGACCAAGATTCAGTATATTAAAAGAACTTCCCTATGACAGAGAGACGACCACAATGGGCGTCTTTTCAATGTGCCTGGTTTGTGAAAAGGAATACAGAAGTGGGAGAAGAAGACATGCCCAGACCATATCCTGTCATGACTGCGGCCCTCAAATCGTTTTCAGGAGCGGAAATGATGGTGATTTCTTCGAAAAAGAAGATGCTTTGTCACAGGCGATACGGGTTATTAGAGATGGCGGCATTATAGGGATAAAAGGAATAGGCGGATATCAACTTGCCGCAAGTCCATATAATTACGATACGGTAAAAAGACTGCGTCTGCTTAAGGGAAGAGAACAAAAGCCATTTGCAGTTATGTTTGATTCGGTTCGGAAAATAGAGCAGTTCTGTTTTATTTCGGAACTTGAAAAGAAGTATTTGGAATCTTCGGCAAGACCTATAGTTCTTTTGGATAAAAAAGAGGATCCTTTTGCGGAAAATGTATGTGGAGATTCAAGGCAGATAGGTGGATTTTTACCTTCATCAGGGGTTCACAGATTACTTACTCTTGAACTTTCCGAACTTATCGTGACAAGTGGCAATATTTCCGGGGAACCGATGATAACAGATGATACGGTTTTTGCTGATAAATTCGGGGATAGCATTGACGGGATACTCTATTATGAGCGAGATATTTTGAGACCGCTTGATGATTCAGTTTTACAGATTTATCGAACAGAAGACGACTATGAATGTCCAAGGTTCATAAGGCGCGCCAGAGGATATGTGCCGCTCCCGATGTTTTTGGAAAAGCCGCTTAAGGAAAAAATACTGTATGAGGCTTATGGAGCGGATCTTAAGAATTCCTTTGCTATAGGCTTTGGGGATAGAATTATCCAGAGTCAGTTTTTGGGAGATATGGAAGACTATAGTGTACTAAAGCTTCAAAGATATGAACTGGCGGAATTCGAGAAGTTTTTTAGAACTGACAATTTAAGTACTGAAAAGAAAATTGTCATTTCAGATATGCATCCGGGATATCATTCATCTGCTCTTGCAGATGAGGCTGGTGGGGAACGTCTGAAGATTCAGCATCATCACGCTCATATTGGTTCTGTCATGGCGGAAAATGCACTTACAGAGTGCATTGGTGTAGCATTTGATGGTACAGGCTACGGAACTGATAATACTATTTGGGGCAGCGAATTTCTTATCTGCAGGAGCGGAGATTTTGAGAGGGCAGGACATTTTAAGAGTGTGAGAATTGCAGGTAGTGATGAGGCTATGAAAAATGCGGAAATATCTGCATTTTGCTATCTGTATGATTCAGGTATAGATATACCTGACCATATTCTGAATGAGTCGGAAAAAGGATTACTGAAGGCAGCGCTTCAAAATAATATAAATGTACACAAAAGCTCAGGAATGGGGCGGCTGTTTGATGCTGTAAGCTGTATTCTCGGGGTATGTAATTACAATTCCTATGAGGGTGAGTGTGCTATAAAGCTTCAGAATAAGGCTGAGGATTATTTGAAATCCCGGAAATCCGATGAGATTGTCAAAGAGCTTCCGATTTCAGATCTGATCAGGATTAATTATGATAATGAAGAATACATTCCTGATATGCAAAAGCTCCTTGGGTATCTGACTGATAATGACAATAGAAAGGATATCGGCATGCTCGCATATGCCTTTCACAATGTGATAGCGCAAATAACTTTAAGAGTATGTCTGAAACTCAGAGAAAGGACAGGACTTAACAGCATATGCCTTTCTGGCGGAGTTTTTACCAATAGGGTTCTTTTGTCATTATGTGAAAGATTACTTGTAAATGATGGTTTTGTGGTATACTATAACCGCGTTTTTCCTACAAATGATCAGGGAATAAGCGCAGGTCAGATATATCTGGCAGACTTAAAGGAAAAATCAAATTAGTATTTATGATATTTGAAAGGAATAATTATGTGCGTAGCAATACCCGGTCGTATTACGCAGCTTAACGGAACAAAGGCAACTGTGGATTTTTCGGGCAACACGGTTGAGGCAGAGGCAGGACTTGTAAAGGTGAAAATCGGAGACAGAGTTCTGGTACATGCAGGCTGCATAATTCAGACAATGAGCGATGAAGAAGCAGATGAGATAGAAGAACTTTTCCGGGAAATAGAGGATATTCAGATTTAATTTATGAATAAATTAGAGCTTATAAAGGAAAAACTAAAAAATTATGACGGCGAAGAGCTCCGTTTTATGGAAGTTTGCGGAACTCACACTGCGGCTATTTCTGAAAATGGTATACCGGGGATGATATCGCCCAAAATCCATCTGATATCAGGTCCCGGATGTCCGGTATGTGTTACTGTCACAGCAGTAATTGACAGGCTTACAGAGCTGGCACTCACTGACAATACTACAGTGCTTACTTTTGGGGATCTTTTAAGGGTAAAAGGCTCAAAGATGAGCCTTGCCGATGCAAGGGCAAACGGTGGCAGCGTCGAGATGCTCTATTCTCCGATGGATGCTGTGAAAATGGCAAAGAATAACCCTGACAGGAATTATGTTTTTGCAGCTATCGGGTTTGAGACTACAACCCCCGTTTACGCTATGGTATTAAAAGAGATTATCTCGCAGGATGTTCATAATTTAAAGCTCCTGACATCCCTTAAGACTATGCCCCAGGTGATAAGATGGGTTTGCAAAAATACTGATAATATAGACGGATTTCTTGCGCCTGGACATGTAAGTGTAATTACAGGTTCGGACCTGTTTAAAGAACTTTCAGAGGAGACAGGGCTTCCGTTTGTTGTTGCAGGTTTTAACGGCCAGGGACTCTTGGCTGCTGTATATGCTCTTTGCGGAATGAAGGGCGAAAGCGGAATAAAGAATGTATATAAGAGTGCTGTCACGGAAAAAGGAAATGAGGAAGCAAGAAAAGCAGTCAGCGAATTTTTTGAACCCTGTGACGCTTCATGGCGCGGAATGGGAATGATTCCCGGATCCGGTATGAGACTGAAAAAGGAATATAGCGAGTATGATGCCGGAAGCTATGGTCTTGATGAGGATCATATGCCGCCGGGATGCAGCTGTGCACGGGTACTGACCGGGGAAATATCTCCCGATGAATGCCCTTTATTTGGTAATAAATGTACGCCCGAGGATGCTCATGGTGCATGCATGGTCTCCACGGAGGGAAGTTGTTACAATTATTATATTTCAGGCAGAAAGAAGAGATAAGGAATAAATATAGATGAAAGTTACAATGGCACATGGAAGCGGCGGTGCTTCAACAACTGAACTGATAGAAAACATATTTGCCAAACATTTTAAGAATGAATATCTTGATCAGATGGAGGATTCCGCAGTTGTTCCCGGAAGCGGGAGACTGGCGGTTACTACAGACAGTTTTGTTGTAACCCCGTATTTCTTCCCGGGCGGAGACATCGGAAGACTATCCGTATGCGGCACCGTTAATGATTTGCTTATGAGCGGTGCTGTTCCCAAGTATCTTACCTGTGGATGTATCCTTGAGGAAGGAATGGATCTGGATGATCTTGATAAGATAATCGAATCCATGGCAGCTACAGCGAAAGAAGCAGGTGTCACCATAATAACAGGCGATACAAAAGTTGTGGAAAAGCGAGGAGATTTTGGCGGAATAATGATAAATACATCAGGCGTCGGTTTTATGCCCGAGGGTGTTTCACTTTCACCTTCAGGACTTAAAGAGGGCGATGTAATCATAGTATCCGGTAATCTCGGTGACCACCATGCAGCAATTCTATCGGGCAGAATGAATATAAAAAATAATATTAAGTCCGATAATGCACCTCTTTCCGAGATGTGCCGCTCACTTATAGATGAGAATGTAAAAGTACATGCCATGAGAGATGTGACAAGAGGTGGTCTCGGTACTGTTTTACATGAGTTTTCGAAGGCTTCAGATTGTGAGATAAATATATATCAGGATAAACTGCCTGTTAGTGGAGAAGTCAGGGATTTTTGTAAAATGCTCGGACTTGACCCGGTTTATATGGGAAACGAAGGGAAGATGATCTGCGTGGTTTCAGGTGACGACGCGGATAAGGCACTTTCTATCATAAAGTCATCAAAATATGGTGAAAATGCAACTATTATCGGAGAGGTCAAAAAAGCCGATAATTCAGGTGTAATACTTCATACATCAATCGGAGGAACAAGACTTATCGGACCACTGTATGGTGAGGGACTTCCGAGAATATGCTGATAGAACATAAAGCGTAAATTGCTTTGTAATTTGAATATACTGTGATATAATGCACTATATGTTGTGATTTGAAAGTGGCTTTTGACATATTTGGAGTTTAATATGAAATTTACAAGAGTTAATAAGGACACTGTTAACTGCATAATTACAGAAGATGATATGGACGAGCAGGGACTTCGTCTCGAGGATCTTTTTGATAAGAGCCAGGAGGCTATGGATTTCTTACACGAAGTTATGGAGAAAGCAGCTGCTGAGGTTGATTACAAGCCCCAGGGAGCTTTTACACCCATGCAGATAACCGTCCTTCCGGACCATTCAATATCGCTTACTCTTTCCGAGAATACGGAGGGAGCTTTTGCGGATATGCTTAAGAATTTAACTGAAAAAGCAGGACTGAGATTTCCTAAGAATTTCCTGGAGGAACTCGGTGATGTTCCGGAGGAAGACAGAATTCCCAAATTGAGTGAATATCTTCAGAGTCTTAAGGATTTCACCAATTCAGTTAAGAATATGGTAGAGAAGACTTCATCTGATATGAATGATAAAGAGGATGACAGTATACCGGTAAAGAGAGGATCTGTACGACAGACCAGAATAGAAAACAGAGACGAAAAAAGGGTATCTGAAGAACTTGAGAAGATCGGCTTTAAGACTTTTGCCTTTTCAATTAAGGATTTGAGGACAGCTATTTTACTAAGTAAGCAGATTCCCGATGATGTTGTCATGGGCAGTACATTGTACAGAAATCCTTCCGATAATATGTTTTATATGGTATTTGACCGAAAGGATGAAAATGCAAAAACATTTGCTGCAGTTTTCTCTGTGTGCTACGAGTTCGGCAAATTTGTAACCACGAAGGACAGTATAATCTGTCATATGGATGAGAACTTTGATACTGTTCTTAACGGGGATGCAATAGAGAGACTCCGCAGTTTATAACTTTCGAAGAAGGACCACTGCATTTATAAATGAGTTTTACCAAAAGGGACGACTTCCGATGAAGGACGTTCCTTTTTTATACTATGAAAACCACGAATATATTCTAAGAACAAAGAAAATATGGAAGAGATTAGATTAAATAAATATATTGCCATGTGCGGTGTATGTTCACGGCGGGATGCTGACAAGCTCATAGAGGAAGGAAGAATAACCGTCAATGGTAAGCCGGCTCAGTGCGGGATGAAGGTTAGCGATGAGGATGAGATTCTCTGCGACGGTGTTTTGATATCCCGATTTGGTGATAAAATTGTTATTGCGTATAATAAGCCTGTGGGCGTAGTTTGCACTGAAAAGGATGAACATGCAGAGAGAACAATAATTGAGGATCTCGGTTTTGACAGACGTGTGACCTACGCAGGCCGCCTGGACAAGGATTCTGAGGGGCTTATGATCCTTACGAATGATGGGGATCTTATTCAGGCAATGATGAAATCCCGCAACGGCCACGAGAAGGAATATGTCGTTGAAGTTGATAAATCCATTACGGAAAAGTTCCTAACTGATATGGAAAAAGGAGTTTATCTTAAGGAACTTGATAAAACGACAAGACCCTGTAAGGTGAAAAAAATATCTGAGAGTTGTTTTAGAATAATACTTACTCAGGGGCTGAACAGGCAGATAAGACGAATGTGCAACGCTTTTGGATATGGTGTTGTCAGGCTGAAGAGAGTGCGCATACTGAATATTGAGCTGGGTGAGCTTGGGTATTCAGAGCATCGCATGATTGAGGGCGATGAACTCAAAATGCTCTATGAGCTTGCCCGGAAGAATTAGTATGAAAAAGGCAAAATAAGTTGTTTATGGGGAGTTTTTTATGGCAGATAATGATACACAATTAAAATATAAGGAGCTTTCGGAAAAAATCCGCTATCATATGGACCGGTATTACAATCAGGATGCTCCTGAGATTTCTGATTATGAGTATGATCAGTTGATGCTGGAACTTAAAAAAATGGAGAAAGAGCATCCGGAGCTCATAACCAAGGAGTCTCCGAGCCAGATTATCGGAGGCACAGCAAAGAGAGAAGCCGGAGTGAAGGTAACTCACAATGTTCCTATGCTTTCAATTGAAGACGTATTTGACAAGGCAGATGTTACTTCCTGGGTGAATAAAGTTCATGAAAAGCATCCGGATGCGCAGTTTTCTGTAGAACAGAAGATAGACGGTCTTTCGATGACTCTCAGGTATGAGGCGGATACAGATAAGCCCGGTTTTATGAAGCTTGTGATGGCTGAGACCAGAGGGGATGGAAGAATCGGGGAAGATGTTACAATAAATGCTCTTGTGATTCCTGATGTACAGAAGGAAATAAGGTACAGTGCAAGTTATCTGGAGCTTCGCGGTGAAGTATATATGTCACACGAGGACTTTGACAGATTCAATGAACAGCAGGAGAAGCTCGGCAAAAAGCTTGCAGCTAATCCGAGAAATCTAGCGGCGGGAACGCTTAGGCAGCTTGACAGTGCGGTTACAAAGGAACGCGGCCTTCGAATGTTTGTGTTTAATGTTCAGGATGGTCCTGCAGAGCTTTTGGAAAGCCACTGCAAAGCACTTGATACTTTGGAGGAGCTCGGTATTCCTGTTGTACGACACAGACTCTGCAATAGTTCCGAGGATGTTATTGATGCGATAGATGCCATCGGTGACGAGCGATTTGACCTTACTTTTGATCTCGACGGAGCTGTAGTGAAGGTTGATCATACAGCCTGGAGAGAAGATTTTCCGGCAGGCAGCAAATACTCAAGCGGACATATTGCATACAAGTACCCGCCTGAAGAAAAAGTTGTTGTAATGGATGAAATCATTGTAGATGTAGGCAGAACTGGTAAGCTTACATTTACAGGAAGTTTTCATGATAAAGAGACCGGAAAACCCGCAAGACTTTGTGGAACCTCAGTTTCAAGAGCAACACTGCACAACCAGGATTACATCAGGGATATGAAAATAGGTATAGGAGGAGCATATAAACTCTTCAAATCAGGTGAGATCATACCTAAATTAAATGGTTGTGTGGAAGAACCTGCAGAGATATTCAAAGCTCCTGAAATATGTCCTGTATGCGGGCATAAGCTAGTACGGGAAGAGGATACAGCAGACATAAGGTGCGTTAATCCCACATGCCCTGCTCAGGTTACGAGAACTATAGCCTATTTTACATCAAGAGATGCCATGAACATCATGGGACTTGGTGATACGCTCATAGAAGCCCTGACAAAAGACGGATATCTGAAAAGCTATGCCGATATATATGACCTTTACAAGTACCGTGATGAGATGGTCGAAAAGGGAATAATCGGTAAGGAAAAGAATACAGATAAACTTCTATCTGAGATAGAAAAGTCAAAAGAAAATGACCCGGTAATGCTTCTGACAGGACTTGCCATAAGAAATGTCGGAAAAGCTACAGCCAGAGAAATCATGAAACATGTATCGGATCTTACTGATCTTTTCAAAATTACTGTGGATGGATTTTTGTCTATGCCTGATATTGGAGAGACGACGGCAAATGATTTGTACGAGTTCTTCCACAGCAAAGATAATGAAGAGCTGATACTCAGGATGAAAGATGCCGGAGTAAATATGGCTGTTAAAATTGATGAGGACGCCTCGGATAAACTAAGTGGTATGACAATTGTTGTTACCGGAACACTGCCCAGTCTTGGGAGAAAAGAAGCAGAAGAGCTTATTACGAAAAACGGTGGAAAAGCTGCCGGAAGTGTTTCGAAGAAGACTACTATGGTTCTTGCGGGTGAAGCTGCGGGCAGTAAACTGACCAAGGCACAGGAACTGGGTATTAAAGTTATAAACGAAGAAGAATTTCTTGAATTAATAAAATAATATACCTTTTATAAGGTGATGGAGGTTATGGTATGCCGATCAAAATTATGAATGATCTCCCGGTACGTGAGATCCTGGAAAAAGAAAATATCTTTGTGGTGGATGAAAATCGCGCCATGCATCAGGATATTCGTTCTTTGAATATTTGTATTCTGAATCTGATGCCATTAAAGGAGGATACAGAGCTTCAGCTCCTTAGATCTTTATCTAATACACCTTTACAGATAGATGTTTCTTTTATGAGAGTAAGCAGTCACAAGTCGCTTAATACATCGCCAAACCATCTTAACAGATTCTATCATACCTTTGATGAGCTTCAGGATAATACCTATGACGGACTTATTATAACAGGAGCTCCGGTTGAGCAGATGGAATTCGAAGAGGTCGATTATTGGGAGGAACTCTGCAGAATTTTCGAGTGGTCAAAAACAAACGTAACTTCTACTTTTCATATCTGCTGGGGGGCACAGGCCGGACTCTATTACCATTACGGAATAAAGAAACGCCCGTTGCAGGAAAAACTTTTTGGTTTATTTGAGCACAGGGTGGAGAACAGAAAAGTTCCGCTTGTAAGGGGATTTGATGATGTATTTCTTATGCCCCATTCAAGACATACGGAATCACCCTCATCAGAGATACATGCATGCAAAGACCTTGTAGTTCTCGCGGAATCAACTGTTGCAGGCGTATTTCTTTGCATGAGCAGAGACGGCAAAAACATTTTTGTTATGGGGCATGCAGAATATGACAGACTGACTCTTCACAACGAATACATTAGAGATTTAAGCAAGAATCTTCCAATACATATTCCTGAAAACTATTATCCGGAAGACGATCCTGATAATACACCAAAGTTAACCTGGCGTTCTCACTGTAATAATCTGTATTCCAATTGGCTTGATTATTATGTATATCAGGCAACTCCATATAGATGGGGCCAGATCCTTGATGACGAGAAAAAAACAAAAGCAACCTCTGCCCTTACGACTGAAACTATCTGAAATGTTTTTTTTATAAACATAAAAGTTTTATGAAATATGGGGTACTATGTCCGCAAACGATAAAAAATAAGCTAAAATATAATATATCGATGATGTTTAGCTTGCGGATTTTTATCTGCGGAAAAGGGGTAACCTATGGGTTTAGATCTTGAAGAGGAAGAGAAGGAAGTAAAGACTACAACTAAGACCAGAACCAAGAGAACCAAAGAACTTTTGGAAGAGAATGCCAAGCGGATGGAAGAACTTAAGACTGAGCATGCCAATATGGAGAGAGAGATTGAGGACCTCGATAAAGAAGCAGCAGCTCTCGGAAACAAGGATGCCTTGAATTTAAAGATTACGCATGAGAAATTTGGTAAAGGCACAATTGTTAAACAGGATGGCAAGTATATAGAGGTTGAGTTTTCGGATGTAGTCAAAAAGTTTGTACTTCCGGGGGCAATAGCCGATGGATACCTTAAGATCGATGATGAAAATCTGCTTGATTATTTCAAGAAGAGAAATGATGTTCATAATCGTTCACTTAAAGCGCATCTGGCTTTAAGATCTAATGAGTTTGCTATGGAACGACTTCAGGATGACATTGATAAACTTAATGAAAAGGCAAAGTAAGTAAACAAATACAGCCGGTGCAAATGCACCGGCTGATTTTTATTTCTCATACTTTATGAAATTGCTTTTGCCTCTTCAAGCTTTTCTTCTTCATGAGCCTTGGTGTGAGCCGTAGAGAGCATGAGCTTGATTCTGTTAAGCTGATTTACTTCACTTGCACCCGGGTCATAATCAATTGCTACGATATTACATCCGGGATAGAGTTTTCTCATCTGCTTAATTACGCCCTTACCAACAACATGATTCGGAAGACAACCAAAAGGCTGTGTGCAGACAATATTGGAGGCACCTTCCTTGATGAGTTCAACCATCTCGCCTGTAAGGAACCAGCCTTCACCTGTCTGGTTACCGATTGAAACAATAGGCTTTGCATATTCAACAAGCTTATAAATGCTTGTAGGAGCATCAAAGTGAATACTCTTTTCAAATGCTTTGGAAGCTCCGCCGCGAAGCTTTTCCAGAGCCCATATACCTGCTTTACAAAAGGCCTTGGTCTTAGCGCTTGTTCCAAACTGATCAGCTTTGTAAACCTGATTGTAGAAGCAGTAGAGCATGAAGTCTAAAAGATCCGGAACAACAGCTTCGGCGCCTTCTGATTCAAGAAGCTCTACAAGGTGATTGTTAGCAGCGGGAGCAAATTTTACAAGAATCTCTCCTACAACACCGACTCTTGGTTTAATGGCATCGGTAATCGGTATCTTATCAAAATCTTCAACTATTTCCCTGCACATACGCTGGAATTTGAAGAAGCTTAGATGCTTTGCAGAAACAAATTCTATACACTCTTTTTTCCACTTATCATGAAGTGCATTAACCGAACCTTCAGTAACTTCGTAGGGACGCATACGGTATACGCATCTCATGAAGATATCACCGAAAACTGCCGCATAAGCAGCTCTTTCAAGCATCTCGAAATTGAGATGGAAGCCCGGGTTCGCCTCAAGTTTACTTAAGTTGGCGGAGATAACGGGTACTTGTTCCATACCGGCTTTTCTCAGAGCCCTTCTTATAAAACCAACATAGTTGGTAGCACGACATCCACCGCCTGTCTGGCTCATAAGTACGGCAGTTCTGTTAAGATCATACTTTCCTGAGTGAAGCTCATCCATAATCTGACCAACAACCCAGAGTGAAGGGTAGCAGGCGTCATTGTTAACATACTTAAGACCCATGTCTATAGCGTGCTTATTATCATTCTGCATTACAACAATGTTGTATCCGCATGCGGATAGAGCCGGCTCAATGATGTCAAAATGAATAGGAGACATCTGGGGAACGAGAATGGTGTAATTTGCTCTCATTTCCTCCGTAAAGAGCTTTCTGTTAATTGCGGTTGAACCTATTGTGCGTTCTTTGTTTTCTTTCTGTGCGCGCACACGTATAGCTGCAAGCAATGAACGAACACGAATTCTTGCGCTGCCAAGATTATTAACTTCATCAATTTTAAGACAGGTATAAATCTTATCTGAACCAGATAATATATCATTTACCTGATCTGTGGTTACTGCGTCCAGACCGCAACCAAAAGAGTTAAGCTGAATAAGATCAAGATCATCTCTTGTGCGTACAAAACTTGCTGCGGCATACAGACGTGAGTGATACATCCACTGGTCTGATACGATAAGGGGGCGTTCAGGTGTCCCGAGGTGAGATACTGAATCCTCTGTAAGAACTGCAACACCGTAGGAACAAATCATATCCGGAATACCATGATTAATCTCGGGATCTACATGGTAGGGGCGACCCGCTACAACAATACCGTGACGATTGTTTTCCTTCATCCAGCGAAGCGTCTCTTCACCTTTCTTTCGGATATCATCCCTTGCCTTTTCCATCTCAGCCCAGCCTTCGCTTGCCGCTGCAATTATCTCATTGGCAGGAAGCTCTGAAAATTCCTTAACAAGAGCATCAGTGGCAGTCTTAAGGCTTGCAAAGGACATAAAAGGATTTCTGAGTTTTACTTTTCCATCAGTAATTGCCTCTACGTTATTCTTTATGTTTTCGGAATATGAAGTAACAATAGGGCAGTTATAGTGGTTTGTTGCTCCATCTACCTCATCGCGCTCATAGAACAGACCGGGATAGAAGATAAAATCAACGTTATTTCTGATGAGCCACTCTATGTGACCATGAGAAATCTTCGCCGGATAACACTCAGATTCGCTGGGAATTGATTCAATGCCAAGCTCATAAATCTGGTGAGTGGATCTGGGCGAGAGAACGACGCGATATCCGAGCTTTGTGAAAAATGTAAACCAGAAAGGATAGTTCTCATAATAATTCAGAACTCTGGGAATACCAACTGTTCCGCGCTTAGCCTCAAGTTCATTAAGAGGCTTGTAATCAAATATTCTCTTGTACTTATATTCAAAAAGATTAGGAATGCCGGCAGCATTTTTTACTTTGCCGATACCGCGTTCGCAGCGATTACCGGAAATGTGCTGACGTCCACCGGTAAACTTATTGATGGTAAGACGACAATGGTTGGTGCATCCCTGACAGGTAGTCATGCTTGTTGAATATTCGAGCTTGTTAATCTGATCGATTGTAAGCATGGTTGTCTTGGAGCTGTTCTTTTCGTGGAATCGATTTCTTGCGATAAGAGCAGCACCAAAAGCACCCATAATACCCGCAATATCAGGACGGGTAACCTGAGCTCCGGAAATTTTTTCAAAAGCTTTAAGAACAGCATCATTGTAGAAGGTACCACCCTGAACAACTATGTGATCACCGAGTTCCTTTGCATCTGATACCTTTATAACCTTAAAGAGTGCGTTTTTAATAACTGAATAAGCAAGTCCTGCAGAAATGTCAGCAACAGAAGCGCCTTCCTTCTGAGCCTGCTTAACTCGTGAGTTCATGAAAACAGTGCAGCGAGTACCAAGATCAATGGGAGCATCAGCAAACAGAGCGATTTTTGCAAAATCCTGAACACTGTAATTAAGAGATTTTGCAAAAGTCTCTATAAAGCTTCCGCAACCGGAAGAGCATGCTTCATTAAGCTGAACGCTGTCGACAGTCTCGTTTTTTATATGAATACACTTCATATCCTGACCGCCGATATCCAGGATACAGTCAACTTCAGGATCAAAGAATGCTGCTGCATTATAATGTGCAATAGTCTCTACTTCGCCATCATCGAGCATAAGTGCGGACTTAAGCAAAGCTTCACCGTAACCGGTGGAGCAGGAACGAGCTATATTAACGCCTTCGGGCATAAGCTTATAGATTTCCTGAATAGAGCTGATAGCTGTTTTAAGAGGGCTTCCGTTATTGCTTGAATAGAATGAATAAAGAAGATCGCCGTCCTCAGATACGAGGGCACATTTTGTAGTGGTGCTTCCCGCATCGATTCCGAGGAATGCGTTTCCTTTATAGGTGTCAAGCCTTGCGGTTTTTACTCGGTAATTATTCTGTCGATCAAGGAATTCCTTATACTCATCTTCAGACTCAAAGAGTGGCTCAAGTCTTGAGACCTCTGCAGCCATTGTTATTTTATGTGAGAGTTTCCCAATCATATCAACCATTGAGTAATGGCAGTCTTCCTGTGCATTCATGGCTGAACCGATCGCGGCAAATAGATGAGAATTATCAGTATCGATAATATGCTCATCATCAAGCTTAAGTGTGCGGATAAAAGCGACTTTGAGCTCTGAAAGGAAATGAAGAGGTCCGCCGAGAAATGCGATATGTCCTCTGATAGGCTTGCCGCAGGCAAGACCACTTATAGTCTGGTTTACAACAGCCTGGAAAATAGAAGCTGCAAGGTCTTCCTTAGTTGCGCCTTCATTGATAAGAGGCTGTATATCTGATTTTGCGAAAACACCGCAGCGAGCCGCAATGGTATAGAGAGACTGATAATTTTTGGCATAATCATTAAGACCGGATGCATCTGTCTGCAAAAGCGATGCCATCTGATCGATAAATGAACCTGTACCGCCTGCGCAGATACCGTTCATTCGCTGCTCAACATTACCGTCTTCAAAGTAGATGATCTTTGCATCCTCGCCGCCAAGCTCAATAGCTACGTCAGTCTTGGGAGCAAGAGCCTTAAGTGCTGTGGATACGGAGATAACTTCCTGGACAAAAGGTACTTCCAGATGGCTGGCAAGAGTAAGACCGCCGGATCCTGTAATGACAGGGTGAAGGGTAACATTACCGCTTATTTTTGCAGCATCCTGAAGAAGTGATAAGAGTGTCTCCTGAATGTTTGCAAAATGTCTCTTATAATCTGAAAAGACGATGTTTCTGTCTGAGTCCATAAGAGCAATCTTGACGGTGGTAGAACCAATGTCAATGCCAAGTGTGTAGTCCTTTGAAATCATAAATAAAAACCTCTGAAACCTAAAAAACCTAAAAACAAATCTGTTACTACTTATATTTATATCGCAAAAATAAAATGCGCATTACGCTACATTATAATCGAAGAAAGTTTAAAAATCAATTATTCAAATATCGGTGCAAAAGGGCATAAAATGTGATAAACTCAATAAGAATGTGTAAAAACATATAATAAAATTTTGCAAAGAAAGCTATTTTTTGTGATAGTTTTCATCATAGGAGTTATATGAGTAATTTTGAAAAGAAATTCGGGAAATATGCGATAAAGAATCTGACACTGGTTCTTATTATATGTTATATAATCGGCTACATTTTGAGATTTGCTCCAATTGGAACAGGCATATTAAATATGCTTACTCTTAATCCACATTTGATTCTGCGTGGCCAGATATGGAGAATTGTAACCTGGATACTTATTCCACCTACGGAGAGTAATCTTTTCTTTGTACTTATCATGCTGTATTTTTATTATTCAATAGGAACGACCATGGAGAGAGTATGGGGAGAGTATAAATATAATCTCTATATTTTTACCGGTTTACTTTTAATGATCATAGCTGCTTTTTTAAGCTATGCGTTTGTTCTGTTTGAATTAAAAATGGGAATGAATACACCTTATATGACAGGAGATGTCGGATTTGAGATGCAGTTGGCTGCGTATTCATTTAGTACATATTATATTAATATGTCTATACTGCTTGCCTTTGCCGCAACTTTTCCTGATAACGTTGTACTTTTCATGTTCATTATTCCGCTTAAGATGAAGTGGCTTGGAATAGTATATGGTGGCTGGCTTGCCTTTGAAGCTATTTCCGCATTTGTGAATGGTAATATTTATCTGTTCTTTGCTATTACGGCCTCACTTTTAACCTTTGCCATTTTCTGGTTCTCAGGCGGACGCCTCATGCATCTTCGGCCGAAAGAAGTCAAGAGAAGAAACGATTTCAAACGTTCTGTAAAGATAACGCCGCCGGGAATTACGAAACATAAATGTGCTGTTTGCGGCAAAACAGAAAGTGATGATCCCACCATGGAATTCAGATTTTGTTCCAAATGTAACGGCAATTATGAGTATTGTCAGGAACATCTTTTTACTCATACACATGTGAAATAACAGGAGATTTATATGTCTAATCTTGATAATAAGGAAAAGGAATTCGCCCAGGTCCTTGCAGATATTACGAAGCATGCAAGAAGGCAGGGCGGAACGGTTACTGAGGACGAGATAAGGGATGCATTTGAAAACCTTGAACTTAGCGATGCCCAGTACGAACTTATATATGATTATTTAAAAAAGCACAATATAGGTATTGGAGAGACTATCGATTCAAGTGAGTACCTCAGTGAGGAAGAATCGGGATATCTTTCTGAGTATCTTGAAGAATTATCCATGATTGAAACTGTTTCTGACGGTGAAAAGGAAGCAATTATTATTTCCGCCATGGCGGGAGAAACAGATGCGCAGAAGAAACTGGCGGAGATAAGCCTTTCCATGGTTGCCGATGTTGCAAAGCTGTATGCAGAGCAGGGAGTACTTATTGAGGATCTTATAGGTGAGGGCAACATTGCTCTTATGAAGGCGGTTGGAGATCTCTCCAATCTGGAAGATCATAAAGAATGTGATGCATTTCTGGCTCAGATGGTTATGGATGCCATGGAGAATCTTATAGAGGATGATGCTGCAGAAACAGCCAGAGCGCAAAAAGCTGTTAAGCTTGTTCAGGAGGTTGCGGATAAGGCTAAGGAGCTGGCCGATGAACTCAGAAGAAGCTGTACTGTAGATGAGCTTGCTGAAGAGACCGGCTGGGACAGAGCAAAAATACTTGAAGCAATCAAAGCGTGCGGCAATCAGATAGAAGATATAGATTATAAACCTGAAAAGAAGGAATGATTTCCCTTCAATCGGATTTGTTTTTAGAATAAGGGTGATTTATCGTACACCAAAAATGATAGTATTAGGTAGAACAAAGGGGACAGGTACTTGTACAACATTGTAAACGAGGATGATTTTAAATATACCATGCAGGATGTTTCAAAATATTACTTTGGAGCAAGGCTGAGTTATACAGAAATCCTCGCGGATGAGATGGCACCGTTTAAGTTTAAGACTATCGTGGAGCGGTACATAGTTAAGGATATGGATCCGGCCACAACCCTTGAGAGTCACCTTTATTACCTGGCAGAGGAGGATTTTCAGTTTCGGGTTTTCAAACAACTCAAGGCTAAGGTAAGAGTTAGCCAGTTAAGAAAAGGATCCTCTGATCACTATCAGGAAAAAGTGTATACGATGAACCAGCTTGCAGCAATTACTCCTTCGGAAAAAGAAAAAGCAGGTATGATAGTAAGGGAACTTATTGTTTCCAAACTGGCTCTCTTTGCATTTTCCGTGTGATTCGAATGCACAGATTTTGGGGTTGACTTTTCTTCCAGGTGTGTGTAATATACAAAAGTCTTAATTATGGCGTGTCGCCAATTTTTCCATTTTTTATTTGTTTTACGGGTAAACTTTCGAGTTTTTCATGTTGACACATACGAACATTTGTTTTATTATCATTACAGAACGCTTGTTCTGGAGAAAAGGAGAAGAACAGTATGGAAAGAGAAGATAAGCAGAGAGCATTAGAGGCAGCACTCGGACAGATTGAGAAGCAGTTTGGTAAAGGCGCCGTTATGAAATTAGGTGATCCTTCGGCTCAGATGAATGTTGAGACCACTCCGACGGGCTCACTCAGTCTTGATATAGCACTTGGTCTCGGAGGTATTCCGAAGGGACGCATTGTTGAGATTTATGGACCTGAGTCCAGTGGTAAGACAACGGTCACACTCCACATGATCGCAGAGGTTCAGAAGAGAGGCGGTATCGCCGGATTCATTGATGCGGAGCATGCGCTTGATCCTGTATATGCCAAGAATATCGGTGTTGATGTGGATAATTTATATATTTCACAGCCGGATTCCGGCGAACAGGCCCTTGAGATTTGTGAGACAATGGTTCGCTCAGGAGCTATTGACATTGTTGTAGTCGACTCTGTTGCTGCGTTGGTGCCTAAAGCAGAAATAGATGGCGATATGGGCGATTCCCATGTCGGACTTCAGGCCAGACTCATGTCACAGGCGCTTCGTAAACTTACAGCGGTTATCAGCAAGTCCAATTGCTCGGTTATCTTTATAAATCAGCTTCGAGAGAAGGTTGGTGTTATGTTTGGCAATCCGGAGACTACAACCGGCGGACGTGCTCTCAAATTCTATTCTTCCGTAAGAATGGATGTAAGAAGAATTGAGACCTTGAAGCAGAGCGGAGAGTCTATCGGAAACCGTACAAGAGTGAAAATTGTTAAGAATAAGATTGCACCTCCGTTTAAAGAGGCTGAATTCGACATCATGTATGGCAAAGGAATTTCTTATACTGGTGATGTACTTGATCTTGCCGCCGCTTGTGACATTGTGAATAAGAGTGGCGCGTGGTACCAGTACGGAAGTGACAAGATCGGCCAGGGACGTGAGAATGCTAAGACTTATCTTGCTGAACATCCTGAAGTACTTGAAGAAATTGCTGCAAAAGTAAGGAGTCATTACGGACTTGAGGGCGGCGAAGAAGCCAAGGAAGAGGAGCCGGCTCCCACAGGAAAAAAGTCTAAGGCTTCCAAATCAGAAGAGGCATAAGCAACATGACTGTAACGGATATAGTAGCGTTTGACAATAAAAGATCTAAAGTATTTATAGATGGTGAATTTGCTTTTATCCTGTACAGAGGCGAGATAAGAAGTTATGGAATTAAAACAGGCGAAGAGATTTCTTCGCCTGTTTTTAATGAGATAACAGAGACGGTTATTCCTAAAAGAGCAAAGCTACGAGCTATGAATTTGCTTCAAAAACGTGATTATACAGAACGCAAGCTGCGGGATAAGCTTAGGGAAGGAATGTATGCCGAATCTGTGATTGATGAGACTATAGATTATCTTAAATCCTACAGATACATTGATGACGAGAGATATGCCGGGGATTACATCAGATATCAGATAAATCTTCGGAGTAAAAACAGAATAAAACAGGATCTGATACAAAAAGGAATATCTGCTGACATAATCGAGAAAATGGTGTCCGAGGCTTATTCAGAGGAAAATGATGATCCCGAGCTTGATCTATGCATTTCTCTTTTACGAAAGAAACACTTTGATAACGAAAATGCCTCCTATGAGGAAAGGCAGAAAATTATGGCATTTTTATACCGAAAAGGCTTTGGCGGCGACACCATACAAAGAGCGTTATCACTTGACACGGGCATAAACTGAGCGTAAACTTAATATGTTGTTATATTGTATGAAATAATGAATTTTTTAATCATTTTATACAAAATATCGTACAATGAAAATTAAATAAGGAGGTGCTCCTGTATGCTTGCAATTATTTTTGTAGCAGTAGCAGCAACTCTTGTCATTTCGGTACTGGTAACCGCTTTGGTCATGACATTCCGTCAAAAGAAAATTGACGCTGAGAATGAGAGCAAGATCGGAACCGCAGAGGAAAGGGCAAGAAAAATCATCGACGACGCTGTAAGAGCTGCCGATGAATCGAAGCGCGAAAAACTCCTGGAAGTAAAAGAAGAATCACTTAAGGCCAGAAATGACCTTGAAAAGGAAGTGAGGGATAGGAGAGCAGAGGTTCAGCGTTCAGAAAGAAGAGTTCAGCAGAAAGAAGAGAACGTCGAAAAGAGATCAGAAGCAATTGAGAAGAAAGAGGCCAGTTTAAATGCACGTGAAGATGCATTGAACAAGAAAACGCAAGAGGTTGCGAAGCTTGATGAGCAGAGAAGACAGGAACTTGAGAAAATCTCAGGCTTAACCTCCGAGCAGGCAAAAGAGTATCTTTTAAAGATTGTTGAAGATGACGTAAAACATGAATCCGCAGTCATGATTAAAAACATGGAAGCGGAGGCTAAGGAAGAGGCAGATAAGCGCGCTAAGGAAATTGTGGTAAATGCAATTCAGAGATGCGCAGCAGATCATGTTTCGGAGACAACCATTTCGGTTGTTCAGCTTCCTAACGATGAGATGAAGGGACGTATTATCGGCCGAGAGGGAAGAAATATCAGAACTCTCGAAACCATGACAGGTGTTGATCTTATTATTGATGATACACCTGAGGCTGTTGTTATCTCGGGATTTGATCCTATCAGAAGAGAGGTAGCCAGAATCGCTCTTGAAAAACTGATTGTGGATGGCCGAATCCATCCTGCAAGAATTGAAGAGATGGTTGAAAAGGCACAGAAGGAAGTTGCCAATAAGATTAAAGAAGAAGGTGAGAATGCCGCTCTTGAAGCAGGTGTTCATGGATTGCATCCTGAAATCATCAAACTTCTTGGTCGCATGCGTTTCCGTACAAGTTATGGTCAGAACGCATTAAAGCATTCTGTTGAAGTATCACAGCTTTGCGGACTTATGGCTTCAGAATTGGAGCTGGATGTTCGTCTTGCTAAGAGAGCCGGTCTCCTTCATGATATCGGTAAGGCCGTTGATCATGAAATGGAAGGCTCACATATTTCACTTGGTGTTGATATTTGTAAGAAGTACAAAGAATCTGCAACCGTCATCAATGCAGTAGAGGCACATCACGGAGATGTTGAGCCTCAGTCACTTATAGCTGTTATAGTACAGGCTGCTGATACCATTTCAGCTGCAAGACCCGGAGCTCGTAGAGAGACTCTGGAGACTTATACCAGCAGATTAAAAGAACTCGAGGAGATCACAGGAAGCTTTAAGGGCGTTGATCACTCATTTGCTATTCAGGCCGGAAGAGAAGTCAGAGTAATGGTTGTTCCCGAGCAGATAAGTGACTCCGATATGGTATTAATGGCAAGAGACATTGCTAAGAAGATTGAGAACGAGATGGAATATCCCGGACAGATCAAGGTTAATATCATTCGTGAGAGTAGGGCAACTGATTTTGCTAAATAATTTTAGACTGAAATGATAATGACCGATGTGGAAAACACATCGGTCATTTTTATTTTGTAAAGTTTGATAGTGCTAACGGTTTATACTATACTAATAAAGATACAAAAACATATCTTAAGGAGGCTTATATGCAAGAGTCAGGTGAAGACTATATCGAAACAATTTATCTCTTGAAAAAGAGAAATGGCTATGTTCGTTCAATAGATGTTGCCAATGAACTTGGCTTTTCAAGACCCAGCGTTTCGAGGGCTGTTGGAATCTTAAAGGAAAACGGATTCATTACCGTAGCAAACGATGGTGAGCTTGAGCTTACACAGGAAGGCTTGAAAAAGGCCAAAAGTGTTTATGACAGACATACAAATCTTACAAAATTTCTCATGCTGACTGCAAAAGTATCTCCGGAAGTAGCAGAAAATGATGCGTGCAGAATTGAGCACATCATTAGTCCGGAAACCTTTAAGGGAATTAAGAAATATATAAAAGAGCATAAAGATGAGTTTGAGCAATGATTTTGAAAAAAGGATAAAGGCCATTCTCGGCGATGAATTTGAACAGCTTGAGGAAGCCCTTGAAAGAGAGCCCGTAAGGGCAATAAGGTTAAATCCGATACGACTTGGGGATACGAGTGCCAACAAAGCCTCGATAATTCTTGGTAAAACCTCAGCCAATCTTGAGGATGAAATCTTATGGGAACCTACAGGCTATAGTTTTATTTCCGGAACTCCGGGTAAACATCCTTATCATGAAGCAGGGGTTTACTATATCCAGGAACCCAGTGCAATGTCGCCGGTGAGTTTTCTGGATCCTCAGCCTGGTGAAAAGGTGCTCGACCTTTGTGCTGCTCCGGGAGGAAAAAGTACTCAGATTGCATGCCGGATGAAGGGTAAGGGTATACTTGTAGCAAATGAGATTGACAGGAAAAGAGCACAGATATTATCACTGAATGTTGAGAGGCTCGGAATTAGAAATGCTCTTGTCACGAACATGAAGCCGGAAATCCTTTCTGAAATTTTTGAAGGGTATTTTGACAGAATACTTGTTGATGCGCCCTGCTCCGGTGAAGGTATGTTCAGAAAAAATGATGAAGCGATTGATAACTGGAGCGAGGATAATGTTGAGCTTTGTGCGAAGAGACAGACAGATATACTAAGATCTGCGGTTAAAATGCTTGCACCGGGCGGCCGACTTGTTTATTCTACATGTACCTTTGCACCTGAAGAAGATGAACTTCAGGCCGGTATTTTGATTCAGGATGGATTAAAGCCTGTAAGCATAGAATTATATGACGGCATGGTTCCCGGAGATATCGCTAATATTCAAAAAGTCAGAGATATTGTCGGAACTTTTGATTTTGATGAATATATATCTTTTCAGAAGCAGATTTCTTCGGAGATTAACGAGGCAGTAAAAAAATGTACGGCAAGACTGTGGCCTCATAAGCTTAAGGGAGAAGGCCATTTTCTTGCAGTGTTTGAAAAAGAAGGGGATATTAGTCTTAACCATGGGAATTATGGTATTAACGGAAATATAAAACCCGTGAAGGAAACAGATATAAAACCCTTCATTCAATTTGCTGATGAAAATATAAAAGAAATAGATATTACTAAGGATCAAAAAGGATTTGTACATATACAAGGCTGTATAAGTGGTAATCCTTTTCTTTTTGGTGACCAGTTATATTTGGCGCCGGAAGGGATGCCCGGAATCAGAGGGCTTACTGTTTTGAGACCGGGGTTACACCTGGGAACTATAAAAAAAGACCGGTTTGAACCATCTCATGCGTTGGCACTTGCAATAACGACTGAGGCTGTACGGTATTCGTATGAACTTCATGATACTTCAAAAGCAATGCAGTTTATAGGAGGCATGAGCTTCAGAGAACCGGGGCTTTCAAATGGCTGGTATCTTATCACATTTGATGGCTACAGCCTGGGATGGTCAAAGTATGCGGGGGGCTCATTAAAGAACCACTATCCGAAAGGACTAAGAATTTATACATGAAAAAGTTACTGAAATATCTTAAGAAATATTCATTGGAAGCCGCCCTGGGTCCGCTTTTCAAATTGCTTGAGGCCAGTTTTGAGCTTATCGTGCCTCTTGTTGTTGCAGCCATAATTGATAAGGGTATCAGAAACAGCGACAGCTCGTATGTATTAAAAATGAGCCTGGTCCTCATACTTCTTGCAGTAGTAGGGTATATCAGTTCTGTAACGGCGCAGTTTTTTGCAGCTAAGGCAGCTTCTTATTTTGCTGCTGCGGTTAAGAAAGATCTTTTTAAGAATATCCAGGGGCTATCTTACGAACAGATTGACAGCCTTGGTACCAATACTTTGATAACCAGGATGACAAGTGATATAAACCAGGTTCAGCAAGGCGTTAATCTTACCCTTAGACTGCTTCTTCGTTCACCTTTTGTTGTCTTTGGCGCAATGGTTATGGCTTTTACTATTGATTTTAACCAGGCACTTATTTTCCTTGTTACGATAATTGTTCTGTCTATAGTTGTTTTCGGAATTATGCTTTGGGGAATTCCAAGATATAAAAAGGTTCAGGAACTTCTGGATAATGTTCTTGGCCTCACAAGAGAAAATCTTTCGGGAGTCCGTGTGATAAGAGCTTTCGGACTTGAAAAAAATGAAACGGGCAACTTTAGAGCTAAAAATGAAGGGCTCACTAAGCTTCAGGAGTTTGTTGGCAGGGTTTCTGCACTGATGAACCCTATAACCTATGTGATTCTTAATATTGCAATAATAATTCTTCTTAAGACGGGGGCGGATAAGGTTTATACCGGAATTCTTACCACCGGAGCAGTAGTGGCTCTTTATAATTATATGTCTCAGATTCTGGTAGAGCTTGTTAAGCTGGCAAATCTGATCATTCAGGTTACGAGATCGTTTGCCTGCGGAAACAGAATTCAGACCATGCTTGAAGAAACAGGGTCAATGACAGGTGGAAGCGTTGATGCAAAAAGTGTATCAATGAAGGATGATATTGTAATAAGTTTTGAGAATGTATCATTGTGCTACAAAGGTGACAGCGAAGATTCACTTTCGGAAGTGACTTTTTCCGCAAAGAAGGGCGAATCGATCGGAATTATTGGTGGTACCGGTTCGGGAAAAACTACGCTTGTTAATCTTATTCCGAGATTTTATGATACCACAGGCGGAAGCGTTAAATTCAAAGGAAGAGATGTCAGGGATTATACACTTGAATCCCTGAGAGATGTGATTGGTGTTGTTCCTCAGAAGGCAGTTCTTTTCAAAGGAACTATAAGAGATAATCTCAGATGGGGCAATGCAAATGCGAGTGATGAAGAGATTTGGGATGCGGTTCATACTGCGCAGGCAGCCGAAGTTGTGAAAGAAAAGAAGGGGCAGCTTTCAGCTGAAATAACACAAAGCGGCAGGAATCTCTCGGGAGGTCAGAGGCAAAGGCTCACGATAGCGAGAGCTCTTGTCAAAAAGCCCGAAGTTCTGATACTTGATGACAGCTCATCAGCTCTCGATAATATGACTGATAAAAATCTTAGAAATGCTATTTCAAAGCTTTCATATAAGCCGGTAACATTTATAGTTTCGCAGAGAGCGGCATCAATAAGATTCTGTGACAAAATAATAGTTCTCGATGACGGACATGTCGATGGAATCGGAACGCATGAAGAACTCCTTATGAACAGTGCGACTTACAGAGAAATTTTTGAGTCACAGTTTGGAAAGGAGGCCGTAAATGCGTGAACTTAAACGTGTTTTGAAATATGCCTCCGCATATAAATTATTGATATTTTTTTCAATCAGTTTTGCTGTTATATCAGCCGTACTAACGCTATATGCGCCTATAATTGCAGGGCAGGTTGTGGACTGTATCGTTGGCAAAGGGGATGTGAACTTTGAACTTATAAGGTCGCTCCTTATGAGGATGGGAATTGTTATTGGTATTACTGCACTTTGCCAGTGGTTTATGTATGGCGTTAATAACAGAATTACATTTAGCGTTATCAGAGATGTAAGAAATGACGCCTTTGATAAGCTTCAGATATTGCCCTTTGAATATCTGGATAGTCATCCACAGGGAGAAGTGGTTAGTAAGGTTATTTCAGATGTTGACCAGTTTGCAGATGGTCTTCTTATGGGTTTCACACAGCTTTTTACAGGCATTGTTACCATTGTTGGTACGTTGGTTTTCATGTTCTATCTTCAGTGGAAGATAGCTGCTATGGTAGTAATTCTTACGCCTATATCACTTCTTGTTGCGAGATTTATAGCAACAAGATCCTACTCACTTTTCAAGGAGCAGTCTAAAGCAAGAGCTGAGCAGACGGCGCTCATTGATGAGATGATAGGCAATCTGAAGGTTGTAAAAGCCTTTGGACACGAAGATGAAAATCAGGAGACTTTTGATGAGATTAATGAACGACTCGCAAAGACCAGCTTAAAGGCCACATTTTTCTCATCCCTTACAAATCCCAGCACCAGAGTTGTTAATAATACTGTTTATGCTTTTGTGGCACTCTTTGGAGCTTTCGAATGTATAAATGGAATAATGAGTGTTGGATCGCTTACAATTTTTTTGAGTTATGCTACGCAGTATACTAAACCTTTTAATGAGATATCAGGTGTTGTAACAGAACTTCAGAATGCGCTTGCCTGTGCAAGGCGAGTATTTGATCTTATTGATGAAAAGCCGCAGATCCCGGATGCTGTTCCTTGCGATGAACTCGGCATTGCAAAAGGCAATATTGAAATTAAAGATGTGGAGTTTTCGTACGATAAGGACAGAGAATTGATCAAAAACCTCACACTTTCCGTAAAAGAAGGTCAGAGAGTAGCTATAGTAGGTCCGACTGGAAGCGGAAAAACAACTATTATCAATCTTCTGATGAGATTCTATGATGTAGATAAGGGTGCTATAAGTGTCGAGGGATGTGACATAAGAAACTTAAGAAGAGCGCAGCTTCGCGAAAATTATGGAATGGTACTTCAGGAGACCTGGCTTAGAAGCGGGACTATAAAGGATAATATTACTCTTGGCAGAACAGGCTTTACTGAGGCTGAGGTTATAGAAGCGGCGAAAAAGTCGCATGCTCAAAGCTTCATTAAAAAATTACCGGACGGATATGACACCGTGATAAGTGAGGATGGAGGAATGCTTTCTCAGGGACAGAAGCAGCTCTTGTGTATTACAAGAATTATGCTGAGTGTACCTCCGATGCTCATTCTGGATGAAGCAACAAGCTCTATTGATACACGCACGGAGATGAGAATTCAGCGAGCATTCCAGAAAATGATGGTGGGTAGAACTAGTTTTATCGTTGCTCACAGATTGTCTACTATCAAGGAAGCTGACAGGATACTTGTAATGAAAGACGGACATATTATAGAGCAGGGAGATCATAACTCGCTTCTTAAAGCCAACGGTTTTTACTCAGATCTATACAGAAGCCAGTTTGAACAGTGAATAAATTAAATATTTTTTACATAAAATGAGTTAAAATAATAGGCAAAAGATTGCCACTATAAAAAGAGGATTTTTTATACATAGATTCAGGAGAAGTTTATGAAGAAGAGACTGGTATACGTTATTGGACATAAAAACCCGGATACAGACTCTGTCTGTGCAGCAATATGCTATGCGAATCTTAAGAACAAGATTGCAGGTGAAG
Source organism: Butyrivibrio sp. AD3002 (assembly GCF_000420905.1). NCBI lineage: Bacteria > Bacillati > Bacillota > Clostridia > Lachnospirales > Lachnospiraceae > Butyrivibrio > Butyrivibrio sp. AD3002. The sequence continues at coordinate 410,866 of NZ_ATVV01000001.1, read as the reverse complement.
AAGTCTGTGAACCCAGACGATGCGGGCATCTTAATGAGGAGACACAGTTTGTGCTTGGGCGTTTTGGTATAACTGCGCCGAAGTATACAAAGGATGTGCGTACACAGGTTTGCGACATGGAGATAAGAGACCTCCATGCTGATGATGATCATATTTCCTTAAAACGCGCTTGGGAGAGAATGAAGGATGAGAATGTAGTTACTCTTTGCATTACTCAGAATGGAAAACTGACAGGCCTTATTACAACAAATGACATCATGGAGACCTGTATGGATGTTCATGATGCGACAATTCTTTCCGAAACAAAGACCTATTACGGAAATATAGTTGATACGCTTGATGGCAATATGCTTGTGGGGGATATGTCAGAGCAGATTACATCAGGTAAAGTTCTGATTGCGACAGCTTCTCCGGAAATCATGGAGGAGGTAATTGATCCCGGAGATATAGTTATATGCGGTAACCGCTATGAAACGCAGCTTGTTGCTATAGAGAACCAGGCAGCCTGTATAGTTGTCTGCATAGATGCCAAGGTCACCAATACAATACAGAAGCTTGCGGAGGAACGCGGCTGTAGGATTATCACAACTCCTTATGATACCTTTACCGTAGCAAGACTTATCAATGAGAGCGCGCCTGTTGGCTCCATCATGAAAAGAGAACAACTTGTTTCTTTTCACACCAATGATTTTATTGAAGATATTCAGCAGACCATGGCACAGGTTCGCCACAGATATTTCCCGGTTTTAGATGAAGATGAGAACTTTGTGGGAATGATTTCACGCCGTAATTTGCTGGGAGCGATGAGAAAACAGCTAATTCTTGTTGATCATAATGAAAAGAGCCAGACTGTTGATGGAGCTGAGAGTGCAGAAATTCTTGAGATAATCGATCACCACAGACTCGGATCATCGATAGAGACTGCAAATCCGGTATTTTTCAGAAATCAGCCCCTTGGTTCGTCGTGTACAATAATCTATTCGATGTATAAAGAATCTGGGATTGAGGTTGATAAAACCACGGCGGCACTTATGCTGTCGGCCATTATCTCGGATACACTCATGTACAGATCACCTACCTGTACAGAGATAGATAAGCGCGCAGGTGAAGAGCTTGCTGCTATTGCGGAGATAAATGTTGAGGATTTTGCAAGGGAGATGTTCCGTGCAGGATCCAATATGGGAAGCAAGACTCCAAAACAGATTGTTCATCAGGACTTCAAAAAGTTTACAGTTGAAGATAAAACAATCGGTATTGGTCAGGTCAATTCTATGAGCGCAGAAGAGCTTGCAGAGATCAAGGAGAGAGTACTTCCTGAGCTCAAGGATATTATGGTGAGCGACGGACTTGATATGATTTTCTTTATGATGACCAATATAATAAGCGAATCTTCGATTGTGGCTTTTGAAGGGAACAAGGCGGAGAGTATCATTGATGCAGGTTTCCATGTGACAGCAGGCAGCGACCATATAGCGCTGTTAAAAGGTGTTGTATCAAGGAAAAAGCAGCTTTTGCCCACAATAGTTGAAGCTTTGCAACAATAAAAAAATCATCAATAAATGTAAAGATACTAAAAATGTGTTATAATACCCTCAGTAACATTTTTTCGTTATTGAGGGTTATTTAATGAAATATTTTTTTACGAGGGAAAAGATCAGGTTCATCGCTATCGCTCTGATAGCCTTTCTTTTCGTGAGTTCTTCGGAGAATTATTCCATTATTTCCAAAGCAGAGGATAATAACAGATATTTAGAAACTACAGAGGCAATCTACAGGGTTAATCCTTTATATGCCGGGATTATTTCTGAGGATGAGCTTTATTACGGCCCTGAACTTCGGGTTACCGAGGAGGCTGTTCTTAATGCGGAAAAGAGTTCTTCTGTAGCTGAGGCAGCTACTGTCTTGCGAGAAGGATTAAAACGTAAGGATAGGAATATCTATGTGTACTTCACATTCCCGGGTACGGATTATGATGCTTCTTCGCTTATAACTATGGAGAATAATGCTTTCAATATTGCAATGCAGCATACAGGCAAGGGTAATGAAGGCGATTATCTCAAATGGGGCTATAGCGGCATGGGAATGCAGATAGCCTATGATAAGAAGGACGGCAAAACAAGCGGAACTTTCACTTTTTATATGACTTATTATACTTCTGCAGCGCAGGAACAATCTGTGAATGCAAAAGTAAGCCAGATTTCATCCGCATTGTCGCTCTCATCAAAGGGAGAATATGACAAAATTCTGGCGGTGTATGAATATGTATGCGACAACGTAAAATATGAGTATGGTAATTCTCAGTTAAAATATACCTGCTATGCGGCTGCGATAAATAAAAGTGCTGTTTGCCAGGGATATGCGCTCCTTGTTTACAGACTTTTAAATGATGCGGGGGTAAGCTGCAGGCTTATTGCCGGGAATACAAGTTCCGGAGGGCATGGCTGGAATATTGTTAGAGTTGGAGATTATTACTATAACATTGATGCAACCTGGGATGCGGGAAAAGACAAGGAAAAATATGCGTACTTTATGAAATGTGACAGTGAATTTGATGATCACAAAAGATGGTCGCAGTATGCGGATTCGTCATTTTATCAGCTTCATCCCATGAGTTCTACAAGCTATAATACTGGAACTGTAGGTTCCTATGTATCTGTAAAGACGCTGTCACTTAGTAAGGATAAACTTACTTTGAAGGCCGGAGAAAGTAGTCAGCTCAAGGTGACGGTTAAGCCTGCCAGAGCAGAGTCACTTCTTACATGGAAGAGCAATAACAAAAATGTGGCTTCAGTAGATTCAAACGGCAAGGTGAATGCTGTAGCAGCAGGAACCTGTACTGTAACGGTTTCTTCTCCAGATGGCAAAAAGGATATCTGTTATGTTACGGTTACTGAGGAAAACTCAGAAATAAAGTCATTAAAGCTGAATAAGAAAAAGCTAAAGCTGAAAAAGGGAAAGAAATTCCAACTGACTGTAAAAACTAACCCGGTTTCAGCTAAGGATACTACGCAGCTTGTATGGAAGTGCAGCAACAAAAAAGTCGCCAAGATAACAAAAAAAGGTGTTGTGAAGGCAAAAGGAAAAGGTACTTGTATCGTCACAGTATCTACAAAGGATGGGAAAAAGAAAGCAACCTGTAAGGTTACTGTAAAATAAACATAGGACATATATAATATTGAAATATGAACGACAAAAACGGACATTTTCTCAAAAATGTCCGTTTTTGTTCTTATGGAATAGGGTTATACTATCGTATCAGCTGACAAAAAACTTGTCAGCAATAGTCTCCATATAAATGTCACGCTGATCTTCAGGCACATCATATTCATCCATTGCCTTGGATACAGACCAGTGATTAATGCCTATGGAACGAAGCATATGTCTGATAAGTGTATAATCGATAACGTTGTCGTTGGTCATATCAATATCAAATTCTTTTGTTAAAATGGCTGACATAAAGAACCCCCAAAAATAGTAAAATCCAACATATACATACATATAGTTGAAATAATTCCCCTTCAACTACTATATATTGTATTACATATTTGAATTAATTCAATAGATTTCTTTCGAAAATTTGAAGATTATTTTTATGTTTTTTTAACCGTTTATAGATGCCCCAAAACTTGTTAATTGTATGAAATTTTGATAAAATAGTTATCGGAAAAATGTGGTTCTGTATTATATGTGAGGCAGCTATGCAAAAGACATATATAGTGGAGAGAGACGGGTATCACATTTCTGGGGAACTATATTTGCCTGATGATGCTAAGGGAAGATATCCCATAGTGATCATGGCGCACGGCTTCGGGGGAAGCCGGGAAGGAACAAGGCCTTATGCGGAACTTCTTGTAAGGGAAGGGATAGGGTGTTATATCTTTGACTTCTGCGGCGGTGGTCTATCGTCCAGGAGCGACGGTAAAATGACTGATATGTCTGTGCTCACAGAAAGCAAAGACATAGAAGCTGTGGTTGAAAATATTAGAAAAGCACCTTTTGCAGACAGGAAGAATATATTTCTTATGGGAGAAAGCCAGGGAGGCGTAGCTTCAACTATTGCAGCTTCCAAAACACCTAAAGAAATCAGGGCTATGGTGCTTCTATATCCTGCATATATTCTTTTTGACGATGCTAAAAACAGATATCCAAAGAAAGAGATGATTGAGGAAACAACAACTGTTTTCGGTCTTCCGGTAGGGCGCAGATACTACGAGGATGCATTTTCTCTTGATATACATGACTGTATGGGCAAATATGACAGGAATGTACTTATTTTGCATGGCAATATCGATCAGGTTGTTCCGATTTCATACAGTCTTGATGCAAGAAGGAATTTTCCTGCAGCCAAAATCATACAGATAACCGATGCCGGTCATGGATTTTATGGAAAAGAGGTTGTGAAAGCCGGCAAAGAAATGATATCATTTATTCAGGAGAACATGGATGAGCCATGTAAAGGGGGATTATTATGAGTTGCTTGTTTGATAAAAAAATACAGGATATCGATATTGATGAACTTAAAAAGAGCGCAGAAAAGGTTCTTTCTTTTACAGGAACCAAGGCTAAGAGTGCTTGCGCATATGCGCAGGATCGTTTCGATGATCTTGATGATGATAAGAAGAACCTGCTTATAATCGGACTTTCCGTATTCGTAGGAGTGCTTGTTATAGCAGGCATATTCTACTTCCTTGGGAAAAAGGCAGGAAGAAAAGAAACCGCTTTCGAGTATGAAGAATGGGATAGTTGACGGCTCTTTTGATAATATGTCCATTTGGTGCTTGAATATCCATTTTTGATATGTTAACATAGGTGAGTCGCAGATTTTTGCACATAGGCCGGCGTGTCGGAATGGCAGACGATGCAGACTCAAAATCTGTTGTCCTCACGGGCGTGTGGGTTCAAGTCCCACCGCCGGCACTATTATTATGACATTCAGGCAGTATATGTTTGGATGTCTTTTTCTTTTGCTAATTCAGATTATTATTCCCCTTACATATATATTTTTGGAATATAGTATTATTGCACAAAATGCGGAAACGAAATTTGCACATTTCGTTTCTTGTTTCTCCACGCGTGGAGTGTTACTATAAACATGCGGAAACGTAAATGTGTGCAATTCGTTTCCGGACACAATTGAGGATAAGCCTGATGAGAAAAGTAATCTATTTAAACAATGACTGGAAATTTAAGAGCGAATTTGATGAGAGTATGATCAGCTCAGATTTCAGGGATACAGGATTTCAAAATATAAGAATCCCACATACAGTTGCAGAGACATCTTTCAATTATTTTGATGATGCTGTTTATCAGATGGTGAGCTGCTACCGCAAGACTTTCAGGGCAGACCATAATTGGAAGGACAAGAGAGTTGCAATTCATTTTGAAGGTGCGGCGCATGAAGCTACGGTATATTTTAACGGTGTGCTTCTTGGGACACATTCCTGCGGCTATACTGCCTTCGAGTTTGATATATCCGAGCATATTCGTTATGACGAACCAAACACAATTGTTGTGAAGCTTGACAGTAGAGAATCTCTGAATGTTCCGCCCTTCGGGTTTGTGGTGGATTATATGACTTATGGAGGTATTTACAGAGATGTATTTATCGAAATAACCGATAAGACCTATATTTCCAGAGCGTTTGTATATACAGAAGTTCCTGAGGTTATGAACGTTTCGCTTAAGGAGAAGGATGTTTCACCAAGATCTGTCGGAGCTTTCCTACGTGCGAGATTCAGAATCAAGGGATCACTTACCGGTTGTGTTGTAACCGAGTCACTAAAAAGAATTTCAGGTGAACTTCCCAAGGATGCAAATGATGAATATGCAGAGGAAACTGAGCTAAACAGGATAGCTGCAAAAAATAAGATGACCTTTGATTATCATACACTTCCTGTTGTCTTGTGGGATGTGAAAAATCCCGCACTTTATAAATATATCATTAGAATATACAGAGATGATCAGCTCATTGATGAGAAAAATATAACGTTTGGATTCAGGAACGCTTCTTTTAAGGCAGACGGCTTTTATCTAAACGGAAGAAAATTCAAACTGCGCGGCTTGAACAGACATCAGTCCTATCCGTATGTTGGATATGCAATGCCTGCCTCGATGCAGATAGAGGATGCGAGAATAATAAAAGAAGACTTATGTCTTAACTGCGTAAGAACTTCCCACTATCCGCAATCTCAGGATTTTATGGAAGCCTGTGACAGAATGGGAATACTTGTATTTACCGAGATACCCGGATGGCAGCATATAGGTGATGAGGATTGGAAAAAACAGGCTCTTGAGAATGAAAGAGAAATGATTTTCCAGTACAGGAATCATCCTTCGATCTTTATTTGGGGTGTCCGAATTAATGAATCTGCAGATGATGATGATTTTTACTTAAAAACAAATCATATCGCTCATGAGCTTGATTCTTCGAGAGCCACCGGAGGAGTAAGAGCGGCTACAAAAATGCATCTTCTTGAGGATGTATATACATTAAATGACTTTTCACATAACGGGAAAACGCCCGGTTGCATTAAAAAGAGACAGGCAACACCGGATATGTCTTCGGCGTACATGGTAACAGAGTATAACGGACATATGTATCCGACAAAAGCTTTCGATCCTGAAGATACAAGAGTCGAGCATGCGATGAGACATATAAGAGTCATGGATGCTATCGCAGGTGAGAGGGACATAGCCGGAGGCATTGGCTGGTGCATGTTTGACTACAACACTCACAAGGATTTCGGTTCGGGCGACAGAATCTGTTATCACGGCGTGATGGACATGTTCAGGAATCCCAAGCTTGCTGCTTACGGATATGCAATGCAGGGAAATGACAAGACAGTACTGGAACTGTCATCTGCTATGGATATCGGAGAGCATCCCGAGTGCATTCGCGGTGATATATGGCTCTTTACAAATGCGGATTCCGTAAAAATGTATAAGAACGATGTTTTTATAAAAGAGTATTATCCAGGTGCGTCACCTTATAGAAATATTGAACATGGTCCAATACTTGTGGACGACTTTATTGGTGATGAGTTTGCGGAAAATGAAAAGTTCTCAAAATACTTTGCAGGAAAAGTTAAGCATGCACTAAACCAGGCTGCACGCCACGGCATGGGGAGCCTATCTCTTGGCGATAAGATTACCGGTCTTGAGATGATGCTTTTCCATAGGATGTCTGTTAAGGACATAGTTGATATGTACCAGAAATACATCGGTGACTGGGGCGGCGAGGCAACATCGTTTAAATTTGAGGCTATTAAGAATGGCGAGGTTGCAGCAACAATCGTAAAAGAGACGGTAAAGGGGATAAGCATTGAAACTGTGGTTAGTAACACTGAGCTTATGGAGGGCAGATCTTACGATGTGGCATCGGTGAGGATAAGAGTTGTTGACCAGAATGGAAATGTTCTACCGTTTTTTGCCGAACCCTGCAAGCTTAAGACAGAAGGTGCAATTGAGATTATCGGACCCAGAACGGTGCCGCTCAGAGGCGGAATGGCCGGGACCTATATTAAATCCAAGAGGCGCCAGGGTTCTACAGGTAAGCTGATAATAAGTCTTCGTGCGAGCGGAGAGAAAATAAAGAAAGAAATAAGTTTTACAATTAGTGAAAGGATAAATGGTAATGTCTGAGAAATCCAAGATAATTTTCGGAAACGAAATGCCTGAAAAAGTATACAGGAAGGCAATGAAAACAAAAGAAAAGAACAAGAAAAAATTCGGAGATGACTCCAAAGCAAATTACCCTGTCAAAATAACAGAGAATAAATACATAGGAGAGAGTCTCGGAGTAAAAAATATCGAGGTGCTGCCTGAAAATGCTGATGTTTCCGGGACACTGCCTTTCGACGAGGAAAAAGGACTTATAGTTGGAAATATCAGAATGGGCTTTGGACATTACAGAATCAGCATGGCAATGGCTTCATGTGCTAAGTATATGGGATATACACCGTACTGGATGGATCTTAATTCCTATCCGCATACAACCTGCACGAAGCTGATAAGTGCTCAGAATGACTTGTATTCTCTTGGATCAAGACTTTCAAAAAATCCTATTTTCAACAAACTAGTGTGGGAGCCTGTAAACTATGAAGGCTTCAGAGCTCTTTCATATAATGCGGCTGATCAGGCAAATGCTGAGCTGATGGCACCTGTTTATAAAAATGTGCCAAAGGATATTCCTGTTATTGCAACACATGTATGGCCTGCTCAGGCTGCGATCCATGCCGGTATGAAGTATGTAGTCAATGCGGTTCCCGATAACTGGCCGATGGCACTTCATTTTTCTGAAGGATCTATTCATACAATACAGTGCAGAAATGCATATATGGGCTACAGAATACTTAACGGTATGAATAAGAATAAGGTCTGCAAGGCAATGCCCGGAAAGGAACTTGTTTATACCGGACATTATATTGACCATGAACTTGTTTCAAATATTGAGAATGACTGTAAGGCCAGATGTGATAGGAGGAAAAACAAAAAGCCAATGAGATTCCTTCTTACAATTGGCGGAGCCGGAGCACAAAAAGAGATATTTGCTGCAATAATAAAGTATCTGCTTCCGAAGATAAAGAAGAATGAAGCAGCTTTATATGTAAATGTGGGTGATTACAGACAGGTCTGGGAGGATCTGAAAAAAGAGATTCCCGGGATGAGTTCCTTCATCCACGAGCATCTCGGTGATTTTGCGGATACAGAAAAATTTGCGGCTGATGCGCTTGATCCTTCAAATGAAGTGACCGGTATTCACGGCTTCTGGCATGAGAATATTTTCGAAGCTGTTTACTGTACCAATCTCCTTATGAGAAGCTGCGATGTGCTGGTTACAAAGCCCAGTGAACTTGCATTTTATCCTGTTCCCAAGCTGTTTATAAAGAGAGTGGGAAAGCATGAGATGTGGGGCGCTATACATTCTGCCGAGGTGGGAGACGGAACACTTGAGTGTAGAGACATTCCGCATACAGTACAGATGCTGAGCCAGTTCCTGCATACATCGCTGCTCGATGATATGTGTAACAATATTGTTGAAAATAAAAAGGCAGGTCTCTATGACGGAGCTTACAAGGTTGTGGAGCTTGCCATGGGGATGAAAAATAACAACAAATAATTTGATTTAAGAGGTTAAAAAGTAATGAGCGAACATAACAAATTGTCCGGAGCCGCAAAGGCGTCTTATGGTCTTGGAGCAGTCGGAAAAGACATGGTTTACATGCTTTCCGCTTCATACGTTTTGTATTACTTCCAGGATATTCTTGGGGTTAGTGCTGCCGCTATGGGTGTAATTCTTATGGTGGCAAGAGTTTTTGATGCATTTAATGATCCTATAATGGGAGCTATAGTTGCTAAGACGAAGACCAGATTCGGAAAATTCAGACCCTGGCTTCTTATCGGAACTATAACAAATGCAATAGTGCTATATCTGATGTTCTCAGCACCGCCGACTTTGTCGGGAAGCGGGCTTGTAGCCTATGCGGCTGTAACCTATATACTTTGGGGTGTTACCTATACGATGATGGATATTCCCTATTGGTCAATGATACCTGCTTTTACTGAGGGCGGAAAAGAAAGAGAGGGGCTTACAACACTCGCTCGTTCATGCGCAGGTGTTGGTTCCGCGATAATTACAATCATAACAGTAATGTCTGTTTCTGCTCTTGGCCATATCTTTGGAGGAGCGGGCATCACCGATAGAGATGTAGAACGAATCGGTTTTTCATATTTTACAATTGTGATCGCTGCTTTGTTTGTGCTCTTTACTGTAATATGCTGTATCAATGTTAAGGAAAAATCCACAGTTGACATGAAAACAGCATCTATAGGAGAGATGTTCAGAGCACTTATTCAGAATGATCAGGCAATGACAGTAGTTGTAGCTATCGTAATCGTTAATTGCTCAATCTACATTACATCAAACCTTGTAATCTATTTCTTTAAATACGATTTCGGAACAGTAGGCTGGAGAGGTGCATACACACTGTTTTCAACCTTTGGCGGCGGAATTCAGATTCTGGCAATGATGCTTTTATATCCATTCCTAAGAAGATTCTTTACATCTATAAAGATTTACTTCATAAGCATGGGAATGGCTATTGCAGGATATATAACGCTTCTTGTACTTGCATCAACAAAAATGGATAACGTATATATCCTCTTTATTCCGGCGTTTTTCATCTTCTCTGCAAACGGAATGCTTGCGGTTATTACAACCGTATTCCTTGCAAACACCGTTGATTACGGTGAACTTAAGAACGGCCGCCGCGATGAATCTGTTATATTTTCCATGCAAACCTTTGTGGTAAAGCTTGCGTCCGGAGTATCGGCATTTATTGCTGCTCTTGCGCTCCAGATATTGCAGCTAAGCAATGACACTGCAGAAACCACAACAGACATAGACTATTCACAGGGAGTGGATATCATGCAGAAGATGGGGCTTCGCATGACAATGACAATCATTCCTGTTATCGGAATCCTTTTCGCGATCTTCTGGTTTAAGAAAAAGTACATCTTGACTGATGAGAAAATCGAAGAAATCTCCTCCGAAATCGCAGGGAGAAAGTAATAGCCAGGAAACGGAACAATAAAGAATATATGGAAAGAAAAGTGTATGGCACCAAAATCGATTATGCGTAAGCAACGAGATTTTGGTGCCATATATTTTTCTGCACCATATGTGATTTATAGTTCCGTTTCCGTCATATAGGGAGTTTAACCGATTGTAATATTGACTGTTTTGGTGTATGCTAGATATTGTTTAGTAGTATGCTTTGCGATATTATGTTCATACAAGATATTGGGGTTGGCGATACTATGGATTGCAAAGAATTTCAGAGAATGATACCCGGCTTTTTAGCTGATGAATTGGATAATTATTCTCTTGAGTCATTTTTGAATCATATGGAATCCTGCAGAAGTTGTAAGGAAGAACTTACCATACAGTTTTTGATAGAAACAGGTATTCAGAGACTTGAGGATGGTAGTACTTTTAACCTTACGAAAGAACTGAAGTCCACTACGAATGATGCCTGGGTAAGACTTCGTATGCGTAAGAGATTATTGAAGACCGCATACTTTCTGCAGATTATGGTCGTTGCTGAAATTATAGCAGCGATTGCGCTTTCAATCGCGCTTCGCTGAGAATAAGGACAACGGATAGATTTTATTTGCTTAATATTATTTAGTTGGGGATATTTTTAAAATGGGGAAGAAATTATTACTGATAGACGGACACAGTATACTTAACAGAGCCTTCTACGGTCTTCCTGATCTTACTAATTCAGAAGGCCTGCATACAGGTGCAGTCTATGGATTTCTGAATATTCTTTTCAGACTGATTGATGAGGAACAGCCGGATTATCTGACTGTTGCTTTTGATGTCCACGAACCCACATTCAGACACAAAATATATGCCGAGTACAAGGGAACCAGAAAGCCAATGCCGGAAGAACTCAGACAGCAGGTGCCGCTGATGAAGGAAGTTCTTGACAGCATGAACATTTGCCGTATGGAGAAGGCAGGACTTGAGGCTGACGATATTCTCGGAACTATCGCTAAGAGAGGCGAGAGAGAAGGCATGGAAGTCAGACTTGTCTCCGGTGACAGGGATCTTTTGCAGGTTGCAACGGATCATATTTGCGTTCGTATTCCCAAGACAAAACAGGGCAAAACAGAAATCGAGAATTATTTTGCAGGTGATGTCGAGACTTTATATAAAGTAAATCCGGTTCAGTTTATAGAGCTTAAAGCCCTTATGGGAGATTCATCGGATAATATTCCCGGGGTTCCCAAGGTCGGTGAGAAGACTGCAATTGAGCTTATGACTACTTACGGATCTATTGAGAATATATATGCCAATCTTGACAATATATCAAAGAAGGCAATAAGAGAATCGCTTGCGGCTAACAGGGAGCTATGCGATTTGAGTAAGACTCTCGCAACAATCGATGTGAATGCCGAGTTTGATTACTCTTTCGAAAATGCCACAATCGACAACATTTTTAATCGCGAAGCTTATGAGCTTTTTAAAAGACTGAATTTCCGCAATCTCCTTACGAAGTTTGAGGGAGATGTTACAAAAACAGAGATTAAGATTGATTTTAAAGACATCAATACGAAGTCTGAAGCAGATGCAGTATTTAAAGGTGCTTTGTCTTATGCCGGATCAAGGAACGACCGGTTTATCGGAATAGGAATTTTATCCGATGATAGCCCGTCAGGAAAAAAGAGGGAAAAAATCGGACAGCTTTCACTTTTTGATGACGCATCAGAGTCTACTGATCTTATTGGAATCAGTGTTTGCTTTGAAGATGAAAAGGCTTCGTATTTTGAGCTTGAAAACGATATTACAGCCGCTTATGTTGGGGAGAAGCTCGAGGAACTTTCGGAGAAATGCAGACTTTCTTTCTTTGACATAAAGCATGCATATAAATATTTTAAACCCTACGAAGTTGACAACTACGAAAAGAAAAAAGAGGGCTCATTTGATATTCTTATAGGGGCTTATCTGAACAATCCCTTAAAGAACGACTACCTTCCGGAAGATATTGCTTCGGAATATCTGCAGATGACAATTAGATCCAAGACACAGATTTTCGGAAAAGAATCTCCGCTTGCGGCAGACAGGAATCTCAGAAAAGAGTACACAGGATATCTTGCGTATGTTTCTTATAAAGCGGCTCCTCTTATTCAGAAGAAGCTGGAAGACTCTGACATGCAGGATCTGATGAATGATGTTGAAATGCCGCTAAGCTATATTCTCTATGACATGGAGAAAGAAGGTATCCTTGTTAAACGAGAAGAGCTTAAGGTTTACGGTGAGCGCCTTACAGGCAGAATCGAGGAACTGGAAAAGGCTATACATAAGGAGGCAGGCCAGGAGTTTAATATCAATTCTCCAAAGCAGCTGGGGGAGATACTCTTTGAGAAACTGGGATTGAAAGGCGGAAAGAAGACAAAAACAGGCTATTCCACTGCTGCTGACGTCCTGGAAAAGCTTGCTCCCGAGAATCCTATCATCAGGAATATTCTTGAGTACAGGGGGCTTACGAAGTTAAAGAGCACTTATGCGGATGGTCTTGCGACATATATTGATACAGACAATAGAATTCATACCAGTTTTAACCAGACAATAACTGCTACGGGAAGAATCAGTTCGACAGAACCGAATCTTCAGAATATCCCCATGAGGACTGAGCTCGGCAGAGCTATCAGGAAGGTTTTTGTTCCGAAGGAAGGATATGTTTTTGCCGATGCCGATTATTCACAGATAGAGCTTAGAATTCTGGCTCATATGTCCGGGGATCAGGGCCTTATAGATGCATATCACGAGGGTAGAGATATTCACAGGATTACGGCATCAAAGGTATTTGGAATTCCTTTCGATGAGGTTACTGATATCCAGAGAAGAAACGCTAAGGCTGTTAATTTTGGAATAGTATACGGAATAAGTGCTTTCGGACTTAGCGAAGATCTTAATATTTCCAGATCCGATGCAAAGAAGTACATGGAGGACTATCTTGCAACTTATCCTGGGGTTAAGAATTATCAGGACAGCGCGGTAGAGAGTGCCAAGGAAAAGGGCTATGCGGTGACTCTTTATAAAAGACGACGCCCGATGCCGGAGCTTAAGTCAGGCAATTTCATGCAGAGACAGTTCGGAGAGAGAGTTGCAATGAATGCTCCGATTCAGGGAACTGCTGCCGACATTATTAAGATTGCTATGATTCGTGTATGGAGAAGAATTCGAAAAGAACAGTTATTATCAAGAATGATTCTTCAGATACATGATGAACTTTTGATTGAGACCAAGAAGGAAGAAGAGAAAAAGATAAAGCTTATTCTTGAAGAGGAGATGACAAAAGCAGCTGATCTTCTTGTTCCGCTCGAGGCAGAGTGTCACACGGGTTCAGACTGGTTTGAGGCGAAGTAGAGTGAAAGTAATCGGAGTAACCGGAGGAGTAGGCGCCGGAAAAAGCACAGTGCTTAACTACATAGAGAAGAGTTGTAACTGCCGTATCATCTTTTCCGATAAAGTGGCTAATGATATTAAGCTTAAGGGACAGAGCTGCTATGAACCAATAGTTGATCTTCTTTCCGAGGATATACTCGGACCGGATGGAGAGATAGACAAGAAAAAGATGGCGGCGAAGATATTTGCCGATGATAGTCTCTTAAAGCAGGTTAATGATATTCTTCATCCTGCGGTAAATAATTATATTTTCGGTGAAATAGAAAAAGAAAAAGCGGAAGGAAAGCTTGACTATCTTTTCATAGAAGCTGCACTTCTTATTGAAAACGGCTATCACAAAATCGTGGATGAATTGTGGTACATTTACGCAGATGAGAGTGTCAGGAGAAAGCGCCTTAAAGAATCGCGCGGATACAGTGATGAGAAGATAGATGATATTATAAAGGGACAGCTTTCCGATGAAGAATTCCGTAAATATGCAAGTTTTGTAATAGATAACAGCAATGATGAGAACGACACTAAAAGACAAATTGATTTGAAGCTGGGGGAAAACTGATGGCTGAAATGGTTGAACAATCTGAGAAAAACGTAGTATTCGGTCTTGATATCGGTACCAGAAGTGTTGTCGGTACAGTCGGGTACATGGAGGATGAAATCTTCAATGTAATGGCGCAGTGTGTTGAGAAGCATGAGACCAGAGCCATGCTCGATGGACAGATACATGATATCGGCAAGGTTGGCGCTACGATCAGGCACGTCAAGGAGAATCTTGAACAGCAGACACAGATACATCTGACAGATGTATGTATTGCTGCCGCAGGTCGTGTACTTCGTACAATTAAAACAAATTTTGAAGAAGAATTCACTGATAACAGAGAGCTTACTCAGGAGGAAATCTATAACCTTGAGTCAAAAGCTGTTGAGAAGGCCTATCAGGAATTCCTTGCGCAGAATCAGTCGGATATGAAATTTTATCTGGTTGGTTACTCTGTAATGCATTATTATCTTGATGATTATCAGATTGCCAATCTAGAAGGACATAATGCCGGAAGAGTAGCAATTGACCTTATTGCAACCTTCCTTCCGGATGATTGTGTTGACGGTCTTTATAAGGCTTGTGAGAGAGCAGACCTTAAGGTTGCAAATATGACTCTCGAGCCTATAGCTGCTATGATGGTTGCAATTCCGCCTCAGTTCAGAATGCTTAATCTGGCACTTGTTGATGTTGGTGCAGGAACCTCCGATATCTGTATAACGGATGATGGAACAATTACATCCTATGGAATGCTTCCAATTGCAGGTGATTCCATCACAGAGATTATTGCTCAGCACTGCCTGGTTGATTTCAATACCGCGGATCAGATTAAAATTGACGCAAGTCACATGGATCAGGTTAAATATGTTGATATCATGGGACTTGAGAAGACAATCTCGGCAAAGGAAATATCAAAAATGATTAAGCCTCTTGTTGAGAAGATGTCCAAGATGGTAACACAGCAGATTAAGCAGCTTAACGGCAATAAATCAGTAAGTGCTGTATTCGTTGTCGGAGGTGGCGGTTGTGTACCGGGGTACACCAAGGCTTTGGCAAAAGAGATGAAGATTCCGGAGGAGCGTGTTGCGCTTCGGGGCGAAGAAGTCATGAAGAGCATTCGATTCCTTAATGAAGACAGCACCATTGAGAGAGATTCACTTATGGTTACACCTCTCGGTATCTGTATAAGCTTCTATGAGCAGTCCAACAACTTTGTGTTTGTATCCTTTAACGGACAGCAGACTAAAATTTACGATAACGGTAAGCTTGCAATTGTTGATGCTGCGATGCAGGCAGATTTTCCTAACGAGGATCTGTTCCCTAAGCGCGGCGAAGAATTGAGATTTACCGTTAACGGCCAGGAGAGAATGGTGAGAGGTGAGCCCGGAGAGGCAGCTGTTATCACGCTTAACGGATCTCCTGCAGATATTCATACCAAGATTCATGCAAATGATATTATCGAAGTTACAAGTTCGACAGTCGGTAAGGCAGGAAGCAGTGAAATCAATGATATTCCTGAGTTCAAGGGAACCTTCAATATTACTGTAGACGGAAAGAGTATTGACGTACCGAGAACCGCTGAGGTTAACGGAGAAGTTCAGACCGGCCTTTATGATATTAAGTCCGGAGACGAGATAAAGATTCTTGATTATGAGACTGCAGCTCAGATAGCGGAGCTTCTGGATATTGACCTCACAGAGGATATGGTTATCACTGTCAACAATGAGGTTGCAAAAGGAGATACTCCCGTTTACGAGAACTTTAAGGTTGAGTTTAAGAGCGGCGCTGATGCTATCATGGAATATTATGCTAATTTCCCCGATGCCGATGAAGTTGCCATCGAACAGGAAAATGAGGAGTCATCCTACGAAGCCGATGCGGATCTTGACTTGGAGGAGAATGAAGATGGCAGCGTAAGTATCTCCGGCGGAAGTACAACTACTTCTTCTGTAAGGAGTGCAGCACCCACCAGACGCGTGGTTACACATGATCTTCATGTAATAGTTAACAATGAGCCTATTGTGCTTCACGGAAAATCGGATTATATTTTTGTAGATATATTTGATGTTATTGATTTTGACCTCAGTAAACCTAACGGCAGATCGATAGTAACCACACTAAATGGCGGTACTCCCGATTATATGCAGGCGATACATGAAGGCGACAGAATTGAAGTCTATTGGAAATAGATAACACAATCTTAATATGATAGACACATTTTCGTCACAGTTTATACTTAATATGGAAACGGAGATTGCATTAGATGAGACTTGCAAGCCTCTCAAGCGGTAGTAGCGGTAACAGTATTTATATAGGTTCCGATACTACAAACATCCTGATAGATACAGGATGCAGTAAGAAAAGAATAGAAGAAGGATTGGCCGGAATGGATTTATCCCTGGCCGATATAGATGCGATCTTTGTCACACATGAGCATTCAGATCATATTGCAGGACTTCATACTATTTTAAAAAAATATGATATTCCGGTATATGCAACCAGAGGAACTTTACAGGGAATCAGGACAAGTGATAAGAAGGGAGAAATGCTCTCTGCTGAGTTTCATGAAATCCGAGCAGATGAAAAGGTTCCGGTAAAGGATATTGTTGTAAATCCGATCACGATAATGCATGATGCGCTTGAACCTGTGGCGTACAGGGTTTCCTGCGGCAAAAAGAAAATCGGAGTCGCGACGGATCTTGGATGTTACAATGATTATACGGTTGATAACCTGAGAGGCATGGATGCAATACTGATAGAAGCCAATCATGATGTGAGGATGCTTCAGACGGGGCCGTATCCGTATCAGTTAAAAAGGAGAATCCTTGGTGAAAAAGGACATTTGTCCAATGAAAAGAGCGGTGAACTTCTGTGCAGGATTTTGCACGACGGCCTTAAAGGAATTCTTCTCGGACATCTGAGTAAAGAGAACAATCTGCCCGAGCTTGCTTACGAGACGGTGAGGGTTGAGATAGAAATGGGTGAGAATCCATATCATGGAAATGATTTTCCAATAATGGTAGCAGCGAGAAATGAGCTTTCTCCTGTTATTGAAGTGTGAGAAAAGACAAGGGAGTAAAATATTATGAACAAAATCATTATTACTGTGGTCGGTAAGGATACTGTAGGTATTATTGCTAAGGTATGTACTTTTCTGGCTGAAAACAGTATCAACATTCTTGATATTTCACAGACAATAGTTTCCGGATATTTTAATATGATGATGATCGTTGATGTTAGTAAGAGTGAAGCAAGTTTCCAGGAAGTAAGCGACACCCTGGATAAGATCGGTGAGGACATCGGCGTTGTAATTAAATGCCAGAGAGAAGAAATTTTCGATTCAATGCACAGAATTTAAAAAGGAGCTTAAATGATTAACATTAATGAAGTCTCTGAGACTAACGAGATGATCGAAAAGGAAAATCTGGATGTCCGTACTATTACAATGGGTATCAGCCTTTTGGATTGCATCAGCTCAGACCTTGATACATTAAACAAAAATATATATGAGAAAATCTATGGATCCGCCAAGGATCTTGTTCAGACCGGAGAAGATATTGCCAAGGAGTTTGGTATTCCAATCGTAAATAAGAGAATTTCCGTTACTCCGATCGCGCTTATCGGTGCGGCTGCATGCAAGAGTACAGAGGATTTTGTGTCTATTGCAAAGACTCTTGATAAGGTTGCAAAGGATGTTGGAATAAACTTCCTCGGTGGTTACAGCGCGCTTGTAAGTAAGGGCATGACAGATGCCGACAGACTTCTTATAGAGTCTATACCGCAGGCACTTTCCCAGACAGATGTTGTATGTTCATCTGTAAATGTAGGTTCAACCAAAACAGGAATAAACATGGATGCCGTAAGACTTCTTGGCGACGTAATCGTTAAGACAGCCGAGGCTACTAAGGATAATGACAGTGCGGGGTGCACGAAGCTTGTTGTATTCTGCAATGCTCCTGATGACAATCCTTTCATGGCAGGTGCTTTTCATGGAGTTACAGAAGCCGACAGAATTATAAATGTCGGCGTAAGCGGGCCCGGAGTTGTTAAGACGGCACTGGAAAAGGTTCGCGGGGAGAATTTTGAAATTCTCTGTGAAACAATTAAAAAGACAGCATTTAAGGTTACGAGAGTAGGTCAGCTTGTAGCAAAGGAAGCTTCCGAAAGATTAGGAGTTCCCTTTGGAATTGTTGACCTTTCACTTGCGCCCACACCGGCTATCGGAGACAGTGTTGCTGATATTCTTCATGAGATTGGTGTTGAGCATGCGGGCGCACCCGGGACTACTGCAGCACTTGCGTTGTTAAATGACCAGGTTAAGAAGGGTGGAGCAATGGCATCCTCTTATGTAGGCGGTTTGTCAGGTGCATTTATTCCGGTTAGTGAAGACCAGGGTATGATAAATGCAGTTAATGCAGGAGCTTTATCACTTGAAAAGCTTGAGGCTATGACTTGTGTATGCTCTGTAGGTCTTGATATGATAGCAATTCCCGGAGATACAAAAAGTACAACCATTTCCGGAATTATTGCCGATGAGATGGCTATCGGCATGATAAACCAGAAGACTACAGCCGTAAGACTCATACCGGTTATCGGTAAGAAAGCAGGAGATACTGTGGACTTTGGTGGACTATTGGGATTTGGTCCTATCATGAGCGTCAACACATTTTCTTGTGATGAATTTGTTAACAGAGGAGGAAGGATTCCGGCTCCGATACATAGCTTTAAAAACTGATTTATGGATAAAATGAAAAAGATTCCCGAAAAGATATCGGGATCAGCTGAAAAATTTAATAGATTTCTCAGAAGAAATGCTGCAGGCCAGACTGATGAGCAAAATCGCGGATTAAAGAATAATATTGTGAACCGCGCTAAGAGAATAAAGCATCTTGCTAATAAAAAGAGCACTAGAAAGACTATTCGTGAGACTGCTGTTTCATGGGCATTTCTTTTACCGAGTCTCATGGGAGTTTTGACATTCTTTGTTATTCCTTTCTGTGTGGTTGTTTTTTATTCGGTTGTAAACAATCCTATTCAGAAAGAGTTTGTCGGCTTTTTCAATTTTGAAAGAGTGTTTGTTAATAATGCTTTCAGGCAGGCTGCATATAATACTTTTATGTTTTCGATAATAGCTGTGCCTCTTGCGGTGGCGCTTTCTCTGTTCCTGGCTGTTGTTATGGAATCAGGTATACCGTTTAAGAGCCAGTTCAGGAGCTTTTTCCTTAGCCCCATGATGGTTCCAATTGCTTCGATAGTACTTATTTGGCAGGTGTTGTTCCATTTTAACGGAATTATAAATGTCATAAGTATGAATTTCGGCGGACCAAAGATTGACTGGCTTAAATCAGACAAGGCGCAGATAGTTATTGTTGCACTGTTTTTATGGAAAAACCTCGGCTATAACATGATTCTGTTCATGGCAGCTCTTTCGAGTGTGCCCAAGGATCTGATTGAGGTGGCAAAGCTTGAGAGCGCAACTGACAGACAGATTTTCTGGACAATAAAGATGAGATATCTCTCATCCACTATACTGTTTGTTACCATTATGTCTCTTATTAATTCCTTTAAGGTATTCAGAGAGATATATCTAATGACCGGAGATTATCCTTATAAAACGCTGTATATGATGCAGCATTTTATGAATAATACATTTGCCTCAGTCGATTACCAGAAGCTTTCGGCTTCGGCCATTATCATGGCATTGGTAATTGTTGTTCTGATGCTTATCATGTTTAACACTGAAAACCGGTATGGAAAGGATATAGAAGGCTAGTATGGCAGGACTTAAATTGCCTACCGGTGAAGCGGCGTTTTACGAAAGAGCCATTCGGAAGGCAAGAAGAAAGAAAAAAATATATAAATACGGTACTATAGCAGGAACCATTATATGTGCGATTTTTGCGGCATTGTTCCTATTGCCGACAATACTTACAATTACAAATTCCTTCATGAGTTCTTCTGAAATCAGTGCCAATTACGGTGCGGTTTTTCAGACGACGGATACCGGAGGAAAGGTATTTATATCAAAAACGGTTAACCTCAAGTTTATTCCGGATATTGTTACATTCAGTCAGTATTTCACTGTGCTGTTCAAATCACCGGAATATCTTGTTAAGTTTTGGAACAGCATGATCTATGTTGTTCCGATCCTTGTGATTCAGCTTCTAGTGGCGATGCTTGCATCCTACGGGTTTGCAAGATACAAGGGAAGGGTAAGGGAGATAATATTTTTCCTTTACATCATAATGATGCTTATGCCATATCAGGTTACATTGGTACCTAATTATCTGGTATCATCGGCTCTCGGAATACTTGATACGAGATGGGCCATATGGCTGCCCGGATTTTTTTCACCGTTTGCGGTTTATCTTCTTACGAAATTTATCAGGAGAATTCCGGCAGAGGTAATGGAGGCAGCATCAATTGACGGAGCCAGTGAGTGGCAGATATTTACCCAGATATGCGCCCCGCTTTGTAAGAGCGGACTTATATCAATCGCAATTCTGGTTTTTATAGATTATTGGAACATGGTTGAGCAGCCGCTTATTCTGCTCAGCAACGATGAGCTTCATCCGCTTTCGGTATTTTTGTCGAAAATCAATTCAGGCGAAATAAGCCTGGCATTTGCGGTAGCGGTTATTTATCTTGTGCCGCCGCTATTGATTTTCCTGTACGGCGAAGAGTACCTAATCGAAGGTATTTCGTACCAGGGCGGTTTAAAAGGATAGATTTTACAGCCAGTAACGGCGTTGCCTGCATAACTAGAGGAGGAGAGCAGGCGTGATTTAGTTTTAAGGGAAGAGGAATTAAAGGTATGTCTGAAGTTAGAAATGAGAGACCAAAGAAAAGCAGAAAGGATATTATCAAGGATATAACAATAGCCTTTCTGGCAATACTGTTATTGCTTACTTTTTTCTCAAACACAATTATGAATTTTTCACTTCCGGAGGTTGCTATTCAGCAGATTCAGGAAGGAACAATTTCACCGGTTATCAGAGGAACCGGTACTGTAGAAGCCAAGGATCCATATTCGGTAAAGGTTTCACAGGAGCGCGTAATAAAGAGCGTTGCTGTTGAGGTTGGAGCCCAGGTAAAAAAGGGTGATGTAATTTATAACCTTGAAGATAAGGAATCAACTGAGCTTCAGGAAGCTAAGACAAAGCTGGAGGAGCTCTTACAGACTTATGAAACTTCACTTTTCTCAGGTGATCTCTCAGATGAGGCCATAAATCGTATCAGAGGCGGTCAGACTCTCACAATGGATCAGTTCCAGGCTAAGCTCAAGGCTGCAACAGACAGATACGATGCTGCTAAGCTTGCTGATGAGGAAGCCCAGGCAACAATTGATGCGCAGTCTCAGGCACAGTCATATACTGCGGCTCAGTATAATTATGATGAGGCAACGCCTCAGTACAGAGAAGCTGAGATTACAGCAAGAATCACTGAAATAGATACACAGCTTGCTGAAGAAGAAGCTGAAAAAGCCAGACTTGAGGCGTATCTTGATAAAACTGATTCACAAATTAAAAAGGCTAAATTAGGAACTCAGATTAAAGATTTAGAATCATTAAAGAAAATGTACTGGTATCATGACTCAGTTATTGATGCACTTAATCAAGAGAAGGATCAGCTCAATATTGAGCAGGCACATAGTACAAAAGATGTTTCGCAGATGACAACCCAGGCAGGGCAGGTTGACAGTGACTACCAGAGAAAGGCAGCTTCACTTCAGGATACAAAAAATAAGACAGCTCAGGAGCTCGAGAGAGCAACAACAGACAGAACAGAGCTTCTTACTGAGATAGCAAAGGAAATCGAACTTGATTCTCAGAGAGATACAATTGCTGAGCAGAGAGAAACGGTTGAGAAGCTTGAGAAGGAATCAACCGGTGCTACCGTAACTGCGCCTGTAGACGGAACAATAACAGAGCTTGCCCTCAAAGCAGGTGAGACAACCAATGCCGAGAATCCCGTTGCAACAATTCAGGTTGACGGCAAGGGTATGGTTACAAGCTTCTCTGTTACCATGGATCAGGCAAAGCGCCTTAAGGTTGGCGATATTGCTGAGCCTCAGAATGCATGGTACTACACAGACTTTAAGGCAACCCTTAAGTCTATTACTGCGGATCAGCAGAATCCTAATACAAAGAAACTTCTTACTTTCAATATTGAAAGTCCGGAAGTACAAAACGGCCAGTCAGTAAGTCTTCAGATTGGACAGAAGTCTGATAACTATGACCTTACAATTCCTGCAGGAGCTGTAAGAGAAGACTCCAACGGTAAATTTATCCTTATAGTAAAGTCGAAGTCCAGTCCTCTCGGAAACAGATATATTGCTGCAAGAGTTGATGTAGAGGTGCTTGGATCTGATGATACTACTGCAGCTATAAGCGGCAGCCTTGAGGGTGATGAGTATGTGATCACTACAGCGACAGCTCCTATTAAATCCGGTGATCAGGTAAGACTGGCTAATAATTCATGAACAAATTAAAAGAAAGTATTATAGGATTTTTCAAAAATCTGAAATTAAAACAGATCATATATTTTGTTGTTATGGTCCTGCTTGCGCTTATCATCTTTGCTTTAGGAGTCCAAAAAGATTTCATGGCAAGACATCAGTATGATCAGATGATGGGTAACAGATGGTCAGGGGATACCAGATGCGGTCAGGTCAGCATGTTCTTTTCCGAGAATCAGGGTGTAAGTATCGATACGGTTAACGAATATGCTTATAAGATCAATAAAGGTCTTATTGCTGACGGACTTCAGGAAGCAGATGCCAGCACAGAGGGTGGCGGTGCAGTATGGAATTACTGCTACAGCGCTGTGGGAAGCATAGAGATCACGAGAGACCTTAAATCTGTAACAGCAGTTGGTATCGGCGTTGGAGGAGACTTTTTTCAGTTCCATCCGATGAGAGTTATGAGTGGTAACTATTTTACCGGTGACATAGTCATGAAGGATTATGTAATTCTCGATGAGGAACTTGCATGGCAGCTGTTTGGCTCCAATGATATTGTGGGTGAGACCATTTTACTTGGAGGAGTACCTCACTATATTGCAGGTGTTGTAAAGAGGGACAGCGGAAAATATGTAAAGGCTGCCGGTATGGTATATCCTACTATTTTTATGTCATTTGAATCTCTTGCAACCTATGGCAGAATCGATGCTTCCGTTCTCTCGACAGACGGCTCTCTTGGTAAGGTCAACGTGGCATCCAAGAATGATGATGAGGAAGGAGGCGGCACTTCTGATGTTGAGACACAGGCCAAGGGTATTGTCTGTATGGAAGTTGTTATGCCCAATACCGTAGACAACTATGCCGCTAATTTTGTTATAGAGAAGCTCTCGCTTAATACAACCCAGGTTGAGGTTGTTGATAACAGCGCGAGATTCGAAGATCCTAATCTGTTTAAGCTTATTGGACAGTTTAATATGAGAGGAATGCAGACGAAGCCTGTTATTTATCCCTATTGGGAGAATAATGCAAGGGCTTATGAAAACATACTGGCCGTGCTTCTTCTTATTCAGATAGTTTGCGCAGTAGTTTTGTTTTTGATGGCAGCTATAGTTGTTGTACAGGCTTACAGACACAGGAAATGGACTGTAGGTCAGCTTGTTGAAAAAGCTGCCGACTGGAAGTACAATCTTGAATCAAACATGAAATATCATAACGAAAAGTGGAAATATTTTTGACGGTTTTTCAGTTTGTTTTATGGATAAACAAGGAGGATATTTAATGAGAAGAATTTATCTAAAAAGGATACTCAGCGCTTCAATGGCTGTAGTTATGGCTGTAACTATGGCAGGATGCGGCTGCGGTAAGAAAAAGACAGGATCGACCGAGGAACAGGCAAGTCATGATGCTTCTGCCTATGTGTTTAAGGATAATCCGATTGACCTTGGAGAGAGCATTGATACATCATCAATTTCGGCTCTCGGCAAATTCGGAGATAAGATTTATGCAGTAGGAACTGCTGTTTCCGATGAGGGAAACAATAAAACTACTGTTTTCACTTTTGATAAAGACGGAAGTAACTTAAATACTATTGATCTCGCAAATTCAGGAAATTTACTGCTGTATAACGCAGCACTTACCGATGATGGTTCAATTTATACCCTTGAAGTCCAATATGCAGGCTATATGGGTGGCGGTGATTTTGAATTTGATCAGGGGTTGGATGGTTCTTCTCCGATTATTCTTGAGGATGGTAACTCAATAGAGATTGAAGATTCCGAATCGGTTGAAGACGATGTTACACAATATTCCGGTGAGGATGAGGAAGAAGCTCTTTCCGATGATTCCGAAGCAGATGAAGAGGGTACATCCGATGACGCAGCTTCTACAAGCCAGGATGCTACAGAAGATACTAATACTACTTCATCTGAAGGCGGTGAGGGTGATGTAATTATGCCCTCCGATACAGATACCGGAGTTGACATGTCATCTTCAAGTAATGTTGATTCAGATACTTATTACATGGTCAAGTATGACAACAACGGTACGGAAGTATGGAGACAGGAGATTGATTCTACAACCGATTCATATTATTATGTGAATTCTTTTATTGCTGCTGATAATGATACTCTACTTGTATCCGATACAAACGGAGTTCATAAATACAGTACTGCAGATGGAAGCAAGACCGCTGATATCGCTTTTGATAATGCTGACACAGAGTATGGTTTTTCAGCATATGTGTATAAACTGGGTGACGGAAGCTTCGGTGCGCTTGTAAATGGTTCCGAACAGACTTTTTATAAAGTTGATTTAAAGGGCGAGAAGGCCACTGAGGTTGGAACTGTAGATTCAACTTTCTATGACTACTCATTTTATTCAGGTGCAGGAAGCCATGATCTTTTTGCATCAGGTTCCGAGGGTATTTATACCTATAAGCTCGGTGATGAAAAGGTTTCAATGATCCTCAATTTCGTTGATTCGGATATTGATACTTACGGTGTATCTCAGATGGTAGCAATTTCCGATACCGAGATAATTGCACTTATTCCTACAGAAGATATGAAGTATAACCTTACATATCTTACAAAGGTTGATCCCAAGACTGTAAGCGAAAGACAGCAGATTGTTCTTGGCTGTAACTATATCGATTATGATGTAAGAGCGCAGATAATTAAGTTCAATAAGACAAATGATAAATATCGTATTGTAATAAGTGATTACTCAAAATATGACTCTGACAGTGAGATGTCAGGTGGTGCAAACAAGTTGAACACAGACATTGTTTCCGGTAATGCACCTGATATCCTTGTTCTTGATTCCGATATGCCTGTAGATAGTTATATCTCAAAGGGACTTTTTGAAGATATGACAGATTACTTCAAGAATGATGAAGAATTAAGCAAGGTCAAGTATATGGATCATGTAATGGAAGCATTCAAGAATGACGGTAAGATGTATAAGCTCATTCCCAGCTTCTATGTTGAAACAGTTGTTGCAGCTACAGACGACGTAGGAAATGATGATTATACATGGACTATCGATGAACTTGAAAAGCTTGTAAAGGCAAAGAATATCGAGCATAAGAATATTTTCGGACCTCTTACAAGAGATGAAGTTCTTGAGATGGCTCTCAGTCTTTCCGGTTCACAGTACATCGACTGGTCGACTCTTACCTGCAGCTATGATTCAGAGGCATTTACACATCTTCTTGAGTTCGTAAATGAGTTCCCTGAGGAGCTTTCAGAAGATGATTACAATTATGAGACAGCAGCTCTTTACAGAACTGATAAGGCACTTGCAGAGAGATTATATCTGTACGCTTTCTCTGATTATAACTATGAGGCAAAGGGTACTTTCGGTAAGCCCATTAAGACAGTAGGCTTCCCTTCAGATAACGGAAGTGGCTCCGCGCTTTATCCTAACCTTCAGCTCACCATGAGCTCAAGTTCTAAGGTTAAGGACGGATGTTGGGAATTCATGAGATACTTCCTATCAGACGAGTATCAGAAAACTATTGACGGTGCTTGGCCTGTAAGTATGACAAAGATGGATGAGCTTTCAGAGAAAGCTAAGAAGAAGCCTACATATATCGATGAGAATGGCAAGGAAGTTGAATATGATGATACCTGGTATGTTGGAGATACAGAGGTAATTGTTGATCCTATGACTGATGATGAGGTAAATGAGGTGCTGAACTTCCTTAATAGCATCGATCAGGTAGGAAATGCAAATGAAGCTGTAACAAGCATTATCTTTGAAGAGGCAGCGGCATACTTCAGCGGACAGAAGACTGCTGCGGAGGTTGCTGATATCATTCAGAGCCGTGTACAGATTTATGTAAACGAGATAAGCTGATAATAAGCTTCTTTGTATGATAAAGTGGGGTGACTGACATGTACAATACGTTATTTGGAGTGTCGCCTATGATATTTTGGCTGATACTTACCGTAATATTAGCTGTTTTTGAAATATTGACACAGGGGCTTTCCACCATATGGTTTGCAATCGGAGCTTTGGCAGCATTTATTATGGCTGTGCTCGGTTTTTCGGTTCCGCTGCAGATAGTGGTTTTTATTCTGGTTTCAATTGTCATGTTGCTTTTGGTAAGACCGGTATCGGTAAGACTGCTTGGCGGAAGAATTGTTAAGACCAACATCGATGCGGTTCCCGGAAGAAAGGTTACTGTCTCCAAGGATATAGACAATATCAAGGAGACAGGCGCCGTGATTCTTGATGGGACTACCTGGAACGCAAGAAGTATGGATGATGAGGTTAATATTTCATCAGGGGAAACAGTTATTATTGAAAAAGTTGAGGGCAATAAGCTTATCGTAAAGAAAGCTTAAAGGTATGAAGAAGGAGGAGAAGTTATGCCAATATTTATTATCATCGTTTTAATTCTTGTTCTGATTGCACTAAATATCAAGATTGTACCGCAGGCTCACTCATTTATTGTTGAGCGTCTCGGTGCATACAAGGAAACTTGGGATGTCGGTCTTCACTTTATGGTTCCTTTTATCGACAGAATTGCAAGAAAGGTTGATCTTAAGGAACAGTACTGTGATTTCCCGCCTCAGCCTGTTATCACTCAGGATAATGTAACAATGCAGATAGACTCAATCGTGTTCTTTAGAATTTCTGATCCCAAGGCTTATGCATACGGAGTAAGAAATCCGATAGGAGCTATTGAAAATCTTACAGCAACAACTCTTCGTAATGTAATCGGATCACTTACACTTGATGAAACACTTACCAGCCGTGACCAGATCAATGCTCAGATGCAGGATGCTCTTGATATAGCAACAGATCCCTGGGGTATTAAGATTACACGAGTAGAGCTTAAGAACATCAATCCTCCGGAGCAGATTCGTGATGCCATGGAGAAGCAGATGAAGGCTGAGCGTGAAAAGAGAGAAAAGATCCTCTTCGCAGAAGGTGAGAAGCAGTCAGCTATCACAGTTGCAGAGGGTGAAAAGCAGAGTAAGATTCTTCAGGCAGAGGCTGATAAGCAGGCAACAATCCTCAAGGCTGAGGCCGAGAAGGAGAAGCAGATCAGAGAAGCTGAAGGTAAAGCAGAGGCTATTAGAAGCGTCCAGAAGGCTAATGCTGATGGTATCCAGATGCTTAAGGATGCCGGTGCTGACGAGTCTGTTCTTACAATTAAGAGTCTCGAAGCTTTTGAGAAGGCCGCAAACGGACAGGCTACAAAGATTATTGTACCCAGCAGTATCGCAGGCGTAGCAGGTCTCGCTGAATCTATCAAGGAAGTTGTAGCGAAGTAATCTGATATTTTGTGAGAATAACTATTTTATTATCATAGCCTTCCCCTTGTAGGGGAAGGCGTCAGCGCAGCTGACGGATGAGGGGATTACTATGGCAGATAATAAGGGAAGAGAAGCACTTATTCACTCGCTCGCACAATCCATGGGAATGGGCGATGCACAAAAATTTAAAACAACAACCGGAAGATATAATTCCGAGACCGGTACAATTATGAGTAACGGCAGAGTTATATCGAGTGCGACAGTCATTCAGGCAAAAAACTATTTTACTTCACAGTACAATAAGCTTGCCGAAATGGATGATGAAGGCGCAAAACAGATGGCTACTCTGTATGAGGTTGCAAAAGAAGCTATCGGTATTATGATAGACAGTGGTAAGGGGAATGAATAATTCCCCTTATTTAATAAAATCTTAAAAAAATTTCTATTGATATTTCTTATTTTATGATGTATTGTGATGTTTAGTCGAAGGTAGTTTTTATCTTGAAGCATTAGCTTATCGACAATCAGACTTAATTTTTAAGTTTTCGATTACTTTTTCCAATTGTTTTTTATAATTTTAATTTATAAGAAAGGAATTAAATTTGAGAGAAAAATTAGAGACACTAACACTTGCGTCCCTTCGCGATCTTGCAAAGCAGAATGGAATTAAGAGTGTTACAACAATGAAGAAATCTGAACTCATTGATGCTCTTTTGGAGCTCTATGAGAAACAGCAGGCTGAGGAAGCTAAGGCAAAGGCAGCTGAGGCAAAAGAAGCTGAGACAAAGGGAGCAGAAAAGAAGCCTGCAAAAAGTGCAAATGAATCAAACGATAAACCTGCACAAAAAAAGCCCGGCAAGAAGAAGGTTATTATTGCCGATAACAGCAGAAATGACGGAGCAGATAAGAAGCCTGCAGAGAAAAAGGCTCCAGATAAGAATTCTAACGAGGCAAAGCCCGCTGAGAATAAGGAACAAAAGTCTTCTTCAGAATCCCAGGAATCCTACGCAAAAAAGGAAACTCCTGCCGATGAGGCTGAAATTGCCAATGGAATAGAAGCAGACGGTATTCTTGAAGTAATGCAGGATGGTTTTGGATTTATCAGATGCGAGAATTATCTTCCCGGTGAGAACGATGTTTATGTTGCTCCGGGTATGATAAGAAAGTATAATCTCAAAACCGGTGATATTCTTAAAGGTATTGCCAGACAGAAAAAGGAAAACGATAAGTTCGGAGCACTGCTCCAGCTTAATTCAATAAACGGCTATAAGCCCGAAGTTGCTATGGGCAGATGGGATTTTGAAAAGATGACCCCCATTTTCCCGAATCAGCAGATTGTTCTTGAACATCCCGGCTGCACGATAGCAATGAGAATCATGGATATGATCTCGCCTATCGGTAAAGGACAGCGTGGAATGATTGTTTCACCTCCTAAGGCAGGAAAGACAACACTTCTTAAAGATGTTGCTCTTTCTGTAAAGAGAAGTAATCCCGATATTCACCTTATAGTTCTTCTCATAGACGAGCGTCCTGAGGAAGTTACGGATATCAAGGAGAGTATTGAGGGACCTAATGCAGAGGTTATCTATTCAACCTTCGACGAGCTTCCGGAGCATCATAAGAGAGTATCCGAGATGGTTATCGAGCGTGCTAAGCGACTTGTTGAGCACAACAAGGACGTTATGATTCTTCTTGATTCAATTACAAGACTTACAAGAGCATATAATATTGTAGTTCCTCCGTCAGGAAGAACACTTTCCGGAGGTCTTGATCCGGCGGCTCTTCATATGCCCAAGAGATTCTTCGGCGCAGCAAGAAACATGAGACAGGGCGGAAGTCTTACAATCCTTGCTACAGCACTTGTAGAGACAGGTTCCAAGATGGACGATGTTATATATGAGGAATTCAAGGGAACAGGTAACATGGAAATGGTTCTCGACAGAAAGATGCAGGAGAAGAGAATATTCCCTGCTATCAATATTCCCAAGTCCAGTACCAGACGTGAAGATCTGCTTCTCAAGCCCGAAGAACTCGCAGCAGTTAATGCACTTCGCAAGGGCTTCAACGGCATGAAGGCAGACGAAGCTGTAGACCAGTGCATAAACATGTTCTCCAAAACCCGCACCAACCAGGAATTCGTACGACTTGTAGAAAAACAGATTTCAAGATATTGATATACATGACGAAAGAGAGCTTAATATATTGTCTTTAAACCTCGTTGCAAAATACGCATAATCGGTTTAAATCCAATATATTAAGCTCTCTTTCTGTTTTTGTATGCAATATAGAAATTTGTTTTTCTACAATCGTACGATTATCAAGGAGGCCGTTTTGGCCTAACACATCCGCATCCCCTCCCGTATCATTCCAAAAAAATAAACGCCGGGGCGTTTTTTGGGAGGAGGGGTTGTCAGGTGGGGAACCCGACAACCCGGTATGAAAAAAGTTTTGTTGGGGGAGTCAGAAGTTCTAACTCCTGTTAAATTTATAGTAAAGAGTAAATTTGTACAGAATATGGACAATTCATAAACTAAATATAAAATAATTCGAAATTATATCTAATCACGAACGAATTTTAGAATATTATGTGTCTATAATGACGAGTAAATATAAAAGAATTCTCCAATAATAAAGCGCCTTAGAGTAAAACATGTTATACTATTTTTATAAAAATGACTAATAAACGAACACCGCCTGGGGGGAAATCAATGATTCAAAAAGGCATGAACGTTTTTTCAAATATTTCTTCATTATCCGGGGGAGCGATTGCTGCGGTGGCAGCAAAAGCTGCTGCTTCGTCGCTACTTTTGCGTATTAGTTACGAGTCTATAGAATTTCATACTGATGATGGCAGACCGGTCAATGTTCCCGTTCGCTTTATTCCGCATCCTGAAAACCATGCGCTTCGTGAATTCTGTGTTGTTATCGGCAATGTAAATATTCAGGGGCTTTCCGGTGCTTCGGAAGTTCATGTGACGGTTGAGCGTGTAAGGAAGATGACGGATATTCCGGATGATATATATATAAAACCGGAATATATTAATCTGTATCTTGATGGCGGGGAAGGTATAAGCAGGCTTACTGCTGCTGAGCATGGAGTACCTGCCGGATTTGCGAATATTGATAAGGAAGCGAGAGATGTAATTTTTGAGGCTGTTGCGGATGCGATCCATTTTGCGGATATAATGCCGCTTATTAAAATAACGGTTTCTGCCATATCGTATAATAACAGCTCATTGCAGTTTAGTATTACCGGGGGTAACGGTTCCGTTGCCAGAACTTCACAGGACGATGTTCTATCGGAAATCGCAGGTGCTATCCAGGAGCAATATGAATCCGGGATAAGGAATGTTATTGCGGTTCCGGGTAATGCAGGACATAAATATATACAGGATAATACCCATATATCAATGGCGCACTGCATAAGATGCAGAAACTACATAGGTGACACACTTGATATGGCAGCAATGGTTGGAATGGAAAATTTCCTGCTTGTCGGAAATGCTTCAAAGCTTATCAGACTGGCTGCGGGTATTATGGATACTCATACCTGGAATGCTGACGGAAGGCGAGAAGTATTTTCACTTCATACGGTATTAGCGGGTGGAACTATATCCCAGGCCAGAATCCTTCAGGATCTGGCAACCACGGATCAGATGCTCGCAAAGCTCACGGAATGGGGAATCCGTGATGCGGTAATGCAAAGTATCTGTGTGAAGATAGGCGATTATGTTCAGAACAGAATCGGCGGTAAAGCTATGAAGTTTGGAGTTATTCCGATTCATCAGGATTACGGCATTCTGGGACAGACTCCCGATATCGGAGATGTTATTGCATGTGTTAGCAGAGAACAGTTTGCACTATCTATAAAAAAATAAGGTTTTTTGATATAATATTTAATTATATATTTTAAGGAGATGGAAAAAGTTATGCGCAAAGTTATACTTACCGGCGATCGCCCGACGGGGAAGCTTCATGTCGGTCATTATGTCGGTTCACTCAGAAGGAGAGTGGAACTCCAGAATTCAGGGGAGTTTGATGATATTTTCATTATGATCGCGGATGCTCAGGCTCTTACAGACAATGCCGAGAATCCCGAGAAGGTGAGACAGAATGTTATTGAGGTTGCGCTCGATTATCTCGCGGTAGGTCTTGATCCCGCAAAGAGCACGCTTTTTGTACAGTCACAGATACCTGAACTTACAGAGCTTACATTCTATTACATGAATCTTGTTACAGTATCCAGACTTCAGAGAAATCCCACAGTAAAGTCTGAAATACAGATGAGAAATTTTGAAACAAGCATTCCGGTTGGATTTTTCACATATCCAATAAGCCAGGCTGCTGATATTACCGCATTTAAGGCTACAACTGTTCCCGTTGGAGAGGATCAGGAGCCAATGATTGAGCAGTGCAGAGAAATTGTAAGAAAATTCAATTCAGTATACGGTGAAGCGCTTGTTGAGCCGAACATCCTGCTTCCGGATAATGCAGCTTGTCTTCGTCTTCCGGGTACCGACGGAACAGCTAAGATGAGCAAATCACTTGGAAACTGTATTTACCTTTCAGAGTCACCGGAGATGATAAAAAAGAAGGTAATGGGAATGTTCACAGATCCCAATCACCTTCGCGTTGAGGACCCGGGCGAAGTTGAGAACAATCCGGTATTTATTTATCTTGATGCATTTGCAAAGGATGAGCATTTTGCTGAGTTTGCTCCCGATTATGCAAATCTCGATGAGATGAAGGCTCACTACAAGAGAGGTGGTCTAGGAGATGTTAAGGTTAAGAAGTTCCTTAACAATGTCCTCCAGTCCGAGCTTGAGCCTATCAGAAAGCGCAGAGAGGAATTCCAGAAGGATATTCCGTATGTATATGACGTTATCAAGAAGGGCTCGGAAGTTGCAGAAGAGGTTGCAGCACAGACTCTCAGTGACGTTAAGAAGGCTATGAAAATCGATTATTTCTCAGATGAAGAGCTTATAGCTATGCAGTCTGCGAAATATCAGGTGACAGAAGACTGATCGCCTGTTAATAAAAAATCTTCCAAATGATGGAGGCACTACATGAAGAACATTCTATTTGTTGCATCAGAAGGCGTACCATTTATTAAAACCGGCGGACTTGCAGATGTTGTTGGCTCTCTGCCTAAGGACATTGATAAGAAGTATTTCGATGTCAGAGTTATCCTCCCGAAATATACCTGTATGGCACAGGAGATGAAGGATAAGCTCGAATATGTTTCGAATTTTTACATGGATTTTCACTGGAAGAGCGAGTATGTGGGAATCTTTTATGCTGAGGTTGAAGGCATAAAGTACTACTTTATAGATAATGAGTATTTCTTTAACGGAATGGCTCCCTATAGCGGAGATGTTATCTGGGAGATTGAGAAGTTTGCATATTTCAGCAAGGCTGCGCTTTCAATTCTTCCGGTTATAGGATTCAGACCTGATATAATTCATTGCCACGACTGGCAGACAGGTCTTATCCCGGTTTACCTTAAGGAGAGATTCCAGGGTAATGAATTTTTCCGTGGCATAAAGTCTATAATGACAATTCATAACCTGAAATTCCAGGGTAAATGGGATGCAAAGGATGTTCAGGATATCACAGGACTTCCGGATTATTACTTCACACCCGATAAGCTTGGATATTACAAGGATGCCAACCTGCTTAAGGGCGGTATCGTATATGCTGATGCGATCACAACCGTCAGCAGTACTTATGCTGAAGAAATTAAAACCGAGTTTTACGGAGAAGGTCTAGATGGTCTATTGAGAGCCAGAACCAATGATCTTCGCGGTATTGTCAATGGTATTGATTATACGGAATTCAATCCCGAGACAGATAAGTTCCTGGATTATCCTTATAATGCAATCAATTTCCGCAAGGAGAAGGTGAAGAATAAGAGAGCACTCCAGAGAGAGCTTGGACTTCCCGAGGATGATAAGACAATGTTGATCGGTATTATTTCAAGACTTACCGATCAGAAGGGCTTTGACCTTATAGCTTATGTTCTGGATGAGCTCTGTCAGGATGCAATTCAGATAGTTGTTCTCGGAACAGGTGAAGAACAGTATGAGAATATGTTCCGTCACTTTGCATGGAAGTTCCCGGAGAAGGTTTCTGCGAATATTTTTTATTCCAATCCTTTGTCACATAAGATTTATGCAGCATCTGATGCTTTCCTTATGCCTTCGCTGTTTGAGCCCTGCGGACTTTCACAGCTGATGGCGCTTAGATATGGTTCTATTCCGATTGTCAGACAGACCGGAGGACTTACCGATACCGTTGAACCTTACAATCAGTATGAGAGCAAGGGTACAGGCTTCGGATTCCTTAATTACAACGCGCATGAGATGATGCGTACTGTTCGCGAAGCTGAGAGAGTATACTATGACAACAAGCGTGAATGGAACAAGATGATTGATCGTGCAATGGCTGCCAACTTCTCATGGGAGGTTTCGGCATCCAAATATCAGGAGATGTACGATTGGCTTAGACCGTAATAATATGAGCAAAAAGAAAAACATGATTGTGCAGGGAAGTGTCCTTGCAACTGCCGGAATAATATCAAGAATTATCGGTCTATTATACCGTGCTCCTCTTACCGGAATTATTGGTGATGAGGGCAATGGATATTACAGTACGGCTTACAATATTTATTCAATTGTATTGTTGATTTCGGCGTACAGCATACCTTCTGCCATGAGTAAAATCATATCGCAGAAGCTTGCTGTACACGAGTATCGCAACGCACAGCGGATTTTTCACTGTGCGCTTATTTATGTGTGCGTAGTCGGTGGGATTGGAAGTCTTTTTGTCTTCTTTGGGGCGCCGTTTCTTGTAGACGGATATTCAATTCCGGTTCTCAGGTTTTTTGCACCTGTAATTTTAATATTCGGACCTCTTGGAGTTTTGCGAGGATACTTTCAGGCTCACAGAACGATGGTGCCAACAAGTGTATCGCAGCTAGTTGAGCAATTTTTGAATGCTTTTGTTTCTGTGGGAGCAGCTTATTTTCTTGTGAAATTTGCTATTTCGAAAGGAAGCGATGATTCTACCAGAGCCATGTATGGTGCAATAGGAAGCTCACTTGGAACAGGGTCCGGTGTGGTTATAGCACTGATATTTATGTATTTTGTATACAGTATCAATAAGGATTATATAAACAGAAAAGTAATTCATGATCATCATGAGAATATGCAGTATAAAGAGATATTCAGACTGATTATTATGATAGTTACGCCTTTTATTTTGAGTACTGCTATATATAATTTATCAACTACAATGAATTCCACGCTTTTTTCAAAGATAATGACCTATAGCAAGAATATTCCTCACAATGAGGTAGTCACTAGATATGGCGTTTTTTCACAAAAAGCGGTGGTGATAGCAAATTTCCCGATATCGATCGCGGCAGCTACTGCGGCAACAATTATGCCGAGCATATCAACTTACTTTGCGCAAAAGAACTATGAAAGAACAGAAGCGCTTGTTGAGAAGGTATATCGTATGATCAATATGATAGCTATTCCTTCCGCAGTTGGACTTTTTGCCCTTGCTGATCCTATAATTATGCTTCTGTTTCCGCAAAGGGCGACTATACATGAGGCTGGATTTTTAATGCAGATGCTTGCTGTTACTGTTGTTTTTTATTCGCTATCAACAGTTAGCAATGCAATTTTGCAAGGTATAGGAAGGGTGAACGCACCGGTTTTAAATGCTACCTTTGCTCTTATTGTTCAGACGGCACTGCTTGTGGTACTCCTTCTTTTCACAAATCTTGGAAATAAGGCTCTTGCTATCGTGACTATAACTTATTCATTTTTGATGTGTGTTTTGAATGAACATTCAATTTCAAAAGTGCTTAACGTTAAACAGGATATTATGAAGATGTATCTGCTCCCTGCAGGGGTATCTGCCGTAATGGGAACAGTTGCGTGGGGAGTGTATGAGCTGTTTAAGCTCTTATTCGAAAAGTTTATTTCACGTGACTATTTTGTAAACCTATTTGCTGTTATGATTGCTGTTTTTGTAGCAGTAATTATATATGCAGTAGGAATGGTAAGAACGAATGCGGTTACTGAAGAAGAGCTTAAATCCTTCCCTAAGGGTCATACATTGGTAGGCCTTCTGAAGAAGGTACATATTATGAAAAGTTAATCCCTTTTCCAAAAGGGGAAGGCTATAGATCTGTACGATCGGTATAAATACCTGAGATTCCTTCGCTCAGGTATTTTTTTATTTGTTCATCATCATTAACCGTATGTACAAAAAGCGGAGTATTTGTCTCTTTCATGATTCTCATAAATTCATCATCGAAAGTTAGGTCTGTATGAAAAGTAAAGCCGACAAGAGGCTTTTTAGATGCTTTTAAAAGTGCTTCTTCTGTCCGTTCGCTATCATCAGTTTCATATAAGGTATAGATGATATAAGGGAAACCGGCTTTTTTTACTGCATCATATTCTGACGCATGATATATCTGAACGACAAATCTGTCTGTGAGATCGGGATAGGAAGAGGCTATCATTTTATATGTTTCAATATTTGTTTCTTTTGTATCAGTGACAACAACCATATCCGTATATTCACGCATATAATTTGCGATGTCTTCAAAAGTAAGAACAGTGAATTTATCCAGTATTTTGCACTGAAGATAATCTGAAAGCGTCGGAGCTTCACCGGGAGTCATCTGTTTGCCGTCAAGGTAGAGATCTCCCCAGGCCTTACCGCAGACAAGGGTGCCATCACTGGTGTAATGAAAATCGACCTCGATAATTCTGTTTCCTGCTAAGAGACTGTTTTCAAGAGCTTCCTTTGAATTCGTATAATCGTATAAAGTGCCCTCATCATCACTTACAAAACCACATGCATGGATAATATATTTATTCTCTAAAAAAAAACTGCGCATGGCTTCTATGTTGTCAGAAACCTTGCCTGAAGAACATGCAGATAAAAAAAGTGACAGAGTAACTGCCATGATAAGTACGATATTCAGCTTCATTTTTTTGAATGATGTAATGAACATAAGTAGTGAATCCTTATAGTTTGTTAGGGCTTATTATGCTAAAATATTGTAGTTTGGTGAAACCAAAAATAATTATAACATTTAAGGAACTGTCGTGAAGAAAAGAAATATAATAAAATACCTGTTTTTAACATTATTATTATCAATACCGTTTTTACTCTTGTTTACATCTCTTTGGTTTTTCAATACCTGGAATACCATGACAGTGAACGAGCTTGTTTTCAATGTAAAGATGTCTTTGTCGGGCGCGTCACATGCTATGATAAAACTTTTTATTATGAGAGCATTTCTGCCAACATGTGTGGCAGCACTTATAATCTTTTTATTTCTGCTACTTGCAAAAGATGCATTTAAAGGTAAAAAGACACTGGTTGCAATTGGAGCATCTGTCATAGCACTCGTGGCAGCTATGGCTTATACGTGGATTCAGCTGGATATGACTTCATATATTGATCAGCAGCTGCATGCATCCACCTTTATTAAGGACAATTACGTGGATCCCAATTCCGTAAACATCGATTTCCCTGAAAAGAAGAGAAATCTGGTTTACATCTACCTCGAATCCACTGAAGTTACAGACAGCGATTCTGAGCATGGCGGAGCTTTTGAAAAGAGTCGAATTCCTGAGCTTACGGACCTGGCACTTTCGCATGAGTTTTTCGGAGATGGTTCAGATAAGCTTAACGGCGGTTTTTCCATGCCAGGAACCGATTGGACAATGGGTGCTATTTTTGCTCAGTCCACAGGACTTCCTCTACAGATAAGCATTGATGCAAACAGCATGTCGGAGCAGGAGACATTCTTCCCGACTGTAAGGGCAATAGGTGATATTTTAAAGGATGAGGGCTATCATCAGGAATACCTTTGCGGTTCAAATGCCAGTTTTGGTGGAAGAGAGCTCTTCTTTAAGATGCACGGTGATTATGGCATAGTTGACTATCCTTATGCCAAGGACCAGGGATGGATACCCCAGGATTATGGTGTATGGTGGGGCTTTGAGGATGAGAAACTCTACGAATATGCTAAAAATCGTCTCAGCGAGCTGTCAAAATCGGATGAACCTTTCAATCTGACACTTCTTACCGTTGATACTCATTTTGAGGATGGTTATGTCTGCAGATTGTGTGAAGATGAGTTTGAGGATCAGTATTCCAACGTATTTGCATGTGCAAGCAGACAGGCTACAGAATTTGTAAACTGGATAAAAGAGCAGGATTTCTATGAAAATACTACCATAGTTCTTGTTGGCGACCATCCTACAATGGATGCTGATTTTTGTGCGGAAATACCTGAGGATTATACGAGAAAGGTATACACCTGTATTATTAATCCCGGTACATCAAGGGATGGTGCAGACCAGAGAGAATATACAACCTTCGATATGTTCCCGACAACAGTTGCTGCTTTAGGTGCATCTATTGAGGGTGACAGGCTTGGACTTGGAGCAAATCTGTTTTCAAGTGAGCAGACTCTTCTTGAAAAATATGGAATGGAACTTGAAGAGAGCGAGCTGAACAGAAAGTCTCACTTTATGAATGAACTTGCCGGAATAACCGATGAAATGGCGATGGAACAAAATTATGAGGGAGCGTCTGCAAACTGCAGCATCGAAGAGCAGGGAGATATAGTTAAAGTAACAGTAAGTGACATTACGGGAGTTGTTGAAAAAATCGAGGGTATTCAGGTCGATGTAAGGAAGGATGGAAATTACGACAGCCTTATGACCTATAACATGG
This sequence comes from Butyrivibrio sp. AD3002, assembly GCF_000420905.1. Classification (NCBI taxonomy): domain Bacteria; kingdom Bacillati; phylum Bacillota; class Clostridia; order Lachnospirales; family Lachnospiraceae; genus Butyrivibrio; species Butyrivibrio sp. AD3002. The sequence continues at coordinate 371,861 of NZ_ATVV01000001.1, read as the reverse complement.
TTTTAAACGCGGATGGATCATATTCTGTAGATATACCTGCAAGTGAGATAAATCCCGGTGATACAGACTTCAATATTATTTGTAAGGGGGCTCTTGGCTCTGATATTAGTCTCTTTTCACAAAGAGGTGATATGCACCTTAAACAGACTGACCTGCAGGAGTATCTCGAAGCTTTGAAAGCGTATGCAGAGAGTGGTGAATATACTGTATTTATCACGACCAGGAAGAGCGGCGCTATGAGACTTACGGATGACAACATAGCAGCGTTAAAAGCTCTCGGCATAAGCGATGATATTCCAAAAGGACAGGATGTCACTATAGTTGCAGCAATTAACAGCGAGCTGAACGACAGCCATGCTACCAAAGAAAACCAAAATATCAAGGGTACTGCATCTGATAACGTATCCTATCATTTAAAGGGAAGCTGGGATAGTTTTAAGGATAAAGATTTCCTTCTCGAAATTAATGATGAAAATATAATGATTGAGCGAAAGGGACTGCATTTCGCCGTAGTAAATAATTCAACCGGAAGAGTGGCCGATTATGTAAACTTCGACCTACTTGATAAGGAATGCAGGAGATATTAAAAATGGCATTCGATGGAATTACAGTCGCCAACATAGTGCGCGACATAAAAAAAGAACTTACAGGCGGTCGTATTTACAAGATCGCCCAGACAGAAAAAGATGAGCTTTTAATAACGGTAAGGAAGGCTGTGGAAAACGGCGGCGGTCAGAGACGACTTTTTATGTCTTCTGATGCTTCACTTCCGCTTGTCTATATGACAGATGAAAACAAGCAGAGTCCCATGACAGCACCAAATTTCTGCATGCTTCTAAGAAAACATATTCAGAACGGCAAGATAATAGATGTATTTCAGCCTGAGTTTGAGAGGATCATCAGGATTGAGATTGAGCATTTGGATGAGATGGGAGATCTTCGCCATAAGACACTGCTTATGGAACTTATGGGAAAATACAGCAACATCATTTTTGTAGATGAAGATAATAAGATCATTGATTCTATTAAGCATATTCCTTCATCGGTGAGTTCTGTTCGTGAAGTACTTCCGGGACGGGATTATTTTGTGCCTGTAACCCAGGATAAACTTAATCCTCTGAAAGTAACCAAGGATGAGTTTATGAGTCTTGTTCCTTCAAAAGGGCAGCCTGTTTTCAAGGCTCTTTATGAGAGCTTCACAGGCCTTTCACCTGTTGTTTCAAGAGAAATATGCTACAGGGCTGATATTGATTCTGATAAATCTGCTATTGCGCTTGAGAACGATGAATGTGTCAGACTGTGGGATGCTTTTGATAACGTTATGACAGGGATCAGGAATGATGAATTTGCTTCCGAACTGATTTATATTAACGACAAGCCTAAGGAATATGCAGCAATTCCGCTTACCATGTATCATAAAGGTGCGGATTCTTCTTACAAAGAATATGAGGAGATATCGACACTTTTACTGGACTTTTATTCTGAGAAAAATACTGTTACAAGGATCAGACAAAAATCTTCAGACCTCAGAAAATTGGTAGCAACTGCTCTTGAGAGAAATATCAGAACGCTCGATCTTCAGACCAATCAGCTCCGCGACACCGAGAAGAAGGATAAATACAGGATTTACGGCGAACTTCTTACAGTATATGGCTACAGTGCTGAGCCTGATGCCACGTCGATAACGGTTAATGATTACAATACCGGAAAAGATGTCAAGATAACTCTTGATCCCACACTTACTATTGCTCAGAACGCCAAGAAGTATTTTGATAAGTATACAAAGATGAAGAGAACCGCTGAGGCGCTTGAGATTCAGATGAAAGAGGTTTCAGAGACCGTTTCTCATCTGGAATCCATTGCTGCTTCTCTTGATATCGCAAGGCAGGAAGAGGATCTTACGGATATCAGAAGAGAGCTTGTAGAGGGCGGATATATAAAGGGTAGTGCCGCTGACAGGATAAACGGAAAAGGAAAAAACGGTAAGAACAACCGTGGCCGAAATTCCAAGAGTAAGCCCTTCCACTATATCAGTAGCGACGGTTTCCATATCTATGTAGGGAAAAACAACTACCAGAACGATGAGCTTACCTTCAAGATGGCCAACGGTGGAGACTGGTGGTTCCACGCAAAGGGCATACCCGGGTCTCACGTTGTTCTCATCACCGAAGGAAAAGAGGTGCCGGACAGAACTTTCGAGGAGGCTGCATCCCTTGCGGCTTATTATTCAAAGGGCAAGGAACAGGACAAGGTCGAGATTGACTACTTAAAGCGCAAGGATGTCAAAAAGCCGGGAGGCGCAAAGCCCGGATTTGTCGTATATTACACCAATTATTCAATGGTTATAGGTACTGATATTTCCGCGCTTAAGGAAATTGATTAAGACTAAAAATAAAACGTAACAATTTTTTGGGCAATTCGTCATGAAAAATTGTTACGTTTTTTTTGTTCTTTTCATGATTTAATTTTTTGATATAGTGTTATAATTTTGTTGTCACGATTTTATTTTTAGGAGGGTATGAAGAAAGTGTTATATCAATCAAAGTCTCACTTTGAGGGCAAAAAAATTGCTCTCAGAATCTTTACGTTACTCATTTTTACGCCTATGTTGGCAATTTTATTTGGCTTCACTTCGAAAGCGGCGTCATATTCATCGGATTGGCGTGATTGGAGACAGAAGCAGTCTGATTATGCCACCATGAGAAGTGGCGGTTGCAGAATTGTTTCTTATGCAAAATTACTGAAAGCTACAGGGCTTGTTACAGATCCAAACTTTAATCCTGATGAATTATTTAGATGGTGTGCGGCTAATGGTAAGGTTGCCTCATTAGGGGATGTTACAGAGCAGGGTACTCCTGGTGAAATCCCGATTTTGTATGCAAAAAAAGTTTTGGGAAAGACTATTACACAGAAAAAAGATGGTGTTATGTTAAGCGGTGACAATGCAACAAGAAGAAACACTGCTATAAATTATAGTAAGCAAGGGTATTATGTAATTGTATGTGGCCCGAATCACTTTTCATATGTTGATGAAGAAAGAACAAGATCAACCGGTAATCTGTGGGTAGATGATTCCGGGTATGGTGTTACTCAAGTTGGCGACACGATATGTGGATATAGTTTACAGAAATATCAAAGGATCAGAATCTTTACAGCTGAGGCTCCCACACCTCAACCCGATCCTGAACCAACTCCGTCTACACCTACAGGAAGTAGAATGGCATCAGGCTATAGCAGGACTCTGCCTGATGGCGATTATATTATAGCCAATGCAGCAAATCAGAAATACTATCTTGATATAGAAGGTAGCAGTTATCCGGCTACTGAATTTCAAAATGTACATCTTTGGCATGAGGATAATCTGAGTCTTAATGATTATGATGTTTGGCATCTAAAATATGAGAATGGATTTTATACTATAACTCAATATGACACAGGTATGGCACTTGATGTTTATTATCAAGGTCTTGAAAGCGGTACAAATGTAGATGTTTATTATAATTATGAAGACAACGATGCTCAGCTGTTTGCTATTTCTGCAAACGGTAGAAATGGCTATAGAATTCAGGCCAGATGCAACGGATATTCTCTGGATATAGAAAACGGAAATATTGCGGATAACTCAAATGTAAGAACCTGTTCCAATAACAATTCTGATGCACAGTCATGGGTGTTTATACCCTACAAACCTGCCCAGCCAATTAGTAATGGCAGATATATTATTACCAGTGCACTGAATAGCAACCTGGAATTGGATGTTGCCGGAGATACAGCTAATATAGCTAATGCTACAAATGTTCAGATTTGGGATGATTCATGTCAGAGTAAATATAATTCATTTGACGTAGAAAAGCTTAATAACGGTTATTATAAGCTTACAAATGCAGCCTCAGGAAAAGTGCTTGATTTATATGGTGGAGGTACACAATATAATTCTAATATATGCGTTCATGATGCAAATGGTAGCCTGGCACAGCAGTGGGCAATAATTCCCGCAGGAAGTGGCTATGCACTTGTTCCAAGATGTAGCGGAATGGCAATGGATGTGGTTAATTCATCCAAAAGTAACGGGGCGAATGTTCAGCAGAGGCCATTTAACGGGAATAATATACAGGCAAACCAGACATGGAATTTTGCTGTTGCCGAGCACACAATAAAGTTTGATGCCAATGGTGGTAATAATGCGCCGGCTTCCCAGATAAAATACTATAGAAATGCTCTTACTATCACAAATGATATACCAACTAGAAGCGGTTATAAATTCGCAGGTTGGAAAGTTAGTAAGGCAACTAATAATATTATAGTTAAGCCCGGTGAGTTATTAAAAATCGATATGAATATGATTCTGTATGCTCATTGGGAAAGCACAGGAAATAATGAGACCGGTGAGAAAAGTACAGAGGAAATAAAGCCGGGTAAGGATGAATCCGGTGAAGGCAAGAAAACAGAAGGAAAAGATACAAAGCCTTCTGATAAGGTTGAAACTAAGAAGGCAAAGCCTGAGGTAGGTGATACGGTTGTTGATGAGGAATCAAATGCTTATTACCTTGTATTACAGACAGGTGTAAATTCAAATGCTGTTATTTATGTAAAGTCTAAGAACAGCAGTGACAAGAACGTTACAATTCCTGCAGACATAACAGTTGATGACGTAAACTATATGGTTTATGCGATTGCTCCAAATGCGTTTAAGAACAATACCAAGTTAAGGTCAGTTACTATTGAGAAAAACATATTATCAATCGGTAAAAACGCATTTTATGGATGCAAAAACCTTAAGAATATAAGAATTAAGACAACTAGTCTTTCCAAGAATACGGTTGGTAAGAATGCGTTTAAGGGTATTAATACCAAAGCAAAAGTAAAGGTTCCTAAGAGTAAATTAAAGAGTTATACAAAAGTATTGAAAGCCAGAGGAATCTCAGGTAAAAAGCAGACAATCACAAAATAATCTCTTTTAAATCTGAAAAACAGAAATTAAGAAAGACAGTGGAATCAATTTTCACTGTCTTTCTTAATGACAATAATAATATGCGTTTAAGCTTGAAATCATTGACTAAAACTGCTGTTTCATCATATTATAAAAGAGGTGTTTCTATCAGAATTATGCCAAATAACGATAGAAAGACCGGAAGTGAAAATATTTTCGGTTAGGAGGAATTATGGTTTGTAGTATGACAGGCTATGGACGAAGTGAAGTAGCCGACGAGAAGCATAAGTTTACGGTCGAGATGAAGTCCGTAAACAACCGTTATCTTGATATCAATATCAAGATGCCCAAGAAGTTTAACGCACTTGAATCCAAGATCAGGAACGAACTTAAGCAGTTTATTAAAAGAGGAAAGGTCGATGTTTTCATAACATATGAGGATTTTTCCGAGACCGATACAAGAGTAAGATACAACAAGGAAATTGCTGCCGAGTATCTCGAGTACTTAAAGCAGATGTCCGAAGATTTTGGTATCGACAATGATATCAGAGTATCTTCACTTTCAAAGTATCCGGATGTTTTCAGCATGGAGGATGCGGAGCTTGATGAAGAAGAGATGTGGGGAACTCTTAAGAAGGCAATTGACGGCGCCGGCGAAGAGTTTGCCGCTGCAAGACAGAAAGAGGGAGAATTTCTACACAAGGATCTCGATGAGAAGCTTGAAGGAATGCTGGAGAGCGTTGAGTTTATTACAGAGAGATCCCCCATTATTATTGATGAGTACAGAAACCGCCTTAGAGATAAGGTTAAAGAACTCCTTGAGGATAAGGCAGTTGATGAGAACAGACTTATCATGGAGGTTACTCTTTATGCTGATAAGGTTTCAGTGGATGAGGAGCTTGTTCGCTTAAGAAGTCATATCAAAGCTATGAGAGATGCTCTTAACAAGGGCGACGACAAGGAAGGAATAGGAAGAAAACTGGATTTCCTTGCTCAGGAGATGAACAGAGAGTCCAATACTATCTTATCTAAATCAACAGATCTTGAGATATCTGACAGGGGCATAAGCCTTAAGACAGATGTAGAGAAGGTACGTGAACAGATTCAGAATATTGAGTAAGGTAGGAAGTAAGACTTTATGAATAACAAAGGTATTATTGTTGTTGTTTCCGGTTTTTCCGGTGCCGGAAAGGGTACTCTGATGAAGGAGCTGATTAAAAAATATGATAATTATGCGTTATCAATATCGGCTACTACCAGAAATCCCAGACCCGGAGAAGAAGATGGAAGAGAGTATTTTTTCATCTCTAAGGAAGAATTTGAGAAGCTTATAGCGAAGGACGGACTTGTGGAGCATGCCTGCTATGTGGGAAACTACTATGGAACTCCCAAGAAATTTGTCCAGGAAAAGCTTGATGCCGGCAAGGATGTAATTCTTGAAATAGAAATACAGGGTGCACTTCAGATTAAGAAGAAATTCCCCCAGGCGCTTCTTCTTTTCGTAACACCTCCTTCGGTTGAGGAACTCGAGAAGAGGCTTCGTGGAAGAGGCACCGAAACTGATGATGTCATACACGGAAGAATGCTCAGAGCAAAAGAAGAGGGACAGGGTATTGACGAGTATGATAATATAGTAATCAATGACGATCTTGACGTCTGCGTTAAGCAGATGCATGAGATAATACAGGCAGCCCATTATACGCCTGATCGCAATAAGGAATTTATTGAAGAGATTAGGGCGCAGCTGTCAGAGTTAAAGTAATTATTTTTAAATGGAGGACTAACATGATACATCCGTCATATGTGGATCTTATGAAGGTAGTTAATAAGGACGTAGAGGAAGGAAATGAGCCTATCATCAGCTCAAGATATTCCATCGTTATGGCAACAGCTAAGAGAGCAAGACAGCTTATCGCAGGTGATGAGCCTATGGTAAGAGTTAAGGATAATGAGAAGTTCCTTTCAATCGCTGTTGACGAACTTAATGCCGATAAACTCAGAATTCTTTCTGACGAGGAGAAGGAAGCACTTCTTGAAACTAAGGAAGAGGATTCTGTCGAGGAATAATTTCCTCAGGTAACCAATATGAAAATATTATTTGTATCTCTCGGCTGTGACAAAAACCGTGTTGATTCTGAAGTTATGCTCGGAATGCTGTCACAGCGGGGGCATGAATTTACAGATGATGAAGAAATAGCCGAAGCAGCAGTGGTAAACACATGCTGCTTTATTGGTGATGCGAAGGAAGAAAGTATCAACACGATTATCGAGCTTGGTGAGTATAGGAAAAGCGGAAAGTATAAGGCACTGATTGTAACCGGGTGTCTTGCTGAGAGATATCGTGAAGAAGTGCTGAAAGAGATTCCGGAAGTTGACAGGATTCTGGGAACCGCTTCCATGGAGCATATAGTTGATGCTCTTGATGGTGTTCTTGCAGAAAATGGGCAGGAACCTTCTGACGTAGAGACTTCCGAAAACACTTCATCTATGAGAAGAATTTATCTGGACAGTCTTGAAAAGAAGCCTATAGGCAATCAGAAGAGAGTTCAGACTACAGGTGGCCAGTACAATTATTTGAAGATAGCTGAGGGCTGCAATAAAAATTGTACTTACTGCGTTATACCTAAGGTTCGCGGTAAATACAGAAGCGTACCTATGGAAGAGCTGATTGAAGGTGCAAAAGCACTTGTGAATCAGGGAGTAACGGAAATAATTCTTGTTGCGCAGGAGACTACACTTTACGGTGTTGATCTATACGGTAAAAAAATGCTTCCGGAGCTTCTTCATAAGCTCTGTGAGATAGAAGATCTTAAATGGATTCGCATAATGTATTGTTATCCTGAGGAGATCACTGATGAGCTCATACAGACAATAAAGAATGAGCCAAAGGTATGTAATTATCTCGATATACCTCTTCAGAGCGGATCTGATCACATACTTAAGCTTATGGGAAGGGCAACAACAAGAGCTGCCATTGCTGAGAGGATAAGCTATATAAGATCTCAGATTCCGGATATTTGCCTGAGAACAACTCTTATTGCCGGTTTCCCCGGTGAGACAGAGGCTGATCACGAGGAATCACTTTCTTTTATTAAAGAAATGAAGTTTGACAGGCTCGGATGCTTTGCTTATTCCCAGGAGGAAGAAACTGTTGCTGGAGAAATGGCAGATCAGCTTTCACAGGAGGTGAAGGAAAGCAGAAGAGATGATATAATGGAAGCACAGCAGGAAATAGCTTTTAATGCTGCCAAAGACAGAATCGGACAGGTTGTAAGTGCTGTTATCGAAGGAAGAATTGCCGACGATGACGATGATGAATACGATGGCAGTACCTATGTGGCGCGAACATATATGGATGCTCCTGATGTTGATGGATATCTCTTTATCATGAATGTTCCATATGATCTCATGAGCGGACAGTTTGTTGATGTTCTTATAACCGGTTCAAATGATTATGACCTGATTGGGGAGTTAACGGAGGGGAAAGAAGATGAAAATGAATTTACCGAATAAGCTTACTGTAATTAGAGTTATTTTGATTCCTTTTTTTGTACTGTTTTTGCTTGCTAATATCTTTGGTGAAGCTGATAAATGGATAGCGCTTGCGATTTTCATTATTGCATCGCTTACTGACCTTGCTGACGGCAAAATTGCAAGAAAGTATAATCTGGTCACGGATTTCGGAAAATTCATGGATCCTCTTGCTGACAAGCTTCTTGTGTGCAGTGCAATGATCTGTCTGATAGAGCTTGACAGAATTCCTTCATGGATTGTTGTTATTATTATAGCAAGAGAGTTTATTATAAGCGGTTTCAGACTTATAGCTGTTGAGAACGGAAGAGTTATTGCTGCAAGCTATTGGGGCAAATTTAAGACAACCTTCCAGATGTTCATGGTAATTCTTATGATCATCAATCTGCCGCAGCTTCAGCTTGTTACCACGATCATTATGTATATAGCACTTGCACTTACAATTATTTCTCTTTGTGACTACATCATAAAAAATAAAGATGTGATGAGTGGAGATATGTAATTTAAAAAATAAATTGCTTGTGTAAAATCGAAATTGATGATATAGTTTTTCATTGTGTAATTTGAATGTGTTTATTGGGGACGACATATTAAATGATCGTCCTCTTTTATTTTTATAAGAAAGAGGTAATATGTCCAATATTTTAGACGAGATTAAGAAGAACATTGAAGGGATTTCGGAAGCAGTTTCCGGAACAAAAGAACGAGATCCCAAAAGGGCAGATCATAAGGATAGAGATAAAAAGAAAGCTGAAGCAAACGAAGAAGTCAAGGTTCGCTACGATGAAGCTGAAGGCATTGACGAGAGAGTATTAAGAGCTATTACGGAAATGGGATTTGAATACATGTCTCCAATCCAGAAGGCTGCTATTCCTGTGATGATGAAGGGAGTGGACATTATCGGACAGGCTCAGACAGGAACAGGAAAGACTGCTGCTTTCGGTATTCCGCTTCTTCAGAAAATCGATCCTGACAATAGACATCTTCAGGCAGTAGTTCTTTGCCCTACAAGAGAGCTTGCAATGCAGGCTGCCGATGATATCAGAAGCTTTGGTAAATATATGCATGGGATAAAGGTACTTCCCGTTTACGGTGGTCAGGACATTTCGAGACAGATCCGCGCATTATCATCAGGAGTACAGATTGTTGTAGGAACTCCGGGGCGTGTAATGGATCACATGAGACGTCACACCATGAAAATGAACGATGTGCGCGTTCTTGTACTTGACGAAGCTGACGAAATGCTTGATATGGGGTTCAGGGATGATATCGAAACTATTCTCGACGGTATGCCTGAAGAGAAGCAGACAGCATTGTTCTCAGCTACAATGCCTGAACCTATTTTACAGATTACAAGAAAATATCAGCACGATGCGGAATACATAAAGATGACACCCAAGGAAATCACTGTTAAATCAATTGAGCAGTACTACTATGTGGTTCCGTCAAATTATAAGGAAGAGGTTCTTACAAGGCTTATTGAATATCATCAGCCGGTAAGAAGTCTTGTATTTTGTAATACAAAACGTAAAGTCGATGAGCTTACAGGCATTCTTAAGAACAAGGGCTACAGGGCAGAAGGACTCCACGGAGATTTATCCCAGTTCCAGCGAGACACCGTTATGAATCTTTTCAGATTCGGACAGGCGGATTTCCTTATTGCAACAGATGTAGCCGCAAGAGGAATTGATGTAAGCGGTGTTACTGCTGTATTCAACTATGATATACCGGAAGATATCGAATATTATGTACACAGAATAGGCCGTACGGGTCGTGCTGGTAAGAGCGGACAGTCATTCTCACTTGTATCTCCCAGAGAAATGTATAAGCTCAGGGATATTGAGAGAATCTGTCATACAAAGATTGAAGAAGGTGAAGTTCCTTCAGCAAAAGAAATCACAAGAGCCAAGGCCAGAAAGCTTTTTGCAGAGGTTATCGATCTCATAGAGGCAGGGGAAATTACAGATTGCCTTGAGTTCTTAAATGATAAGGTAGCTGAGGACGAGTATTCAATTGAGCAGCTGGCTGCCGGCCTTATGAGACTTAAGATGGGCAAAGCACCTGAGGAGCTTGATTTGAAGCCCAGAAAACGTGACATATACAGAGGACAGAGAAGCAGAGACAGAAGAGAAGGCAGAGGCGGCAGATTTGAAAAAGACGGCCACGGCAGAAGAGACGGTCAGGGCAGAGGCGATGGAAAAGGACGAAGAGACGGCAAGGGTTCCGGTTATGGAAGAAGCCGTGATAGTAAGTACAGCAAGGACCGCGGTATGAGAGATGCTTCTCCTATGCATAAGAAGGCATCCGCAGATAAGTTCAGAAGAAATGCCAGACCAAGAACCGAGAAGCTTGGTGTAAGAAAAGATAAATAAAACAAGAAAATAACTGCAGTATAAAGTGTAAAAGCTTCATGGAATAAAAACTCCATGAAGCTTTTTTTCAATTCCGGCTTATTTTTTTGTAATAAAAAGTTAATAGAGATTTAATTGAGGGCTATTTTTATCAAAGCTAAAATAATAATGATTGTGTGTATTTATCTTAAACGTTGGAGGGCTTGGAATGAAGAAAAAAATAATATCAGTTCTGATGTCATTATGTTTAGTTGCGGGATGCAGCACAGCTGCACCATCAAGCGATAGTACTGATAAAAATGATTCAGCTGCCTCAGAAGTTTCGGAAACACCTGAAAACTCTGAAGATACCGCTGAGCAGGCAGGGGATACCGCCGAAGCGAAAGAGGATGATAATCAGGCAGAGGAAATTACGGAAGAAAACGCTGAAGATAAGGCTGAGGAAGACAGCGATTCTAATGACGAAATGTCAGGAGAGATGGTTGTCGGCGAGATATATCATGGATTTAAGTTAAATGATATGTACAGCAGCCACTTCCTTAGCTCAGATATTTATACTTTTAAGCACGAAAAGAGCGGAGCTGATCTTGTTTATACGAAGAATTCAGATCCGGAAGTGTCTTTTTGCATCGCTTACAAAACTCCCTTTATAGATGAGACTGATACTAATCATATTTTTGAGCATGCGATTTTGGCATCCTCCGAAAAATATCCTTCCAAGGATCTTTTCTTTGATATTGCCAATAAATCATATAATACATATGTTAATGCACATACAAATTTGACGACAACCTACTATCCGGTTTCATCCATGAGTGAGGATCAGCTCATGACTATGATGGATGCTTATATGAGTTGCATGGTTGACCCGGCTATTTTGAAGGATGAAAAAATTTTTGAAAGGGAAGCTATTAGATTTGAGCTTGATGATCCTGAAGGTGATATTGGCATAAATGGTACGGTATATGCGGAAGACTACGGCTTTTTAACTGACCTTTCGGAATGCTCGCTCAATGCCCTTATAGATAATATGTTCCCCGGACAGATTGCATCTAATATGATAGGTAGAGCTGAGTATCATTATGATGATCTAACCTATGAACATACAATTGATACGTATGAAAGGTGTTATCATTTTGATAACAGCTTGATTTCTCTTTATGGAGATCTTGATATAGACAGATTTTTAGAATTTCTTGATACAGAATATTTGTCAAAGTATGAAGTATATGGAACAGACTTAAGTGAATATGAGGATTCACATACAGAGGACGGATATGTTGAGAAGGTTGAGTATATACCTGCATATGAAGGTGATTCTGTAGAAGATAGTGGCAGAATCTTTTATGCAATTGATATGGAGGATGCTTCTGACGATGAGCTTATACAGTGGGACTTTCTGACGACATTAATTAATAATAATGCATCCTGTATGAATAAAAAGCTTATCGAGGATGGTATCTCAAATCCTGTTTCTTCTTCAATTGTAACGGATCTTGCAAAGCCGGTTCTTATGTTCGCTATGGATTATGCAAATGAAGATCAGATGCAGTCTTTGAAAGAAATTGCAGAATATACACTTGCGGAAGTTGCAGAAAACGGAATACCAAAGGATATTTTTGAAGCAAATATTAAAGAGACTGAGCTTGGTACAATTTTTCTTAGGGATAGTTCAAATGTAGGAAAAGGCTTAAGTGAAGTTTACAATGCATATTGGGCAAGAACCGGGAAACTTGACTATTTTGAGGAGTATGAAAGAATATTCGATGAGCTTGCTGGTGATAATGAGCAGGCTACCTTTAAAAGGATTGCAGCTGATGCAATGACACCTGCAAGAAGTGTTCTTGTAGCGGCTATTCCTAAACCCGGGCTTGCTGAAGAACATGATAATGAATTAGAGGATTATCTGAAAAATAAAAAGGCACAGATGTCAGAGGAAGAAATTGAAGAATTTGTTCAAAAGACAAAGGAATTCAATGATTGGAATGAAAAAGAGCTTTCAAATAATGACTTCTTGATAGATATTAAGGATTTGCCGGAATATCTGACTTCTTCTTTTGAGAAAAAGCAGGAAGATGGAATTACATATTATACCTCGGATATTGAAGCCGGCAGGGGCGGCTATTATGATATCTACTTTGATTTAAGCAGTTTATCCAGGGATGAGATAAAGACACTAATACTTTATACTGATTTTTTGTTTGAGGTAGATACAAATAAATATGATACAGACGAACTGACACTTCTTGAAAGTGAATATCTGAATGGATTTTCAACAGGACTATTTTATCCTAATAAGGAGGCAAAGGAAAATCACAGACCAATGCTGCATGTCCTATGGAGGGGATTAAACGAAGATTTTGATAAGTCGCTTGATCTTGTTCTGAATGTCATATGTGAGACGGATTTGAGTGATAAAACCAATATTAAACATATTATCTCCCAATATTGTGAGAACTATAATCCGGCGAAGAGCGATGCCTATTCCCTGGCACAATCCTATGCTACGGCAGCCGGAACAACGATTACGGCTGATTCGGAAAAGTTCGCTATAGATATTTATAATAAGGATATATATGATTATATTTCGAATCTTGACGACAATATCGATTCGGATGATGTTTTTGATAAATTTGTAGCTGATATTGAGACTGCAAGGAAAAAAGCATTTACAAAAACAAATCTTATTTTCTCGTCCGTTGCTGAAAAGACAGAAAATGAAGAGGTTATTAAGACTGCAGCAAATACATTTTCAGGACTTGAGGAAAATGAAGAAACCGGGACTTCTTATGATCTTCCTGTTTTGGCTTTGAAAACCGGAGTAATTGTTGAGAACTCTCAAAATTATACTATCTTTGATATTGATTTCAGAAATGATGAAAAATTCAGGGGAGCCTATGTACCGTTCTTATTTGCTGCAAGTGATAAGTATATAGTACCTAAGATGAGATTTCAGATGGGAGCTTATTCGGCAGGAGCCTATTCCGTTTTGAGGTGTTATGAGCTTGGGGCATACACATATTCCGATCCAAACGTAAAGGATACCATTAAGACACTGGAAGGTATACCGGAGTTTATAAAAACAGCTGAGCTTGATAAAGAGGATTACAAAGGCTATGTCCTCAATGCTTATGGCGATGAAACAAGGACGACAGGTATATGGAGTGATGCTGTCAGAAGAATCAGAAGGGATATTCTGGGTGTTGATGAAAATGCCTATGTGGATACAGTAAATGATATAAGAAACGCAGATATCAGCATGCAGCAGGAAGCAGCGGAGAGCTATGAAAAACTCTTCAAAAATGCTGCTATTGCAACGGTTGGTAATGAACAAAAGATTACTGCGGACAAGGATGCATTTGACGAAGTTTTGAATTATAAACTAAAATAGAGCTCATGATGAATTATGAGAAAATAGATGATGTATTTATAAAAAATGCAAAGCTCCTTGATGGTGATATGGAGGAGCTTTGCACAATCTTCAGACTGTATGCATATGAACTATTAGCCGATAAAACAGGGCGTTCCGATGACATAGGAGAGATAAGAAAGCTGGTTGAAACAACAAGTCCTGTTCTGGAAAAGCTATATCAGGGATATGAAAGCTCTGAACTGAATACACTGAAAGATACAAACGGAAAAGCTTATGACGAGACAGTTTTTGATCTTTCGGTTTTAATAGCTGTGATGTGTACAGGCTCCAGAGTATATGAAAATCTTGATCCTGTGTTTTCAAGAGATATAATGCATGCCGCACTTGATGCCGCACATTTTCTTATGGTGCGTCAGTTTAAGGATGATGATGATGAGAATAGCGATTCGGGTGAGAGAAGCAGTGTAATTCGAATGAGCAGCAGGGATGATGAACTGTCCGAAAGGACAATAGCAGCTATGCTATGGGCTTTTGCGGAACTATTGAAAACCGATAAGGATATCAGAAATGCTTACGACCATTCGCTTATGGCCGGTATGCCCCAGAAAATGTCCAGACAAAAGAGATATAAACTGCGAGTGTCAGATCTGATAAAAAGAATTTCATTCGATCTATCAGGAAACGTCGAATCAAGTATTTTGATATTATTATCTTTAGTGGTGTTAAGCGATACGGAAGAGACATTTTCCGATGAAGTCAGAACAAAGTTATACGAGTTCTTATATAAGAAGGCGGATGAATCAGATGATGAAATGACCACTGCGGTAGCTGTTTTAGCTCTTCAGAATGAGCTTGATATGGATGAAAAGGCAAACGGAGGAGCGTCTGAACTGATAAAAGTTGTCGAATACAATGTCATAGGAGCAGGCAAAAAGAAGATGACAGAGGAAGAAAAAACAGCTGTCAAAGAACACATTAAGAGATTAGAGGCAAAGCTTCAATAATTGTAATAACAATTTACATAAAAAGTTTATTTGAAAAACAAGCGATTTATGGGTATACTACTGTGTGGAAACCGATAAATCGCTTGATATTTGAGTAAAAATATTAAATTTTATAAATGGAGGCATAAATATGCAGGGTTCTAAACCAACAGTTTTATTAATTATGGACGGATTCGGAATTAATGATAATCCGAAGGGAAATGCTATTGCTATGGCAAATACACCCGTCCTTGATGGCCTTATGAAGGACTATCCTTATGTTAGAGGTAATGCCAGCGGACTTGCTGTAGGTCTTCCTGACGGACAGATGGGTAATTCAGAGGTTGGACATATGAATATGGGTGCAGGCCGTATCGTTTACCAGGAGTTAACA
This sequence comes from Butyrivibrio sp. AD3002, assembly GCF_000420905.1. Taxonomy (NCBI): domain Bacteria; kingdom Bacillati; phylum Bacillota; class Clostridia; order Lachnospirales; family Lachnospiraceae; genus Butyrivibrio; species Butyrivibrio sp. AD3002. Next base: position 356,299 of record NZ_ATVV01000001.1, on the reverse strand, counting down.
AGAATCACAAAGTCTATCGAGGACGGTGATTTCTTTACAAACGAAGGCCTTATGGCTGCTATCGATAACTGTAAGAAAAATGATTCTTCTCTTCACATGTATGGTCTTGTAAGTGACGGTGGCGTTCACAGTCATATTACTCATATCTACGGACTTCTTGAGCTCGCTAAGAGAAACGGACTTTCCAAGGTTTATGTTCACTGCTTCCTTGATGGACGTGATACACCTCCGGAATCAGGAATAGATTTTGTTCAGCAGCTTGAGGACAAGATGAAGGAGCTCGGCGTAGGTGCAGTTGCTACTATCTCCGGCAGATACTATGCAATGGACAGAGATAACAACTATGACCGTGTCAAGGTTGCATATGATGCCATGACAAAGGGTGAGGGCAACAAGGCAGACAGCGCTCACGAGTGCATGGTTCAGACTTATAAAGACGGAAAGACAGATGAATTCGTTATTCCTACAGTTATCATGAAGGATGGCGCTCCCACAGCTACTATCAAGGATAATGATTCTATCATTTTCTTCAACTTCCGTCCTGACAGAGCCAGAGAGATTACACATTGCTTCTGCGATGATGATTTTGATAAGTTTGACAGAGGAGCACGCATTAAGACTACTTATGTATGCTTCACAGATTATGATCCGCTCATTCCCAACAAGGAGATTGCTTTCAAGAAGGTTCTTCTTAACAATACCTTTGGTGAGTGGCTTGCAGCTAAGGGCATGAAGCAGGCTCGTATCGCTGAGACAGAGAAGTATGCACATGTAACCTTCTTCTTCAACGGCGGAGTTGAAGAGCCCAATGAAGGTGAGGACAGAATCCTTGTTAATTCTCCTAAGGATGTTCCTACATATGACCTTAAGCCTCAGATGAGCGCTCCTGAAGTATGCGACAGAGTACTTGAGGCAATTAATTCAGATAAGTATGATGTTGTTGTTACAAACTTCGCTAACCCGGACATGGTAGGCCATACAGGTGTTATTGATGCTGCGGTTAAGGCTGTTGAGACAGTAGATGAGTGTGTTGGTAAGATCGTAGAGGCTGTTAAGGCTAAGAATGGCACAATGTTCATCTGCGCAGACCACGGTAACGCTGATATGATGATCGATTATGAGACAGGTGAACCTTTCACTGCTCATACAACAAATCCTGTTCCTTTCATCCTCGTTAACTATGATCCTGCATATACACTCAGAGAGGGTGGATGCCTTGCAGATATCATTCCTACACTTATTGAGTGCATGGGTTACGAGCAGCCTGCCGAGATGACAGGAAAATCACTTCTTATTAAGAAGTAAGCTGTAATTTAATACTTGTTGATTTTTACGATTATTTATGTTATCTTAGACGAGTATTTGTGAAATATTAGGAGGGATTTTTTCGTGGCAGCTTTGAAAATTGTTTTGGCAATTATCTTTATTATTGATTGTGTCGCACTTGTAACACTGGTTCTTGCTCAGGAGGGTAAGACTCAGGGACTTGGTTCTATACAGGGATTTGCAGAAACTACTTACTGGGGTCAGATTAAAGGACGTTCCAGAGAGGGCATTCTTAAGAAGGTAACAGTTGTACTTTCTGTGCTTTTCATAGTTCTCAGTATAGTTCTTAACATGACTGTATTTTAAATTCAGGTTGTTTTACTTAAGGGCACTCTTAAATGAGTGCCCTTTTTATCTTATGAGAAATAAGCAAGCGGCATTCTATCTATTTAGATTTAAGGCTCTTTTGGAAGGATATAAAGGAAGACATTATGAGCAAAAAGAAGATTATGAATAAAAAAGAGAATATTGTCGGTACTTTTATTTCAAACCAGAGAGGCTTTGGATTTGTTGAAGTAGAGGGCAGGGATGAGGATATCTTTATTCCCGACGAGTATACCGGCGGAGCTTTTCAGGGTGATACCGTAGAGGTTGTTATAACTTCTGACAAAAATAAGAACGGCGGTATGCGCGACGAGGGAAGAGTTGTGGGAGTCCTTGTAAGGGCTGTCGAAAAGGTTGTTGGTACCTTTCAGGATGGACATACATATGGTTTTGTAATTCCTGACAACTTAAGGTTCACACAGGATATTTTTGTATTGAAGGAACACACCAGAGGTGCAGTTACCGGAGATAAGGTTGTGGTCGCTATCACTGATTATGGTGATCCAAAGAAGGGAAGGAAGCCTGAGGGTAAAATAACAGATATAATAGGAAATATTAATGATCCCGGAGTTGATATATTATCAATAGTTGAGGGATATGATATTCCTAGTGTTTTCCCTGAAAAGGTGATGAACCAGGCTGAAAAGTGCAAGGATCATCTTATTGAAGGTGACTATCAGGGACGCCTTGACCTTAGGGGTGTGACAATGGTCACGATTGACGGCGAAGACGCGAAAGATCTGGATGATGCTGTATCATTGACGGTAGAAAACGGGATATATCATCTCGGAGTACATATTGCTGATGTAACAAATTACGTGCAGGAGGGCTCAGCTCTAGACAGGGAGGCTCTTAAGCGCGGGACGAGCGTATATCTTGTTGACAGAGTAATTCCTATGCTTCCCCACAGGTTAAGCAACGGTATATGCTCTCTTAATCACGGTGAAGACAGGCTTGCTCTCAGCTGTCTTATGGATATTGATTCAAATGGTGCGGTTTTATCTCATCAGATTGCTGAAACGGTGATAAATGTTAACGAGAGAATGACCTATACTTCCGTTGTGGCTATTTTAGAGGATGAAGATCCTGATGAAATTGGTAGATATGAAGAGCTTGTGCCGATGTTTCGACAGATGGCTGAGCTTTCAGAGATTTTGAAGAAGAAGCGCGCAAAAAGGGGAGCGATCAATTTCGATTTTCCTGAAGCAAAGATTACTCTTGATAAAGAAGGGAATCCTCTTGAGATTAATATAAGAGTTGCAAATACAGCGACGTCAATGATAGAAAGCTTTATGCTTGCGGCAAATGAGACTGTTGCGGAGCACTTTTTCTGGATGCAGGCTCCTTTTGTATATCGTGTTCATGAGCAGCCGGATCTTGAAAAAATTGCGAATCTCAATGCTTTTATATCAAGACTTGGCTTGCATCTGAATGTAAAAGCTGAAGAGATACGACCTTCCGAGATTCAAAAGCTCCTTGAAAAGATTGAAGGAACCGAGGAAGAAGCGGTTATAAGCAGAATAGCTCTAAGAAGTATGATGCAGGCAAAGTATAGTACAGAGTGCCTTGGTCATTACGGTCTTGCTTGTAAATATTATTGTCATTTCACTTCACCTATCAGAAGATATCCTGACCTCCAGATTCATAGGATCATCAAGGATTATCTGAGAGGCAGAATGGATGATGATAAGCTTAAGCATTACAAAGATATCCTTGAAAATGTTGCCAAACATTCTTCGGATACTGAAAGAAGAGCTGAAGAAGCAGAACGCGAGACTGAAAAACTGAAAAAGGCTCAATTTATGGAATCTCATATTGGAGAAACGTTCGAAGGTGTTGTCTCCGGTGTTACCGGCTGGGGAATGTTTGTTGAGCTTCCCAATACCTGTGAAGGTATGGTTCCGGCTGTCACTATGGAGGATGATTTTTACGTTTTCGATGAGGATAACTATAGACTTGTCGGAGAGCGAACGGGAAAAGTATACGCACTTGGGCAGACGGTCACTGTAAGAGTTCATGATACAGACAGACTTGCAAAGACAATTGATTTCAGGATTGTCGATGAGAATGAGGATAATTACGGCGATAATTTGAATTTCCTTGACTATGACAATGACTTTGAAGAGGATTACTATGAAGAGGATGAAAACGGTCATCTGAAATTAGTTAAAGGGAAAAATAAAAAGAAATCTGCAAGTAAGAAAGTAGATAAGAAGTTAGGTAAGAAGCCTGAGAAAAAGACTCCTGCTAAGCTTCGCGCCGCAAAGATTTCGAAATTATCTCTGGATTCCGAGGAAGCTGTTATAACAGCAAAGGAAAAGAAAGCTTCCGGAAAGAAAAGAGATAAGCTGAGCGAAAAAAAGAAAAAAGAAATCCTTAAAGAGGCTTCAAAACTTAAGAAATTAAGTAAGCTTAAGGCTAAGAAGAGCGAAAAGAGCGCTAAGAAGGCGGAAACAGAGAGCGGACGGAAAGTATATAAAGTACATAAGTACAAAAAGTCCGCAACTTCGAAAGCGGCAAGGAGTAGCCAGGGGAAGCGTAGAAAGAAAAAATAATAATGTGAACTCGTGGTTTATTGTTTTTTTCTATAATATGGCATAATATATTAAGACTACAAAGAATTGAGGTATGATCGTCATGGCTGACGAAAGCATAAAATTAATTGCAAATAACAAAAAAGCATTTCACGATTACTTCATTGAGGAAAAATATGAAGCAGGTATTTCTCTTGCAGGTACTGAGGTTAAGTCCTTAAGGCAGGGGAAATGCAGTATAAAGGAGGCCTGGGTTAGTATAGATAAGGGCGAAGCATATATTTGCGGTATGAACATAAGCCCTTATGAAAAAGGTAATATTTTTAACAAGGATCCGCTTCGCGTTCGTAAGCTTCTCCTTCATAAGGCTGAAATAAGAAAACTTGATCAGGCTTCACAGGCACAAGGCTATACGCTTGTTCCTCTTGAGGTATATTTTAAGCATGGTAAGGTCAAGGTTCAGATTGGTCTCGCTAAAGGTAAAAAGCTCTATGATAAGAGAGAATCAACCGCTAAGAGAGATCAGCAGAGAGAGGCAATGAGAGATTACAAGGTGAGTCTGAGATAAACTATAAGTTTAGTTGATTTTGGACGATAATCAGTATATACTTATCAGGCAAGCAAGGGTTAGTAAAGGTTTCGACAGGGATTCTGAAGCTGGAGAAGCTGTCCGCAGGATGGTGCGTTAATCCTCAAACTTAAATATAAACGCTGAAGATAATTTAGCAATCGCTGCCTAAATGCGGCGCGTCAGCCTGAGTGCACCTGCACATTCAGTAACTGACGTCAACTTTGCAGGAAACGACATGGTGAGTGCTCCGTAGCTATGGTCGTATCAGGGGCTACTTCTCATATTAGGGCGCTGACTTCCGGTTATGAGAGGGAAATGGCTTTGCCACAATAGCCGGCTATGACAGTAGAAGGACAGGGGACGGATTTTTGGACGCGGGTTCGACTCCCGCCTAATCCATTCACACAAATCGGTTTAATAGTTTGTAAATAACTATTGAGCCGATTTTTTTCATTGAAAGATATTATAAATTCTTGCCCAATGTCTGATTTTCCTTGCAATTTACATGTTCTTGTGTTTAGAATGTTTTTATGCACAAAATATGTAGGCATAAAAAGGAGGTTAGTATGATAAAAGGGGTAAAATATTTAAAGAAGTTTATCGTATCTGCGCTTGCCGCAGCATTTATTATCAGCGCTGTACCGACAACTGCAGTTACCGTAAACGCGGCTACAAAGGTTGATGTAAATGAGACAACACAGGTTCTCAGTAAAAGAGGTGTTCTTGTTTATAAGGCAACAGGAAACAGCATGGTTACAATTACACCTGGCGTGTATGCTAAGAATGTTCTTTCCGTAACAATTAATGATGAGGATGCAAAGATAAAGAATATCAAGTGCTCAAGCAAACTTAGATATAAGCTTACTTACAGAGAGTACGAGGATAAGACCGATTCAGTAACTTACAGATTTTCATTCTTTACAAAGACAGCTAAGCGTTACAAATTTAAATTCAAGGTTGATGATCAGGAATATTCAATTTTCATAAATGCTACAACACCGGTTGCAAGAGCTACTTTTGCAGGTCAGGATCTTTCAACAAAATATGGCCTTGGTACAGTTAATTATGTAACTGAGCTCAGTAAAGGTAAGTTTGCTGTACAAATGGGAAAAGGTTATACGCTTGAATCTGTTCAGGTTGGAAGATATAAGAATGTAACAAACGAAAGCAAAGAGGTACATCCTACACTTTACTGGACTACCAGTGCTAACAATAAGACAATTAAGCTCAGCGGCGAGAAACAGGTTTCAGAGGATAGAGATATTCTCGAGAGTAGTATGTATGCTACAACTATTATTCGTGTAAACTACAGATACACGAAGAACAACACAACAGGCTGCGTTGATTACTATCTTAACAAAATTGTAGATTCAGATAATTAATAAAGGATATATGTAATGAGTCCGAAAAAAATCAGAAAAGAGCGCATAGTAGTCAAGGTAGGAACTTCGACTATCACCAATGAAAATGGCGGCATTAATATTCATCAGATTGATCTTTTATGCAGGGCGCTCTCAGGAATTGAAAATCTTGGATATGATCTTGTTCTTGTCAGCTCCGGCGCTATTGCCGTCGGAGCAGGCAAGATGCGTCTTAAACAAAAGCCTAAGGACCTGCGTCTTAAACAGGCTGCTGCTGCGGTGGGTCAGAGTGAACTGATGCATCTTTATGACAAACTTTTTGGAGAATACGGACGCCTTTGCGGACAGATTCTTCTTGATAATGATGATATTGAAGATCCGGTGAGAAGAGAGAACCTCAAGAATACATTTGACGCACTTCTTGAGAACCATATTATACCTATCGTTAATGAAAATGACTCTGTCAGCCATGCAGAGATTGAATCTGATCAGAAACTTTTTTCTGATAATGATATGCTGTCAGCTCTTGTGGCAGCTTTCTGCGGCGCATGTAAGCTTATTATTTTATCTGATATCGATGGATTTTATGATAAAAATCCTTCAAAGTATCCTGATGCAAGACTTATCAGCCGGGTTGAGACGATCGATGAAACTATGTATGATCTTGCTGATGGCAGTGGCTCCAACAGAGGCACAGGAGGTATGGTTACAAAACTTCAGGCAGCTGAGTTTGCTACAGCCAGAGGTGTTGATGTACTTATTACAAATGGAAGCAATACGGATAATTTGTATGACATTATCAACAAAAAGCATGTAGGTACTTTGTTTGTTGCAAAGGAGAATAACTGATTTTGGTTGATGTTATTAAAACAGAGCGTCTGATCCTTCGGAAGTGGAAGGAGAAAGACGCTGATATTTTATACAGACTTGCAAAAAATCCTGAGATTGGGAGAGGAGCCGGATGGCTTCCGCATAAAGATGCCGAGTATTCCAAAGCAATTATCAGAGCTGTATTGTCAGATGACGGTGAGTATGCGATTGTTCTGAAGGATGATGAAAATACTCCGATCGGAAGTATAGGAGTACGGATTGGAAGCTGCGAAAATCGTGGAATCATGAGAGACGATGAAGCTGAAATCGGTTATTGGCTCGGGAAGGATTACTGGGGATACGGATATGCCACAGAGGCGCTTTCGGAGCTGGTGAGATATAGTTTTACTGAGATAGGGCTGAATTCCATCTGGTGCGGATTTTTTGACGGAAATGAAAAATCCAGAAATGTTATAGAACGCTGCGGTTTAAAATATCATCATAGAAATGAACACCTGTATAATTCTATGCTAAGTGAATATTACAATGAAACCATGATGAGAATTTCCGCAGAAGAATATTTTCATTGTACTAAATAGTGGAATGAAGAAAAATAAGTAGAGTTTTTGATAAAAGAAGACCGGTGATAATTATATTGTATTAAAACCGATTATGCCGTAAGGCAACGAGGTTTTAAGACAATATAATTATCACCGGTCGTATTATCAGAAATTAAAATTCCGGGGTACCTTCATGGTATTTGTCGTAAATCTCGGAGAGATAAACTTTAACCATCTCGATGTTAGCCATCTTCTTAAGTTCCGAATTATCCATTGCTATTGAAATCTCATCAGCAAGAAGAAGCATATCATAAATGGCAAGCTTGAATTCGTTTCTGGTCATATTACTGATATTGGCCTTCATAAGCGGAGTTCCAAGCTTCATAGTTACGTTCTCATCGGCAATACCTGTCTTGATGACCATGGTCTCGGGATCAAAATTTACATAAAGTATAAGTTTTTCCTTCTCATGCTTTCTGAGAGTAAGACTTGTCTGATGACTTGCCTCCATCCATTCGAAAAGATCAGCATCATCGGGGTGAAGAAGATAGTTTGTAAGCTCCTCGCGATGTTTCTCCACATACTGAAGATATTTGCTGGCGTTAGGACCGGTATATGAAAGCTCTACCTTAAGGCCATTCTCTGTCTTCAAAAGGCGACATTTGGAAGCAACTTCTCTGATTTTAAGCTCTGATTCGTTGTTGCCGATCTGTTTAAGCAGTCCGGTTTCAAGTTCCTGTTTAAATTCCATATAATCAATTTCCTCCAAAAATAGAAAAGCGTTAACTAAGCGTGTTAAGTATAGCACAAAGGCTTCAAAAATGGTATACTATTTCGTGGTATGCGCCTTCTATGAAAACGCATATTGGGATGAGTTTTTTGAAAAAAGTAATGGGTGAGTATGGCTACAAGTAATTCAAGAAAACGCTCGGGTGCGAGCAGAACAAATAACACCAGAAAAAGATCGGCAACCAATGAAAGGAGACCTTCCGCAAGGTATGAGGAGGATACCCTGGACTATGCTGTAAAGAGTGAGATTTTATTAATTGCTTTTGCAGCGCTGGCGGTCTTTTTATTTTTATGCAATTTTAAGATATGCGGGTCTATCGGTAATACTTTAAGTGATATTATGTTTGGTATTTTCGGTATCGCTGCATATATTATGCCCTTAGTATTTTTTGCCTCCGGAGCGCTGCTTTTATCCAACGGAGCAAGCCCTGCTGCGATAAGGAAAATATTATCGGGACTTTTGGTTCTTATTGTAATTTCAATGCTTTTTGAACTTATTACAGGCAGAGTTCAAAGTATGACATCATACAATGCCGCAGACATATTTGACGGAGCCAAAAACGCTCGTAATGGCGGCGGAATGATAGCAGGAAGCATCACTTATGCTGTTTATCACAACCTGTCTCTCGCGGGTACGCTTATTGTAATGATGGTGGCAGGCTTTACCGGGATTTCGCTGTTTACACAGAAATCCATGCTTGGCAAGGTGAAAAAAGGCGGCAGGCATGTGATCGAAAGAACCAGACAGGAAGCTGAGTTTTACAGAGAACGCCTGGATGAGCGCGCAAAATATAGAGAGGAAGAGAAAAACCGCATCGAAGAGGAAAGACAGCTCCTGCTTGAACAGAAAGAGGATGCCAAAATTCTCAGGATGGACAGGAAGGTTTCGGGTGTCAGCATGGACACAACCATCTCTGCAGACGATGGAGATGAGGACTATTTCGAGGAAGAGCCTTCAAAGGAACAGGAATTCAGGATACATGGAATAGATTTTGACAATGATGATGAGCCCGAACATCAGACATTTATTCCCGACGAAGAGGTTCATGATGATATACATGAGATAAAGTTTAATCCTTCAATTTCTACCGAACCTCAGCCGGACGGACAATATGTCATGAAGGCTGTAAAGACGCGCGAGCCCGAAAAGGAACACAGGATTATCAGTATAGGTGATGATTTTTCTGCTCCGGATGATGCTTATTCTGATGAAGAGGATGACAGCGCGGCAAGAAGTGCCCTTATGGCTGTAAAAAATCAAAAGCCCGTGGCTCGTCTTAAAGCCGAGGAAGAAAAGGATGACTTTACTGACATACCAATTCACGCAGAGAATCTTGCCCCTGACTATAACGGTGAATATGCTGTTCACAGTACTGACTATATTACGAGCTCCAAAAACAGAGAGGCTGCTGAGAAGAGACAGGAACAGACTATTATAAAAAAGCCTGTTATGGAATATGAATACCCTCCGTTTAATCTCCTGAAAAAAGGTGTTAAAGGAAGAGGTGACTCGGCAAAACACTTGAAGGATACAGCCAGAACACTTCAGGAGACTCTTGAAATGTTCCATGTTAATGCGACTGTAACGGATATCAGCCAAGGACCTTCGGTTACAAGATATGAACTTCAGCCGGAGGCAGGAGTTAAAGTAAGAAAGATTGTTGACCTTGCGGATGACATAAAAATGCATCTTGCGGCAACGGACATTAGAATTGAGGCGCCGATACCGGGAAAATCAGCGGTAGGTATTGAGGTTCCTAATAAAGAGAATTCTACCGTTGCACTGCGAGATCTTATTGAGAGCGAAGATTTTCAGAAGTCAAAGTCCAAGCTTTCCGTTGCTATAGGTAAGGACATCGCCGGTAAACTTGTGATAACGGATATTGCCAAGATGCCACATCTGCTTATAGCCGGAGCAACAGGTTCGGGTAAATCGGTATGTATAAATACAATTATTATGAGTATCATCTACAAGGCTTCACCTGAAGATGTAAGACTCATAATGATAGATCCTAAAATAGTCGAATTATCAGTTTATAATGGGATACCGCATTTGTTAATACCGGTAGTTACAGATCCCAAGAAGGCTGCTGCTGCATTAAACTGGGCAGTTGCCGAGATGACAACAAGATACAAGAAATTTGCCAATGCAAAGGTAAGAGATCTTAAGGGGTACAATGCTTTATGCGAGCAATCGCATGATCCCGAGATGCAGAAGATGCCTGAAATCGTCGTTATCGTAGATGAGCTTGCGGACCTTATGATGCAGTTTAAAAACGAAGTTGAGGATTCGATTGTCAGACTGACTCAGCTTGCAAGAGCAGCCGGAATTTATCTGATAATTGCTACGCAAAGACCTTCGGTTGACGTTATTACAGGCTTGATTAAAGCAAATATTCCAAGCAGGATTGCTTTTGCGGTTTCAAGCGGCGTGGATTCAAGGACAATTCTTGACAGCTATGGAGCTGAAAAGCTTATCGGAAAGGGCGACATGCTATTCTTCCCGAGAGGCTACAATAAGCCTGCAAGAGTTCAGGGATGTTTTGTATCCGATGACGAAGTGCAATCGGTAACGGATTTTGTTAAAACACAGGGTGTCGAAACGGGTTATGGACAAAATGTTTCGGAAGAGATTTCAAGTATGGAAGTAAGCACGAAATCAAGCCAGCAGTCTACGACTTCGGATTCTGCTGATACGGCTTCGGATCTGGATCCTTTATTTGCACAGGCAGGTGCGGCTATTATTGAGAAGGAAAAGGCTTCCATCGGTATGTTGCAGAGATTATATAAGATAGGCTTTAACAGAGCTGCAAGAATTATGGACCAACTGAGTGATGCCGGGGTTGTCGGACCTGAAGAAGGAACGAAACCCAGGAAAATTCTTATGACAAAAGAAGCTTTTGATGAGATGATAAATAATGCATCATAAAAAAGTAATCATCTGACGAGGTTTTATTGAGGAGGAAAAAGAGAATGGCAGTAAAATCAGATATCGAAATTGCAAGAGAAGCTGAGATGTGGCCAATAAAAAAGGTTGCCGAAAATATTGGTATTTCTGAGGACGATCTCGAGCTTTACGGAAAGTATAAGGCTAAACTTTCGGAAGAATATCTTCAGAAAATAAAGAAGAACAAGACAGGTAAACTTGTTCTTGTTACTGCAATTAATCCGACTCCTGCCGGTGAAGGTAAAACTACAACCAGCGTTGGGCTCGGAGATGCGCTTTCCAGACTCGGCAAAAAAACAGTTATAGCACTTAGGGAGCCTTCACTTGGCCCGTGTTTTGGTATTAAGGGAGGTGCTACCGGCGGCGGATATGCGCAGGTTGTGCCTATGGATGACATGAACCTTCATTTCACCGGTGATTTTCATGCGATTACTTCTGCCAATAACCTTCTTGCAGCACTACTGGATAATCATATTCAACAGGGTAACGAACTACAGATAGATACCAGGCAGATAATATTTAAGAGATGTGAGGATATGAATGACAGAGTCCTCAGAAATATAGTGGTAGGACTTGGAAACAAAATGGACGGGGTTGTCAGAGAAGACCATTTTGTTATTACAGTAGCTACAGAGGTTATGGCAATCCTTTGCCTTGCCAGAGATATGCAGGATCTCAAGGATCGTCTTTCAAGAATTGTTGTTGCATATAATTATAACGGGGATCCGGTTACTGCCGGCGATCTCAATGCAGTTGGTGCCATGGCTGCGCTTTTAAAGGATGCAATGAAGCCTAATCTCGTGCAGACGCTTGAACACACACCGACAATTGTTCATGGCGGTCCTTTTGCAAATATAGCACATGGCTGCAATTCAATAAGGGCTACGGAGGCAGCTCTTCATATGTCAGATATCACAATAACGGAAGCCGGTTTTGGTGCAGATCTTGGTGCTGAAAAGTTTCTTGATATCAAGTGCAGAATGCATGGCTTAAAACCTGATGCCATAGTTCTTGTTGCGACTATAAGAGCACTTAAATATAACGGAGGAATTCCCAAGGACAAGCTTTCAGAAGAAAATACAGATGCTCTTAAGAAGGGCATGGTTAACCTTGAAAAGCACATAGAAAATCTTCAGCAGTATGGGGTTCCGGTTGTAGTAACCCTTAACGGTTTCCTTACTGATACTGATGCTGAGATTTCAATTGTAAAGGACTTCTGTGAGAGTAAAAATTGTGATTTCGCAATTTCAGAAGTTTGGGAACATGGCGGTAAAGGCGGCGAAGCTCTTGCAAAGGCTGTAATAAATACACTTGAGAATAAGCCTTCAAATTATGCTCCTATCTATACTGATGATCTTTCGCCGGAAGAGAAGATTGAAACTGTAGCTAAAAAGATTTACGGAGCAGATGGCGTTATTTATGCACCGGCTGCAAAGAAACAGCTTCAGAAGATTGTGGACATGGGTTACGGTAAGCTTCCTGTCTGCATGGCGAAGACGCAGTATTCGTTATCCGATGATCCTTCACTGCTCGGAAGACCGCAGGGCTTTGAAATTAATGTAAGAGATGTATATGTTTCTGCAGGTGCAGGATTTATTGTTGCTCTTACAGGAAACATCATGACTATGCCCGGACTTCCCAAAAAGCCTGCAGCCTTTGGAATTGATGTTGATGAAAAAGGAAATATTGTAGGACTGTTTTGATAATACACATTAATTTAAGGAGAGACCGGAATAATGAATATCATCGATGGAAAAGTAATTTCTGCACAGGTTAAGGATGAGGTAAAAGAGAAGACAAAAAAGCTTCGTGAAGAAAAAAATACAGAAGTGTGTCTTGCCGTTATCCTGGTGGGAGAAGATCCTGCTTCACAGGTTTATGTTAGAAATAAGAAAAAAGCATGTGAGTATGTGGGTTTTAAATCTTTATCCTATGAACTTCCTTATGAGACAACACAGGAAGAATTATTAGAGCTTATTGATAAGCTGAATAAAGATGATTCCGTACATGGAATTTTGGTTCAGATGCCGGTACCTAAGCATATTGATGAGAAAACTGTCATTGATGCAATATCTCCCCTTAAGGATGTGGATGGTTTTCATCCAATGAATGTGGGTGCGCTATGTATCGGAGAACCCGGTTTTGTATCATGTACTCCAGCCGGAATTATCCAGCTGCTTAAAAGATCCGGTGTGGAAATAAGCGGTAAGGAATGCGTAATAGTAGGAAGAAGTAACATTGTAGGTAAACCAATGGCTCTTTTGATGCTCAGAGAAAACGCAACTGTTACAATTGCACATTCAAGGACAAAGGATCTTAAGGAAGTCTGCAAACGCGCGGATATTTTGATAGCAGCCGTTGGCAAAGCGAAAATGATAACTGAGGACTATATAAAAGAAGGTGCTGTAGTTATTGATGTCGGAATAAACAGAAATACTGAGACAGGAAAGCTTTGCGGTGATGTAGATTATGAAAATGTTGCAGATAAATGCAGCGCAATAACTCCGGTTCCGGGTGGAGTCGGACCAATGACTATTGCCATGCTTATGAACAATTGTCTTGAATCAGCATTACGTAAGGCCGGTGACTGAATTTATGAAATGTCCAAATTGTGGGAATAAAATTCCGGAAGGGAATCTTTATTGTGGAATTTGCGGCAAAGAGATTAACTTCGTACCGGAGTTTGACCCGGAAATTGAAAACAAAATAAATGAATCGCTTTCCGGTGTGGCTGATGATCTAAAGGATGAAAGCATTTTTTATACAAAGAAGATTCCGGGTATGATTGCAAATAAGACTGAACTAAAGCCTTATGTGATACCTGCAATTACCGGAATAGGTATAATAGTAGGCTTTATCATTATTATCCTGTTTTCGTTCGGCGGCAAAAATACTTCACTTAGCTATGAAGAACAGGCTGAGACTTATTATGTTGAAGGGAAATTGTCAGATGCGATTATTACAATTGACAAGGCAATAGAAAGCCTTTCGGAAGATGATGCTGAATATAGTATAAAAAAATCCGAGCTGATGTTTCAAAAGTATGGATATGAAAAAGAAGCAGGTCTTATTGAGGATTCGATTGTTACTTTGAAAGCACTGACGGACAGTAGTATTTTCGATGACGAAACTGTGGAATCAGCAACTAAGCAGCTTATAGGATATTATGAAGAACAGCAGGATTATGATTCCATTGTTGAAGTGGTAAACAACACAAAGAATGCCGGAATAAAAAATGAGTATTCCGAATATATTCCGGTAACACCGGTCATTTCACCCGATGGCGGCGATTTTGATGAAGCCGTGAATGTCAGAATAACAGATACTGCAGAGGGCGATATCTATTATACTGTTAATGGCGATGATCCTGATGAGAAGAGTATTCATTATGACGATGAGTTAATTCTTGAAGAGGAAGGCGATTACCATATCCGTGCTGTTTTCATAAATAAATATGGAATAAAAAGTGATGTGGTAAAGAGCTTTTTTCATCTTGAAAGTATTGGACCTGCTGAGCCCGTGATTATGGAGGATAGCGGTGATTATTCGCAGGCAACGATGATTGTTGCTGTTTGCGACCCGGGATGTCGGATATTATATACGTCAGACGGATCAGATCCTACAGAAAATTCAACAGAGTATTTTACACCTATTTCCATGCCTATAGGATCATCTACATTCAAATTTATCACGATAGATGATGAAGGCAAGATGAGTGAAATTGTTGAGAAAAACTATCATTTAACTTATACAACCATGGTTTCTGTTGATCAGGCGAAACAGAGTATAATTTCGATTCTTGTAAAGCTTGATATTTTGCTTGATTCCGCCGGAAAAGTAAGAGGTGAAGAAGGTTATTACGATTATGTCTACGACGGAGAAATTGAAATAACAGGATCCGGTGAGTATTACAAGTTTGTAGAGACCCATGTCTATAATGATGGACATACAAATGAAACCGGTCTTCTTTATGCGGTAAATACTCATGACGGAAAAGTAAACAGACTTGGGTATGATTCAAGCGGAAAATACACTCTAATCACAATTTCCAATAGATAAGACAGCTGTTTACGGATTTTTGTATTAAGTTAAATAATTTGATGCTTTAGCAGTTTAAAGTCTTGAAATTAGACTGGGCATCCATTATCATTGTTACAATATTGCAACTATTTATTATTCAGGAGGAGAGCGATGTTTAAAGTTTTAGAGGCTAATGAGCTAGCTACGAATATTCACCAGCTTATCGTAGAAGCTCCCCGCGTGGCCGGCACATGTTTGCCCGGACAATTTCTTATTGTTCGTGCAGAAGAAGATGGTGAGCGTATCCCGCTTACTATCTGTGACTATGACAGAGAGAAGGGAACTGTCGAGCTTGTAGTACAGGCACTTGGTGCAGAATCAAGAAAAATCTGCCGTAAAAAGGCAGGCGATCAGCTTGCGGATGTAGTAGGACCTTTGGGTAATGCATCCGATCTTTGTAGTGAAAGCATTGAAGATCTGAAGAAAAAGAAAATTGTATTTATTGCCGGTGGTGTTGGTACAGCGCCCGTTTATCCGCAGGCTAAATGGCTCAAAGAGCATGGTATAGATTGCGACGTAATTATTGGTGCTAAAAACAAGGATCTTGTAATTCTTGAAGAGAGATTTAAGACTGTATGTAATCTCTACGTCACAACAGATGACGGTTCCTACGGAAGAGAAGGTATGGTTACAAAGTGCCTTCAGGATCTCTACGATGAAGGAAAACGCTATGATCACTGCGTTGCTATCGGACCTATGATCATGATGAAGTTCGTATGCAAGCTTACAAAAGAGCTTGGCATCCCTACAATTGTCAGCATGAATACAATTATGGTCGACGGAACAGGAATGTGCGGTGCTTGCCGTCTTACTGTTGGCGGTCAGGTAAAGTTTGCCTGTGTTGATGGTCCTGAATTCGACGGACATGAAGTTGATTTCGACCAGGCTATGAAGCGCATGAGACTGTATCAGACAGAGGAAGGCCGACTTGCACTTAAGGAGCAGGAAGGTAATTCTCATCATGGCGGCTGTGGACACTGTGAATAAGGATTCGTTTAAGGAATGGAGATAAAGATGGCACAAGACGTTTGGACAAGAGTTCCGGTACGCGAGCAGGATCCTAAGGTTCGCGCTACCAATTTTGAAGAAGTTTGTTTGGGATACAATGAAGAGGAAGCAATCGCTGAGGCTGAGAGATGCCTTAATTGCCCCAATCCTCAGTGCGTAAAGGGATGCCCGGTTTCTATTAATATACCTAAGTTCATCCAGGAGCTTAAGGCCGGAGATGTTGCTACAGCATATCAGACTATCAGTGAGTCAAGTGCACTTCCCGCTGTATGCGGTCGTGTATGCCCTCAGGAGAGCCAGTGTGAAGGAAAGTGTGTTCGCGGTGTTAAAGGCGATGCAGTTTCCATCGGTAAGCTTGAGAGATTTGTTGCTGATACTGCAAGAGAAAAGGGTATCAAGCCCGAAGGCGCTAAGGAGAAGAAAGGAAAGAAGGTTGCGGTTATCGGTTCCGGCCCTGCAGGTCTTACCTGTGCAGGTGATCTTGCGAGAATCGGTTACGATGTAACTATTTTTGAAGCGCTTCACGAAGCTGGCGGAGTACTTGTTTACGGTATTCCGGAATTCCGTCTTCCCAAGGATGCGGTCGTTAAGAAAGAAATTGAGAACGTTGAGTCTCTCGGCGTTAAGATTGAGAAAGACGTTGTTATCGGAAAATCTGTAACGATAGATTCATTAATGAAGGATGAAGGCTTCGAGGCTGTATTTGTTGGATCCGGTGCAGGTCTTCCAAGATTTATGAATATTCCCGGTGAGCAGGCTCTAGGTGTATTCTCTGCAAACGAATTCCTCACAAGAAGTAATCTTATGAAGGCTTTCTCAGAGGATAGTACCACTCCTATCATGAAGCCTAAAAAGTGTGTTGTTGTCGGCGGTGGTAACGTTGCTATGGACGCTGCACGTACAGCACTTCGTCTTGGTGCAGAGGTTCATATCGTTTACAGAAGAGGCGAGGAAGAACTTCCTGCAAGAAAGGAAGAAGTTGAGCACGCTAAGCAGGAGGGTATCATTTTCGATCTTCTCTGCAATCCGGTTGAGATCCTTGAGAACGAGGATGGATGGGTTAAGGGCTGCAAGTGTATTAGAATGGAGCTTGGTGAGCCTGATGAGAGCGGCAGAAGAAGTCCGGTGGAAGTTAAGGGCTCTGAATTTGAGATTGAGTGTGATGCTGTAATCATGTCACTTGGTACAAGCCCCAATCCTCTTATTTCAAGCACTACAGAAGGACTTGAAATCAACAGAAGAAAATGTATCGTTGCCGATGAAGAGAGCGGAAAGACATCTAAAGAGGGTGTATTCGCAGGCGGTGACGCAGTTACCGGTGCAGCAACTGTTATACTTGCAATGGGTGCAGGTAAGGCTGCAGCCAAGGGAATTGACGAGTATCTTTCAAAATAACAAAAAACCTTCCCCCTCTGGGGGAAGGCGGCGTTTACGCCGGATGAGGGATGTATATGGTATATCAGAGCAGTGCTCAAAAAGCAGAAGATAATCAGTCATCAGGAATAATGCTAATTACCGTTGGTGCAATAGGACTTATCGCAGATGTGCTTTTTCTTGTAAAAAATCCATTGGATATGCCTATGTTTAATAAATACCTTACCTGCGGAGTCATGGGTGCACTTTTTGTACTGTTTTTTGTTATGGGTATTCTTGCAGTCAGAAGCTATAAGATTTTCAAAGGAAAAGCGGCTGAGGAAGACACCGTTCTTGAGAAGATAAAGGCCTGGAGCGAGGCAGAACTGACTTCTGATTACATAGATACACATATGTATGATGATGACGAAGAATATGAACAGCTTACCGATAAGGAGAGCCTGTTCTTTAAACGTTCGGAGTTTATTAAGAAGGAAATAATGAAAAAATATGTAAATGTCAGTGAGGAACTCGTAGATTCTTTTATTGACAATTACTATGACAAACTTTACGGAGATGAAAATTGATAGCTATTGATATTCTCTGTGTCGGAAAGATTAAAGAGAAATATTGGAATCAAGCTATTTCGGAATATTCCAAAAGACTCACAAGATACTGTAAGCTAAATATTATTGAAGTTCAGGATGAGAAGACTCCGGATAATGCTCCGCCTGCATTGGAACAGCAGATAAAGGAAAAAGAAGGAGAACGTCTTTTAAAGCATATAGATCAGAAGGCTCTTAAGTTTGCTCTTGCTATTGACGGAAAACGATTCTCTTCCACATCCTTTGCGGATACCATTCAGGATGAATGTACAAGAGGTGTGAGCAAGCTACAGTTTATCATCGGTGGGTCTTTAGGACTTTCTGATGAGGTATTAAAAGCATGCGAAAGAAAAATAAGCTTTTCGGATATGACTTTTCCTCATCAGATGATGCGCGTGATACTGCTTGAGCAGATATATCGCGCACATAGAATAATTAATGGAGAACCATATCATAAATGAGTAATATTACTGAGAAGACTATGCATCTTGGAATAGAACAGATGCAAAGTATATTCGGGCAGCATGATAAGTATATTCGCAAGATTGAGGATAACCTTAAGGTTGAAATAATAGACAGAGGCGGGGAACTTCATATTATTGGTACAGGCGAAGCCGTAAAAAAGGCTGCAGATATTATTGCTGAACTGGCAGATCTCTCCGAAACAGGGTCTGAGATTGAGGAACAGAGCATAAATTATGCCATTCAGATTAGTAATGAACCGACGGAAGATGAAATCCAGGCAAAAGGGCATGTTCTGACTCAGATTGATGGAGATGTTATCTGCCATACAATTAATGGTAAGCCAATTAAACCCAAGACACTCGGGCAGAAGAAATATGTAGATGCCATTAGAAACAACATGATAGTTTTCGGGTTGGGACCGGCCGGAACCGGTAAAACATATCTTGGTATGGCGATGGCAATAACAGCTTTTCAAAAAGGAGAAGTTGAGAGAATCATTCTTACAAGGCCGGCTATTGAAGCAGGAGAAAAGCTCGGATTTTTGCCGGGGGATCTTCAAAGTAAGGTTGATCCATATCTGAGGCCTCTTTATGATGCATTGTATCAGATAATGGGTGCAGACAATTTTGTCAAAAATATGGAAAAAGGTCTTATTGAGGTTGCTCCTCTTGCATATATGAGGGGAAGAACTCTCGATAATTCATTTATAATTCTTGATGAGGCGCAGAACACAACGCCTGCTCAAATGAAGATGTTCCTGACAAGAATCGGGTTTGGCTCAAAAGTCATTATCACAGGAGATTCGACGCAGAAGGATCTTCCGGCTGATACAAAGTCCGGTTTGGATGTTGCATCAGCTGTGTTAAAGAAAATAGATGATATAGCATTTTGCAATCTGACCAGCAGGGATGTTGTACGTCATCCACTGGTTCAGCAGATAGTTAAGGCATATGAGGATTTTGAAAAATCCAAAACCAACGAAGAAAAAAAACGTGCAATTAAGAGGCGGGAAAGACATTAAATCATGACACATGTAAACGGAGTAGCAGCAGAAAACGGTAAGCAGACGGAAAATAATCAGGTAAGAGGTGATAACCCTGTTTTGACATCAATTTTTGATAAGGGGGAGGGACCTATAAGATTTTTCTTTGGATCAATTTTTTTTGTAACAGGACTTATGCTTTTAGGATTTTCAATTCTTTACAAATTAAGCATTGAGGTTGTTATAAGGAATACTTTTACGGGTTTTCTATGTGGCGGTGTTTTGCTATACATGATAAATGATGCCAGTGTTCGTGGACTTTTTGCATACGACAACGGTCAAAAACGAAACAGATATGTATTTTCATATTATGTTGGGCTGATTATTTCTATGGCACTTCCGCTTATTACTGCAGAGGTTTGGCCCTATGTTTTTATTTTCCTTTTGCTTGGTCTTTTTTCCACAAATGAGATTGGTCTGTTCTCAGGCTCAATGCTTGTAATGTTCTCGGTTCTTCTTGAAAAAGAGGGGAGTTATTCGGAATTCTTTATCTATTTTGTTGCCGGAGCAGTTGTACTTGTCCTCTTACGTGATCTTAATGAAACGACAAAAATCGGTTTTCCGGTTTTCATTTCCATGGCGCTGCTGTTTTCACTTATTGTAGCGTATGACATACTTTTTCAGAATAGGACACTTACCCCTACTATGCTTATTGTTCCGATTGTTAATATCGTTGTGACAATAATTTTGATGCTTATTCTTTTGAATATCTTCGGGGTTTATGTCATAAGAAAAAGTAATGACAGATACATGGACATTAATGACACGGAATTTCCGCTTTTGGTCAGGCTCAAAGAGAAGGATAAGGCAGCCTATTTTAGGGCAATTCATATTGCATACCTTTCTGAGAGAATAGCCATGGATCTTGGACTGAATGCCAGAGCTGTAAAGACTATGTCTTATTATTATAAGATCGGTGTTATTGACGACTCAAAAACATGGGACGAGGTTAAGCATTTTTATATTGAGAATAACTTTCCTGATGAGGCTGTGCAGTATCTTAAAGAATATATTGAAAATGATAAGTCAAAACACCGCTCAAAGGAAGCGGCTATCATTTTTATGTGTGAGACGCTGATTGCTTCTATTACGTACCTTTTTGAAAAGGATAAGAATACAAAGATCAATTACGATGAACTTATAGATAAGATTTTCCTTCATAAGATAGAAAATAAAGATCTGTATAATTATGATATTTCTCTTTATGAAATTGAACGCATGAAAAAGCTTATGAAAAAGGAGAAACTATATTATGATTTTCTTCGTTGATAATGAAGTTGATGCGAAGTTTTCTTTTGATATTGAAGAGACTGCAAAGAAGGTTGCGGGAGAAGTCCTTAAGAGTGAAGGATGTCCGTTTGATGTTCAGCTTAGCCTTCTGATAACGGATGATGAAGGTATAAGGCAGATCAATTCAGAATTTCGCGAAATCGATTCTCCAACAGATGTGCTTTCATTCCCCAATATAAGCTACGAAAATCCGGGAGATTTTTCGGCAGCAATGGGTGAACAAAAGATAGATGTTACGGATCCTGAGAGCGGCCTCATAGTTTTGGGGGACATAGTTATAAATGAAAACCGTGTAAGGCAGCAAGCTGAGGAATTCGGGCATAGTGAGCTTAGAGAATTTGCCTTTCTTGTGGCACATTCCATGCTTCATCTTTGTGGATATGACCACATGGAAGAGGATGAAGCCAAAGTGATGGAAGAAAAACAGGAAAATGTTTTGCAGTCACTGGGAATTACCAGAGACTAAGCGGAAACGGGTGAGAGGTATGAGTAAAAAGTTTAGGATAAGACCGGACGTTGTTCTTTCGTCCGGAATGATTTTTATATTGGCTATTATGGCTCTTTTGGTAGCATTTTTTGATATGGCCGGAGCTGACGGGGTAGGCTTTCTTGCTGCTCCAATTTCTTTATTTATGGTAGCTTATCTTGTTTTTATCTGTGCTTTTGAAAACACCACACGGGAGATGGTTAAAAACAGATTGCACAGAAGCCAGATGCTATCAGCAAGGAAAAATGTAAGGCAACTTATGTTTATAAGCTTTGGCGTTGGTCTTTTCTGTACTCTTTTCAGTGCTGGAATTTCAATAGTTCTGGCTAATCCGGTATTTCACTCGCCGAGAAGTTTTTATGTACTTCTTTTGGTTTCGCCCGTATTTTTGTTCCTGAGTATTCAGGGTGTTTTAAGAGGATATTTAAGCGGATCCGGTTTTGCTATCGTTTCTATCATTTCAGATGCCATTCTTACATGTATTACGGTTGTTTCAACCTTTGTTTTGTCAAATGCGGTATTTGACTATGGTAAAAAAGTAGATGCACTTATGCATGTAGATGATATTGCACCTGCATATGGTGCTATTGGTGCCTGCCTTGGTATTGCTATCAGCTCACTGATAAGTTTTCTTTTTGTGACTATAATGTTTCTTATCAGAAAGAAAGACCTTAATGAGAAGACGCAGGATAGTATACCGGTGAATGATAACCATAAGAACGAGTGCGTAAATGATCTCATTACTAATTGCATAATAGCAGCAGCCACAGGATTGCTGGTTCTTGCTGATGAGTGTGTATACTTGAATGTTGCACATAAGCTTCATCCCATGGAAGATAATATTGATAACTGGGGAATTTATATCGGTCAATGTGTTGCGGTTGTGGTATTTTTTGTATTCATTACAGCCCTTCCGTTTGTAAAATCCTGGTACGGTGTTCATGTCAGCATTATGAAAAAGGATTATAAGTCTGCAAGAGTCAGACTACAGAGTCTTGTTCATTTTGAAGCAATGCTTATTTTCCCTGTAGTTATTTGGATTATGCTTCTGGCTAATACTTTTAATACTGTTGTTTTCGGGAAAAGTAATGATGCGGGAGTTGATATGGTAATACTTGCAATTCCGGTAGTGATTCCTGCGGCAATCATTGTATTTCAATCCTTTTTGTTGAAACAGTTGAAAAATAAGTTTGTGATGGCTATGAATTTAATAATCGGTGTAATCATCCATTTTGCAGTTCTTCTGGCAATGTCCTATATAGGAGGCTTTGGAATTCATGCATCAATAGCAGCTTTTGCTGCAATGTTTGTTGTTCAGGGAATTCTTGGGCTTTTGGAAATCAAGGTTATGCTTGATGTTAATCTGCAAATGGTAAGAAATATTCTTATGCCGCTCATTGCAGCTGCTGGCTCAGGACTTATTGCACTTTTGATAGACCGTATTCTGGTAAATATTATTGGAGAAATACTGACATTATTCATATGCGTTGTTGTTGCATTTGTGATATATATGCTTCTGCTTATTGTTTTAAGAAGCGTGAATCGTTATGAAGTAGAGAGAATGCCTCTGGGAGATTATTTTGCTCTTGTTTCGGATATGGTGAACGGAGAAAGGAATTAAAAAAAGTGTCATCAAGAAATCAAGTTGTAATTGCGGGAGGCGGTGCCTCAGGTATGTGCGCTGCAATTGCTGCTGCAAGAAAAGGCGCCGTAGTGAGAATTATAGAAAAAACAGATGTTTGTGGGAAGAAACTTTCCATGACCGGAAATGGTCGCTGTAATCTTGCCAATCTCAAGGTGTCCCCGGATGATTATAATGTCAACTCAAGGACAAGAATGAAGAAATGGCTTAAGCAGTTTGGCGTTGACAGAGTAACTGAGTTTTTTTCTTCTCTTGGCCTGGTCATAGTAGGAGAAGATGGATATCTTTATCCCATATCAGGGCAAGCTGGCTCTGTTGTTTCTGTACTTTTAAATGAATGTGTAAGGCTTGGCGTAGATTTCACGTATAATGAGCAGGTAAAGCGCATTATCAAAAATGAGGACGGTACTTTTACTGTAAAAACCGACAAGGGTGAATATGGAGCCGACAGTGTAATTCTTTCAACAGGAGGCCTGGCAGGTCCGAAGTCAACAGGTTCAACCGGAGATGGCTACTATATATGTGAACAGCTAGGAATGACAAAGAAAGATACGTTTCCGGCACTGGTTTCTCTTCTTTCTGAGGATGAGACACTTCCCACGGAAAGTGGTGTGAGAGCACTTGCCCGTGTGACATTTATGATTGGCGACGGGGAGATAGCGAAAGAGTACGGTGAGGTTCAGATAACCTCAAAAGGTATTTCCGGAATTCCTGTTATGCAGGCATCTGGGACAGTTGCAGAACATCTTTCAAAGGGAAGACCTGTTACCTGTTCAATTGATTTCTTTCCCGGATACAGTGATGGCGAATTTGACGCTCTTGTAGATAGGATGATGTGCCTTTCGGAGGAAAGAAAGGTTGGCGATCTTCTGGATGGCTTTTGCAATTCTCATATTAATGAAATGGTACTTCGCAGAATGAAAATTAGCAGGGGCATGAAAGTTAAAAACGTAGGCGAGTCGATGCTGGCATGCATTTTATATAAATATAGGGATATAAGAATCAATATTACAGGTATCGGTGACTATAAAAAAGCTCAGGTAACCCGTGGTGGTATAAGTTTAGGCGATCTCTCTGACACTCTTTCGTCAAAAAGGTGTCCGGGAGTCTATGTTGTCGGCGAGTTATGCGATGTCGATGGCAGATGCGGTGGTTATAATCTTCAGTGGGCATGGACCAGCGGATATATTGCAGGGGAGGCTGCAGGCTCCTTATGATACGATTAAATTCGGTAAAAATAAGAAATAATGGCTTCGAAGCTTACCTAAAAGGTAGCGAACCTTTTGATGCGATAAAAAACAATCTCAAAAATAAAGCAGCTAAGCTTTTAAAAATCAATCCTTCAAACATTTCCGAGATAATAATACGCAAGCATTCAATAGATGCCAGAAAAAAAGCGGAAATCTACGATGTTTATGTAGTGGATTTGAGACTCTCTTCAAAAGCGCCTTCCGAAGATGAGGTGATAAAAAAATCCAGATGCAAAACTGCAGCTGTTGTTTCTTCAAAGAAATATAAGTTCCCAGTAAACAGAAAAGAAGATGAGGAAAGCAAAAGAGAGTACAGCGGAGGTGTCACAAGACCGATTATTATCGGATCCGGGCCCGCCGGTCTTTTTTGTGCTTATGAACTTGCAAATGCAGGGTATTGCCCAATCGTATTAGAGAGGGGCATGGATATTGATAAAAGGCATGAAGCTGTTGAAAACTTTTGGAACGGTGGCAAGCTGCTGCCAAAAGGCAATGTGCAGTTTGGAGAGGGTGGTGCCGGTACTTTTTCAGACGGTAAGCTAAATACTATGGTCAAGGATAAGAAGGGCCTTGCACTTGAATGCCTTTCTGTCTTTCATGAATTCGGTGCGAAGGAAGATATTCTTTTCGAATCCAAACCGCATATTGGTACGGATGTTTTAAGAAAAGTCATAAAAAATATCAGAAATGAAATAATAGCGCTTGGAGGCACATTTTACTTTGAAACACAGGTCACAAAGCTTGTGATTTCTGATGGGAAAATAAAAGGTGTTAAGTGTGATAACGGTAAACAGTTTAGATCTGATATTGTCGTTCTTGCAATCGGTCATAGTGCAAGAGACACATTTGAGGAGCTAAAAGAAACAGGCATAAATATGGAGCCAAAGGCCTTTGCGGTTGGCCTTAGAGTTGAACATCCGCAGACTTTGATCAATAAATCTCAGTATGGGATAGAAAAACCGGAGTCATTACCTCCCGCTCCTTATAAAGTTACAGCCAGAAGCTCGGATGGAAGAGGTGTGTACTCATTTTGCATGTGTCCCGGGGGGTATGTGGTCAACGCCTCATCGGAAGAAAACAGACTTTGCGTTAATGGTATGAGTTATTCCGGGCGCGACGGAGATAATGCTAACAGCGCAATAGTAGTAACTGTGGAACCGAAGGACTTTGGAGGCAGTGATGTCCTATCCGGTATGGAATTTCAAAGAAGACTTGAAGAGAAGGCATTTAGTATCGGAGAGGGAAAGGTTCCGGCAGAGTATTATGATGATTTCAAGAATGCGGTTTTAGATAATGATGTAAACAATAGACATGAATCCGAAAGAAACCAGCCAAGAATAAAAGGATTGTGGAAATTTGCACCGGTACATGAAATATTGCCGCATAATATAAATCTTTCCATTACTGAAGGTATGGAACAGTTTGGAAGAATGATAAAAGGATTTGACTCCGATGATGCTATTTTGTCAGGTGTTGAATCAAGGACTTCTTCTCCTGTCAGAATTAATAGGGATGATAATCTTGAAGCACTGGGAATCAAAGGGCTTTATCCTTGCGGAGAAGGTGCAGGCTATGCCGGCGGAATAACGTCTGCTGCTATGGATGGAATAAGAGTTGCAGAGCAGATTGCAATTCATTACAGATGCCCGAAGGAAGAACTTAGAAAGCAGATGTCCGATAAGCGTAATTTGCTTTCTGAAAAAGAAAAAGCTGTGCTAGATAGCAACATATTTGAGAAACTAATAGATTCAAAAGAATATACAGATGCGAATAACATTCTGGTTTATTGCAGTATGGGTAATGAAGCAGATACTCATAATATAATATGCAGTGCTTTAAGTGATAATAAAAATGTTTTCTGCCCCGTGATAACAGATACTAAAGGCAGAGCTATGGAATTTGTGAGAATAGAAGCCCTTAGTGATTTAATACCCGGGAAATTTGGAATAAACGAGCCTCAGATAAACAATGATTCCGTTTTGTATAAAGGACATGAAGGCAAGACACTCATTATTCTGCCGGGATTATTATTTGACAGAAAAGGAAACAGAATAGGCTACGGAGGCGGATTCTACGACAGATATATAATGCGCTTTAAAAATGAGATCAGTGATGATACTATGAAACCTATAGCAATTGGATATAATTTTCAGCTTGTATCTGATGATCTTACAGAATATATGGGTAGTTTCGATTTCAAGACATCAATGATAATCACCGATAAGGAGAAGATAAGTATATGAGTATCCCAAAAGATAACATTAGCGAGACTATAAAGACAATGGGACAAAAGGCTCATAGTGCGAAATTTGAGCTTCAAAATCTCACGGAGAGCGAAAAAAACGAGGCGCTCTTAAGCGTAGCAAAAGCTTTGACAGACAGCACCGAAGATATTCTTAAGGCGAACGGTATTGATATAAAAAACGGTGAGGAGAAAGGAATGCATCAGGGGCTCCTTGACAGACTTCGCCTTACCGAAAGCAGAATAGAGGATATGGCTGAGGGAATCAGGCAGGTAGCCGAGCTTCCCGATCCTATCGGTAATGTTATAGACAGCTGGGAACTTGAGAATGGACTGAAGATTAAAAAAGTAAGTGTTCCGCTTGGTGTTATCGGCATAATATACGAGTCAAGACCAAATGTAACCGCTGATGCATTCAGTCTTACCTTTAAAGCAGGAAATGCTGTTATTTTAAAGGGGGGATCTGATGCGATAAACTCCAATATGGTAATTACCGACATCATCAGGAAGGCTATTGAAGCAAAAGGATATAATCCCGATTTTATACAGCTTATTCCTTTTACTGATAGGAGCGCGGTGGGTGAAATGCTTTCTCTTAGAGAGTATATTGATGTTGTTATTCCGAGAGGAAGCGCAGGCCTGATAAAGATGGTGTGTGAGAACAGCAAGATTCCAGTGATAGAAACCGGAAGCGGTAACTGTCATATATACATTGATAAAACAGCAGATATTGATAAAGCTATTCCGATAATAATAAATGCTAAAACCCAGAGAATAGGTGTTTGTAATGCGGCCGAATCACTTGTGGTTCACGAGGATATTAAGAATGACCTGCTGCCGAGGCTGAATGCCGCTATGCAGGAGCATAATGTTGAACTCAGAGCTGATGATGCTTCGATTCAGCTTTTGCCCGGAGCTAAAAAAGCTACTGAGGAAGATTTTGCCACTGAGTATCTTGATTATATTTTATCTGTAAAAACTGTTAAGAGTACCAAGGAAGCCATAGAGCATATCAATAAATATAATACAGGTCATTCCGAGAGCATAATTACTGAAGATAAGGAAAGCGCCGAGTTGTTTTTGAACGGTGTTGATGCAGCTTGTGTGTATGTAAATGCTTCAACAAGGTTTACCGACGGATTTCAGTTTGGCTTTGGCGCCGAAATCGGAATAAGCACGCAAAAGCTCCATGCCAGAGGGCCTATGGGACTTAAGGAACTTACCTCCTACAAATATGCCATTACAGGTGATGGCCAGATTAGAGAATAAAAGCAGAAAGAAAAAGCAGGATGAAGACGAAAGAAGAAATTCAGAGATTGAGAGAAGAGATAATCGATGTGTCGCTTTCTCTACTTGAACAGGGACTTATTGTAAGAACCTGGGGAAATATAAGCGCAAGGATTGATGATAAACATTATCTTATAACGCCAAGCGGCATAAGATATGAAGATTTGGAACCTCAGATGCTTCCTGTTGTTTCAATTGAGGATGGTTCTTATGAAGGAGAATACAAACCCTCAAGTGAGTATCTGGTACATACTGCAATATACAGTTCAAGGAATGATGCGGAATTTATTGTTCATACGCATCAGGTATATGCAACCTGTGTCGGGGCTCTTGGGAAAAAGAGGATTAAGGCAGAACATAAGGAACGTAAAATTGTTTTTCCTGTTGCCGAATATGCACTTCCCGGAACTAAAACTCTGGCGGATAACGTTAAGGATGCAGCAATCAAAAATAATGAAACCAGAAGCATTATCATGGCTAATCACGGCGCCGTATGTTTCGGACATAACGCCAGAGACGCTGTCAATGAAGCAATAAAGCTTGAAATGGCATCAAAAAAATATATATACAGTATATGTAAAACTGAGATTCCAAATGAAATAATTGAAGGATTCAGCAGTAAACTGGAAGATGGTAAAATAGTTTACCTTAGGAATGATACTCCTGAGAGAGTTAAACTGATTCATCAGACAATATATTCCAAAAGGCCTGATGTACACTACGTTTTCCATAACAAGTCCGAAGCTGTTATGACAATATCAAGAAGAGTAAATCACATGAGACCGCTTCTTGATGACTTCGCTCAGATAATTGGAATAAGTGTCCGAATTCCGACTGCAGAGGGAGCCCCCCTTGTGGTTAAGAAAAATATTAATGCCGTTTTTGCATATAATGACGGAGCTTATTGTCTCGGAGATACCGAAGAAAACGCGAAATCTGCGGCTCTTGTGCTTGATAAAGGATGCCTTGCTCATATCAGTGCAACAAGATTCGGAGAGGGAAGATTTATATCTTTATTCGACTGTAAAAAGATGAACAGAAACTACATAAAGAATTATAGTATCCTTGCAAATTCAGTAAAATAGCATGTATTATATTTATATACAAAAAATTTTATGAGGTGACAGGTTATGGCGAAGGAAACAAAAAAAGATTCGTACGTAGCTTACGTTGCGAGTTATACTTCAGGTTCTAAGGAAAACTACGGTATTCGTATCTATGATGTAGATATGAAGAACGGAAGATTGACAGAGAAGGAGAAGGTAAAAATCACCAATTCTTCTTACATTGTTCTGTCACACAGCAGAGAGACACTATATTCGATTACAGATGCCGGTGTTGAGGCTTATCACATTGAGGATGACGGTAGCCTTACAATTCTCAACAAGGCATCAATTAATGGTATGCGTGGCTGTTATATCAATATGGATCAGCATGATAAGTTTCTTGTATGCGCAGGCTACCATGATGGTAAGGTTACTATTCTGGAGCTTAAGGAAGATGGAAGTATCGGGAAGATTACCGATGAGAAATTCCATAAGGGGCTTGGCACAATAGCAGGTAGAAACCATACACCACATGTGCAATGCATAAAAGTGACCAAGGATAATAAATATCTTCTTGCTGCTGATCTTGGTATGGATCGTGTTAATGTTTACAGATTCGATACTGAAAACGGTAAGATTTCTGATATCGATGTAATTCACTGTGATCAGGAATCATCTCCCAGACATATGCAGTTTTCACAGGATGGTAAATTCCTTTATGTCGTATTTGAGCAGCAGTGCAGCATCAATGTTTATCAATATACAGAGGAGAAGGGGCTTCCTTCATTTGAAGAGATCCAGTCAGTACAGAATTCTGATGAACAGGATACAATCGGTGTTGCCAGCAGTGCTCTGAAATTCTCCGATGATTACAATTATCTTGTAAGCTCTGTTGCGGGCGAAAACAATGTAATTGTTTATAAGGTTGATAAGGAAACCGGTCTATTAACAAAGAAGATCGAACTTCCTATTTCCGGAGAGTATCCAAAGGATGCATGTCTGTTCCCTGATAACAAGCATTTGGTATCACTTAATCAGGAATCAAGTACAATGACTTTCTTCAATGTAAATTTTGATAAGAATACACTTGTTATGAACGGTCCTGAAATGAAAGTTGACCGTCCCAACTGTATTGTATTCCATAAACTTGGGGAGAGAATCAAAGTTAGGGATAATTAAAAAATTATTTATACTAAAAAATCAGCCGGCATACTATGTATACCGGCTGATTTTTTAGCGACTATAAAAGTCGGTCAGGTAGGAAATCCTTGAGTGCATGTTGGACATAAGGAGATCAAGTATAGTGAAAGCGCACATGCATTCAACAACTACGACCGCACGGGGTACAATAACAGGGTCATGGCGTCCCTTTATATTAATTTCAATCTCTTCATTTTTTTTATTTATTGTTTGCTGCGTTGAAGAAATGCTTGGTGTAGGTTTTATATGGGCACGGAGGAGAATATCGGTTCCATCACTCATTCCGCCAAGTATTCCGCCGGAGTGGTTTGTTTTTTTGGAGACTTTGTCGCCATTCATACAAAATGCGTCATTATTGTCGGAACCAAAAGCTGAGGATACAAGTACTCCATCCCCGATCTCTACGGCTTTTACAGAACCTATGCTCATAACAGCCTTAGAAAGCAGGGCATCAAGCTTATCAAAGACGGGCTCACCGATACCTGCCGGCATGCCTGTTATTTTGCATTCGATTACTCCGCCAACGGAATCACCTTTTTCCCTGCAATTAACAATAAGATCGGTTGCTCTTTTATCAGCTTGGGCATCAGGCATGGCTGTAATGGAACTTAAAATTTGAGCCCTGTCGAATTTGGAATCATCGATAGCAACATCACCGATGGATCTGGTATAAGCATATACATCTATTCCCAACTGCGAAAGGAGCTTATGACATATTGCCCCTGCAGCAACACGGCCGATAGTTTCACGGCCTGAACTTCTGCCGCCACCTCTATAGTCTCTGAAACCGTATTTTTTATCAAAACCATAATCTGCATGACCGGGTCTGTAGTATCCGGCTATCTCAGAATAATCGGCAGATATCTGTGAAGTATTTTCGACCATCAAAGAAATAGGTGTTCCGGTGGTTTTTCCTTCAAATATTCCTGAAAGGATTTTTACTGAATCATTTTCTTTTCTTGGGGTAGTGACTTTCGAAGATCCGGGCTTCCTTCTGTCAAGAAATGACTGTATATCGCTTTCGGAAAGTTCAAGACCGGCAGGAAACCCGTCTAAAACGACACCCAGTGCGGCTCCGTGAGATTCCCCCCAGGTTGTCATTGAAATGTTTTTACCGAATGTAGATCCGCTCATAAATTATGTCCTTCTTCTCTTTTTTGAAATTATTTTTCTTTATTTTACACATATTTTGAAACAAAACAAACAAAAAACCTTGATTTTATGATGAAAATGTGGTATTCCTTAAAATATTCTTAATTTTTTGTTTAAATATTATGCAAAAGTGCTAAAATAGAAATGAAAATTTTTTTTATGAGGTTGGTATGTAATGCGTGCAAATAGTTTACAGATGGGACCGACGTTCCGGGATAAGTTAATGGAACAGGTCCGCTCGTTTAACCGAAAGCACAAGAAATTAAAATTTTTGGGGATGTTTTACGCGATGGTAGTATTACTTTTTTATAACATTGGGCTTCATTTTTGCCACAATGTTAAAAGGTATACATGCCTTGCAAGCATTTTGTTTTTCTTTATCGCCAGCAGTAGTTTTACTTATCCGGATGCAATCAGTCTGAACGTCAGCTTTATTTCGGATTTTGATAAAGAGGCGGAGCAGAAAGAGTATTATACTTTGGATTCACTCGAGGCTGTTTCTTCAGAATCAGAAGCAGAGCTCGCTTCGAATACGCCTGTTGATAAGGATAAGATCATTGAGGAAGAGGATAACGGACTTTCCGAGGATCAGGAGCTTGCACAGGGATTTGTACTTGCTAATCAGATAGATGATTTAGATGATTCTGAGGATGATTTTAAAGAGACAGAGGATTCTTCGGAAGTATCGTTTGACAAAACAGACTGGAAATTGATTCTTGTAAATAAACAGCATCCAATACCGGAGGGTTACGAATTCCCCTTTGGTGATATAAATGAATCAATGCATTGTGATAAAAGGGTTATTTCACCCCTTATGGCGATGATTAAAGATGCTGCAAATGCAGGAATAAACCTGGCAATTTGTTCTCCTTTCAGAGACAATGATCGTCAGGAGGGGCTGTTTTCCAGGAAAATAAATAATTACCTTGAGGCAGGGCTTTCATACAAGGATGCTTATAATGTAACATCGCAGGCAGTTACCGTGCCCGGAGCCTCTGAGCACCAGATAGGGCTTGCATTTGACATTGTCTGTGGGACTTACTACAGTCTGGATGAGGGATTTGGCGATACTGCTGCAGGTAAATGGCTTGCGGATAACAGTTATAATTATGGCTTTATCGTAAGATATCTTAAAGGCAAGGAAAACATTACAGGTATCGAATACGAGCCATGGCATTTCAGATATGTTGGTGTCGATGCTGCTACGATAATGCATGAGCAGGACCTTTGTCTGGAAGAATTTTGGGATATGTATTTGTATGATTGATTTTTTGGGGCTGTTGCAATATAATGCAACAGCTTCCATTTTTATATAAAAAAGATGTTATTTCATGAAGCGGAAGGATAATGAATGTATAAGATTTTAAAACAGGAAGGAATGGCTAAGAGAGCCAGCTTCGAAACAGTTCACGGCAAAATCGAAACGCCGGTTTTTATGAACGTTGCGACCGTTGCTGCCATTAAAGGAGCAGTATCCACAGAAGATCTTGAGCAGATTGATACACAGGTAGTTTTGTCCAACACCTATCATCTTCATCTGCGCCCGGGTGATGATGTTATCTATAAGATGGGTGGACTGCATAAATTTATGAGCTGCAATAAGCCTATCTTGACCGATTCAGGTGGATTTCAGGTATTTTCTCTTTCTGAGAACAGGAGAATTAAGGAAGAGGGAGTATACTTCAGATCGCATATTGACGGACATAAACTTTTTATGGGACCGGAAGAGAGTATGAGGATACAGTCCCATATAGCTTCTACTATTGCGATGGCGTTTGATGAGTGTCCCTCAGCACGTGCTGATCATGACTATGTAAAGTTTTCCGTGGACAGAACCACCAGATGGCTTAAGCGTTGTCAGGATGAGATGAAAAGACTTAATTCTCTTCCGGATACAATAAATAAGGATCAGCTTTTGTTCGGAATAAATCAGGGTGCCATATTTGATGACCTCAGAATTGAACATGCTAAGAGAATCTCAGAGATGGAGCTTGATGGTTATGCTGTAGGTGGACTTGCGGTAGGTGAGACGCATGAGGAGATGTATCATGTTCTTGATATTGTAACAGATCATTTGCCTAAGAATAAGCCTACATATCTTATGGGAGTCGGTACTCCGGCCAATATCCTGGAGGCAGTTGACAGAGGAATTGATTTCTTTGACTGCGTTTATCCCAGTCGAAACGGAAGGCATGGACATCTTTACACAAGGAGAGGTCATATTAATCTTCTTAATGCACAATATGAATTGGATGACAGACCGATCGAAGAGGGATGTAATTGTCCTGCTTGCAGAAGATATTCAAGAAGCTATATAAGACATCTTCTTAAATCCGGCGAGATGCTGGGAATGAGATTGTGTGTTCTTCATAATCTGTATTTCTATAATCATCTTATGGAGGATATCAGAAGTGCCCTTGATGAGGGAAGATATAAAAAGTTTAAAGAAGAAACCCTTGATGCCATGAAGGAATTTGATAAGGATGAACCGGCTGAAAGATATGATATAGCAAAAGGTTGGAAAAAGGGTTAAAAAGTATACTTGTTTTAAAGTGCTATTAATTGTAAGATTATTCATATGCTTACAAAGCTAGTAAAAAGGATATTTGGAGGTTGATATGAGTTTTGTTAACACTATGGCTCTCGAAAGTACCGGTGCAGCAGGCGGAGCCGGCGGTATGTTGATCATACTTGTTTATGTTGCTATTTTTGCGGTTCTGTATTTTATTATGATCCGTCCTCAGAGAAAGGAACAGAAGCAGAAAGCACAGCTCCTTTCTCAGCTCGCTGTAGGAGACAGCGTTCGTACTACAGGAGGATTTATCGGAACTGTTATCGATATTGATGATGAGTCATCAACAGTTATCGTTGAGTTTGGTAACAACAAGAATTGCCGCATTCCTATGGTTAAAGATGCTATCGTAGAGGTTGAAAAGCCTGAGGATGCTGTAAAGGATAATTCAAAAGAAGAAAAATCCAAGTAAAAAGAAGACTTGTTTTTAAGTCTGCATTATAAAGTGGCAGCCGGCGGAACAAAAATTTTTGCCGGCTATCATTATAATATGGGGAGAAATGATTATGAAAATGGGGATAACATGTATTCCTGGTGACGGAATCGGTCCGGAAATCGTAGCAGAAGCCAAGAAAGTACTTAATAAAGTCGCTGAAGCTTATGGACATGAGTTTGCTTTCACGGATGTTCTGATGGGCGGAGCATCGATTGATGCATACGGATCACCACTTACAGATGAAACTATCGAAACTTGTAAACAGGCTGATGCTGTTCTCATGGGTTCAATCGGTGGAAATACTTCCACTTCACCCTGGTATAAGCTTGAGCCATCTCTCAGACCTGAAGCCGGACTTCTTAGGCTTCGTAAATCCTTGAATCTTTTTGCAAATTTAAGACCTGCTTTCTTGTATCCAGAGTTAAAGGATGCATGCCCTCTTAAATCAGAGACCTCTGAAAAAGGCTTTGATCTTTTAATAATGCGCGAACTTACGGGTGGTCTATATTTTGGTGACAGATACACAAAGGAAGTTGACGGGGAGATGGTCGCAACCGATACTCTTGTTTACACTGAGAGCGAGATTAGAAGAATAGCTATTAAAGCCTTTGATGTTGCGATGCTGCGCTCTAAAAAGGTAATCAGTGTTGATAAGGCTAATGTTCTTGATTCCTCGAGGCTTTGGAGAAAGGTTGTCGAGGAGGTTGCGAAGGATTATCCGGAAGTGGAACTCTCACATATGCTTGTAGACAACTGTGCTATGCAGCTGGTTAAGGATCCTTCTCAATTTGATGTTGTACTTACAGAGAATATGTTTGGAGATATTCTTTCTGATGAAGCCAGCATGGTTACCGGATCCATAGGAATGCTACCCAGTGCTTCACTTAATGAGACTAGCTTTGGATTATATGAGCCAAGTCATGGAAGTGCACCTGATATTGCCGGAATGGATATTGCAAATCCTATTGCAACCATTCTTTCAGCTGCCATGATGCTTAGATATACATTTAAACTTGAGAAAGAAGCGGACAGCATCGAAAATGCTGTAAAAAAAGCTCTTGAAGAGGGCTATCGTACTTCTGATCTTATTCGCGCCGGCGAAAATATAAGTGAAGATAAAAAGTGCGGATGCAGGAAGATGGGAGATATAATTGCTTCGAGAATCAACTGAACCTGAAGATAAAACTTTATACGATTATCTGCCCCAGGAACCGATAGATATGGTTGTGGTTCTCTCTATAATAGCAATGGCTTTTTACTATATATGGAGGGCCACTTATCTAACCCCCTGGTATGATGAGCTCTATACATATTACTATTTTATAAGCAGAGGGCCGGTATATTCCGCTATCCACTGGCCACTTCCCAACAATCATGTTGGATATTCTGTTCTGTCATCACTGCTCAATACATTTGGCAACTCATATATAGGGCTGAGGGGAATATCATTTCTTTGCGCTGTTTTTAATCCATATCTTGTATACAGACTGAGCAGAAGGTTTTTGGAAGATTGCTATGCGTATGGCGCAATGCTTCTTTTCTTTTCCTGCATGCTGGTTAACGACCTGTCAATACAGGGGAGAGGGTATACTCTGGCCTGTACATGCTTTTTGATTACTCTGCGACAACTTACGATTATATGCAGATCGGAGGAATTTAAGCTTCCCGATTACATTGTCTTTGGTTTTGCATTAATACTTGGTTTATATACATTACCGAGTAGTATTTACTGGGTGATACCATCCTGCCTTGCTGCCGGAATATTTCTTCTGGTTAATGGATACAGGACTTATGATTATCGTGATTCTATATGGAAGACAAGATATTTTAAAAGGCTGAAAAACTGTATTATCACAGGCCTTATTTCAGCTGTAATAGTCTTTTGCCTGTATCTGATAATATGGCTTGCTGTCGGTTCAAATCTTCTGGTAAAGGATGAAGCGGGGCGATTCTTTGGGATGTCTCATACTAAGCTTATATTGTCACATCCTTTTGCAGCGGTGCGGGAAGGCCTTAATTATATGCTTTCTCAGCCTTATATTCAGAGTGTGAGCAGAACCGGATACTTCACCAGTTTTGCCAGCTGGACTAAATCCTTAAGCGGACTTATGTTTCCGGGATTCGGCATAGTGACTCTTTTGATTTCAATATGTGCACTGATAATACTGATTGCCGAGTGTGTCAGACATTTTGAAAACAGTAGAACCATATTTAATCTTTTGATGATTTTTAATATAATGGGCTATCCCATTATGCTGATCATTCAAGCTAAACTCCCTTATTACAGGGTGTTTTCCTATGTGGGTGTTCTTACTGCAATTGCATATGCATTTGTACTTGAACATCAGAGTACGATGATTAGATATTTTTTACGAAAAAACGAGAATGCCGGGTCTCTTAGAGCTATGATTAAATGGGTGCCCGTTATAGCTATGATAGCTTTCTGCGCGGTTCTTATGCTGAAACCGGAATATCACAGCCAGTATGGTATTCGTGAAACGAATTGTTATAATGCTTTGTATATAGCGCATCCGTCTCAAAAAAAGAATATATGTGTACTTGATTGTGACCAACAATATTTGCTTAAGTTTGGTTGGAATATTGAATGTGAAAATTCAGATGTTACAGACTGTGATTATATTCTTGTTGACAGAGATATGATGACAGAAGGGTATACTGGGGAGGATAGCTGGAAGTTTTATGCGAATTATGAATCCTTACCCTGGGACTATATAAATGCCAATTATTTTATTTTTTATGAAAATGAAGACTTTGTTCTTTACAAAAGATAGGAGGTTATTATGAACAGTGATCGCGTAATGGAAGGACTTCAACAGGCACCTCACAGAAGTCTGTTTAATGCACTTGGTTTTACTGCTGAGGAGAGGAAAAAGCCTCTTATCGGTATTGTCAGTTCTCAGAGTGATATTATTCCCGGACATATGGAACTTGATCGAATTGCTCAGGCTGTAAAGCTTGGCGTTGCGGAAGCCGGCGGAATGCCTGTTATTGTACCTGCAATAGCAGTATGTGACGGTATTGCAATGGGACATATCGGAATGAAATACTCACTTGTTACAAGAGATCTTGTTGCGGACAGCACCGAGTGCCTTGCAATGGCACACGCTTTTGATGGTATGGTAATGATACCCAACTGTGACAAGAACGTTCCCGGACTTCTTATGGCTGCTGCAAGAGTAAATATACCTACTATTTTCTGTTCCGGCGGACCGATGATGGCAGGAAGGGTCGGAGGAAAAAAGAGATCTTTAAGTTCCATGTTCGAGGCAGTCGGAACCTATTCTGCCGGTAATATGACAGAAGACGAGCTTTCTGAATTTGAAGAAAAGGTTTGCCCTACCTGCGGATCTTGTTCAGGTATGTACACCGCAAACTCCATGAACTGTCTTACCGAAGCAATCGGAATGGGTCTTCGCGGTAATGGAACAATTCCTGCTGTATACTCGGCACGTATCAGACTTGCTAAGAAGGCAGGCTACCAGATAATGGAACTTGTTAAAAACAATATCCGTCCAAGAGATATTATGACCAAGGAAGCCTTTGAAAATGCGCTTGCTATGGATATGGCTCTTGGATGCTCTACAAACACCATGCTTCATATTCCCGCAATTGCGCATGAAGCAGGAATTGATATTGATATGGAGATGGCGAACGAGATTTCGGATCGCACTCCCAATCTTTGTCATCTTGCACCTGCAGGTCCTACATATATGGAGGATCTTAATGAGGCAGGCGGTATTTATGCTGTTATGGCTGAGCTTAACAAGAAGAACCTTCTTCATACCGATCTTATTACCTGCACAGGAAAGACTGTAGGAGAAAATATTGCCAATGTCAGAAATCTCGATCCGGAGGTTATCAGACCTATCGAGAATCCCTATATGCCCAATGGTGGAATAGCAGTTCTTAAAGGAAATCTTGCGCCTGATACCGGTATCGTAAAGAGATCAGCAGTGGTTCCGGAGATGATGGCTCATGAAGGCCCTGCAAGAGTATTTGACTGCGAAGAAGATGCAATTGCTGCTATTCTTGGTGGCAAGATTGTAGCAGGAGATGTAGTTGTTATCAGATATGAAGGACCTAAGGGTGGCCCCGGTATGAGAGAGATGCTTAATCCTACATCCGCAATTGCAGGTATGGGACTTGGTTCTTCAGTTGCTCTTATCACAGACGGAAGATTCTCAGGAGCTAGCAGAGGCGCTTCCATTGGACATGTTTCACCGGAGGCAGCTGTCGGAGGACCTATAGCGCTTGTTCAGGAAGGCGATATTATTTCCATAGATATTAATAATAATAAGCTCGATGTTAAAGTATCCGATGAGGAACTTGCAAAGAGAAAGGCACAGTGGAAGCCGAGACAGCCCAAGGTAACAACAGGATATCTTTCACGCTATGAAAAGATGGTTACCAGTGGTAACAGAGGCGCTATCTTAGAAATAAAGTAAAAGGAGCATAAGTAGAATGCAGCTTACAGGAGCACAAATTGTCCTGGAATGCCTTAAGGAACAGGGAGTAGATACTGTTTTCGGCTATCCGGGCGGAACAATTCTTAATGTATATGATGAGCTTTACAAACAGCAGGATAAGATAAAACATATTCTGACTTCTCATGAGCAGGGAGCATCACATGCTGCCGACGGTTATGCAAGGGCAACGGGAAAAGTCGGTGTTTGTCTTGCAACCAGTGGCCCCGGTTCAACAAATCTTGTTACCGGTATTGCTACCGCTTACATGGATTCTGTTCCAATGGTTGCTATTACCTGTAATGTAAATCTTCCGCTGCTTGGAAAGGATACTTTCCAGGAGGTTGATATTGCCGGGATTACAATGCCCATAACAAAGCACGGATATATTGTAAAAGATGTTAAAAAGCTTGCAGAAACCATAAGAAAGGCTTTTGATATCGCAAGAAGCGGCAGACCCGGCCCTGTTATTGTGGACATTACAAAGGATGTAACCGCAAATAAATGCGATTATAAGCCTCAAAAACCTGTTCATAAAGAGAAACCTCTTAAATATACCGAAGATGATATTAAAACGGCTGTAAAGATGATTGAGCATGCCAAGAAGCCTTTTATATATGTGGGCGGCGGTGCGGTTATCTCCGGAGCTGATAAAGAGCTTCTTACTCTGGCTGAAAGGATTCAGGCACCGGTATGTGATACCCTTATGGGCAAAGGTGCTTTTAGCGGACATAACAGCCTTTATACGGGTATGATAGGTATGCATGGTACCAAAACCTCAAATTTTGGTGTGAGTGAATGTGATCTTCTTATTACACTGGGAGCAAGATTCTCTGACAGAGTAATCGGTAATGCAAAGACCTTCGCCAAAAAGGCTAAGATACTTCAGATTGATATTGATGCTGCAGAAATAAACAAGAACATCAGGACAGACTTCTCCATCGTTGGTGATTTAAAAGAGGTACTCAGGAAAATTAATGATAAGCTTACTCAGCAAAATCATGCTGAATGGATATCGCATATAAAAGAGTACGAAAAGCAGTTTCCTCTTCGCTATGATAAGAAGGGGCTTACATGTCCTTATGTTATAGAAACTATTGATAAACTTACTGATGGTGAAGCAATCGTTTCAACCGATGTAGGTCAGCACCAGATGTGGACTGCCCAATTTTACAAGTTTAAGCATCCGAGAACCTTCCTTACCTCAGGCGGCCTTGGAACTATGGGCTACGGACTGGGAGCGGCTATAGGTGCTAAGGTCGGAATGCCTGACAAGACTGTTGTTAATATAGCCGGTGACGGATGTTTTCGAATGAATATGAACGAACTTGCGACAGCAAGCAGATATGATATTCATGTAATAGAAATTGTTATAAACAATCAGGTTCTCGGTATGGTAAGACAATGGCAGAATCTGTATTACAATCAGCATTATTCAAATACTGTTCTTACAGATAAGGTTGATTACTGTAAGGTTGCAGAAGGTCTTGGGTGCATGGCTATAAGAGTAAAGAAGAAGGATGAAGTTGAAGCTGCTCTTAAAAAAGCTCTTGCAGCAAAGGGACCTGTTCTCATCGATATAGCGGTTGACCCTGATGAGAAGGTATTTCCTATGGTTTCACCTGGCGGTTCTATCAGTGAAGCTTTTGATGAGAAAGACTTAGAGGATAAGGACAGAGCATAATTCTGTTCAGGGTAAGGTATGAAGAAGCGGGGAATCTTATATACATTATTGGCTTTTTCCGTGCTATCGCTGATAGCGGTCTATCTGATGCTTGGGTTCTACTATAATGACACCTATGCATATGGAACTTGGGTAAATAATATTTATTGTACCGGAAAAACAGCGGAAGAAGCCAATAACGATCTTATAAATAACTCATACTACAGCGGAATGATTATATCTTCCGCTGAGGGTGAGAAATTCTTTATTGATGCAAATGCAATTGATTTCAAGGTTGATTATTACGATGAACTCAAAAAAATGCTAGATGACCAGAATCCTTTTGCGTGGGGAATCAATCTGTTAACTTCCAGAAGCAAAAAAATACCGGGAAATCCGACGTTTGATGAGAATAAACTTAGGGACTTATTGTCTACCTGGGCTATTTTTGATGTGGAAAGATCGGATTCTTACGAATTAAAAAGAAATGATGAAGGTTTCTATCTTGAAGTGTGTGATCAGAAGACACCTAATTTCGATAAGTTCTACGAAAGTGTAAAAGAGGGATTTTACAATAAACTCTATGAATTGGATCTTAGTAGTAATAAAGAGTTGTACGATGTAAGAACAATAACCGAAAATGATAAAGAATTAAAGGCACTTTATGATAAGATCGAGAGCGTTCAGAATATTAAAGCTTCAATCAAAATCGGCGAAAATTTGATGAAGGCAGATTCATCCGATTTAGCGGACTGGATTGTTAAAATTGATGAACTTGAGGAGGCCCGGGAAGAAGATTTTGATGAGGAAAATCCCGGAAAAGGATTCTTCCTTGCCGGCGATAAGATGATTGAATTCCCGGATGAGGACTACAAGGTAGAAGAGGAATTCATAACCGATAAGGAAGGAAATCTTCTTCTTAGCTGCTCTAAAATCTATGATTTTGTTTGCGAGGGGCTAAGGAAATATGATACCAACAATTGTATAGAAAGATACCAAAAAGGCCAGAAAAGTACGATTTATGTAAGTGGTAACAAGAACGGAAAACTTTATGATGAAAAGCAGGAATTCGAGGATTTTGTAAACTCTGTTGAGGGCACGGGGCCTGCTGAAACCGAAATAACATTTCCGAACAAATCCTTTACAATAGATGCAAAAGATCTCGGGGATGAATATATACTTGTTGATATGGGCAATCAGAGATTAAGATATTATAAGAACGGAAAACTAACCATTCAATATGATATAGTTACCGGTAATACTGCGCTGGGGCGTGGTACCCCGGTAGGGCTTTTTCATATATATAATAAAAGATAT
This sequence comes from Butyrivibrio sp. AD3002, assembly GCF_000420905.1. Classification (NCBI taxonomy): domain Bacteria; kingdom Bacillati; phylum Bacillota; class Clostridia; order Lachnospirales; family Lachnospiraceae; genus Butyrivibrio; species Butyrivibrio sp. AD3002. Next base: position 314,456 of record NZ_ATVV01000001.1, on the reverse strand, counting down.
CATACAATTCTTCGCGGAGTGGATTATGCGTCCTACGTGAATTATTGGCTTGGAGTTAATAAAGGAATTGGAATTCATGATGCTACCTGGAGAAGCGAATTCGGCGGTGAGATATATAAACATTCAGGCTCACACGGATGTATCAATTCTCCTCTGGATCTCATGGAAAGGCTTTATGAGCTCGTAGATGTTGGTGTGCCGGTCCTTTTATATTATTGATAAAGAATTAAAGCTTATAATAATTCGGAAAGAAACAGAATGAAGATTGATGATATACCGGTTATTATCCCGGCTTATAAACCGGGAGATAATCTAATAAAGCTTCTAAATGATTTAAAAATATCCGGATTTAGCAGATTTATTATTGTTGATGATGGTAATGGCGAAAGCATGAAGACTTTTTTTGAGGGGATTGAGAAGGAATTCGGTGCTTATGTACTTCACCATCATGTGAATCTCGGGCTTGGAAGGAGCCTCAAAACGGCATTTAATTATGCACTGCAGGAGTATAATGACCTTACCGGCTGCGTAATAAGTGACTGCAAGGGGGTATATCTTACTTCGGATATTTTAAGCTGTGCTATTAAGCTTAAAGAAAACCCGGACTCGTTAATAATAACAAAACGCCAAAGAAGCAGCGAAGATATTCCGCTTTCAAATAAGATCATTAACAAGCTTTTTACTTATTCATACCGATTTTTGTTTGGTATTACTGTCAACGATCCGCAATCTATTTTGAAAGCTATTCCTGTTAAATATATGGAGAAACTCCTAAAAGTGAATGGAGAGGGATATCCTTTTGATACAAATATACTTGTATATACAAGAAACTACCATATAGATGTTATCGAAATCGAACTTGAGACGTTATATTCCAGGCGTACAAATACCGAAAAGTACCGGACACTGCGTGAAAGTTTCTTTATATATGTAAATTTTGTAATTTATATGCTTATTTCCATATGGGCAACGATAATCGATATTTTGCTGTTTTCATTATTGTGTGCCTTTTTGGGACAATTTAAATTTATGAATATGCACCAGATATACATCTATGTTTCGACAATTATTGCAAGAGTTATATCTGCGAGTATGTCATATAATTTCAATCATCGCTTCGTTTTTAAAAAGAAGCACAGGCAAAAAGAAACATTTAATCGATTTGTTCTTGTGGCTACCTGCCAAATGCTTATAAGTGCAATAGTTGTTTCACTGCTGCACGGATATATAGGCGGCGAAGAGGTATTAATCAAGATTCCTACTGACTTTGTTCTGTTTTTTGTTGCTTATCAGTTTAATAGAAGATTTGTTTTTAAGAGATAAAAAATGATGTCCGTGTGACATCATTTTTTATTTTAGAATCATTAAATAACAATAATTATTGAATATATAGTTGACAAAAAAATATTTCTATATAGAATGATATTAACACTTTGAAAAAGTAAAGTGTAAAAGTGTGAAAAAAATTTTTGTATTTTTGGAAAAACAGGAGGAAAGAAACAGTGTCACGAGTTTACAATTTTAGTGCAGGTCCGGCAGTACTTCCGGAAGAGGTTTTGAAGCAGGCAGCGGCAGAAATGCTTGATTATAACGGCTGCGGTATGTCTATCAATGAGATGAGCCACAGATCAAAAACGTTTGATCAGGTTATTCAGACCGCTGAACAGGATATCAGAGATCTTATGAATATTCCGGACAACTATAAGGTTTTATTCCTCCAGGGAGGTGCTAGCCAGCAGTTTGCAGCTGTTCCGATGAACCTTATGCAGAACAAAAAGGCGGCATATATTGTTACCGGTCAGTGGGCTAAGAAGGCCCTTGCTGAGGCTAAAAAGTACGGCGATGCTGTAGAGGTTGCATCAAGTGCAGACAAGACTTTCTCATATATTCCGGATTGCTCTGATCTGGATATTCCAGAAGATGCAGATTATGTATATATCTGTGAAAATAACACAATTTACGGCACAAAGTTTAAGAAGCTTCCCAATACTAAGGGACATATCCTTGTTTCGGATGTATCTTCATGCTTCCTTTCTGAGCCTGTAAATGTAAATGATTACGGTGTTATCTATGGCGGTGTTCAGAAGAATGTAGGTCCTGCAGGTCTTGTAATTAGTATTATCAGAGAAGACCTCATCAGAGATGATGTTCCTGATTTCGTTCCTACGATGCTTAAGTGGAAGACACAGGCTGACAACGGTTCTCTTTACAATACTCCCAACTGCTGGGCAATTTATATGTGCGGACTGGTATTCAAGTGGCTTAAGTCTCAGGGCGGCCTTGTAGAGATGAAGAAGAGAAATGAGGAGAAGGCTGCAATTCTCTATGATTTCCTTGATAACAGCAAGATGTTCAAGGGTACTGTAAGACCTGAAGACAGATCACTTATGAATGTTCCTTTCGTTACAGATTCTGATGAGCTCAATGCAAAATTCATCGCAGAGGCTACAGCTAACGGCCTTGTAAGTCTTAAGGGACACAGAAGTGTAGGCGGAATGCGCGCAAGTATCTACAATGCTATGCCAAAGGAAGGCGTACAGAAGCTAGTAGACTTCATGGAAGCATTTGAGAAAAATAATGGTTGATCGGAACATAGATAAAGGAGAATAAAATGTTTAAATATAAGTGCCTTAATCCTATTGCAAAGGTTGGATTAAACAATTTCACAGATCAGTATGAAGTAGTAGATAATATCGATGATGCAGACGGCGTGCTTGTAAGAAGTGCCAATATGAACGAGATGGAGTTTTCCGAGAATCTCCTTGCTATCGCAAGAGCAGGTGCCGGAGTCAACAATATTCCCGTAGATCGCTGCGCTGAGGAAGGCATTGTTGTATTCAATACACCCGGAGCAAATGCTAACGGTGTAAAGGAAATGGTAATTGCAGCTATGCTCATCGCTTCCCGTGATATCATCGGTGGAGTTCAGTGGGTAAGTGCAAATGCGGGTGACCCTGAAATTGCAAAACTTACAGAGAAGACAAAGAAAAAGTTTGCAGGTACTGAGATTGCCGGTAAGAAGCTCGGAATTATAGGCCTCGGAGCTATTGGTGTAAGAGTGGCAAATGCTGCCAGAAATTTAGGTATGGATGTCTACGGTTATGATCCGTATCTTTCTGTTGATGCTGCATGGAGCCTTTCCTCTGATGTTAAGCATGTTACTAACGTCGATGATATTTATTCAAAGTGCGATATTATAACAATTCATGTTCCTGCACTTGAAAATACAAAAGGCATGGTTAACGCCGAAGCTATAGCTAAGATGAAGAAGGGTGTTATCCTTATCAACCTCGCAAGAGATATTCTTTGCAACGAGACAGATGTTCTTTCCGGAATCAATTCAGGAAAAATCAGAAAGTATGTTACTGACTTCCCGAATACTGTTACCGCAGGTCATGATGGCTGTATTGTTATTCCTCACCTTGGCGCTTCAACGGAGGAATCAGAGGATAACTGCGCAGTGAAAGCTGTTCTTCAGATGAAAGATTATCTTGAGAACGGTAACATTGTAAATTCAGTAAATATGCCTCGCTGTGAGCAGGGTATCTGCACAAGTCCCAGATTTGCAATCATTCATAAGAATGTTGCAGGTATGATCGGTAAATTTACACAGGTTCTTGGTAATGATGGATTCAATATTTCAAATATGACCAATAAATCCCGTGGTGATTACGCTTATACCATCATCGATGTAGAGAGCACCATTTCTGATGAAATTACTGATAAACTCAAGAATATCGAGGGCGTTATCAGAGTTCGTGTTGTCAGAAAAGATGTCTGAAACATAATCGAAAGGACTTTTATTTAAATGGCAGATATTAGAGCATTTGCGGCTTACAGACCAAGAGAAGATATAGCTGACAGGGTTGCGGCTCTTCCCTATGATGTGTACAACAGAGAAGAAGCAAGAGCAGAGGTTGCCAGGGAGCCTATGTCATTTCTTGCGATAGACAGACCTGAGACTCAGTTTCCCGAAGATTACGATATGTATTCTGAAGAAGTATACAGGAAGGCTCATGATATGCTGTGGGGGAAAATCGAGGACGGCACTTTTGTTCACGAGAGTAAACCCTGCTATTATCTCTACGAGCAGACTATGAACGGAAGGGTTCAGACTGGGATTGTTGCCTGCAGCTCAGTAAGAGACTACGACAATAATATAATTAAAAAGCACGAGAATACTCTTGCAAAAAAGGAAGCCGACAGAATTCACCATGTGGATACCTGTGATGCTCAGACCGGACCAATCTTTTTGTGCTACAGGGAAAACGAAGCAATCAGAGGTGTTATTAACAGAGTAAAAACTGAAGATAAGCCTGTATATGATTTTGTTACAGTAGATGGAATAAAGAGCAGAGTTTTCATTGTGGATAAGGAAAATGAAATTGACACAATAAAATCTGCATTTGAGGGAATGGACAGCATATATATAGCTGATGGCCACCACAGATGTGCTTCTGCGGTTAAAGTCGCTAAAAAAAGAAGAGAAGCAGACCCGAATCCCACAGGCAATAAAGAATATGACTTCTTCTTATCCGTTCTTTTTCCTGACAGCGAGCTCATGATCATGGATTACAACAGGGTAATAAAAGATTTAAACGGCATGAGCGAAAATGAATTCCTTTCAAAAATATCGGAAAAATTTGATGTAAAGGAAGAGGCTGAAGCTGTTAAACCTTCAAGGAAATATGAAGTTGGCATGCTTCTTGGAGGAAAGTGGTACAGACTTTATGCTCATGATGAAATAAAGAGCTCTGATGCTGTTGACGGGCTGGATGTCAGTGTGCTTCAAAATCAGGTACTGACGCCTCTTCTTGATATCAGTGACCCTAAGAATGATCCAAGAATTGATTTTGTTGGTGGAATCAGAGGACTATCCGAGCTTGAGAAGAGATGCAAAAACGACTGCGTTCTTGCTTTTTCCATGTATCCTACAGATATTCATGAGTTGTTTGCTGTAGCAGATGCAGGACGCCTTATGCCGCCTAAATCAACCTGGTTTGAACCAAAGCTGCTTAGCGGTTTGTTTATACATGCGATATAAAACTTAAAAGTTGCTTAATTATATAGGTAATTCCTTGACTTTGATTTCATTAATGTTAAGATGATTTTGCCTGAATAATGCAATTTAAAAGAGGGCTGTATGTCAAAAAGACATACCGCTCTTTTTTTCTCATGATATAGTTGATTTGGAGGATGAAAAGTTGGATCTGGATCGTCAGAGAAAAGCGCCTGTTTATGAGGCACTTGAGAGATTTAGAAAGCAGAGAGTGGTACCCTTTGACGTGCCCGGACATAAGAGAGGTCGTGGAAACGCAGAACTCGTGCGTTTTCTTGGTGAGCAATGCGTGGGCATTGACGTTAATTCCATGAAGCCTCTCGATAATTTGTGCCATCCTGTTTCCGTAATAAAGGATGCGGAGGAACTTACTGCGGATGCATTTGGAGCCGAACATGCATTTTTGATGGTAAATGGAACCACAAGTGCTGTTCAGGCTATGGTTTTGTCTTCAGTTAAGCATGGTGAGAAGATCATTATGCCAAGAAATGTACATAAGAGTGCCATAAATGCACTTATTTTGTGTGGCGCAGTTCCTGTATATATTGATCCCAAGGTTGATACCAAGCTTGGAATTCCGCTCGGCATGGAACTTGCAGATGTTGAGGCTGCAGTAAGGGATAATCCTGATGCGAAAGCGATTTTAATAAATAATCCTTCGTATTATGGTATTTGTTCTAATTTGCAGGCAATAGTTGACCTTGCGCATGCAAACGGGATGAAGGCCCTTGTGGATGAGGCTCACGGAACACATCTGTATTTTGGACCAAATCTCCCTCTGTGCGGCATGAAGGCAGGCGCGGATATGGCAGCAATAAGTATGCATAAATCCGGAGGAAGTCTTACGCAAAGTTCGATACTTCTCTGCGGAAAAAATGCTAATATAGGATATATAAGCAGAATTGTTAATCTGACACAGACTACCAGTGCAAGCTATCTTTTGATTGCAAGCCTTGATATTTCAAGAAGGAATCTGGCGCTTCATGGCCGGGACAGCTTCGAAAAAGTAACAGGAATGGCTAAGTATGCGAGGGAAGAGATAAACGAGATTCCGGGATATTATGCCTACGGACATGAGCTTATAAACGGTGGTAGCATTTATGACTTCGATGAGACTAAACTTGTTGTAAATACAAGAGGTGTGGGTCTTACCGGAATTGAAGTATACGATCTTCTTCGCGATGAGTATGATATCCAGATGGAATTTGGTGATTTATCAAACGTTATGGCGTACATTTCTATTGGAGACAGACTTCAGGATATTGAGAGACTGGCGGGAGCTCTGGCGGATATCAGAAGACTATACGCTAAGCCGGAACAGAGCTTTTTCTCGGCAGAGTATGTTACTCCTATTGTGAAGGCTACGCCGCAGGAAGCATTCTATGCTGAAAAGGAATCGCTTCCGATAAAAGAGACGGTTGGGCGGATTTCAGCAGAATCTGTTATGTGTTATCCTCCTGGAATTCCGATCATTTCACCCGGAGAGGTAGTGACAGAAGAGATACTTGATTATATTCAGACTGCGAAGGAAAAGGGATGCTCCATGCAGGGACCTGAGAGTGAGGATATTTCTGAGCTTCAGGTTTTAAAATAAGATATCTGATTATATTTGACAGGAGAAAAAAGATGCCGCAAATGGATTATTGGTTTAGTGACATGCATACAAAGAATGTAAAAATAAGCATTCGTCTTGCAAAACAATTATTTTCGGGATCGAGCGAGTTTCAGAGAATTGATGTGTTTGATTCACCTGAATTCGGAAAATTTCTTACTTCCGACGGTAATATTATTTTTTCCGAAAAGGACGAATTCACTTATGACGAGATGATCGTACATGTTCCTATGGCTGTTCATCCTAAGGTTCAGAGAGTTCTTGTACTTGGCGGAGGTGATGGCGGTGTTGCCAGAGAGCTGAGCCACTATGATGAAATAAAGGTTATTGATGTAGTTGAGCCTGATAACATGTTTGTTGAAGTATGCAAGCAGTATTTTCCCGATAATGCCTGCGGACTTGATGATGACAGAGTTCATATCTATTATCAGGACGGCCTTAAATATCTTCGCAAATGTGAGGATATGTATGACCTAATAATAAATGATGTTACGGAACCTTTGGGACATGAGGCCGGACTTTTTACAAAAGAATTTTACGGTAGCTGCTACAAGGCTCTTCATGATGACGGAATAATGGTTTATCAGCATGGAAGTCCTTTCTATGATGAGGATGAGGAGAGCTGTAGAGCTATGCACAGAAAAGCCTACAGAGTTTTCCCTATAAACAGGGTCTATCAGGCGCACATTCCCACATGCCCTGCTGGCTACTGGCTTTTTGGATTTGCCAGCAAGAAATATCATCCGCTTAAGGATTTTAATCCTGACAGATGGGATGAAAGAAATATAAAAACATGGTACTACACAACGCATCTTCATAAGGGAGCCTTCATGCTTCCAAAGTATGTAGAGGATCTTTTGCAGGAAGAAGAGGCAATGTCAAGGTAAACTGCCATAAGGAGGAAAATATGAGTAGATTATTGGTTATTGGTTGCGGTGGCGTAGCTCAGGTAGCAATTCAGAAGTGCGCCCAGAACAGCAAGGTATTTACTGAAATGTGTATAGCATCAAGAACAGTAAGCAAATGTGATGCTCTGAAGGAAAAACTCGAGAAGGCAGGAACACCCGTAAAAATCACAACAGAAACTGTTAATGCAGACGATGTAGAGGATATTAAGAGGGTCATAAACAACTACAAGCCCGACGCTGTGCTTAATGTTGCCCTTCCTTATCAGGATCTCACAATAATGGATGCCTGCCTTGAATGTAAAGTAGATTATATCGATACAGCTAACTATGAGCCGGAAGATACCGATGATCCTGAGTGGAGAAAAATCTATGAAAAACGCTGCAAGGAGAAGGGCTTTACAGCTTATTTCGACTACAGTTGGCAGTGGGCTTATTTCGACAGATTTAAGGAAGCAGGTCTTACAGCTCTGCTTGGAACAGGCTTTGATCCCGGTGTAACTTCGGTCTTCACAGCTTATGCTAAAAAGCATTATTTTGATGAAATCCATTACATTGATATCATGGATTGCAATGGCGGTGACCACGGTTATGCATTTGCTACAAATTTTAATCCGGAGATAAATCTTCGAGAGGTTTCCGCAAACGGAAGCTATTGGGAGGATGGCCATTGGGTTGAGACAAAGCCCATGGAGATAAAAAGAGAATATGATTTCGCCCAGGTAGGTAAGAAAGATATGTATCTTCTTCACCACGAGGAGATTGAAGCACTTGGAAGAAATTTCCCTGAGGTAAAGAGAATCAGATTCTTCATGACCTTTGGACAGAGCTATCTCGACCATATGAGATGTCTTGAGGATGTTGGAATGCTTTCTACAAGTCCTGTTATGTACGAGGGCAGAGAAATTGTTCCTATTCAATTTTTGAAAGCACTGCTTCCCGATCCTGCAAGTCTTGGCCCCAGAACAGTCGGAAAAACAAATATCGGCTGTATCTTCAGAGGTATCAAGGATGGAAAGGAACGCACAATTTATATTTATAATGTGTGTGATCATCAGGAGTGCTACAAGGAACTCGGAAGTCAGGCAATAAGTTATACAACCGGTGTACCTGCAATGATCGGAACAGCTCTCGTAGTTACCGGACAGTGGAAGAAACCAGGAGTATTTACTACAGACGAGTTTGATCCCGATCCGTACATGGAGATGCTTAACGAGTATGGTCTTCCTTGGGTGGTTGAGGAAAATCCCACACTTATCGACTGATAAATAAAAAAGAATATAAAAATAAAGAAAGAGGGGGCGGCTTCAGAATTGAAGTCGTCCCCTCAAGATTGTCTATAATTATGGTGTTTAACAAATTATTCTTTAAAAACTTTGTTTAATGCGCGAACAACATCGCTGGCCATGAAGGGCTTAACGACAAAATCTTTTGCGCCCTTTTTCAGGGCAAGGACAATCATTGGCTCCTGCTTTTGGTCTGAGCACATGATTACATTGGCCTTGGGGTCAAATTCCATTACCTCGGTAAGGGCATCTATTCCATTCATTACAGGCATATTAATGTCCAGAATTAAAAGATCGGGCTTTTTTTGCTTAAACTGGTCTACGGCCTGCTGTCCGGTTGTCGCTTCACCGACAATTTCATATTGTTCTTTGTCCAGTGCTGATTTCAACATTTCTCTCATGAAAGTTGTGTCATCTGCTATTAGGATTCTTTTACGCATATTACCCCCCGCATAAAATGCTTTGCTAATTTGGATTTGATTTTTTAAAATATCTTACCCATAATTATTATGACAATTATTTTCAGCAATATCCAATAAAAAAGACTTACAATTCTATAAATAAAAAATAAAATCAATTAATCAGGAAAGAATGCATACTTATGGATGAACAATTTTCAAGAACAGAGCTTCTCATAGGTGAGAACAATGTTGAAAAACTGAAGGGCTCTCGTGTAGCGATATTTGGTGTCGGAGGTGTAGGAGGCTATGTCTGCGAGGCTCTTGTAAGGAGCGGAATCGGAGAATTTGACTTAATAGACAGTGATACCGTTGCTGCAAGCAATCTGAACCGCCAGATTATTGCACTTCATAGCACTGTAGACAAGTATAAGGTAGATGTTATGAAGGACAGGATGCTTGATATAAATCCCGATGTGAAGGTGAATGTTCATAAATGCTTTTATCTTCCCGAAAATGCAGGGGATTTCGATTTTAGCTCTTATGATTATGTTGTTGACGCGGTTGATACTGTTACTGCGAAAATTGACATTATTTTACGCGCAAAAGAGGTAGGAGTTCCTGTTATCAGTGCCATGGGAGCAGGAAATAAGCTTGATCCTTCTGCGTTTAAAGTAGCAGATATTTACAAAACAAAGGTTTGTCCTCTTTGCAAGGTGATGAGAAAAGAACTCAAAAAGAGAAACGTAAAGAACCTCAAGGTGGTATATTCCGAGGAAGAACCGCTAAAACCAGAGGTTAGAGAAACTGATATGGAAGATCTTAAGGCTTCGGGCTCTTCAAGAAGAAGTACACCGGGTAGCACTGCGTTTACACCTGCTGCCTGCGGACTTGTTATTGCGAGCGAGGTTGTGAAGGATATTATCTCAAAATAATTTTAAAGGATTAAGATAAATGAACAATTTAAAGACTCCTGTCTATGTGATAGATGAGAAGAAACTCAAAGAAAATTGCAAAATTCTAAGGGATGTACAGGATAAGTCCGGAGCAAAAATATTGCTTGCTCAAAAAGCTTTTTCTGCATATTCTACATATCCTCTTATAGCGGAATATCTCTCAGGGACAACATCTTCGGGACTTTTCGAAGCAAAGCTCGCAAATGAGGAGTTTTATACCAAAGCGCAGAAACAAAAAATAGCTGATGGATATACTAAAAAAGACGGCGATTTTCCTGAGATTCACGTCTTTGAACCGGCTTTTTATGATGATGAGATGGAAGAGATCTGCAGCTTCGCTGATCATATTGTATTTAATTCCTTAAATCAGCTTGAGCATCACAGAAAAACCTGGGAGAAAGCATGTAATGACAGAGGCTTATCTGCGGGACTACGCATCAACCCTGAGTTTTCTACTCAGGAAGATCATGAGATATATGATCCCTGTGCTCCGGGCTCAAGACTTGGAATCAGACTATGTGATTTGCCGTCAGAACTGCCAACCGGTGTGGAAGGCCTGCATTTTCATACATTATGTGAGCAGGGCTTTGAGCCTCTTAAAGATACCTTTGAGGAGTTTGAAAGCAAATTCGGAAAGTATCTAAGTCAAATAAAATGGCTCAATCTTGGAGGCGGTCATCATATCACCAGAGATGACTATAACAGAGAGGGACTGGTTAAGCTCCTCAAATACATAAAGGATATTTACAAAATTGATGTATATCTGGAACCGGGTGAAGCCATTGCATTGAATGCAGGATACCTTGTTACCACAGTTATGGACATTGTAGAAACAGAAAAACTTCCGGTGCTAATCCTTGATACATCCGCTGCTTGTCATATGCCTGATGTCCTTGAGATGCCCTATAGACCACCGCTTAGAGATAGTGGAGAAATCGGTGATAAATCTTTCGGGTATCGGCTTTCGTCACGAACCTGCCTCGCCGGTGATGTTATCGGGGATTACAGCTTTGATCATGAAATGAAAATCGGTGACCGTCTTACTTTTGAAGATATGGCTATTTACAGTATGGTTAAGAACAATACCTTCAACGGTATGCCACTGCCAGATATAGCCATACTCCATGAGGATGGAAACACCGAGGTTGTAAAACATTTTGGATATGACGATTTTAAGATGCGCCTGTAAAATGTACAGTTTCTAAATTGTAAGAAGTAATACCTCAAGATTCCTAAGTCTTGGGGTATTATTATAAATGATATTGTGTTATTATTCTTACAGTTAATTTTTCGGAGGTAGAATGATATGAAAAATGTTACAGCGTTGGAACATCCGCTCATCGAGCATAAACTTTCAATTTTAAGAGATAAGCATACAGGAACAAAGCTTTTCAGAGAGCTTGTAAGTGAGATAGGAGCTTACCTTATTTATGAGGCTATGCGCGACGTTCCGCTTGAGGAGACTGTAGTTGAAACACCTATAAAGACTATAAAAATGGGCAGACTAAACGAAGATAATTATGCATTTGCCCCTATTATGAGAGCCGGAATGGGAATGCTTGACGGTGTCCTTAAGGTTATCCCTAATGCGAAAATTGCTCATGTCGGTATGTATAGAGATGAGACAACCTTTGAGCCTGTAAACTATTTCTTTAAAGCTCCGGAGGATATCGGAGACAGAGAAGTTATTATTCTTGATCCCATGCTTGCAACAGGTGGCTCCGCATGTGATGCCATTGAGCTTTTCAAGGAAAAAGGTGTTAAGAAGATGAGATTTATATGTCTGATCGCTGCTCCCGAAGGACTTGAGAAGGTTACATCAGAGCATCCGGACGTTCCGATCATCTGTGCACATATTGATGACCAGCTTAATGATAACAAATATATTGTACCCGGCCTTGGCGATGCCGGAGACAGAATTTTCGGTACAAAATAATTCATTAAAATATGATCGTGTGTCAAAGAATATATACTTTGCACACGGTCTATTTTTTTATATAATTTTCTAATAAAAGCATTTTTAACCGTTCTATTTACGAAACAATAAAGCAAATTGTTTATGTCTTATTTTCAAAAATGATGAGGGTGAATGATTATGTCTACAATTATTAAATCTACTCCAAGAGAAGACGGTTTTTATATGCCGGCTGAATATGATATTCACGATGCGACAGTGATGATATGGCCGACAAGACCAGGAAGCTGGGGGAAGGATTCAACTGAAGCCAAAAAGGCATTTTGCAGAATTTTTTCACACATTCTCAAATCAGAAAAACTATATGTTCTTTGCGATCACAGGAACTATAACGAAGCTCATTATTTTATTAAAAAGAATACGACAAATATAAAAAGAATCTTCAATATTACAAGTGATAATATGCATCCTGTTTCCGTAGGCGAAAGAGATATCGGAACGATAATCCTGATTGAAATGGATTCCGATGATGCCTGGGCAAGGGATGTCGGACCTACCTTTGTAAGAAACGAAGAGGGAGAAATCAGAGGTATTGACTGGGCCTTTAATGCCTGGGGCGGTAATGTTGATGGCCTTTATGCACACTGGGATAAGGATGATAATGTTGCTTCAGAGTTTTGTAATTATCTGGGAAAAGATGTTTATGATGCTCATCCTTTTGTCCTTGAAGGAGGTGCGATTCATTCTGATGGAGAGGGAACAGTTATGGTTACCTCGAACTGCCTTTTGAGCAAGGGCAGAAATCCCGATATGTCTCAATATGAGATAGAAAAAATGCTAAGGAATTATCTCGGAGCTGAAAAAGTTTTATGGCTGCCTTCCGGTATATATAATGACGAAACTAACGAACATGTAGATAATGTCTGCGCGTTTACAGCGCCCGGTGAAGTTGTGCTTGCGTGGACTGATGATTTTCTTGATCCTCAATATTCAAATTCATTGTCTGATTATGAGTATCTTCAGACTGAGACTGATGCACGGGGAAGAAAACTTAAGATTCACAAGCTTCCGATACCCGATGTTCCGATTACTTTAAGCAGACATGACATTTACAATTACGAATTCGAAGAAGGTGAAGCCGAAAGGGAAGTAGGCGAAAGAATGGCTGCAAGTTACGTGAATTTCTATTTTACAAATACAGAAGTGCTTATTCCTAGCTTTGGAGGCGAAAATAAACAAAGCGATATGAGAGCAGTAGAAATAATGCGTAAAATCTGCAGAAATCGAAATGTGGTTTCAATACCGGCAAGAGATATTCTGCTTGGCGGTGGTAATATTCACTGTATTACTCAGCAGATTCCGGCAAGCATAACCAATATGAAAAGAAAGGTAATAAATTTTGAATAAGGAGTCAGAAGATGACCTATAAAAACAGCACCTCTACTACAGTTGCCGCAATACAGTTTGCATGTGGCAGAGAAAGCTATAACAATACAGAAATATCAGATGAAGAACTGGTTAGACTGAATATAAAAAAGGCAGAAAAACTTGTCAGAAAAGCAGCCTCGCAAGGAGCGCAGATAATTCTTCTTTCAGAGCTCTTTGAAAGACAGTACTTTTGCCAGGAAAGAAGATATGATTATTATGATTTTGCTACTCCCGTAGATCAAAACCGGGCTGTTGCTCATTTCAGGCAGATATGCAGAGAGCTTTCGATAGTAATGCCAATAAGTTTTTATGAGCGTGAAGGCAATGTGATGTACAATTCCGTAGCTATGATCGATTCCGATGGCGATATTCTCGGTGTGTACAGAAAAACGCATATTCCGGATGATCATTTCTATCAGGAAAAGTTCTATTTTACACCAGGTGATACCGGATTTTCCGTATTTGAAACGGCGTATGGACGAGTAGGTGTAGGAATTTGTTGGGATCAGTGGTTCCCTGAAACTGCAAGATGTCTTGCTTTGCAGGGGGCAGATATAATTCTGTATCCGACTGCTATCGGATCCGAGCCTATTCTTAATGTAGACAGTTCAGGACACTGGCAGAGAACCATGCAAGGGCATGCAGCTGCCAATATAATCCCTGTTGTAGCTGCTAATCGTATCGGTACGGAGAATGTTGTTCCTTCAGAAGAAAACGGAGGACAGCTTTCATCTCTTAAGTTCTATGGACACAGTTTTATGACTGATGAAACCGGCGATATTTTAAGGCAGGCAGGTGATTCTTCGGAAGAAATCATCATGGCGGTATATGATTTCAATGAGATCAGGCAAAATCGTTTGTCATGGGGATTATTCCGCGACAGAAGGCCTGAGTGCTACAGGGAGATTGTTGAATGACTTTAACACATTAAAGTGGTGCTCTTTTCATTTGGAAAAAGGTGTTATATAATTTTAAAATCTTTTTGTGCCTGATAGTGTAAAACTAAATGCGTCACGGCATTTGGCACGAAATACTATATGTAGAAAAGGTTTTTGAGGTAATTTATGACACTTACTGATGGGGAGAAGAACGGCATTTACCTTGTAAAAGAGTTAAATGTCGAACAGTCTATCTATTCTAAGAGACTTAAATCCATTGGCGTCACTGGTGGGTCTCACATTAAAGTAATTAATAAAAAAGAACGCGGCGGAGTAATCATTCAGGTTGAAAAGAAGCAGATAGCTCTTTGTCGCAATGTTGCTTCCGGTATTATTGTTGAATTTGAGAAAAAGGAATATCCGGAGGTAATGTAAAAAAGCTGATATAACAGCAGGATTTGAGGAGTACTATGGCACAGAAAATAAGAACGCGTTATGCACCGAGTCCTACAGGAAGAATGCATGTAGGAAATTTGAGAACCGCATTATATGCTTATCTTATTGCAAAGCATGATGGCGGTGATTTCATACTCAGAATTGAGGATACTGATCAGGAGCGCTATGTTGAAGGCGCAACAGAGATTATCTACAGAACTCTGGAGAAGACAGGACTTATTCATGATGAAGGCCCTGATAAGGATGGAGGTGTAGGTCCTTATGTTCAGAGTGAGAGACAGAAAGCCGGGATTTACATGGAGTATGCAAAGCAGCTTGTTGATAAGGGTGAAGCATACTATTGCTTCTGCGATGAGGCAAGACTTGCAACTCTTGTACAGGAAATAGATGACGGTAATGGCGGCAAAAAGGAGATAAGTGTATACGATAAGCACTGTCTTCACCTTTCAAAAGAAGAAGTTGAGAAAAACCTCGCTGAGGGTAAGCCGTTCGTTATAAGACAGAACAATCCCACAGAAGGTACAACAACTTTCCACGATGAGCTTTATGGTGATGTTTCCGTTGAGAACAAGGAACTTGATGATATGGTTCTTATCAAATCTGACGGATATCCGACCTATAACTTTGCGAATGTTGTAGATGACCACCTTATGGGTATAACTCATGTTGTCAGAGGAAATGAATATATCTCTTCATCTCCCAAATACAACAGACTCTATGATGCCTTTGGCTGGGAAGTTCCGAAGTATATTCATTGTCCTCTTATTACTGATGAGGAGCATCATAAGCTCAGTAAGAGAAGCGGACATTCTTCTTTCGAGGATCTTGTTGAACAGGGCTTCCTTGCCGAGACTGTTGTTAACTTTGTAGCACTTCTTGGTTGGTCACCGGATGATAATACCGAGATCATGAGTCTCAAGGAGCTTGTTGAAAAGTTTGATTACAGACGAATAAACAAATCACCTGCGGTTTTCGATTATACAAAGCTTAAGTGGATGAACGGTGAGTATCTGAAAGCCATGGATGATGACAAGTTCTATGAGCTTGCAGAGCCTTATATGAAAGAGGTCATAAAGAAGGATCTCGACCTTCATAAGATTGCGGCTATGATAAAGACCAGAATCGAGATATGGCCCGATATTGCCGAGATGATCGATTTCTTCGAGGAAATGCCTGATTATGACGTTTCAATTTATAAGCATAAGAAGATGAAGACTGATGAAGCTTCTTCGCTTTCTGTTTTAAAAGATCTTCTTCCCATACTTGAAGCTCAGGAGGATTACAGCAATGATGCCCTCTATGCGAGACTTCAGGAGTATATCAAGGAGAAGGAATATAAGAACGGCTATGTACTTTGGCCGATTCGTATAGCTGTTTCCGGAAAAGCCATGACTCCCTGCGGCGCTACGGAAGCTATGGAGGTCATCGGAAAAGATGAGACTCTTAAGAGATTAAAGGATTCAATTGCAAAACTTGAAGCCTGATATGAATTTAAATTGTAATCCCGCTCAAAAGCGTGCAATTATGCATGATAAGGGACCTGCTTGTGTAATAGCAGGTCCCGGGAGCGGTAAAACCTTTGTAATAATTCAAAGAATAATAAGTCTTATCCGGAAGGGAGTTAACCCCGGATCGATACTTACGATTACATTTACCAAAGCTGCTGCAATAGAGATGCAGCAAAGATTTATTAAAGAAACAAATTCCGTGTATCCGGAGGTTCTCTTCGGAACATTCCATTCCATTTTTTACCATATACTAAATAGCGATAAACTCACTATTATCAAAGAAACAGACAAGTATAAAGTGCTTAGTCATATTTTGCATGGGCGTGATTATGATAGTGAGATGATAAGACTTATGCTTTCAGAAATATCAAGACTTAAAAATTCTGGACTTTGCCCGGAAGAACGGGATAAAGCTGTCCCTTTTTATGAGGACTTTCCTGAAATTTATGAGGAATATGCTGCTATTTTGAAAGAACAAGGTCTGATAGATTTTGATGATATGGTGCTTTTGTGCCGGGATTATTTACTTCAAAGAGATGATGTAAGGAAAAAGTGGCAGGATAGGCTTGAATATATCCAGATAGATGAATATCAGGATATAAATTTGATGCAGTTTGAGGTTATAAAGCTTTTACTCGGTAAAGATAGGAATCTTTTTGTTGTTGGTGATGATGACCAGTCGATTTATGGATTCAGAGGATCCGATCCTGAACTCATGCTGGGCTTTAAGGATCATTTTGAGGATGCCAAGGAGATTATACTTGATACAAATTACAGGTGTGCACCGAAAATACTTGAAGCATCGAAAAGCATCATAGATGAAAATAAGATAAGATTCAAAAAGGATATTAAGGCAGGTAAAAAAGGAGATTTAGGGATAATAACAGGAAAAAGTTTTTCCGATAAAAAAGAGCAATATAAAAGTATTATTAAAGAAATAAAGTCCTTTGAAGCTAATGCAAAAATGGTATCCAAAGAGGATGTAACGCTGTCAGATTTTTCTATCATTGTCAGAACAAATGTTGCGGCGACAGCCTTTGCAGGTATGCTTGGTGAAGCAGGAATACCATGCTCTTACAAAGAAAAAGTTGTAGCGTTTCACGAGAAGGCAGCTGTAAAGGATATGATTTCCTATCTGTCATTTATCCATGACGGTCAAAAAAGAAGTGATTTTTTAAGAATAATGAATAAGCCTGTCAGATATATTTCAAGAGCGGCTCTCGAAGGAAAAGAAAAGATAGAGGAAAAGGACTTGCTTCTATTTTATGCAAGGCAGTCAAAAATCAATATGACAACTACGGTTCAAAAGCTTTTTAGAGATCTTAAGCTTATGTCTAAGCTTAGTCCTAAAGGCGCTGTCCATTTCATAAGAGGATTTATGGGATATGATAAATATCTCAAGAATAAATTCTGCGCAAGTGCAAAGGTATTGGAGGGACATATGTCTGATCTTGATGAGTTTGAAAAGCTATGTGAAAATTTCAGAGATTATCAGGATTTAAAAGAATATATTGAAGAACTTGACAAAACTTTGGAAGTTATGAGGAATGTTAAGGTTTGTGATAAAAAGGGCGTAAGGGTTATGACTATGCATGCTTCAAAGGGGCTTGAATTTAAAAGAGTATATCTTCCTGACCTAAATGAGGGAATTGTTCCATCACGAAAAAGTATTACAAGCAGTGAAATAGAAGAGGAACGAAGAATGCTTTATGTTGCAATGACTAGGGCAAAAGAAGAGTTGCATCTTAGCTATGTAAAAGGTTCAAAAGAAAATCCCATGAGAATGTCCGGGTTTTTAACGCCTATAAGAGATTTATTCCGGGATGGCAATATTGACGATATTTTGATAAAATAAAGTGAAATTTAGATTAAGAGGGGGGGACATTTATCATGAAAAGAAAATCCTTTTATAAAATCAGATTTCTTACAGGTGCTGTCATTTTGACCTTTGCTGTTACCGGTTGCGGTTCTTCATCAAATTATGCTTCAAAATCCGCAGAATCTGCAGGCAATTATGCTATGGAAGAAGCTGCAGACGGAGCTCTTTATGAGGCTGATTACGATATGGAAGTCGCGGAAGCTATGGAAGAATCGGGAAGTAGCAATGCCGAAACCGTTACGGAGGAGAAGGCTTCAAAGAAGAGCAACAGAAAACTCATAACAAATATGAGTATGACAACAGAGACCAAGGAATTTGATAAAACCATCGATTTTCTGAAGAACAGAACCGATGAGCTTGGTGGTTATGTTGAAAGCTTCAGCACTTCAAAGAGCAATTATTCGGACGAAAGAACAGCCAATATGACGCTTCGCATTCCTGAAGAAAAGCTCTCCGGATTTGTTAACGAGGTTGCAAAAAAGAGTAATATAGTCTCTCAGGATATGAACGTAACGGATGTTACGCTGACCTATGCAGATCTTGAAAGCCACAGAAATGCGCTCAGAGCTGAAGAGGAACAGCTTTTAACATTAATGGAGAGAGCTGATACAATAGAAGATATAATGTCTATCCAGGATAAGCTTACGGATGTTCGTTATCAGCTTGAGTCTATGGAATCACAGCTCAGAACCTATGATAATCAGATTAGCTACAGTACTCTAAGGGTGACGGTCAGAGAGGTTATTGACTATACTCCTGAACCCGTTAAAAATCCTACTTTCTTTGAGAGAGCAAGGGATGGATTTATCGAAAACTGCTACGACGTTGCTGATTTCTTTAAGGAACTGGCCCTGCTTATTATTACGCATCTGATCACTATTATAATTTTGGCTATTATAATAGTGATAATTATCATTCTTATCAGAAAGTCTGAAAAGAAGAGAAAAGAAAGACTTTCAAAGATGACGCCGGCAGAGAGGACTGCGCTACCGGGTATGGGAGCATATACCTACGGACCAAAGCCCGAGCAGGCAGATAATAATACTACCGACAAAACAGATAAAACTTCTGAAAATACAGACAATAATGAATCCGATAAATAAATAAAAAAATGAATTAATATTTATGAAATGCCCTTGGAAATTATAAATTCCAAGGGCATTTTTTTCTTATACTTTTTTAATAACTCAT
The DNA here is from genome assembly GCF_000420905.1 of Butyrivibrio sp. AD3002. Taxonomy (NCBI): domain Bacteria; kingdom Bacillati; phylum Bacillota; class Clostridia; order Lachnospirales; family Lachnospiraceae; genus Butyrivibrio; species Butyrivibrio sp. AD3002. The sequence goes on along the minus strand of NZ_ATVV01000001.1, from coordinate 294,985 downwards.
ATTATTGTTATTGAATAACGCTAATGTTATGATGAAAAAAAGTAGTTATTGGTGGTAGTATGTAACCTGCGCATAATACGGAGATGTCTTTCAAATGCTCAGAGAGACCATAGCGGATTTCAGAAATGATGAAGAAAAATATTTTGAAATCTGCGAAAAAAATATAGTGAAAATAAACATGACGGTGCAAAGAAAGATGTCTATCGCACTTGTAGGCATCTATTTAATCATGCTTATAGTAGCAAAAGCGCTTCTGCAGGGTTTCAGACTACATGTAACCTATTATATTTTATTCATTATTCTCTTTTTGTTTTTTGTATCAAACCAGCAACTAAAAAACAGGGCATTAAGTCTAAGGTTGTGCAGGCTTGAATCGATATTTTTTTATGGGCTTTTATATGTGATGCTTATAGTAATTGACATTCTTCCCTATAAGGAGCAGCCGGCAGGACTTTTCCCCTTTTTTCTGATAATGTTTTCAACTATATATATAGACAAGCTAAGAGTTTACGTTGCTTTTGATCTGAGTTTGTGCACTGGCTTTTCTGTTTTTTGCTATTTCTGGAAGAGCAGATTGTACTTTTCCAGAGATATATTTGCGATAATAGCTTCTTTGTTTGTTACGGCTATATGTACGTTTATATTGGTAAATCTGCGTATGAAAGAAGCTTTGAATAATGCAAGGCTCGAGGAACTCAGATTCAAGGCAGCGGAAGCTGAAGCTAATGCGATTGCTGCCAATGGAGCGAAAACTCAGTTTTTATCGCAGATGTCTCATGAAATCAGAACACCCATAAATGCCATAATCGGTATGGATGAGCTAATTTTACGAGAATATGATGATAATCAGCTGAAAAAGTATGCTCATAATATTAAATCAGCCAGTAATACACTGCTTACACTTATAAATGATGTTCTTGATTTTTCCAAAATCGAAGCCGGTAAAATGGAACTTTATAATGTGGAATATGATCTGGCTGACATGATTTCGGAACTTGTAAATATGGTTGAAGAAAGAGCAAAGAATAAAGGGCTGGAATTTAACACTATTGTAAACAGTCAGATTCCGCATCTTTTGTATGGAGATAATGTCAGACTTAAACAGGTTATTTTGAATATACTGACCAATGCAGTAAAGTACACCGAGCATGGGTCAATTGAATTCGCTGTCGACTATATTGATGGCGGGCATTTGGATAAAGACAGTTCAATAGGACTGAAAATATCTGTTTCCGATACCGGTATTGGTATTAGGGAAGAGGACATGCATAGGCTTTATGACCCTTTTGAAAGACTTGAAGAAACAAGAAACAGAAATATTGAAGGATCAGGTCTTGGAATGAGTATAGTTCAGAAATTCCTTAAACTTATGAATTCGGAACTATATGTAAAAAGTGAATATGGAAAAGGGTCAACCTTTTCCTTTGTAGTAGAACAGCAAATAAGAAGCTTTGAGCCAATAGGAGATTTCAAGGTAGCATACGATAAGATCATTGAGGATGACAGTAATTACAGAGAATTATTTACTGCTCCCGATGCGGATATTCTTGTTGTAGATGATAATGAGATCAATCTCGTGGTTACGAGAAACCTTCTGAAAGACACGATGATCAATATAGAAACTGCTTCAAGCGGTAAGGAAGCACTTTTGATGACAGCAAAAAAGAAATATGATCTTATGCTAATTGATCATAGAATGCCCGAAATGGACGGAATGGAGATGCTGTGGAGGCTAAAGAGTGATGAGAAGAATATCAACAGAGACACTCCCAGCATAGCACTTACTGCAAATGCTTTTTCCGGAGCCAGGGATGTTTATAGGAAATCAGGATTCCAGGATTATCTTTCAAAACCGATTATCGGAGATGCTCTTGAAAAAATGCTGATAAATTACCTGCCGGAAGACAAGGTTTATAAGAATGACAACGATTTAAAGAAAAAGAAGAAACCTCAAAAATACTCGAAGACCGGAGAAAGAGGCGAGTCAAAGATAACAAATATCGAAGAACTGCGAGAAGATTATTTTGATGATAAAGAGCTCTATGAGGCGATCGGTATTATGATGGAGCGTGCAAACATACAAAAGTAGAGTTTGGAGGTTCTGGTGGACGCGAAAGTTTTAATAGTTGATGATTCTGAACTTGATAGATTTTTTATACGAAAACTCCTTGAATATCTGGGCGTTGATTCGGAAGAAGCTGATGGCGGGCGAGAATGCCTAAAAGCTGTTCGAAACAATGAGTATGCCCTCATTCTGATGGATTACCTTATGCCTACGATGAACGGAATACAGACGCTTTCTCAGATTCATGGCGGTATTGACAACAGAAATGAATCGACACCAACAGTAGCGCTTGTCTCACCGGATGATCCAGAAGAAGGAAAAATGTGCCTGGAAGCAGGATTTTCAAATTATCTTGATAAGCCTGTTGATTTTAAACAGCTTATGGCAGTGCTAATAATGTATTTGCCTGATGCAATAAGAAATGATTTGAAACTTCCGGCGAACTCCAAGAAAGATGAAAAGCCGGAAGCTGCCCCCAAGAAGGAAGATAATTCAGGTACAAGCGACTTTATAAAGGCAATATCACAGATTCCTGAAATAGATTATAAAAAGGGAATATCACTTTGTGGTTCAGAGGAGGGATATTTTACCGCAGTTGGGATTTTTTATAATTCTATTGATGTCAAATCCGAAGAAATTGAGAACTATTACAAAAATGAAGATTATAAAAACTACACAATAAAGGTTCATGCTCTAAAAAGTTCAGCAAATATAGTCGGTGCACTTGCGCTGTGGTCGGATGCGAAGGATCTTGAAGAAGCGGGAAATAACAATAACATTGAAAAGATTAAAAATGATACTGAAAAACTACTTTCTGACTACAGATCGTTTAAAGATAAATTGGCATTTCTGTCAACAGACACTGATGAAGAAAAGCCTCCGGTTGACGAGTCTGCTTTAAATGATGCTTATGCAGCTCTGGCAGAATTTATTGATGCAATGGATTTTGATCTTGCTGACATGGTTATAAAATCTATGAAAGATTTTAAATTACCGGATAAAGATGAGAAGATATTTGCTGAGATGGAAAAATTACTAACCGGTCTTAACTGGGAAGATATGAAGAAGCTTTTAAACGAAAAATAAGTTTTTGAGATTCGGAGAATGCTATGGCAAAGAACGTGACTATCATAAGTTCAAATGAAACATTTATGGTAAAAGGGCTTATCATGAAGCTTAAAGATGTAGGTATTGAAGCTACTTTTTCTTCTGATAAGGTTGAGGATCTTAAAAAAAATGAGGAATCAGCTAATATTTTTATATATTATCTTGATGAGATTGTGCCTAAATCCCTTATTTATTTGAAGGATTTATGCCTTGAAACGCATAGGCAGGTGATTTTCATCAGCAATCCATTGGAATATGAAGAAGCTTTGCAGTATCTGCCGGAGTCTCATGTTCAGAACTTTTTCGAAAGACCGCTTCAGATGGATGAATTCATAGAGACCATGAATAAGTTCTTTATGGATGAGATGATGGAATCTCATAAGAAGAGCATATTGATTGTTGATGATGATGTAACTTATATGAGAACCATAAGAGACTGGCTTAAGGACTCCTACCGTGTTTCAATGGCGAACTCCGGAATTCAGGCAATAACATGGCTTGCAAAGAACAAAGCCGATCTTATTCTGCTCGATTATGAGATGCCTGTTACACCCGGACCTAAGGTTCTGGAGATGTTTAAAAGCGATATGAGCATTAAGGATATTCCAGTAATGTTCCTTACTGCAAAGGGAGATAAGGCCAGTATTGTCCGTGTGCTGGCATTAAAACCTGCGGATTATATTCTAAAGACAATTGATAAAGTTTCCCTGCATGCAAAGATAGACAATTATTTCAGATTAAATTAAAAAAAATTTTATTTAGCTGTTAAGTTATTAAGTAAATCTTCCGATAAAAATATTGGAGTAGTATATCCATCTAGGTGACACGGAAGTCACGGATTCAAAGAGCAAAGGAGGGTTTCATATGAGTATGGTTAATGGCCTTGGTTCCAATATTGTGAACCAGCTAAGTGCTTATCAGCCTAAAAAACATGGAACAGAGAAGACGGAAAATGCAAAAAAACCGGATTCTCAAATTGGCGTGCAAAAAAATAAGGCTGCTTCGGAGACACATATCCAGGAAGGGGTTGAATTATCCGAAGGCGCCAAAAAACTTTTGGACGAACTCAAAGAAAAGTATGGCAATATGGACTTTTTTGTGTCAAACTATTCTTCAGATGAGGAAGCCGAGAGTATTATGTCTCGCGGAACAAAAGAGTACAGCGTACTGATTGAGCCTGAAATCTTAGAGCAGATGGCGGCAGATGAGGATGTCAAGAATAAATATATGGGCATTATAGATGAGTCGACAGGTAAGCTCGATGAGATGAAGGAGCAGCTTAAGGAGTCCGGCCAGGAAATTGATTCCATTGGTATGAAGATCGATGCTGAAGGTACAGTAAAGTTCTTTGCGAAGATCAGAGAGCAGAATGAGAAGTATCAGAAGCAGGTTGCCGCAGACAAGGAAGCAGCAAAGGCTGAGGAAGCAAAGGAAGCAAAACGTAAGGAACGGGATGAAGCGATGGACAAGCTTCGTGAGGGACAAGGGACCAAACCTTACGGAAAGAAGGAAGCTCCTTATGAGAAGGTTACTACAATATATGCTGACTCTGTAGACGAGCTTCTTGAGAAAATTAAAAATGTAGACTGGAGCCAGATTGAAGCTACACCCATCAAGGGCTTTGGCAACAAGATTGACTTTACGGTCTAAACGGAGGTGCACATGATCTTTTCAGAGATCGCTACAGAAATGAACACTAAAATTCAGAATGATGAGCAGATTACGGTTGACCTTGAACTTGATGAGGGCAAAACAGTTACCTGCGCGGTTCTGATCGTACTTACCGTAAATAAAAAGGATTATATAGTTCTTCTTCCGCTTGATGAACACGGACAGAATAATGACGGTAATGTATGGTTTTATGAATTTAAACAAGCATCGAAGGATGCTGAGCCTGAGCTTGGTTATATTGAGGATGACGATGAGTACGAAGCTGTGGCTGACGCATTTGACGAGTACCTAGATGATGTAGAGTTTGATGAGCTTATAGAGGCTGATCCTGAGGACTGAGAAGATCATAATACGAGATTGTTTTAAAATACGAGGCAGTATGGTTTATCCATACTGTCTCTTTTTTGATATTGAGACGTAATACAATTTACTTTCCTACATAACAGGCACAAATTGTGGTACAATATAGAGTCGTATAGTTGAAAAGGAAGAATGATGAAAAACAATCTGAAACAGGCAGCCTCCCGGCCTTATCCAATGGGAGTAAGCAGAACTTCAAAAGGAATACGTGTTTGCGCAGCATATAAGGGGAAAAAGGATTGCGGTATTGTCCTTTTCAGAAATAGTGATAAAAAGGGTACCAGAATTCTTTTTTCGGAAAACAGCAGATACGGTAAGGTCTTTTGCTCTGAAATAGTAGGCGAAACGGATGAGTTTACTGGATATATGCTCTATGAGAACGGAGAGCTATTTGTCGATCCGTATGCTTTTTATATTGACGGACTCGATAGATGGGGGAAAAATGTAGAGCCTGAAAATCTTCGCTGCAGGTTGGATGAGACTGAGTATGATTGGGGCCAGGATAAACCGCCGCTTACAAAATACGAGGATTCCTTTGTTTATACGCTCCATGTAAGAGGTTATACCAAAGCGCCTTCAAGTGGTCTTGAGCTTAAGAAGCGCGGAACATACAAGGGGCTTATTGAGAAGATTCCGTATATTAAGAGTCTTGGGGTAACGGCAGTTGAACTTATGCCGACTTACGAGATGAATGTTCTTGATATTCCAAAGCTCGGTAACGGCTCAAACAGCGGCAATATGCCGGAAGGATCTTTTCTTAACGATAATAGAACCAGCGGAAAGATTGTTGTTTCAGATAACGGTTTAATACAAAAAGGCAATTCTGTTCGTCAGAAGATTAATTTCTGGGGATACAAAGAAGGCTATTATTTTGCTCCGAGAACTGCCTATGCCATGGATTCACAGAATGCAGATCTTGAATTCAAGGATATGGTCAGGATGATGCATAAAAACGGCATAGAAGTTATTATGCAGTTTTATTTTAATGACAATGCATCGGAAGATCTTGTATGCGGAGCGATAAGACACTGGGTATTTAATTATCATATCGATGGTGTTCATCTGAAGGGAAGTTATACGGCTCCCGGAATGGTATGTGCAGATCCCGCTTTATCTGATATAAAAATATGGTACTACGGTTTTGATTACGGCAGAATATATGGCGGTAAAGCACCGGCTGTTCGTACACTTGGTGAGTTTAAACCGGATTTCATGTATGCATCCCGAAGATTTCTAAAGGGTGATGATAATTCACTGGGCGACTTCATAAAAGCAATGCTTAATAATAACGCAGAATCCGGCTGCATTAATTATATTTGTGACTATGAAGGCCTTCGTCTTGCAGATCTTGTGTCTTATGAACATAAAAGAAATGAGACAAACGGAGAAAACAACGGTGACGGTACCGACAATAACCTTAGCTGGAACTGCGGTATAGAAGGCAAAACCAGAAAAACGGCAATATTGGAGCTAAGAGCAAAGCAGATACGGAACGCTCTTACAATGCTCATGTTTTCACAAGGTACCCCGATGATTTTCGGTGGTGATGAATTCGGAAACTCCCAGGATGGTAATAATAATCCTTATTGCCAGGATAATGCTACAGGCTGGGTTGACTGGAGTCAGGCAGAAAAGGGCTTCAACCCGGGTATTACGGAGTATTTGAAAGCGCTTGTAAAACTTAGATTCAAATATAAGATTTTACATGAATCCAAAGCATTTAAGCTTATGGATTACAAAGCCTGCGGATACCCTGATCTTTCTTATCATGGAATAGAAGCCTGGAGACCGGACCTTTCAAACTACAGCCACAGCATTGGAATGCTTTATTGCGGACTTTATGAAAAAGCTGATAAAGAGCAGGATTTCTTTTATATTGCTTATAATATGCATTGGAATCCTGTAACCTTTGCGCTTCCGAAGCTTCCGGACGGCATGACCTGGCATGTGCTTGGTGACACTGATACGGCTTCAGACAATTTGAAGATGCATTCCGTTAAGGATCAAACTAAGATTGCATGCGCCGGAAGATCAGTAAAAATTCTTATTGGTGTTGGAAAACCGATTAAAAAGACAGTAAAAAAGGCCGGTAAAACAAAATAAAAATGGAAAATAACGATAGAATTACATTTCGCGGTGCATTAATGCACTTTAAAACCATAACTAAACACAGACATATCGTTAGGCGTAACTGTTTTAAAATGGGGCTTTATTTTCAGGGACTTACTCATGATTTATCGAAGTATTCTCCCTCTGAGTTCTGGAATGGTGCAAGATATTATCAGGGAACTCGTTCTCCAAATACTAGAGAGCGCGAACTGTTTGGATACTCAAGAACCTGGCTTCATCACAAGGGCAGGAATAAGCATCATTTTGAGTACTGGATCGATTTTTTTAAAATGGGCGGTCCGGATAGCGACGGAATAGTTCCGTGTCCCATGCCCAATAAGTATGTTGCTGAGATGATTGCCGACAGAGTTGCGGCATGCATGACATACAGAGGTGCAGAGTATGATTCGTGGGATGCTTGGAAATATTATCAAAAAGAGAAACCGGTACTGAAAAAGCTTGTACATCCGGATACGCTCAATAAGCTTGAATTCTTCCTGGATATGTTGGGAAATCAGGGAGAAGCAGCGACTTTTAAATACATAAAGGAAATATTCCTTACCGGAAAGGACAAAGGCCGCTGGGAAAGAGAATTAGAGGAGAGTTTGAATTGAACAATATATATGAACTTATAAAAAATAAACCTGAGGATCTGATAGAAAGATTCATCCGTTATACAAAAATTGATACCCAGTCTGATGAACATACAAATGTACATCCATCAACACCGGGGCAACACGATCTTGCAAAGCTTTTATATAATGAGCTTACTGAATTAGGTGCTTCTGACGTTTATTACGATCAGAAGTATTGCTATGTTTATGCAACAATTCCTGCTACAAACGGTAAAAAGGATGAATCTCCGATTATCGGATTTATTGCTCATATGGATACTTCTGATGCTGTAAGCGGCAAAGATGTAAAGGCTCGAATTGTAAAAGGATATGAAGGTGGCGACATAAAGCTTTCCGATGACGGAAAATATATTCTTTCTCCGAAGGATTTTCCTATTTTGACATCAAAAAAAGGAGAGGATCTGATAGTTACGGATGGAAGTACACTTCTTGGAGCTGACGATAAGGCCGGCATTGCCGAAATTATGACAATGGTCGAGACTCTTCTTAAAAATCCCGAGATACCTCACGGAGAGATAAAAATAGCATTTACACCCGATGAGGAAATAGGCGAAGGAACCGATAATTTTGATCTTGACAGGTTTGGGGCTCAGTTCGCCTATACGGTGGATGGCGGAGATCTTGGAACATTGGAATACGAGAATTTTAATGCTGCAGAGGTTGAACTAATTATAAACGGAAGAAGTGTTCATCCCGGTGATGCAAAGAATCGTATGCTAAACGCAACATTAATTGCATATGAATTCCAGTCAATGCTTCCGGTATCACAAAATCCCATGTATACAGAAGGAAGAGAAGGATTTTTCCATCTGACAATGATGAAAGGAACCTGCGAAAAAGCAGTTGTTTATTACATTGTACGTGATCATGACATGGCAAAATTTACGAAAAAGAAGGAACTTGTAAAAAGTATAGTGGATTTTCTCAATAATAAATATGGAGAAGGCACTGTAGAGCTTACTATGGAAGATTCATATTATAATATGATTGAGAAGATTAAGCCTCATATGCATTTGGTGGAAAATGCCAAGGCAGCTATGGAAGCTCTGGGAGTTGTTCCTGTAGAGGTGCCTATAAGAGGCGGTACCGACGGCGCAATGCTTTCTTATAAAGGCTTGCCCTGTCCTAATCTTTGTACAGGTGGGTATAACTACCATGGCCGATATGAGTTTGCAGTAGTAAGTGAAATGAGAAAAACTGTGGATATTATCCTTGAGATTTGCGGGATTTATGGAGATTTTAAGATTTGAAAAACGAAAATACATTACTTCATTCAGAAGCTGCCGGAAATGCCGGTGATGAAACAAAAAGACAGTTTGAATTTATGGAAAAGGTAAAGCAGAAGGTCGAAGAGCTTTCAAAGGAACTTGGAAGAAAGCCTACGGCCTGTGTTGTGACCTTTGGCTGTCAGATGAACGCGAGAGATTCCGAGAAGCTTATCGGAGTGCTCACCAAAATCGGCTACGAACAGGTGGAATCGGAGGATGCTGATTTTGTTATCTATAACACCTGTACCGTTCGTGATAATGCAGACCAGAGAGTGTTCGGAAGACTTGGATATGTCGGCGGAATAAAGAAGAAAAAGCCCTGGATGAAGATTGCGCTTTGTGGCTGTATGATGCAGGAGCAGGGAGCGATTGAGAAGATTCAAAAGAGCTACAGACATGTTGATCTGATTTTCGGTACTCATAACATTTTTAAGTTTGCCGAGCTCCTCAATACTATGTTTGAGTCCGACAGAATGATAATAGATATCTGGAAGGATACAGATCAGATAGTTGAGGATCTTCCCATTGTACGTAAGTACAAATTCAAATCCGGAATCAATATCATGTTTGGCTGCAATAATTTTTGCACCTACTGCATAGTTCCATATGTCCGCGGCAGAGAGAGATCAAGAAATCCCAGAGACATTATAAGGGAGATTGAATATCTCGCTTCCGATGGAGTGAAGGAGATTATGCTTCTTGGACAAAACGTAAATTCTTACGGAAAAGGTCTTCCCGAAGGTGAGCAGATCAGTTTTGCCGAGTTACTTTCGGAGGTTTGTAAGGTTGATGGTATAGAGAGGGTTCGCTTTATGACATCACATCCAAAGGATCTTTCCGATGATCTTATCAAGGTTATTGCTGAAAATGAGAAGGTGGCAAGACATATACATCTGCCTCTTCAATCCGGATCTGATGAAATATTAAAAAAGATGAACAGACACTATACAAAGGAGAGCTTCCTTTCTCTTGTAGATAAGATCAAGGCAGCTATACCCGATGTTTCAATTACAACTGATATTATTGTCGGTTTTCCCGGTGAAACTGACAGCGATGTAGATGAAACTATCGATGTTGTTAAAAAAGCAGCTTTTGATAATGCTTTTACATTTATTTATTCCAAGAGAACAGGTACTCCCGCTGCGGGATGGGAACAGGTACCGGAATCAGTCAGCAAGCCCAATTTTGACAGGCTGCTGAAGGTGGTTCAGGAGACAGCCAAAGAGCGTGCATCACGCTTTACAGGTCAGACGCATCGGGTTCTTGTTGAAGAGATCAACGAACAGGACTCTTCACTTGTCACAGGGCGTATGTCAAATAATACGCTGGTTCATTTCCCCGGAGATGAATCAATGATAGGTGAATTTCTGGATGTAGATCTTGAAGAATGCCATGGCTTTTATTACACAGGAAAAGTTCATGCATAAAGCGAGCTTTGAAGTATACGGGAGAGAAAGTTGAAAATTGATTTTGAAAAACTAAGTCCTATGATGCAGAATTATATTCGCACCAAGGATGAATATAAAGACTGTATATTATTCTACAGACTTGGGGATTTTTATGAGATGTTCTTTGAGGATGCAAAAGTTGCATCCAAAGAGCTTGAACTTACACTTACTGGAAAAGCCTGCGGACTTGAGGAGAGAGCTCCCATGTGCGGAGTTCCTCATCATGCTGTAGACAGCTATTTGAGTAAGCTTGTAAACAGAGGATATAAGGTCGCAATATGCGAGCAGCTCGAGGATCCGAAGGAAGCAAAGGGTATCGTGAAAAGAGATGTAACAAGGGTTGTTACTCCCGGTACCAATCTTAATATGCAGGCTCTTGACGAATCAAAGAACAACTATCTGATGTGTGTTTTTTATTCGGATGATAAAAGTGGTATTGCTTTTGCCGATGTTACTACAGGAGATTTTTATCTTACCGAAGTGGATCAGCTTAAGGACATCCTTGATGAAATTCAGAAGTATCAACCCTCAGAGCTTATCTGTAATGATGCCTTTCTTGTAAGCGGGGTTGATATAGAGAACCTGAAGGACAGAAGTAATCTGGTAATCAATCCTCTAGATCCCAGATATTTTGATGAGGAAACGGATAAGCAGGTGCTTATGAAGCACTTTAAGGTGGGTTCTCTTTCAGGACTCGGAATTACGGACTTTCCCAGCGGCATATTATCCGCAGGGGCAATTTTGAAATATCTTACAGAGCTTCAAAAGGATGATCTTTCAAATATAATTCATATTTATCCTTATCTTACGAGTAAATACATGCTTCTTGATTCTTCTACAAGAAGAAATCTCGAGCTTATTGAAACAATGAGAGATAAGCAGAAGAGAGGAACGCTCCTTTGGGTTCTTGATAAGACCAAGACTGCTATGGGTGCCAGAATGCTGCGCAGCTTTATAGAGCAGCCTCTGATAGATGTTGAAGATATTATCGGAAGACAGAACGCTGTAGAAGCTTTGCTTAAAAATACGATTTCAAGGGATGAGCTTAGAGAGTATCTGGGTCCTATATATGATATGGAACGTCTGATGGCGAAGATTAATTACCATACCGCAAATCCCAGAGATCTTTTGGCGTTTAGAAATTCCCTTAAAATGCTACCCGCGATCAGGATTGTTCTTGAGGAATTGAAAGACACGGCTTCTCTTGCCGAAGTTTACGAGCAGATAGATGATCTGCAGGATATATATGAACTAATAGACAAGGCGATTATCGAAGAACCACCGCTTGCAATAAAAGAAGGTGGCATAATAAAAGACGGTTTTGACAGCGATATTGATCATTTCAGAAAAGCTAGTACAGAAGGTAAACAGTGGCTTTCTGATCTTGAGGCAAAAGAACGCGAAAAACTTGATATTAAAAATCTCAGAATAAAATACAGCAATGTTTTCGGGTATTCCTTTGAGGTCACTAATTCCTTTAAAGATAAGGTACCGGATTATTTTATAAGAAAGCAGACACTTACAAATTGTGAGAGATACACAACGCCTGAACTGAAAGAGCTTGAGGACACAATTTTAAATGCTCAGGATAAACTCAATAATCTTGAGTATGAGATGTTTTGTAAGATAAGAGATTCAATATCGCTTGAAATAGAGAGAATACAAAGTACAGCAAAGGGAATAGCTCTTCTTGATGTATATTGTTCCCTGGCTTATGTGGCTGAAAGAAATCATTATGTCAAGCCGGAGCTAAATGATAAAGGAACATTGAAGATTACGGGAGGAAGACATCCTGTAATCGAGCAGATGCTTGACAGAAGCGATCTGTTTATTTCGAACGATACATTTCTCGATGATAAAAAGCACGCTGTTGCGATAATTACCGGCCCCAATATGGCAGGTAAATCAACATTTATGAGACAGACTGCTCTCATCGTACTGATGGCTCAGATTGGAAGCTTTGTTCCTGCTGAGTCTGCGCAGATAGGTGTCGTGGACCGTATTTTTACAAGAGTCGGTGCATCCGATGATCTTGGAAGCGGTCAGAGTACTTTTATGGTGGAGATGAATGAAGTTGCTAATATACTTAGAAATGCCACTTCAAAGTCACTTCTTATCCTTGATGAGATAGGAAGAGGTACTTCAACATATGATGGTTTGTCCATCGCCTGGGCTGTCATAGAGCATATAAGTAACAGGAAATTGCTTGGAGCCAGAACCTTATTTGCAACACATTATCACGAGCTTACAGAGCTTGAAGGAAAAATCGGCAATGTAAATAATTACTGCATCGCAGTAAAAGAAAAGGGCGATGACATTGTTTTCCTTCACAAGATTATAAAAGGCGGCGCTGATAAGAGCTATGGTATTCAGGTTGCCCGCCTTGCAGGTATCCCCGATATGGTAATAGACAGGGCAAAGGCTATTGCCGAAGAACTTTCCGACAATGATATAACGGATAAGGTTCAGGGGATTGAGATTAATCAAAAAAATGACAGAAGAAATACGGTAAAACATTATGATTCTGTTGACCTTTCTCAGATGTCACTTTTTGATACTGTTAAAGATGAAGATGTTATAAAGGAATTACAGGAGATTGATATTTCAAATCTTACGCCTATGGATGCCTTAAATACGTTATATAAGCTTCAAAACGAACTGAAAAACAGATGGAAAGGCTTTGCAGGAGACGTGACAAATGGCTAAAATTTTTGAGCTTGATCAGAATACCATAGACCAGATTGCAGCAGGAGAAGTTGTTGAAAGACCTTCAAGCGTAGTAAAAGAGCTTGTTGAAAATGCTATCGATTCAGGTGCTACGTCTATAACAGTGGAAATACATGACGGCGGAACCAAGATGATAAGGGTTACTGACAACGGCTGTGGTATAGACAAAAGTGAAATAAGAAATGCTTTTAAGAGACATGCAACCAGTAAACTCATGAGCATTGATGATATTTACAGGCTGAAATCATTGGGATTTCGTGGTGAAGCTCTCTCGAGTATAGCTGCTGTTTCACAGACAGAGCTCATCACAAAAACTGAAAATGAGTTGATAGGCACAAGGTATTGTGTCAGCGGAGGAAATGAAGAATCTATTGAAGAGATCGGAGCTCCAACAGGTACTACTATTATTGTAAGGGATTTGTTTTTTAATACGCCTGCCAGAAAAAAATTCCTTAAAACAAATCAGACCGAAGGATCCTATGTGGGAGATCTTATGGAACATCTCGCTATGGACAATCCCTCGATTTCATTTCATTTTATAAATAACAGAGATGATAGGTTTACCACCTCGGGAAACGGCGACCTCAAGGAAATTATTTACAGGATATTCGGACGTGATGTGGCAATGTGTCTGGTGCCTATTTCCATAACAGAAGGCGATTATACCATTGAAGGGTATCTGGGGGAGCCGGCCCTTAACAGATCAAACAGAAATTTTGAAAACTTTTTTGTAAACGGTAGATATATTAAGGATAAGATTATTTCCAAAGCTCTTGAGGAGGGCTATAAGGAATATCTTATGCAGCATAAGTTTCCTTTCTGCGTGGTTCATATACGTATGCGCTCTGAACTTGTTGATGTGAATGTCCATCCTTCAAAAATGGAAGTGAGATTCAGCAATCAGCCGGCAGTATATGAGTTTATAATAAAAAGCGTGGCGGTAACTCTTCATGAGCATGAGATGATTCCCGAAGTTTTACGTGATGAAAGGGAAGAAAAAGCTTCTGAAGCAAAAGCTGCAGCAACACCGGTTCCGAATAAAAATATTTCCGAAAAGAAAGCTGTTGAAGAAAAAGTTCCGGAGCCGTTTGAACAAAGCAGGTTATCTGAGGATAAAAAGCTCAAGGAGGATGAGCCCGTTTTTGCAGAGGGGATATCTCCCGAACCCGTTGTTATCGAAGATAATATGAAATCGCCTGTATGGACCAGGGTTTTTGGCGATCATACTCCGCCCAAATCTGAAGAAGACTCAAAAGCAGCAGGCCCCATTATAAAGAGCTCGGATGCAGTAATTGTTGAAAAAGGCATACAGCTTGATCTTTTTGATGAGAAGATACTGACCAAAGACAACAGGAATGAGTATACGATACTCGGTCAGATTTTTGATACATACTGGATAATTGCATTCAAGGATAAAATGTTTATTGTCGATCAGCATGCAGCTCATGAGAAGGTTAACTATGAGCGCATGATCAAGAGATATGAGAAGAAAGAGACAGTTTCTCAGCTTGTACAGCCGCCTATCATAGTATCACTCACAACGCAGGAGATAGATGTTTTTGAAAAGTATCATTCTTCTTTTGAAAAACTCGGATTTAATATAGAGCCCTTTGGTGGGCATGATTATGCGATCCGTGAGGTGCCTGTGGATATATATGGCTGCGAAAATGAGAAGGAGATGTTTACCGAGATACTTGATGAGCTCGCTACTGATAATAATCTTGACAGGACACCGGACGTAATTAATTACAAGATTGCGAGTATGGCATGTAAAGCTTCTGTAAAAGGAAATATGAAAATTTCCCGAATGGAGATGGAAAAGCTTATTGATGAGCTTTTGACACTTGATAATCCATATAACTGTCCGCATGGAAGACCAACGATTATTTCCATGAGCAAGTATGAGATTGAAAAGAAGTTTAAGAGAGTAGTTGATTGATGAAAAGACTTGTAATACTGACAGGTCCGACAGCTGTCGGCAAAACAAAAATATCTATAGAACTTGCCAAACAGCTGGGTGGCGAGATCATATCCGCGGATTCCATGCAGGTTTATAAGGATATGAACATCGGTACGGATAAGATATCAAAAGAGGCAATGCAGGGGATTCCTCATCATCTTATAGATTTTCTTGATCCTGCAGAGGATTTCAATGTTTTTGAATTTCAGAAGCTTGCAAAAGAAGCTATAGAGGATATCACAAACAGAGGAAAGCTTCCGATAATTGTTGGAGGTACGGGGTTTTATATTCAGTCTGTTCTTTATGATATCGATTTTTCCAATAATCATGATAGTGATGAGCTAAAGGCGTTTAAGCAGGAGCTGTCTGAATTGGCCCAGGCACCCGAAGGGGTTCATAAACTCTATGAAATGTTAAAGGAAACAGACCCCGAATATGCCAAAGATCTTCATGAGAATAATGTGAAACGCGTTATGAGAGCACTTTGTTTTAATAAGGAAACAGGTATGAAAATCTCCGAACATAACGAAGATCAAAGAGCCAAATCATCACCTTATGATTTTTTCTATTTTGTTCTTACTGACGATAGGGAGATTCTCTATGACAGAATTGAAAAGAGAATCGATAAGATGATGGAAGAAGGTCTTATAGATGAGGTGAAAGCGCTTAAGGAGAAAAATATAGACAGAAAAGCCACATCTATGCAGGCACTTGGTTATAGAGAAATCCTTTCATATCTTGACAATGAGGTTACAAAAGAACGTGCGGTAGAACTATTAAAGCGAAATACAAGACATTTTGCAAAGAGACAGTTGACCTGGTTTAGACGTGAAAAAGATGTATCCTGGGTTGACAAATCCGAGTTTAGGCGCGATGATATGGAAATTGCCAGTGAATTAGTTAGAAGGATTAAAGAAAGATGGAACATATAAATTTGAAAAGTATGTATGAAAGCATGGGCATCCCTTCGGATGTCTATGATTTTTGCGATAAAATCTGGAATGATTTAAAGCCTCGCTTTGAAAAGATCAGGGAAGTATCTGATTTTAATCAGGCTAAGGTTTTGAAAGCAATGCAGGATAATAAGGTTTCGGAAGCCTGTCTCCTCGGAACGACAGGTTACGGCTATAATGACATTGGAAGAGATAAGCTTGAAGCTGTATATGCATCGGTTTTCCATACAGAGGATGCTCTGGTAAGACCGCAGATTACATGCGGAACCCATGCGCTTGCTCTTGCACTAATGAGTAACCTTCGTCCGGGCGATGAGCTTTTGTCTCCTGTTGGAAAACCTTACGATACTCTGGAAGAGGTTATAGGCATACGACCGTCAAAAGGATCTCTTGCAGAATATGGAGTAAGTTACAGCCAGGTTGACCTTTTGCCTGATGGATCATTCGATTTTGATGGGATAAAAAAAGCCATTAATGAAAAAACTAAGCTTGTAACTATTCAGAGAAGTAAGGGATATCAGACAAGACCGACACTTTCTGTTGAAAGAATCGGTGAGCTTATCAGCTTCATAAAAGACATAAAAAAAGATGTTATATGCATGGTTGATAATTGCTATGGTGAATTTGTGGAAACGATTGAGCCAACGGATGTAGGTGCAGATATGATTGTCGGATCACTTATTAAGAATCCGGGCGGCGGACTTGCTCCGATAGGAGGCTATATAGCAGGAAAGAGCGAATGCGTTGAAAATGCCGCATACAGACTTACTTCTCCGGGCCTTGGCAAGGAGGTTGGAGCTTCTCTTGGCATACTTCCACAGTTCTACCAGGGATTGTTCCTTGCACCGAATGTTACTGCAAATGCTCTTATGGGTGCTATTTTTGCGGCAAACATTTATGAAAAGCTTGGTTTTTCAGTTCTACCGAATAGTACTGAAGAGCGCTATGACATAATTCAGGCAATTACATTTGGAAAACCCGAACTGCTTACCTCTTTCTGTGAGGGAATACAGGCTGCAGCGCCGGTAGATTCATATGTTACACCGGAGCCCTGGGATATGCCCGGTTATGATTCACAGGTAATAATGGCTGCAGGTGCTTTTGTTTCCGGCAGTTCAATTGAGCTTTCGGCTGATGGACCGCTTCGTGAACCCTACAGTGTATATTTTCAGGGTGGACTCACCTGGCAACATGTCAAATACGGCATTATGAAGACTTTGGCGGTCATGTATGAGAAGGGACTTGTCAAAATCTGAAAAATACTACATTTTATAGAAGCAACGTTGTTGCTCACTTCTCAAATTGTGGTATAATCATTTGAGGTCTGATTATTTTTCATATTAATGTGCCCGAAGAAGCATTGGTATGAAATAATGGATAATAAAAAATCAATAAGTAAAATGCTGAATGAAGATGACGGTATTAAAAGTATGCTTCCATATGAGAGATTTCTGGAAAAAGGTCCGGAATCACTTACGGATGCAGAGCTTTTGGCGATAATTATCAGAACCGGCACTTCACAGCGAACACCAATGGAAATTGGCAATTATGTGCTCTCAATGTGTGAGAAGTACGGGAAAGGGATTTCGGGAATAAGATATCTGACCATGAAGGACCTCTTGCAGATCCCGGGAATAGGTCATGTTAAAGCTGTAAAGCTTATGTGTATTGCTGAGATTTCAAACAGAATTGCCAGGAGCAAGGCGAAGATGCGCCTTGATTTTAACGATCCGGGAACTGTGGCCGGTTATTATATGGAAAAAATGTGTAACTTCAGACGTGAACATTCAGTAGTAGCCTGTCTCAATAACCAGAATGAACTCATTTGTGAGTTTGAACTCTCGGTTGGTACGGTTAATTCCGCGCCGCTGTCACCAAGAGAAGTCTTTATATACGCAATCAAAAATAATGCGGTTAAGATTATTCTTTTGCATAATCATCCGGGAGGGGATCCGACTCCTTCATATTCGGATATTAAGCTTACGGAAGAGTTAAAAGAAGCAGGTATCCTTTTGGATATTAAGCTTTTGGATCATATTATTATCGGTGATCACACATATTTCAGTTTTACAGAAAATAATGTTATGTAATTTAGGAGGCTTATATTTTGGGCAACAATACTTTTGGTATCGATCTTGGAACAAGCAATATCAAAATCTACAATAAGGCAACAGATGCTGTAACTGTAGAGAAGAATCTTATTGCAGTTGAGAATAAGACATCAATTCTTGCTTACGGTGATTCTGCATATGATATGTATGAGAAGGCACCGAGTAATATTAAGATTTCTTATCCTTTAAGTAACGGTGTTATTGCTGACATTGAACACATGAAGACTCTTGTAAAGCTCTTTATCACTGATCAGATGAAGGGTGCACTTAAGCCTGTAGATGTTTATATAGCTGTTCCTAAGGATGTGACAGAAGTAGAAAGACGTGCTTTTCATGACCTTATAAGAGAGTCAGGTGTAAAAGCCAAGAAGATCATGATGGTTAAAAAGCCTGTGGCAGACGGACTCGGAATGGGTGTTGATGTCATGAATTCACAGGGTGTACTTGTAGTTAATGTAGGCTATGATACAACCGAGATTTCCATCCTTTCACTTAAGGGCATTGTTATCAGTAAGCTGATCAAGGTTGGCGGTAAGAAATTTGACGATGCCATCAGAAATGTAATCCGTAAAGAGTTCTCACTTATTATCGGTGAGAAGACTTCAGAAAATATAAAGATGTCACTTAAGGATCTTGAGAAGGCAGGTGAAGATGCAGTAGTTTACGGAAGAGATATCGTAACAGGCCTTCCGGTTGAGAGATCAATTCCTACAGATCTTTTAGATCAGTCACTGATTGAGAGCTTTGATCAGATTCTTGACAATATTAAGGCTACACTTGAGCGCACGCCTCCGGAGCTTGCCGCAGATATCTTCAAGAACGGCTTATATCTTACAGGTGGTGCTTCACAGGTATGCCACCTTGCACAGAGACTGTCAAACGGTGTCGGACTTAATGTAAACCTTGCGGAGAATCCGCTCAGTTCCGTTGCCATAGGTCTCGGTAAGATTATTAAGGATGATCAGTATAAGGCTCTTGCTTACTCAGTTGAAGAGGATGTATAAATGAGTCCTATCATTAAAAGAGGGGGAGATAAATTTACACTTCCAAGTAAATATCTCCTCTTTATTTTAACAATTTTATGTGTTGGACTTATCATAATTACGTTCAATACTAATGTTTTTAATCGTTCAGTTAACTCCTTTGCCGGAACAGCTGTTATTCCTTTTCAAAAAGGTATTTCTACTGTAGGCGTCTGGATGAAGAGTACTGCTGACAATCTTGAAAGTATACGAGCTCTTCAGAAGGAAAACCAGGATCTGAAATCCCAGATCGAGCAGCTTACAATTGAGAATACCCATCTTGAGCAGGATAAATATGAACTGATAAAGCTGCGCGAATTGTATGAACTTGATGCACAGTATTCCGATTATAAAAAAATCGGAGCAAGAATAATAGCTAAGGATGCCGGCAACTGGTATCATTCCTTTGTTATTGATAAGGGATCTGATGTAGGCGTTGAAGTTGACATGAATGTAATTGCCGGCGGCGGTCTAGTCGGTAGAGTTACCGATGTTGGTCCTGACTGGGCTAAGGTTCAGACCATTATTGCTGATAATTCTTCTGTCAGTTGTACGGTTCTTTCGGCATCTGAAAATCTTATCGCTACAGGAGACCTTGAGTTATATAACGAAGGTCAGATTGCTTTTTCCAAGCTTGTTGACGAGGCTGACAAGGTCAGTGTCGGTGATAAGGTAGTTACTTCAAATATCAGTGATAAATACCTGCCCGGAGTTTTGGTCGGATATATCTCTACAATAGAAGAAGATTCAAATAATCTGACAAAATCCGGTAAGATTACGCCGGTAGTTCAATTTGAATACATGAATGAAGTTCTTGTTGTCATGGAACTGAAAAATACCGGGGAATAATATTGTTTTTATGCGAAGATTATTATTTATTTTTTTATCTATTTTAATAAGCTTCATAATGCAGACAACCGTATTCAGGGTGTTGGATTTCAGTGGAATTGTACCTAATCTGATGATCATCCTGACTTCCTCTTATGCTTTCATGCGTGGGGATAAGAGTGGAATGGTTGTTGGTATGTTCTGTGGATTGTTGGTGGATATTTTCTTTGGTACCTATCTGGGCTTTTATGCTCTTATCTATATGTATATAGGTTTTATTATCGGGAAGTTCAATAAGATATTTTTCCCCGAAAATATTCTCCTTCCTTTGGCACTAATAGTTTCTTCGGACTTTTTGTTCGGATTTATCTGTTACGTGCTTCTGTTTATGTTCAGAAACAAATTCAATATTACATATTACACAATAAACGTGATTTTGCCCGAGGTTGTATATACAGCTTTGGTGGCAGTATTTATTTATCCTGTTCTTATCAAGATAAATTCCTATCTGGAAGATATTGAACAAAGGAGCGCAAAGAAATTTGTTTAGTAAGATAAAGGAAGTTTTTGTCAATTTCATAACGTCACGTCTTGTCATGATATCGGCCCTGATGATACTTGCGTCTGCAGGGCTTATTTACAGACTTTTCTTTTTGCAAATCGTAAAAGGTGAAACCTACCAGGATTCATTTCAGTTAAAGATTATGAAAGAAAAGTCTATTTCTGCGGCCAGAGGTAATATCTACGACCGAAACGGCAATCTTCTTGCATATAATCAGCTTTCAAATTCTGTTATGATCGAGGATGTATATGAATCGGGTTCAGGTAAAAACGCTGCAATCAATGAGACGATAAATAAGACAATCGATATCGTCGAAAAAGACGGTGATACCGTTGATACTGATTTCAATATTCAACTGAGCAGTTCAAATAATTTTGAGTTTACTGTAGAAGATAAGGCTCTGCTACGTTTTCTTGCTGATGTGTACGGCAGAACAAGCACAAATGATTTAAAATACGAAGAAAGGTCCAAGACAGCAAGTGAGGTAGTGGACGATCTTTGTACTAAATTCGGTATAGGTGATTATTCTGAACCTGGAAATAAGAAGAGTTTTGTTCCCGGAATGGGTTATACCAAAGACAGGATGCTCAAGGTTATAGTCGTAAGATATAAGATGTACTCTAATAGCTATCAGAAGTATATTAATACGACCATTGCAACGAGTGTCAGCGATAAGACAGTTGCGGATATCATGGAGAATGCAAATATCCTTGAGGGTGTATCCATTGAAGAAAATACAGCCCGTGTATATGTTGATTCTGAGTATTTTTCTCAGATTATCGGTTATACCGGAAAGGTTTCCGACACTGAACTTGCTGAATTACAGGCTGTAAATCCGTCTTATAATTCAAATGACACAGTCGGTAAATCAGGAATTGAGCAGTCAATGGAACATGTACTGCAGGGTACAAAGGGTAGTGAGACAGTATATGTAGATAACACAGGTAAGGTTATAGAAACCAGTAGTTATATAGATTCGACTGCAGGAAGTGATGTATATCTGACCATTGATAAAGATCTGCAGGAAGCATGCTACAACATAATCGAGCAATCGCTTGCCGGCATTTTGATTTCCAAGATTCAAAATATCAAATTCTTTACTATGAGTGAAAATCAAAAGGCCAGTGAAATACAGATACCGATATATGATGTATATTTTGCGCTTTTTGATAACCATGTAATAAATTTAAAGCATATGGAAAGCTCTGAAGCCGGGCCTTCAGAGATGTCAGTTCATGAGAGCTTTTTGACCAAAAAAAAGCAGGTAAACGAAGGCCTAAGAAGTGAGTTTACGGAACTGAACACTCCGTATAATCAGCTTACGAAGGAGTATCAGGTTTACATGAGTTATATAGCAAATAAGCTATATAATAATGGGGTTATTGATTCCGAAAAGGTCGATAAGGAAGATAAAACTTATGTAGCATGGACTACAGAAGAAACAATTTCGCTTTCGGATTATATCAGATACTGCATTTCAGCAAACTGGATCGATGTAACGGTTCTTGATCTTGAGAGCCAGTATGTGGATTCGCAGGAGATCTTTAACACTATTGTAGAATATATTTTCAATGATATTTCTGAGGATGATGAGTTTAATAAAAAGCTTTACAAGTATCTTCTTCAGGATGATCTGATAAGCGGAAATGCTGTTTGCAATATACTGCTTGAGCAGGGAGTAGTAGAGCTACCTGAAGAAGAGCTTTCGCAGTGGCTTGCGGGCTCAGAATCTCCGTATACTTTTATGGTAAACAGAATATCAAACCTGGATATTACTCCCGCACAGCTGGCACTTGATCCATGTACCGGATCAATGGTTGTTACGGATGTTAATAACGGAGATGTTTTGGCTCTTGTGTCATATCCCGGATATGATAATAATAAAATGGCTAACGGCGTTGATTCAGAGTATTACGCAAAGCTTAGAAGCGATCAGTCTTCACCGCTTCTTAATTATGCAACGATGCAAAGAACCGCGCCCGGTTCTACCTTTAAGATGGTATCGGCAACGGCAGGTCTGATGGAGGGAGTCATAGATTTAGGCTCCACAATCACCTGTACCGGTGTATTTGATAAGCTTGATAATACAAATCCCGCACACTGCTGGATTTATCCGGCATCACACGGGTCACTCGATGTTACCGGAGGAATAAGAAATTCCTGTAACGCTTTCTTTTTTGAGGTCGGTTACAGACTTAGTCTTGTGGGCGAAAACTATAAATCCGAAGTGGGTCTTGAAAAGCTTGCTAAATATGCAGATCTCTATGGTTTAAGTGAGACTACCGGCATTGAGATTACTGAATATGATCCGATTGTTTCCGACATTGACTCGACTCGTTCCGCAATCGGTCAGGGTACCAACTCATTTACAACAGTAGGTCTTGCAAGATATATAACCGCTGTTGCCAATAGCGGTACATGTTATAACCTTACTCTGGTTAAGAAGACTTCTGATTCAAACGGAAATCTTCTTGAAGAGCATGGAGCGACTGTAAGAAATCATATAGATATGGATTCTTCTTTCTGGAATGCCATACACATGGGCATGCGTCAGGTTGTAGAGGACAAGCCTTATTTTGATGATCTGGCAGTAAATGTTGCAGGTAAGACGGGTACTGCCGAGGAATCAAAGAAACGAGCAAACCATGCACTTTTTGTATGCTATGCTCCTTATGAGAAGCCTGAAATATCCATAGCTACCAGAATAGCTTTCGGATATTCTTCAAGTTATGCCGCTCAGATAACCAAGAAGGCTCTTGCATATTACTTCGGGCTTGCACAGCCGGAAGAGGTGCAGAGCGGAACAGCGCAAGAATTGCAAGGTGGAGAAGCAAATGCGGACTGAGACATTTTTGGAAAAACTAAAAAGCTATCATATATTTGATTATGATTTTAAGCTTGTTATGATGCTTATAGCACTTTCCTGCATAGGCGTAATGGCTGTGGGAAGTGCGGATCCATCTTATAAAAAGAAGCAGATTGTGGGTATAGTTTTGGGGGTATTTATGATGATTTTCATATCCCTGCTTGATTACATTTTTATTTGTAAGTTTTATGCAATTTACTATATCCTGAATCTGGTTGTTTTATCACTGGTGTTTACACCTTTGAGCCATTCAGTAAAAGGTGCTACAAGATGGATTACTGTACTTGGAGTACAGTTTCAGCCCTCTGAAGCATCCAAAATATTATTGATTTTATTTTTTTCAGCGTTCATAATGAAATATAAGGATAAAGTCAAAAAGATATACTTTATTTTTATTTGTCTTGGGCTTTTGGCACCGCCGCTTATCATGATTGTACTGCAGCCTGATCTTTCCACGACAATTATGTTAACAGTTATTATTTGTTGCATATTGTTCTCAGCCGGCATAAATATAAAATTTGTGATAACGGTTCTTGCTATTTCAATTCCGACAGCCTTACTTGTTATTTTTGATGCGCTTGCGGATAAGAGTGTGATTTTGCGTGATTATCAGCAAAGGCGTGTTTTGGCGTGGCTTCATCCGGAAGATTTTGCTTCATCGGATGCTTATCAGACCCTTAATTCTATTATGGCTATAGGCTCCGGTCAGCTATTAGGAAAAGGTTACAACACAAACGAGATTAGTTCTGTTTTGAACGGCGGTTTCGTTTCCGAGTCTCAGACGGACTTTATTTTTACTGTAGTCGGAGAAGAATTCGGGTTTATAGGTGGATGTGCGGTTATTGTTTTGATTCTTCTTATTGCTCTTGAATGCATGGTTATAGCTGGTAGAGCAAAGGATCTAACAGGGCAGCTTATAGCTACAGGTATGGGGGCCTGGATAGGATTTCAGGGATTTCTTAATATTGGTGTTGCTACAGGAGCACTACCGAATACAGGAATTCCGCTGCCTTTTGTCAGCGCAGGACTAACATCTATTGTCAGCTGCTTTGCGGGTATGGGGTTTGTACTTAATGTACGACTGCAAGGCAAAAAATACTTTTAAGTTGGGGAAGGGGATTACCAATGAATATTGCTTTTATAGCTCATGATGCAAAAAAGAAATTAATGCAGAACTTCTGTATTGCTTACAGAGGTATTTTATCCAAGCATGATCTTTATGCGACTGGAACTACGGGAAGACTTATTGAAGAGGTCACAAATCTGAATATACACAAATATCTGGCAGGACATCTTGGCGGATCTCAGCAGATTGGCGCTGCAATTGAAGCAAACGAGATAGATCTTGTTGTTTTCCTTCGTGATCCTCTTACACAGAAGGTTCATGAGCCTGATGTAAATAATGTAATGAGATTATGTGATATGCATAATATTCCGATTGCAACAAACCTTGCTACAGCTGAATTATTAATCAAATCTTTGGACAGAGGAGATCTTGAGTGGCGTGAGATGTATAAATAAATTGAAGAGACATTTTAGCATGCTTTGTATTGCGCTTGTTTTTTCTGTTTTTTTATGCGGTTGTGCTGACAAAGAGTATGCTTTTCCATATAAAATTGCATCAACTGAGTATAATGAATTCGGAGTTGTTGTCATGAAGAGCTTTGCCGCTGATCTCTGTGTCGCAAACGGAGATATTGGTGATTCGCTTACATTAAGCGATAATACCTGCTGCGGTCTTTTTGATTTGAACAATAAAAAGACTTTGTATTGCAAAAATGCACAGCTTCAGATTGATCCTGCATCACTGACAAAGGTGATGACTGCGATAGTTGCTCTTAAAAACGGTTCTCTTGATCAACTTTTAATTGCTGATTCTGATGTATATGTAACTGAGGATGGCGCTCAAAAGGTTAACCTTAAAGAAGGTGATTCCATGACTTTGGAGCAGGCTCTTCATTTACTTCTTATTTATTCGGCAAATGATATAGCGATGCTCATTGCAAAGAATATCTCCGGCAGCGTGGATGCTTTTGTTGAACAGATGAATGCCGAGGCTAAGGCAATCGGTGCAACTCATACTCATTTTATGAATCCCAACGGATTAACTGCCGATGATCATTATACATGTGTATATGACATGTATCTTATGTTCAATGAAGCATTAAAGTACGACAAATTTAATGAAATTATCAGAATGTCGGCATATTCTACGCAGTACAACCAGGCTTCCGGTGATCTCAAGGATATTGAGGTAAAAAATACGAACGGCTATATCAACGGTAATTATGAGATGCCTGCCGGAATTACTGTTCTTGGGGGAAAGACAGGAACTACAAATGCCGCGGGTCATTGCCTGATTCAGCTTGCTTCGGATACCTCCGGAAATAATTATATTGCTGTAATTATGCGTGCAGAGGACACCGAAACACTTTATCGTGAAATGTCTGATTTGTTATTGCAGATAACGGGTGCGTAAATTATAATATTATTATTAAAAGAGATAAGCGTTTTAGATAATACCTAAAGCGGTAAAATCGAACATTTCCGAGCCTTATCTCAAAAAAAATAACACACACTGGAGGGTATGGATATGGTTCAATTAATTGTTGGGAATAAGGGAAAGGGCAAGACAAAATGCCTGTTGAACAAGGTCAATACCGAGGTTAAGAACATTTTAGGTAATGTTGTATTTCTTGACAGAAATACAAAGCACATGTTTGAACTTAACAACAAAGTTCGCCTTATTGTAGTTCCGGAATTTATGATTGAGAATTCAGACGAATTTATCGGTTTCGTCAGCGGCGTGATTTCACAGGATCACGATCTTCAGCAAATGTATTTTGATGGTTTCCTCAACATTGCTTGTCTTGAAGGAAAAGATATCACCCCTACAATTGAAAAGCTCGAGCGTTTGAGTGAGAAATTCAATGTTGATTTCGTACTCAGTGTTTCAATGGATGAATCTGAGCTTCCTGAAAGTGTAAAATCAAAGGTTGCAATGGCGCTCTGATTATAAATTTAGAATAGGATATCGATAAGTCGCGGCATTGTCGCGACTTATCTTTAGTTTAAAATATGGTAAAAAAGAAGAAGAACAAGATAACACGATATCCTTCTTTTCTGCATATAAATGTCGGGATTATATTCTTTGCATTTATGATGGTATATGTTGTTATCTGTGTTTTCAGTTATTTCAGTAAAAAGCATATTGTCGGATATGAAGTAAGAGAAGGCTCTCTTTCCTCAAATAATATCTACGAAGCTGTAGCACTTCGGCAGGAAAAGGTTGTTGAAGCATCGAATGCAGGTTATGTAAATTATTTTGCTACAGAGGGTCAAAGGGTTGCAGTTGGAAATCTTGTATACACAGTTGATGAATCGGGCGACCTTCTTGAGTACCTTAAAACTCAGGGTACTGAGCAGGCAGCACTTTCCGATGATGATTTAAGTGAACTTCGTTCTCAGATAGTCAGCTATAGTGAGGACTTTGATCCAAGATCATTTTCCACTGTGTATGATTTTAAGAGTAGCCTTGATGGTACCGTTCAAAAGCTGGCTAGTGCCAGTGTTCTTCAAAGTATTGAATCACTTAGCGGAAATGCATCGGCCTTGAATAGTATTAATTACTGCTATTCATCGGATACCGGAATAGTTCAGTATTATATTGATGGCTATGAAAATATTGGGCTTGCAGATCTAAGTAAGGACCTTATGGATAGCACGAAATATGAGAGAAAGCAGCTAATAAGTAATTCTCTTGTCGGTGTTGGGGATCCTGCTTTTAAGCTTTCGACAAATGAAGACTGGATGATAGCTATCAATGAGAATGACCTGGATAAGGTAAAGGCTCTCGCGGAAAGAGAATATGTTAAGGTCAGATTTTTAAAAAATCAGGATGAAGTGTGGGGGAAGGTATCCTATGTAACAAATGATGCAGGTGACACTTTTGTCGGACTTTCATTCACAAACTCGATGATTACTTTTTCAAAAGACAGATTCCTTAATGTTGAGCTGATTACGGAAGAGGAAAAAGGACTTAAAATTCCAAATTCATCAATAGCAGAAAAAAGCTTTTTTGTTATACCGAAGGAATATGTATCCAAAGGTGTTAATAATACTTCGACTGTACTGAGAGATAAGTATGATGAAAACGGTAAGGAATCACCTGAAGTTATAGAGATTGAACTCTATAATGAGAATGATGAAGCTTATTATGTTGATGACGATGTACTTAGAGCCGGAGATTTACTCATTAAGTCGGATTCTCAGGAGAAGTTTACTATCAGTACAAAGGACACGCTTGTTGGCGTATATAATATCAATAAAGGTTATGCTGATTTCAGACAGATAAGTATACTTTATCAAAATGAGGAATATGCTATCGTAAAATCAAATACAAATTATGGATTAAACGTTTATGATTATATTGTTCTGGATGCCTCGACAGTTAAAGGAGACGTTAAGAACCTTGACACTTCGAGCGAAAACTAGCATAATATAATAGTTGTATATATGTATCTATTAATAGGTAATAATTATACCAAATTAGTTACATAGAATTATTTGGGGATTAGGAGTATATCACATGAGTGTAATGGATAAGTTTTTGTCAGCTATGAAGCTGAATGGGGATGATGAAAGTGGTTACTACGATCAGGATGATGATGCTTATTATGATAGCCCGATAGAGCCTATACATAAAGCTAGCTCTTTAGGTAAAGATGATCCTTCAATCGAGATAAATGAGGAGAGACTTACAAAGAAACCTGTTGCTGCACCAAGACCTGTTCCATCAAGAAACAGAGGTGTTGGCGGCATGGAGGTATGTGTTGTTAAACCCACCTCTATAGAGGATGCACGTGAGATTACAGAGACCCTCCTTAATAATCGTACTGTTGTACTTAACCTTGAGGGAATAGATGTTGAACTTGCGCAGAGAATTATTGATTTTACTTCAGGTTCTTGTTTTGCAATAAACGGTAATCTTCAGAAGATTTCCAGATATATATTTATTGTTACACCTGCAAGTGTAGATATATCGGGTGATTTTCAGGATATATTAGGTGGAGCTTATGAGGGCTCACTTGGTAGCATCGGACCTCAGCAGATGTAATTTTATAAATGATTTTTTGAGGCAGAAGCTTTTTGCTTCTGCCTTTTTGTGAGGACTTAAGTATGTCAGAAGTTTTGAATGTACAATATAATAATGAACCATGTTATGACATAGTTTTGGATGACAGCTTTGAAGGATTGGCTGAACGAATATCAGGGCTTGGTTTTTCCGGAAGAAAGATTGCTATAATAACTGATACAAATGTTGAGAAGCTATATGCAGAACAGATAAAGGAGTGCCTGGAGACAGTTTCTCCTACAACAGTTGTATATGCCATTCCGGCAGGTGAAGAGAACAAAAATCTTTCAGAGATTGAAAAAATATATCAGGTACTTATTGATAACCATTTTGACAGGCATGATCTTATAGTTGCCCTTGGAGGCGGTGTTGTAGGCGATATGGTCGGATACACTGCTGCAACGTATCTCAGGGGTATTGCGTTTATCCAGATTCCTACAACGCTTCTTGCTCAGACGGACAGTAGCATAGGCGGTAAGACAGGAGTTGATTTTAAAGGCTATAAAAATATGGTGGGCGCTTTCTATATGCCTAAACTTGTATATATGAACGTCAGCGTTCTTAATTCTTTACCCGGTGAGCAGTTTGCTTCGGGATTTGCAGAGGTTATGAAGCATGGTCTGATAAAAGACTCCGATTTCTACATGTGGTTAATAGATAACATGTATGAGATAGAGGAAAAAGATCCTGAAACGCTCATGTCTATGATCAAAAAGAGCTGTTCAATTAAGAGAGCTGTGGTTGAAAAAGACCCTACTGAAAAAGGTGATAGAACACTTCTTAATTTTGGACATACAATTGGCCATGCTATAGAAAAATATAAGGACTTTACACTTTTTCATGGAGAATGCGTAGCACTTGGCTGTGTGGCTGCAGCTTTTATTTCCTGGAAGAGGCAGATGCTTTCGATGGAAGAGTATTATGAGATAAGAGACATGTTTGTTCCGTTTGGACTCCCCATTTCAGTAACTGATATTGATGCTGAAAAAGTTATTGAACTCATGCATTCTGATAAAAAAGCAGATGGAAATACAATTAAATTTATCCTTTTGAAAAAAGTTGGAAAAGCTGTCATTGATCCATCTGTTACAGATGATGAGGTTAGAGAAGCATTAAAGGAAATTACCTGGACGGACGACTTTGAATAATATTTGGAGCATTTTATGAATAAGATTACTACAAGAAAAAAAATATGCCTTATTGTTGATTTGATATCAATGATTCTTCTTGTTGCACTTGACCAGTTTACGAAATTTCTTGCGGTCGAAAAGTTGCAGGGGAAGGAATCCTTTGTAATTATAAAAGGGGTACTTGAACTTACATTTTTGAAGAATCATGGTGCCGCTTTCGGAATTCTGCAGAACCAAAAAATATTTTTTGTTATGATTGCGGTAATGATAATTTTGGTTATAGGATATGTTCTTTTTCAGCTTCCCCTTGAAAAGAAATATACTATACTACAGATAATACTGGTAATGATTGCAAGTGGCGCTGCCGGGAATATGATTGACAGAATTAGAAATGAGTATGTTGTTGATTTTATTTCGTTTGTGATCATTAATTTCCCTATTTTTAATGTGGCTGATATATATGTCACTGTTTCCACTATTTTATTTATTATTCTTTTCCTGTTTTATTATAAGGAGAAGGACTTTGATTTTCTTAGCTTTAAACAGCAGAAAAAGTACAGGGAGTTAAAATGACGGATACTTTTGATAAAGAAAACAGAGTAAAATACGTGGCCGGAGAGGATAATGACGGAGAGAGAGTTGATAAGGTTATGAGCTCTCTCTCTGATTCTATGTCCAGAAGTTATATCCAAAAACTCATAAAGGATCAGAAAGTTTTTGTCAACGGAAAACCTGTGAAAGCAAGTTTTTCTGTATCTGAGGGTGATATACTTGAAATGGAGATTCCAAAGTCCATTATTCCCGATATTGAGCCGGAAAACATACCGCTTGAAATAATATATGAAGACAAGGACGTTCTTGTTGTAAATAAACCGAAAGATATGGTTGTTCATCCTGCAGCCGGACACTATACAGGGACTCTTGTTAATGCACTTATGTATTACCTTGGAGATGATCTTTCCGGAATTAACGGCGTGATGAGACCCGGTATTGTTCACAGAATAGATAAGGATACTACGGGATCTGTAATAATATGCAAAAATGATATTGCGCACAGGGCTATTGCTGATCAATTAAAAGAACACAGCATCAATCGTGTATATCATGCTTTGTGTCACGGGATTATTAAAGATGATGAGGGGACAATCACAGGTAATATAGGAAGATCTGTATCTGACCGAAAAAAGATGAGTATAGTACCTGAGGGACAGGGAAAAACAGCAGTTACTCATTATAAAGTTTTAAAGCGTTTTGAAAAGGACAAAATGACATATGTTGAATGTCATCTTGAAACAGGAAGAACTCATCAGATAAGGGTTCATATGGCGCATATAGGACACCCTTTATTGGGAGATACTGTATATGGGCCATCCTTTAAAAGCAAATTCAAGCTTCAGGGACAATGTCTTCATGCTAAAACACTTGGATTCAAGCATCCTGTGTCCGGAGATTATATTGAAACCGATGCGCCATTGCCGGATTATTTTCAGCATCTGCTTGAAATATTAAGCTGAATTTCCCACTTTTTTCTTAATTACAGGCATACAATTATGGTATAATGTATTCAAATATATGAAATCTTTTAAATGGAGGTTTTATTATGAATACAATCATAACAATAGGCAGACAATTTGGTTCAGGCGGACGTGAAATTGGTGGAAAGGTAGCTGAACGCTTCGGTATTAAGTGTTATGATAAAGAACTTTTGACCAGAGCGGCTTCTGAGAGTGGCTTTGCGCAGGAAATGATTCAGGATCACGATGAGAGGCCGACCACATCATTCCTATATAATCTTGTCATGGATACGTATTCATTTGGATATAATTCCTCCAGTTTTGTTGACATGCCTATCAGCCATAAGATTTTTCTTGCACAATTTGATACCATCAAGAAAATTGCTGACGAAGGCCCTTGCGTAATTGTTGGAAGATGTGCCGATTATGCGCTTTCGGAGTATAAAAACGTTTTAAATATCTTTATACACGGTGATGAGGATGATAAGATTGCCCGTCTGATGGAGCGATATCCGGATGTTACCAATAAAGATAAAGCACTCGAGATGATGCTAAAAAAAGATAAACAGAGACAGAGTTACTATAATTATTATTCCTCAAAGAAATGGGGAAGATCCGATACTTATGATCTTACAATAAACAGCAGCGTTCTGGGTATAGATGGCACAGTTGATCTGATTTGTCAGTTTGTTGAGGATTTTGAAAACAGAGACTAACCGGTTTAATCTTATTTTACAGACTTAAGAAAGGATTAAAGGAGCAGACTTTTTGCTGTTTGCTCCTTTTTGATATCAAAATATGGCTTACAATTTTTTCGCTATTATCTCCAGGATGAAATATATCGAAAGATGGGCGCTTATGCGTAACTCAAGGCAGGAGAATCTATGCGAACACTCCCTTGAAGTTGCTATGATTGCGCATGCTCTTTGCGTTATTGGAAATGTAAGATATGGAAGAAATCTAAATGCGGAGAAGGCGGCTCTGATAGGGCTTTATCATGATGCTTCGGAGATTATTACCGGTGATATGCCGACTCCGGTAAAATATTACAATGAAGAGCTTAAGACCGCATATAAACAGGTAGAAGCAATTGCTGATGTGCAGCTCTTACATAAGCTTCCTGAAGACCTCCAGCCATCATTTGAGAAGATATTTAAAACTCAGGAAGGCGAAGATGAGCTTTATATGAGAAAGCTTGTAAAAGCCGCAGATAAACTATCTGCATTTATTAAATGTATTGAGGAAAAGAATGCGGGTAACAGTGAATTCAGGACGGCTGAAAAGAGCACACTGAAATCTCTGAATAAATTAAAAAGAGAATTACCGGAGGTCTTGGACTTCATGGATGATTTCCTCGAGCCTTATGGTAAAACGCTTGATGAGCTTTCATAATTGTATAATATTCATCAATATACTTGTCTTATCTTAATATGAGGGATGTTTAATGACTTATTTCACCTGTTTTTTTCTTGATGCGGAAAAGGATATAATTGTAAGTCTCTATAAGGACTTGGACAGACTTTATTATGTATTGTCCACTCCGAATCATCATACAGGGAACCTGATCAGGAATCTTGCATCAATATGCAAATTACCTCTTACTCAAAATGAGGAAGGTTTATTTGTCATTGAGGGTGAAGTTCCGTGCTTTGTAGATGCAGATAACTGTGAGTCTTATATTTTTAGCCTTGGAGACATTGAAATTGCCGATATTTTTCCTGATGGCCGTGTTGATCTAAAAGCTACAATTCCGGCTATAGCCAAGACTCTCATGAGTCAGACAAAAAACTACCAGCTTGATCTTTCTAAAACAATTTTCAAAACCTATGTAAATAAAGAACTTAAATTCAGGGCTGATCTTCACACACATATGAATGGCAATCTGCCCGGGGATATCTTAATTGCACTGGGAATTTACCATCAGATAAGATACCCTTTGTATTATGTAAAAAAGCTTGATTTAAAACTTACCAATGAACAATGGGATAAGTTAAATGCACAAAGAAATAAAGTTGCAAGGCAGTTTATCTCTTCGGGACTTGAAGGAAAGTACTTGGACAGAAGAATTAATGATAATACTTTTATTAATTTTGCTGATCTTATTTTAAATAACCTTGATAATGCAGAAATGAATATAGTAAAGATACGCGGTTCTCTTGCGGTTATAAAGGATGGACAGGCCGTTTTTACTAATCTTGAGAAGGTTTATCTTTACAGATATGTTTTTTGTAAAGCAAAAGAAAGTGAAGATAAGATCAGATTGGGCAATATAGACCAGATTCCTGATGAGGATGTAAAGGTTCATGTGAAGCAGATGCTAAAGGACAAGGAAAATCCTGATTATGCATCAAATACTATTTTTCAGGATAAGCTGCTTTGGATTGCAAGAAACTATAAAAAACAAGGTGTTTGTTATGCGGAAATAAGCGATACGACACTTGTTAAGAAATATGAATCCGTAGAAATGCTCAAGGAAGTCCATGATGTGATGCCTAAGATTTATCAGGAAACAGGCGTAATGATAAGATTTCTTGCTGCTATGAGAAGAATTCCGCTTACAATTGTAAAAGACGCGATAACTCCTGCCGATTATCTTGAACAAAATTTGGAGGTCCTCAGAGGCACATTCCTTGATCCTTATGTTGCAGGCTGCGACTTTGTCGGAGAAGAAATAAACGATATTATCACCCTTAAGCCTGTATTTAGAGAGCTTGTAAAATTTGCCGCTATTGATCCGTCTTTCGTTATAAGGGTTCATGCAGGAGAAAATGACAGCTTGAAGGATAATATTTCACATAGCATTAATTGTGTTAAGGATTGCCTTCTTCCGGGGCAGTCTATGCCCAGAATGAGGCTTGGACACGGCCTTTATACCTACTCACCACGGTCTAAAAAAGGACGTGAAGTAATAAAACAGCTAAAAGAGAATAATATAGTTCTGGAATTCCAGCTTACAAGTAATGTTCGTCTAAATAACCTGAACTCGCTCAAAGATCATCCGCTTAAGTATTATTTAAAACAGGGAATCAGATGTGTACAGGGTACAGACGGGGCGGCTCTGTACGGTACCAGTTCGATTGATGAACAGCTTTCTTTAAAGAAAATGCTTGAACTTACGGATGATGAACTAAAACTCATGAAAGACGCGGAAACAGGCATAATAGAAGAGGGGCAGATAGCTTATTCCGATAAAAAAGCTGCTTTTATTTCAATGCTGAAAAATCGTGATATGGAGGAATTTTTGCTTGAAAAGATGAAGACTGTAAGAATAACAAAGTCATCTTCAAGAAAAGTAAAAAGATTTGATGCAAATAAAGAGCTTATGGATGAAATTAGTGAAATTACCTGGGATCGTTTTCCTGTTGTTCTTTTGGGTGGCAGTTTTAATACCGAAAAACGTGCGACAAATATCACTCCGGACGGAAAAAAACAACTTGATGCTTTATTAAAATTCATGAATCCTGATGAAGTTTGTTTTATAATAGGCCATAAGCTTTCAGGATATGAAAAATATTTAATTGATCACAATTCAAAAGGATTTAGAATTTATGCCGTAGTTCCTATGCTAATCACAAAGAGTGAACGTGATAAATTAAAGGATGCAGGTGTGTATATACGTGTTTCCCCTGAAGCCGAAGGAATGGGGATATATAAAAGCTTCAATTACGAGATATTTGAACGAAGACCCTCCATGGTAGTTGCCTTTGACGGAAACAGCGCTGCCGCCAATTTGATTCAGGAAGCAAAAAACGGAAAAGGTAAATCCGTAATATTTATTTGGAGTCATTCCAAAACATTAAAGCAAAAGGCAAAATCCTTGCATGGATATGTAAAATACTTTGATAATGAGAATCCTATAGTAAACGAACTAATGCAGCTTCAAAGCGAATTTGGTGATAAGGAATTACATTAAACCGGAATTTTCTGCAATGATATTATTTTATATCTACACACCAAAATGCACATATTACAACTACTATCGTGAAAAACACATGCATTATAAAAGAGACAAAATCATTTTGATCTTGTCTCTTTTGATTTAATTATGCTATTGGAATTTATTCACCGAAATCCATAAGTCCTTCGGTTTCATCAGTTACAACTTCTTCATCTTCAAGTTCTGCAGCTGATGGTGTCGGAATAAATTCTGAAATATATGCATCCTGCGGTAATCCTGCAAGCATTGCCGGAAGGTTTAATATAATTCCGTCCATATTATATGGCAAAGGAAGTCCTACCTGAATCTTGGAGGTTTTACCATCTTTTTCCTTGGTTACAAGAAGCTGCATATTGAAGTTTTGTCCCATGGTATCAACCATACCACGTTCGCCCTCTTTAATAGATGCTACCTTTTCGCCGTTTACGAGGACATCTATCTTATAAGGAACTTCGTCTATTGTTTTTCCACCATATTCAAGTGGTTTATTATCAAAATATACTGTATGTCCTCTGCCGATTATAAACATGGCTGCTGCAATCAGGACGAGGACTACAAGAGCTATAATGCGATATATCAGGACTTTTTTCTTTGATTTATCCATTTACTTCCTCCTCCTGAGACAAAGCAAGCTGTTGGCTCTCTTTTGATTTATTCTTTCTCTTATTTGTCTCATACATTATAAGTGCAACTGTAATAACCGCATAGGAAACAAATACGCGGAAATACTCTCCTATCATGGAATCGCCTGTAATAACAGTTCCAGCCTTAGGAGCAACGATAAACATTGTGTGGAAAAGTATTATTCCAAGGAATACATTTCCGATAGATGCTTTATCTACAGAAGCACCTCCGACAAGGAGTGCTGCAATACAGAACATACCAATCTGTGAATGTGAGCTGTAGGTTGCAATATTACCCATATTCTGGAGATAGATGATCATACCAATGCCTGCAAATACTGTAGAAAGAACCATTGATATAATTCTGGTACGCTCAACATCTATTCCGGCATCTCTTGCTACTTCCATATCCTGTCCGACTGCTCTCATATCCTGACCAAGCTTAGTCTTTCTGAACCAGATGATAACAAGGCATAATAAAAACACGATAATGAAAGTTGCGACAGGAATCTTTACTCCTGCAATGGTAAGAGGAATAAGGTTATCAAGCTTTTGTCTCATGGATAAAAGGGATACTGTGTTTCTGACACCATAACCTCTGGGAAGCTTGATTGTACCATGCTTAATTGGAATAACAGGTCCCATAAGGTAAAGTACGACAAGCTGGTAAATACCGTTGATAAAGAAACTTATAATATAACTCGTGATCATCTCACGGCCTTTAGCCATATTGAGCACTTTTCCGCAGAAAAGACCAAGCAGTGCAGAAATCGGGATTGAAATGATCATGGCAAGTACCATACCGGGGATTCCGACAATCTGCCAATCACATACAAGTATAAGACCAATCTCTCCTGCCATAGCTCCCAGAGTCATTGAAAAGTTAAGACCCATTCCGGCCATAATCGGAATAAGAAGGCTAAGGATCAAAAATGCATTTCTTCCCATTCTGGTAACAATCTCATTTGCCAGATAGCTCGGAGAAAGTCCTGAAATCGGCGCACATACCGCACATATAAGAAGAAACATAAGAGGTACTGAAAACCTTCTGAGGTAATCGCCTAAACTATTTTTACTCATTTTGCTCCCTCCGTTTTTCTTGTAAGTGCATACAGAATCATACCGTTGGAAACAATTATTCTGATAACCTCACTCATATCAAGATGAATCATATTGTTCATTACTGTAGGTGTCATTGTTACAATACCCTGGAAAAGGATTGTTCCGATAATAACGTTCATAATTGAAGCTTTATTTACGGATGCGCCACCTATAAGGATTGCGGATACAGCAGGAAGTGCCATATAAAAAGGTGCCATATAGAGCTGAATAAAGCCAAATCCCTGCTCATAAACAAGAATGCCTATAGCTGCAAGCCAGGTGGACATTACAACGGAAATAAGTCTTATTTTGTTTACATTAATTCCTGCAGATCTGGCAAATTCAGGATTTGAACCAACTGCAGTCATAGCGGTTCCTGTCTTTGTATGAAGGAAAGCCCACATAAGGAAAGCAAGAAGCGCAAAGAAAATAAGGGCTCCCGTAGGTATTGAAAGATTACCTATATTGATCTGAAGAATCTTTGCAAGAGCCTGAGTATAGTAACCTTCAAGGGAAATTGTAGTTCTGAGACCTTTGCCTGCCATACCCCATACCATGTT
The DNA here is from genome assembly GCF_000420905.1 of Butyrivibrio sp. AD3002. NCBI lineage: Bacteria > Bacillati > Bacillota > Clostridia > Lachnospirales > Lachnospiraceae > Butyrivibrio > Butyrivibrio sp. AD3002. Next base: position 257,294 of record NZ_ATVV01000001.1, on the reverse strand, counting down.
GGGACTGTGGTAAGGAAGAAGAAGCCACATCATACACATAAGAGAAACTGATGAAAATCCAACATATGTTGCAATCATCATCTCTCCACCCTTAATTTTGTTAAGTAGCCAACCGTAAACACTTCCGAATACCAAAGCAAAGGGTGTTGCAAGAAGAATTGCCATGAAGAATGACATAGTTCCTGTAAAACCAAGCTCTATTGAAAGAGTTGCACCTAAAAGGCCGGAAATAATTCCAAGAGGAAGGCCGAAATTCAGTCCACAACCGGAATGAACCATAGGTACCATTGCCAGTACAAGAATTCCGTTCCAGCTAAAGCGGTTAATAATATTTGAAATCTGTGTGGGTAGATCAGCTCCCACAAAGGGCGAAACAACAAGTAAAAGTACAAGGAAACCGGTAATAATAAGTCTCGGAAGGCCGAAATCCTTGGCTATGCTTCTTGCCCTATCTTTAAATGTGATCGTAGTTGTCTGTTCACTCATCACGTATTACTCCTTAACAGTTTTGCAGCATAAGCTCGCCGAATTTTTCAAGCTGTTCACCTGCAGGGAGTATACCTGCAACCTTTCCGCCTGAAACGATCGCTATTCTGTCACAGGTTCTTCTAAGCTCTTCCAGCTCGGAGGATACCATGACAATTGTTACGCCTTTTTCTTTATTGAACTTTTTCAAAGCATCAAGCACCAGTGATTTTGCACCTACATCGATACCTCTTGTAGGTTCGCTTACAAAAAGCAGCTTAGGTTCAAGCGCAAAGGCTTTTGCAAGACATACCTTCTGCTGATTACCACCTGAAAGCTCTTTTGCTTTCTGAGTTGAGCTTGTGCACTTAATTTTAAGCTCATCAATATATTTGTCGGTGACTGCTTTAATTGCGGAGTCATCTCTCCATTTAATCATGCCTCCGAGATATTTTTTCAAAAACTTGTCCTGAATCTGCATTGCAGGGAAAGAAATATTCCACTCTAGGGATTCGTCTAAAAGAAGACCGACTCCTCTTCTATCCTCTGATACAAAAGCAAATGAAGAATCAAGACATTTTCTCGGATTATTTAAGGGAATATCATTGCCTTCGAAAGTAACGGTTCCTCCGGCCTGATATAGTCCCATAACACCGTTCGGAATACCAAGCTTACCCTGACCTGCAAGGCCGCCGATACCTAAAATTTCACCCTCTCTGACGTCAAGATTGACATTTCGCACGGTTTCACCAGGCATATCAACCCAAAGCTTTCTGATAGACATAACGATCTTCTTGTCAGCTCCGAGATCTTCGGTAACATAATTGGCATCGGAACCCGCTACGTCACGGCCGACCATCCATTTAGTGATATCAGCAACACTTGTATCCTTTGTTGCGGATTCGTTAACTACATAGCCATCACGCATGGTAATGACTCTGTCACATACCGAGAGAATTTCTCCAAGTCTGTGTGTTATGAAAATAACAGCAATACCTCTTTTAGACATGCCTCGGATAGAATCAAGAAGAGCTTCCGCCTCTTTTTCTGTCAAAACCGCAGTGGGTTCGTCAAGAATAAGAAGCTTTAACTGCTCCTTTGAAAGCTCTCTTGCAATCTCTGTAAACTGCTTATGGCCTACAGGCATGTTTGAAGTAAGCATGTTTTTATCTATATTAACGCCCATTTTCTGAATAGCTTCATCAGCGCGTGTATCCATATCCTTACGATCCAGTGTATCCATACGGTCACTGAAAAGCTGTGAAAGAACACTTGTTTTCTTTGATTCTCTGTTTAATAAAATGTTTTCTGTAGCCGTAAATCCGGGAATAAGTGAAAATTCCTGATGTACCATTCCAATACCTGCGGCAATGGCATCAAACGGGGACTGAAATGAAACCTTTTCACCGTTCAGAATAATATCTCCGCCATATCCGCCTGTTTCACGTATGGAATCTGCTCCAAACAGAATTTTCATTAGCGTGGATTTTCCGGCACCGTTTTCTCCGCAAAGACCTATTACCTCGCCCTCATTCAAGGTAAGGTTGATGTCGGTAAGGACCTGATTGCCAAAGAAGTCCTTTTTTATGTTTTTCATTTCAAGTAGTGGTGCTTTACCCATTATTTAAAACCTTTCCATACCTCAAAATATGGGGAGATAAAAAGCATCTCCCCACATAAGGTAAATCTTATTTTGTTGTGAAGTACTTCTCAGGAACCTCAACCTCGGTTGAACCCATGTATTTTCCTGGATCACCCATGATGTATGTATCCTGGTAGATCAGGAAGGTGTTGTCTGCCTTAACGCCTGTATCTGCGTTGGTGTAGTTGGAACCGTTCCATGCTGCACCGGGTGAAAATACTTCGTATGCCTTTGAAATATCATCGATATTTGTGAGTTCACTCTTGCCATCGATTACATTCATAGCATGCTGTGCAAGACCTGCTGAAACAGTGTAGCCATAAGAATAAGCCCATGTTCCGAATCTGCCTGCGCCGCCTTTTTCTACAACTGCGCTCTCAACCTTAGCAAGGATCTTCTCAAAGTCACCTGCCTCTTCTGTGAGGTCAAGACCAAGTGCTCCGGGATATCCCATAAGAGGTGAAGGAAGGTCTGCTTCAATGAAGTAACCACCGTTCTCAAGAAGTCCTCTGAGAAGAGGCTCTGTGTGAGCATCATTTGTACAGAAATATGCAGAATTCTGACCATACTTTTCAACCCACTCCGGAACGTGCTCTGCAATGTAAGCCTGTGCTCCGGGAACACCTACGTCTGTTGTCGGATCGGGAGCTGACTCCATAACGAATTCCATGCCGAACTCTTCACAAGCAGCCTTCATAATAGCAACACGACGGCTCATTGTCTCATAGGACAGATGACGAGGGAATGAAATGTGAACGAATGTATCACATCCAAGCTCGTGTGCTGTACGGATGATAAGATATCCGCGAGCAACGAAGTCGTTGTTACATACAAGATCAGCGGCACTTCCGATTTCAGGAAGATCCTCGTGAGACTCACCTGCGATACAAATGATGTCAGGTCTTCTCTCCTTAATTTGACGGAATGCTTCTGTTGTTCCGGGAATAGCCTGGTTTACGATGATAGCCTTCATATCAGCATCATCTGAAAGATTAACGATTGTCTGGATAGTTGTCTCAAGCTCTTCAGTGAAGTTGTCGGGATAGGTTGCAAGAATAACTCTGTCCTCTCCGTACTTTGCCTGAAATGCCTCAGCACCTCTTCTGTCATCCTCAGACTGGGATACAGATCCTGTTACAATACCAATATGGTAATCTTCTGAAGCCGCCTCTGTAGCTTCCTCTGATGTTTCAGCATCAGCTGTCTCATCAGTTGCCGCATCTTCATTAGTATCTGCAGCGGTCTCTGTCTGTGCAGTATCCTCTTCTACAGTCTCGATAGTAGCAGCGCCGCTATTACCACAAGCCATAAGCATTGTGGAGAGCATAACGGTGGCGGTCATAACACCAATTAACTTTCTCATACACTTTCCTCCTTTGAAGTTTTAAAGCGTTAACTTTATAAATGAAATTATATAGAGAAAACTCAAAAAACACAATAAAAAATATCAATTCAGATATTAATTTCTTCATGATTTGACAAATATTTTTCATTCTTTTTGTAAAATTTATCCTTATTGAAGGTTAACATAAGGTGATATACAATAAATATTATTATTTTCAGAAAGAGAGAACGAATATGACAAAGGAAACACAGGAAAAATTAAATTATATTCTTAATGCGTCTAAAGAAATCGAGACGTATAATCATGCATGCAGAATTTTATCCTATGATCAGGAAACAATATGCCCCGTTAAGGGAATGGAGACTCAGGGTGAGGTATCGGCTTTTCTCAGTAATCAGGCATTCAAAATCGCTAAAGATGAGAAGTTCACTGAAGCTGCGGAATATCTCTATGAACACAAGGACGAACTTACTGAATGGGATGCTGCTTTAGCAGATCAGCTTCACAGAACATACATCAAAGAAAAAAACATAACCCCCGAGAAGAATATGGAGATTTCACTAGTTTACAATAAGGCCTTTGTTGACTGGTCCAAAGCAAGGGAAGCATCCGATTTTTCCATGTTCAGGGAATCATTTAAAAATGTCTTTGAGATGAACAAGGAAATAATCAAATTAAGGGATATTAGTGCCGGAGGTTCGGTATATAACCAGCTTCTTGATGATTACGAACGTGATATTACAACCGATGTTTTGGATGAATGCTTTGGAAAGTGCAAGGAAAGATTGCTTCCTCTTCTTGAAAAGATTATGAAGAGTAAAAAGAATATCAGAAGAGATTTTTTGGATATAGAGGTTACCGACGAGCAGCAGGCAAATATAGCAAAATGGCTTCTTGAAACAATTGATTTTGATCTTGAAAGAGGTGCATTTACAACTTCTGAGCATCCGTTTACAAACGGACTTGGTAAGGATGATGTACGTGTTACTACTCACTACTACCCCAATTACTTTATTGGAAGCATGTATTCAATAATACACGAGGGTGGTCATGCTCTCTTTGAAATGCTTGTTCCCGAAGAAAACCACGAACACTTTATAAATGGTGGAAAGACAATGGGAATGCATGAGTCTGTATCAAGGTTATATGAGAACAGAATTGGCCGTTCAAAGGAATTTGTAAGTCTCATTTATCCTAAAGTGTGTGAAGTATTCCCTCAGGTTATGAAGGATGTTTCCGAAAACGAATTATATGAAGCACTAAACATTGTTGAGCCATCCCTTATCAGAACTGAAGCAGATGAGCTCACTTATACCTTCCATGTAATAATCCGTTATGAAATCGAAAAGGCACTTTTTGAAGGTACTCTTTCTATAGATGATGTTCCAAAGGTATGGAATGAAAAATATAAAGAATACCTTGGTATTGAGCCTGAAAATGACAGGGAAGGCGTACTTCAGGATGTTCACTGGACCTTTGGCTTTGGATATTTCCCTGCTTATGCTATCGGTAATATGTATAATGCTATGTACTACAATCGTATGAAAAATGAAATTGACATAAATAGTCTGGTTTCTAAAGGCGATTTTAGGACACTGAATAATTGGATGGCTGAAAATGTGTTTAAGAAAGCAGACCGTCTTTCTCCTTCTGAATGGATAAAAGAAATCACGGGAAGAACACTTACAGCTGATGATTTCCTGGATTACCTGGAAGAAAAATACACAGAATTATATAATTTATAATTTTTTACTTTAAGAAAAAACGGCCCGAAGTATTATTATACTTCGTACCGTTTTGTATTTTTTGGTTTTATATTCTTGCTACTCCGCATTCTCTTGCAGCTTTTGCTACAGCCTCAGCAACGGCAGGTCCCACTCTCTTATCAAAAGCAAGCGGAAGAATGTATTTTTCGTTTAATTCATCAGATGATACAAGATTAGCAAGTGCATAGGATGCAGCCTGTTTCATCTCTTCGGTTATGTCCTTTGCCCGTACATCCAGTGCTCCGCGGAAAAGACCGGGGAAACAAAGAACGTTGTTAATCTGATTGGGATGATCACTTCTGCCTGTGCCGACAACTGCTGCACCGGCTTCAAGCGCTTCCTCAGACTCAATCTCAGGAACAGGATTTGCCATAGGAAAAACAATAGCTTTTTCATTCATGGACTTAATCATATCCTTTGAGACTATATGAGGAGCACTGACGCCGATAAATACATCAGCACCTTCCATTGCGTCTGCAAGCTTTCCGCTGAATTTCTCGGGATTTGTAATATCTGCCATCTCTGCCTGGGCTGAATTCATCTCGACGCCTTCACAGAGAATGCCGTTTCTGTCAACCATTTTCAGGTGTTTTATACCAAGATTAAGAAGGTGTTTACCAATAGCAATACCTGCGGAACCTGCGCCGTTGATTACCACTTTTGCATCAGAGATTTCTTTACCTACGACTCGCAGTGCATTGATAAGCGCTGCACCAACAACCACTGCTGTTCCATGCTGGTCATCATGGAATACGGGAATGTCACAGAGCTCCTTTAATTTCTTCTCAATTTCGAAACATCTCGGTGCTGCGATATCCTCGAGATTAATACCGCCAAAAGAACCTGAAATAAGATAAACAGTACGAACTATTTCATCGACATCCTTGCTTCTGATACAGATAGGAAAAGCATCAACATCCGCAAATTCCTTAAAAAGAGCACATTTACCCTCCATAACAGGCATTCCTGCTTCAGGACCGATATCCCCGAGACCAAGAACAGCTGTACCATCTGTTATAACAGCTACGAGATTATGACGTCTTGTAAGGGTGTAGGATTTTTCGTAATCCTTCTGGATTTCAAGACAGGGCTGGGCAACTCCTGGAGTATAAGCAAGTGAAAGATCTTCTTTATTTTCAACTTTTACTCTTGAAACAACTTCAATCTTACCCTTCCATTCTCCATGCAGACGCAGTGACTCTTCTGAATAGTTCATCTTCTCATCTCCTAAATCATTATATATTTTGTATAAATAGGAATTTTATATGTATAAAAATTCCACATACCATTTTATGGCATGTGGAAGTAAATAGCTATTATAAATTTGGTAATTTCTTTAAAATAAATTTCCAAATACTCTTAGTGGGACGTGGAAGATAATGAACACCGTCTCTTGTATCAACTCTCAAATTCTTTTTTACTATATAATTATATAAATCGATTGTTGCTACATGATTTTTCTTGGCCCATTTTTTCAGGCCTTTGTTATAATGTACCATTAAATTATTTGTAAAACATATAAGACCTATTTCATCAAGATATGCATCCTTTACGGGACCAACAGTACATAGAATAAGCTTCTTTTTCATTTTTAGTAGTTCGTTATAATATTTGCGATAAACTCCAAAATTACCTCTGTCATTAGCCCCCATCCATGAAACGACTACATCATAAGAATCGGGATCAACTTCGTTAAGGACCTCGTCTATGTAATCATGCTGAGCTCCGCTTCTGGCATAAACAAACATTCCATTCCTGACATCACCGCACAATTCATTGTTTTTTACATTGAACATATAAACCGAACGGGAATCACCTATAAACAGAATTCGTGGGATGCTTTCTTTTACTTTAACGGTTAAAGTGGCAAAAAGATGATGTTTTCTCTTAATCTGTATTGTTGTGATTCCCAGGTCATGAGCAACGATATTTCCATTTTTATCTATTGTTGCAACAGATGGTTTACTCGATTTAAATTTTAAGCCTTTTGTGCTGAGCTTTTGACGATTGTCATAAACCGTAATTTTGAATTCTTCATTAGGAAGAACAGTCTTAGTGAAATATCTGGCGTTTGATCCGACATACAGCTTGTTATCACTGGCGGCACTGACATGTAGTGATATACTCAGTTTTTCTGAAAAAGGGCATGCAAAAAAGAATCCCCAAAATAGAAATATTAAAAAAATGTATCTTTTAATTCTTGTGTTCATAATAGTTCCCAAAATAAATATATATAATATTATCGCACTAAAATGGCCTGCACAAAAGTACAGGCCAGAAAAATTAATATTATCTTAAGCTTTTACTGTAATACTGTATTCTGCGGATTATAATTCTCTTTAATTGCTGTATAAAGCTCTGCATCCGAACATGCTTTGTAAGGGCCAACATAGAAAATACCAAGTATACCGCATGTAAAGAGTGTTAAAATTATCCAGCCAAGGAAGGAAAGATCATAAATAAATGCATTCATTTTTTGACCATTCATCATAGATCTTGAAAGTGTAATGGCATCATTGGAGTCCATATCAGGATTTTCAGCCATGATATATGGAACGAGCCTGTATGAATAGCCTTTTATTATTCCGGGGATAATAAACAATAAAGTCCACAGAGCCTGAAATAAATGAGTAAGAAACATGGTCTTTACAACATTCTTCCAGTTATTCTTAAGACCAAATGCTATATAGCCAAGTTCAGCCTTGGGCTCAACGCGGTTCATTATAAAGAACTTCTGGCATCCTACTTCAAGGGGGTTGAATAAAGCAATCTTAATAATGATACCGATAATAATAGCTATTCCTGCAGCTCCCAAAATTGCTGTTATAATTGCGGGATCAATTTCGGAAATCCATGATCCGCCTGAGCTGGCACTATTCTGGGTACTGTTATAAGCTGATCCGCCTGAGCTTCCGCCTACGCAAATGCCAAGCACTACTGAAGCTACAACACAATACCAGTAGTTCTTTTTCATGTTGAGCTTACCGTTTTGTTTAAGTAGTGAATTTGTCCACATAATTAATCTCCCTTCAAAAACAAGTTTCCTTTTATATATATATTATATCAAATTGTGCATAATTAAAGTACAAATTTAGCAAAATATATTGAAATAATATATCTTTTATGCAAATTATCCGATTAATTATAAACAGGAGTTGCCTAATATTAGGCAACTCCCTCCCCCAATAACAGTGGTGTAACACAGATTATTGTCAATATTGAAGATATTATAAGAGTTCCTGGAATCCGGGTACGAAAAGATGTCTCGGAATACCATCTACCATGATCGGTCCAACATCACCCTGGATAAGAGGACGAACATAAGTAATAAACTCATCAGTTACATATGTACCTTCTTTATTAATCCATTCTCTGGGAACAAGACGTTCATCATTTGCAATCTTATGAACATCCTTAACCTCTGTTCCTGCCTGATAAGGATCATCTGAAAGTCTCTCGATAACAACCATCTTACCGCTGTCACCTTCATCAGCAGCCTTCATGGCAGCACCGCCAACCTCATATGCTTCAAGAATATCCACACGTGAAGCACAGTGGCTTGCAGCTCTCTGAAGAGTTGAAAGTTCAATAGCTCTTGTTTTACAACCGATTTCTGTTGAAAGAACTGTGCAAAGATATCTTGCAGTACCTGTAAGCTGCTTATGTCCAAATGCGTCTACATATTCAACGCCGTTGTCATACTCGCTGATATATTTACCATCTTTATCATGAATACCCTCAGAGATTGCAATAACAACATTGGCTTTCTCTTTAAGGAGTTTTCTGACTTTATCTATGAACTTCTTAACGTCAAAAGGAAGCTCGGGAAGATAGATTGCATCAGGACCATCACAGTCCTCTCCTCTTGAAAGAGCAGCTGAACCTGTAAGCCAGCCGGCGTTTCTACCCATGATTTCAACGATAACAACCTGACCATGCTCGGTCTCAAGACTCCAACCATCACGAATAATCTCTTTTACGGAAGTACCGATGTACTTTGCTGCAGAGCCATATCCGGGTGTGTGATCAGTAAGTGCAAGGTCATTATCAATTGTTTTGGGACATCCTACGAATCTTACTGTAGATCCCGAAATAATTGCATAATCGGAAAGCTTTTTGATGGTATCCATTGAGTCATTACCACCGATATAAATAAAGCAATCGATTTCCAAATCAGTCAGTATCTGGAAAATCTTCTCATATGTCTCTTTGCTTTCGAATATTTCCGGAAGCTTATAACGACATGAGCCAAGATAAGCCGAAGGTGTTCTCTTTAAGAGCTCAGCATCAAGACCTGTCTTAATGTGCTCTGCAAGATCAACATAACGACCTTCCATAAGACCCTGAACACCATGGATCATTCCGTAAACCTTCTTGTATCCACGATCTATAGCTGTACGATAAACACCTGCAAGTGAGGAATTGATTGCAGCTGTAGGTCCTCCTGACTGTCCAACAATAACATTTCTCTTCTCCTTAGTTGCCATGGCTATGAATACCCCCTTACCTAGTTTTGTATTATGCAACATGCATACATTTTATAATAAAAATCCTATGTTGTCATTAAAAATGTATAAGAAAAAAATACAAAATACGCAATAGATTAAAAAAACTCAACTTATATCAGGGATATAAGCTGAGTTTTTCGTTAAAATATATTAATTTTGCAATCATTCCTGTACTTCAATTTCTTTTATTAGAAATTCATTACCCTGTACAAGATATGTGTGTTCACTGCCGCAAAAGGGACATATTCTTCCGTGGGCAACGGTTCCATATTGCTTCTTGCAATCCTGACACTCAGTTATCGCAGGAATTGTTTCGATTAAAAGTTCTGTATCTTTAATAAAATCCTGCTTCTCTGAAGCCCACTTCCAACAGTCAGTCAAAAAGTGAGGAATTACGGTTGAAACTTCACCAAGTTCAATTGTAACCTTCTCAATTTTTTCAATTTTGTTTTCTTCTGCGACCTCTTTAAGATCATCAATAATATGAAATACTACACCAAGTTCGTGCATAAAAAACCTCAATTATAAGCGCGATATAAATATTTACGCCTTCTCAGCACGATCCATAGCAAGCTGGAAATCCTTAGTATCTTCAAATACATTATTTGAGTAAGGATTCTTACCAAGTTTTACTGCTCTCTTAATAATCTCTGCTATGCAAATAACATTGATTGTAATTGAGAGAATAGCAACAAATCCCTGCATTCTGGGATCTGCGGTAATGCCCATAGATGAAATGATTTCTCCTGCCTGTGCTGTTTTACCTGCTCCTGAATTGTAAAGCTCAATTGCCTTTGAATAAAGATCCATTGTAGTAATGTTATTAGCTGTAGCACCACCGTATACTGTAGGAAGTGCTGCCGCAAACTTACTCCAAAGCTGGAATCCTGGAACTACCTGAGCCCACATGCACCAGATAGCAAGTGTATTAGCTCTGTTCTGAATCCATGCACCCTTGTTCCAAAATGCATTTGCAAAAGTAGGTGCAAGAAGAAGTGCAACGCCGCAATACCAGGTGTGTGTAGGAAGATTTAGGTATGTATACTCAAAGTTCCATACATCATAAGCAAGAATAAACCAAACGGTCATATCAGGCCAGAGCATATCTGACTTATTTCTGTCTTTAGACGTGTAAAGATGAACAACACCTGTCATACAGAAGATATTTATCATACCTGCAAGAGCGTTAACAACGTTCCACCATCCACCGTAGATGAATACACCTTCGTTAGATGCCCACCATGCACCGGAAAGGTTACCTGTGATATTAAATGCAGCAAGAGCTGACTCCATATCAGAAACATTTGCGATCATGATGTTAGCTGCAACGATGAACCAAGGGAACCAGGCAAACCATTTTTCTTTGCCAATGCCCCACTTGTACTTGATCATCATGAAGCCTACACATCCTATATCAGCAGCGTAAAGTTTGAAATAATGGAACCAACCGTCCATATAAGCTACTGTAGGATTGCTCGCACCTCCAAACATACCAAGATGTGCTACAATAAAATAAACTGTGAGGATTGTAGGGATAATTACAAAAACCAGGATACCGCCGGCTTTTGTTCTTCTACCAATCTCGTTCATAAGAATAAGGCCCGTGAAGACAAGAACCCATCCAATGAGTTGTGACGCAGCACTTGAGCCATAAAGTTGGAATAGCATAAGTTACCTCCATAAAATTAAACAATATTATCTTCAATAATAATGCAATATATGAGCGTAAAATGCTATTGGCAAAAGTTATATATTTTATACTGTATTTATGGATACTATTATTTAAAATGTAGTTTCCGATTTTTTTCTTTTTATTTTATGAAATAATCATAATAAGGAACAAATATTTTAGAACCTGCTACAAGATCAGTATTTGTCGATATTCTGTTGATTGAAGCGATGTCATGAGCAAGTTCATTGATATCTCTGTAATGAAGGTCGTCCATATATTTCTCAGCTATCGAATATACTGAATCACCGGAAGCTATTGATACGGAAGAATAATAACGATATTGCTGATGATCATCACTGCTACTTGCGTCAGATTTAAATGAGAATGAAAGAATGAGAGCAAGGAAAATGATTACAGAAACAGAAACACAAAATGTAACAACTCTTCTGCGAAGCTGTATCTCTCTTCTCTTCTTATTATTCATGGAACGAACAAAGCTCTTCTCACAGTTCTCTGAATAACTATAAGTTTTACCACCAACAACCACTTCTCTCATCTTGTTACCTCCGAATGCGAACAAACGTTACGAACAGTTGTTCTGTAATAAATATATCGAACATTTATTCTTTTGTCAACAATAAATTCGCACATTTGTTCTAAAATTGAGAACAAAATAATCTTAAAGAAATCATTCGTTTGAGTTCATATTTTGTTCATATTTATAAAGTATTATTTAATCAAGATAGTTGATGAACGAAATCACACTATCTCCCCCTCATAAGAAAATCGCAGGACACTCACAGTAATGTGGGTGTTTTGTGATTAATTCAATTTCTTTATGTATTCATAATAATCCATCCCCTGTCCAATAAAACGTACAGCGAATATATGTTTGCTATAATTCTTTTTTTATGCTAAACTGAACATAGGTTCTGAATTTTTATGGAGGATTATCATGGAAAAAAGAAGAATTAGTGCAAAACAGCAAGAAATATTGGATTTTATCAAGGATAAGATTCTGGAGAAAGGCTATCCGCCGACAGTAAGAGAAATTTGTGAGACAGTACATCTGAAATCAACATCTTCTGTCCACTCTCATCTTGAAACACTTGAGAAAAACGGATATATAAAAAGAGATCCTACCAAGCCTCGTACAATTGAAATTTGTGACGATTCATTCAATATGATTCGAACTGAGATGGTTAATATTCCTGTTGTCGGTCAGGTTGCTGCGGGAACTCCTATTCTTGCAGAGCAGAATATTGACAGCTACTTCCCTATCCCGGCTGAGATGTGTCCTAAAGGACAGATGTTCATACTAAATGTTAAAGGTGATTCTATGATAAATGCCGGCATTTTTAATGGGGATCATATTTTTGTTGAAGCTTGTGATACAGCCAGGAATGGTGAGCAGATAGTTGCCCTTATAGATGATTCAGCAACAGTTAAAACTTTTTATAAAGAAAAGGGACATATAAGACTTCAGCCTGAGAACGATACTATGGAACCTATAATTGTCGATGATTGCGAGATTCTTGGCAGAGTATTTGGCGTTTTAAGGCTTTATTGATATTTTTGATTTGTATTTATAAATGCCAAATCCTCGATTAGATCATTTAATATTGATAAAAAAGAAGGAGTAGATATTTTCATAAATATCTACTCCTTAACTAATTACAGCTCATCTTTAGTAATATGCTTTCCGTCTCTCCATATTCTTTCAAGATCATAGAATAATCTGTTTTCCTGATCAAATATGTGAACAATTATGTCTCCGAAGTCCTGAAGAATCCAAAAAGCACTCTCATAACCTTCTACATCCTTTTTCTCATAGCCTGCTCTGCCAAGGGCCTCTTCAACTTTATCAGCCATAGCCTGGATCTGAGATCTGTTTGAACCACTTGCAACTATGAAATAATCACCAAGTGATGAAACTTCACTGATATCGATAATTTCAATATCGGAGCCCTTTGTATTTTCTATAGCCTCAACAGCTATCTTGACCATATTTTTTGAATTTTCAATTGTGTGTTCACTCATTGTTCATCCTGCCCTTTTTTAAATAATAATCATAAGTGTCCTGAGTCATTGGATCGCATTCTTTATCAATGTTTTTTAAATAGTTAAGCGTGTCCCTTAATATATAAAGCATACATTTGTCGAGATTTTTATATGCTTCTTTACGAATTTCGCTCATATGTTCAAGCGGTTTTCTGTTCGGTTCTATAAAATCTGCGATGAATACGATTTTTTCAAGGTCCGTCATTCCCGGATGTCCGGTAGTATGCCACCTTATAGCTGATAAAATCTCTTTGTCATCGATACCATATCTGTGCTCTGCCAAACACATACCTGCTTTAGCATGAATAAGTGACGGATTTCTTCTTTCTACTTCGGAAATATCAACTTCGTACTTTTTGCAGATTTTAATTTGCTCTTCATGATCGAGATTTTTAGCGCAGTCATGTAAATATCCTGCAATAAGAGCCTTTTCAATAGAAACATCATGTACAGCGGCCATATTTGCTGCTGTATACGCTACTCCCAATGTGTGGTCAAAACGATCCGCATTTAGTACAAGCTTCATTTCTTTTCGGAATTTGTGTGAAATATCAATAATCTTCATAATGTAATGTCAGGTAATGAATCAACCATTATATATTTTTACATCATCGGTATCATTATCTACGGGGATTCCATTGAATATATTCTTCAGGCATGCAAACTCAATAACAGAATCCGGAAGAAGATATCTTACCGATCTTCCGGTTTTCATACGAGCTCTGATGTCGCTGCTTGATAAATCAAGATTCTTAAATGAGAGAATTCTGACATCAGCACCATATGTATCGTGCAGATGGCGTCTTTGCTTATCCATATCTTCTATAGACATATTGTCTCTTACAGCAGCCAGAATAATGCAGTTTTTGAAAATCTCTTCACTTTCATACCAGCTTTCAATTGATCTGAAAGTATCACCGCCGAGTATCAGATATATCTCATCACCGGGATACATCTTCTTAAGCTCACGTAAGGTATCAATAGTATAACTATTACCTTCACGATCAATCTCAATTCGAGAGCAGGTAAAATAAGGATTATTTTCAATTGCAAGCTTAACCATCTGATATCTAAGCTCACCGGGAGTTATGGAAGATGTATCTTTCATATATGAACACCCACTGGGTATAAAGATAATCCTGTCCAGGCAAAACTGCTCTCTTGCTGCTTCGCCAAGAATAAGATGAACATGATGAATAGGATCAAACGTTCCGCCTAATATTCCGATTTTTCTGCCTGCCATAGTAATAACCTCGCTGTAAAATTGTTTTTAGTATTGTAGCCTTTATGATAACAGGGCCAAATTTTAATACATATTACTTATTTAGGAAGCTTGATTTCAGGATTTTCATGAAAAGGCTTGTATAACACAAATTTGCGGCCGATTACCTGAACGAGTGTTGATCTGGTTCTGTCAGCAACAGTATTTGCCACCTCTTTAACATCATCAGTACAATTCTTTAAAATAGAACCCTTTATAAGCTCTTTATTATTAAAACATTCGGAAACTGCTTCAGTTACTTCGGGAGTTACTGCTGACTTGCCAATCTGAAAAACAGGCTCCAGATTCATGGCTAACCCTTTTAAGTAAGCGCGCTGTTTACTCGTTAAATTCATCATTGTCCTCCATATCAATATCTATATCATCATCTTGCATTTCGGCATTATTCATGACTGGATTATCGCCGGTATCTGCATTTCTGTAATAATCAAAACTGTTACCGTACATTCTGACGGTATCACCTTCCTGTATACCAAGTTCTTCAAGTTTATCGAGAATACCTGTCTCAACAAGGAAATTCTGGAAAAATGCGAAACCTTTTTCGGAATCAAGGTTAGTATATCCAAGCATTTTTTCAATCTTTGGTCCTTCTATTACATATTCCTTAGCATTTGAATCATATTCAACAGTGAAGGACTCATTTTCTACCTTGAGTTCAACCTCGGGATCATACTCACTTTCAAATACGACAGTATCATCACCAAGTTTGTCAAGTTCTCTACTTATATAGTATAGCAGTTCATTAATGCCTTTGCCAGTTAACGTTGACGTTGCAAATACCTTTACACCCTGTGGCTCAAATTTTTCTCTGAGTTTTTGAATTATCTCAGAGTCTTCTCCATCAGGAAGCATGTCAATCTTATTTGCTGCTATTACCTGTGTTTTCTTGGTAATATCGGCATTGTATTTGGCAAGTTCATTATTTATGGCTTCTATATCTTCAAAGGGATCCCGCCCTTCTGTTCCTGCAGCATCTACAACATGAATCATCATCCTTGTACGCTCAATGTGGCGCAAAAATTCATGTCCGAGACCTGCTCCATCGGCTGCGCCCTCGATAAGTCCGGGAATATCTGCTACAACAAAACCTCTTGCATCATTTAAACTTACAACACCCAGAATAGGGGTTAATGTTGTGAAATGATAGTTTGCTACTTTGGGCTTAGCGTTAGATACTTTTGTTAAAAACGTCGATTTACCAACATTGGGGAAACCAACAAGTCCTACATCTGCTATCATTTTCAGCTCAAGTAATATTTCAAGTTCTTTGGAGGGTTGGCCGGGCTGAGCATATCTCGGCGCCTGCATTGTACTGGTTGCATAATGCATATTACCATTACCGCCGCGACCACCTTTAAGTAAAACAAACTCTGTGGTTTCGCCGGACATATCGACAATGACTTTACCGCTCTCAGCTTCTTTAATTACAGTACCCTGGGGGACCTTAATAATGATATCAGAGCCTTGTTTGCCGTGACATCTTCTCTTTCCGCCATCTTCACCGTTTTCTGCTTTATATTTGCCGCCATAATGGAAATCTGAGAGAGTATTGATTCCAAGATCAACTTTAACAATAACATCTCCACCTTTTCCGCCGTCTCCGCCATCGGGACCACCATTGGCAACAAATTTTTCTCTTCTGAAGGATACGTGGCCATCTCCGCCTTTTCCGCTTTTAACAAATATTCTTGCTCTATCAACAAATGCAGGCATTATAATCTCCTAAATAAATTATATAAAAACAACGGGGATTCTAAGAAAAAGAGCTCCAAACAAAATATGTTTGGAGCTCAATACAAAACGATACTGATTACTTCTCTACAGCGTAAACGCTAGCCTGCTTCTTATCGCGGCCTTTGCGCTCGAAACGAAGCACACCATCGATAAGTGCAAACAGAGTATCATCCTTACCGATACCAACGTTCACACCGGGATGAATATGAGTGCCGCGCTGTCTGTATAAAATATTTCCAGCCTTTACGAATTGTCCGTCAGCTCTCTTTGCTCCAAGACGCTTTGACTCGGAATCACGACCATTCTTTGTGGATCCGACTCCCTTCTTATGAGCAAAAAATTGAAGGTCCATATTCAACATGACTTACACCTCCTCGAATTTAATGTTCAAAAACTCATTACCATACTGTTTGTAGACACCTGTAATTCCAAGCTCAAAGGACTTCATCAATAATTCGCCCTCCTTAGAGAAACCATTCTCTGCTTGCACTTCGATGTAACCCTTCTCAGGATTAGCATCACAGGTAAAAACATCATCTGTAAATTTTTCAAGAGAATTGACAGTATTAATAGATAGCATGGAAATTGCTGCACATACTATATCTTTGCCATATTCACCGGAACCGGCATGTCCTTCAAGCTTAAAGCCCTTGTACTCGCCATCCGTATTTTTACGAATAATGATATTTGTCATATCTGCAAACACTCAAAAAACACAAGATTAAAGAGAAATCTTATCAATCTTTACGCTTGTGAAGCACTGTCTGTGACCGTTCTTCTTGTGATAACCTGTCTTAGACTTGTACTTGTAAACGATAACCTTCTTGCCCTTGCCCTGTTCCATAACAGTTGCACTAACTTTAGCGCCTGCTACATCACCAGCAACCTTAAGAGTCTTGTCATCACTTACAGCAATAACATTATCAAATGTAACTTCTTTTCCGGCTTCTACGTCAAGCTTCTCAACACGAATAACGTCGCCCTCGGAAACCTTGTACTGCTTACCACCAGTAACAATAATTGCGTACATAAGGCACCTCCTTTTTCCAAATCTCGCTAACTATGGTGGGAAAAATTAATCCACTTCAACCTCGTTAAGCGGCATACTCTGAAATAATAACATCACTTATTTTTTATGTCAATAGTTTCTCTCAGAGATTTTTTTCTTTTTTGTCTTGTAAACTCCATTATACCAAGACCTGTCAAATCAATATAAGTCAGATTCATTGGATCCGATTGTATCAGATTCTTTATAAATGAGATAAGTCTTTCATTCATGTCGGCATTTTTCATTGACACGAAATCAATAAGTATCATGCCCGAAAGATTTCTTAGCCTAATCTGTCTGTAAGCCTCAATAGCAGCTTCTATATTAAGTTTTAAAAAGAAATCCTCGGATTTTTTTGTAGCTTTTCCTGAGTTGACGTCAATCAGATTAAGGGTTTCAGTCTGCTCTATTATCAGAAATGCTCCCGAATCCAGCCAGACCTTCTTCCCAAACAAATCATCTGTTTTACTGGAAAGACTATAATTTATTTGTAAAGGAAGTCTTTTTTCTTCCTCATCATAATATTCACATACAACATTATGAGCGCTCAGTTCATCATAAATATCTCGTATATCTGTAACAATTTTATAGGATTCTGCGCAATTGGCATCAGGATCAATAGCATCAATAATTTTGATAAAATCAGATACGAATGTACTAATTTCATCAGATACAAGGCCGGTATTACCTGATATCATCTGGTACTCACATCTTGTCTTGGCAATCTTTATCAAATCATCGATATTACCGTCAAAAGTAGAACTATCAAGGTCGATTTTACCGGATAGCCTCGCCTGCTTTGTTTTTTGCTCTTCCACTTTTAATTGGACAAGAACTATATCGCCGGTTTTCAATGCAGATGAATCAGCATTTCTGTTAAGTATATGTGCAGGAGGCATAGCTTTAAATGGTAAAAATCCTACACTATGCTTTCCCTTAATGTTTTCAAACCTGACAAAAGCAGCGTTTAAATTGGATACAAGATTCTCGACTCTTCCGACGTATATATTGCCGATCCTGTCAATGGAATCCAAAATATCCAGCGACTGAACTGTATTATTAAGAATACCGATCATTGAAAGATGTCCGTGCCATCTTGTAATAATTATTTCACACATAAAGCTTTCCCTGTGAGGAGGACTTAGTGGCAGCAAAAGAAAGAGCCGGAATTTTTTGCGGAATCATAGGCTGAATAAAGTAACCTTTTTCATCATTACCGGAAAGGTAGGTTTCAAGTCTGTGATAGACGGCAGCAAACGGCTTCATCTCCTCTCCTGCAAATGAAAACAGCGATTCGGTTAAAAGAGATGCTTTTAAATTACTTGAACTGCCGGCAGATACAAGGACATGTATCTGATTTCCCGGAAGTATCTCATAATCATAAATCAGTGGCTTGATATTTATTTCTTTCTCACCATTTTTTGTCTTCTTTGTAGCTAAAATTTCATTCTGTTCCATGAAACTTCTAAAAGTACTTTCTAGATTAAACTCAGGAGCTTTTCCATCTCTGAATGAAATAACATATTCAGCAGCAGCTACACTCGTCATGGCATTTACGGATTTCTCCGGCAGTTCACTGATAGCCGTTATTACAATGCCTTCATTCATTGCATTGTTTAAAGAATCCATAACAGCTTCGGGTGACTTACAGCTAAGTACGGTCATATCCATATAATCACCATCGGTTGTGGAACCGACACTAAGAGGCTGTGCAAAAGAAAGAATCTGATGAGGGCTGTAGCCTTCACTGTATTTAATATCTATTTCAGCACGTCTTATAGCTTTTTGGACATATCTCATGACATCCAGATGACCAAGAAACCTTATCGGACCATGCTTTGAAAATTTTAATCGTAGTTTTACCATAATTTGTCAGTACCTTTAATTAACACCGTTTTTAGGCTGAAAACAAATACCTACACCGTAATTTGCACCGCCACATCCCATACATGACTGTCTGCAATTCGGAGATACAACGCCTTTTTTGGAGGTTTCCCATTCTCGCCATAAAAATTCTTTGGATACTCCGCAATCTATCATATCCCAGGGGAGAATTTCATCCTTTGTTCGCTCTCTTTTTACATAGAACATGGGATCAAGAGAAGCTTTTTCCATTTCTTCCAGCCAGATATCATTTTTAAAATGTTCGCTCCAGGCATCAAAAATGCAGCCTCTTTTATATACATTATAAATAACTGTCGATAGCTTTCTGTCACCGCGAGCAAGTATACCTTCAAGCATGCTGGCATCAGCCTCGTGCCAGTTATACTTTATATGCTTCTGGTTAAGCTGAGCCATTATACCTTTTCTGGTGACACTTGCCTTATCAAGGAATTCTTCCTTGGTATTCATAGGAGCCCATTGGAAAGGAGTAAAGGGCTTTGGGACAAAGAAAGACGTACTTGCTACGATTTCAATTGTTCTTCCGTTTCTCTTCTCCTTAGGAACTGTCTCGAAATACTCAACAGCAATTTTATTGGCTATATCTCCTATTCCTTCAATATCTTCAGAAGTCTCTCCGGGAAGGCCAAGCATGAAATAAAGCTTAACCTTATTCCATCCGCCAACAAAAGCTTCATGAGCTCCTCGTAATATATCCTCTTCAGTAAGCCCTTTATTAATTACATTTCTCATCCTTTGAGATCCGGCCTCAGGAGCAAATGTAAGTGAGGATTTCTTAACATCCTGAACCTTGCTCATTACATCAAGAGAAAATGCATCAATTCTAAGGGAAGGCAATGATATATTGACTTTATGCTCGTTACAGTAATCAATCAGGAATTCCAAAAGCTCATTTAATCCTGTGTAGTCACTTGTGCTGAGTGAGCTTAAGGATATTTCTTCGTAGCCTGTATTCTTAAGTAATGTAATTGCGTATTCTTCAAGCTTCTTTACATCTCTTTCACGAAGAGGCCTGTATAATTGCCCCGCCTGGCAGAATCTGCAGCCTCTGATGCAGCCTCTCATAACCTCCATTACTACTCTGTCCTGAGTTACTCTGATAAAAGGCATAACAGGCTTCATTGGATAATACGCATTTGTGAGGTCCAGGCATAGTTCTTTTTTTACTACGGAAGGAACGCCCTCTCTGACAGGAGTTATAGCTTTAATTGTCCCGTCTTCTTTGTAGCTGATATCGTATAAAGAAGGAACATAGATGCCATTAATTTGAGAGCATTGGAATAAGAATTCCTCTCTTGATAAGCCTTCATCCTTTGCTTTTTCGTATAAATCAAAAAGCTCTCTGTATTTCGTTTCTCCTTCACCGATATAGAAAAGGTCAAAGAAATCTGCTATAGGCTCCGGATTATATGAACAAGGACCACCGCCAATAACTATAGGATCATCCCAGGTTCTGTCCTTTGAATATATCGCGACTCCTGAAAGATCAAGAACCTGAAGTATGTTTGTATAACACATCTCGTATTGAAGTGTAAATCCAAGGAAATCAAAACCCTTTATGGGATCCTGTGATTCCAAAGCAAAAAGCGGGATGTCATTTTCTCTCATGATACTGTCCATATCGGACCAGGGAGAAAATACCCGCTCACACCATACATCTTCATATTCGTTGAATAAACCGTAAAGAATCTGAATTCCCAAATGTGACATGCCTATTTCGTACACATCAGGGAAACAGAATGCAAATCTGATTTTAATGTCAGATAAATCCTTCACAGCACTGTTAACCTCGCCGCCGATATAGCGCTCGGGTTTACTAATGCTAAGAAGGATTTCATCTGATAATGCTAATTTTTCGTTCAAATTACACCTCGAAAGATTTATAAAAGACATCAATTGAGAAATAATTCAAATAATCGATATTAAAAGGCCTTAGCGCCTTGCGAGCTCATCGGTTATTTCTTCCCAGCTAATATCTTTTTCTGCCATAAGTACCATCATATGATACAGGAAATCAGCCATTTCGTAAATGAGTTCATTTGAATTTTTATTTTTTGCGGCGATGACCATTTCGGTACTTTCCTCACCGACCTTTTTCAGTATCTTATCCAATCCTTTATCGAAAAGATAATTTGTGTAAGATCCTTCCCTTGGATTGGTTTTTCTGTCATTTATAACGGTAAATACGCTATCGAGCACCTTCTGCGGATTTTTCTCTGCATATTTTTTTCCGGTAATTTCATTGAAGAAGCACGAATAGCTGCCGGTATGGCATGCAACACCAACCTGTTTTACTTTTGCTAGTATAGTGTCCATATCACAATCCGCTGTCAGCTTCTTAACATATTGGAAGTGACCACTTGTCTCTCCCTTAAGCCAAAGCTCATTTCGACTTCTGCTAAAATATGTCATCTTACCGGTTTCAAGAGTCTTCTTATATGATTCTTCGTTAAAATAAGCAACCATCAAAACCGCATCTGTTCTGTAATCCTGAACCACTACAGGAACCATGCCATCGGAATTTTTCTTGAAATCTTCCCATTTAAACTGCGGAAGCATACGATTTACCGCAAGATCATTCTCCGCGCAGATGTTTTTCATATTTCTGATTTCGGAAGAATTGACATTTATAGCTTTTCCGGAAAGGCCGCTGACATTTTTCTCTGACATCAGTCCTATCATTTTATCAAGAGATAAATCCGGAAGGCATAATATAGTTGGCAAATCAATAGCAAATGTTTTCTTTATTTCAGAACTGTTCAAAAGAATCAGCTCATCAGCATATTTTTTTATGAGTTCATCGTAAGCTGATATTTTATCGGTCTCTGTATAGCATATACAGATTTTGCCTTTGCCGAATTTCTCTGATACCTCTTGCAAAATATCTATATTGCCCTGTTTGGAAAAATTGAGACAAGCCTTTTTGCAACCGGCATATAGAAGTTTTTTTATATCTTCCATACGCTTAACGTTTCCTGCGCCATATACTTCGCAGGAAACCACACCGCATATTTCCTTTATGATATCAAGTGATTCTTCATGCTCTGCATCACTTTCTGACATATCAAAAATGATTATTGCATCACAATCGTCATCATCATATTTCTCTGCAAGCATAACAGGTGACTGTGAAATAACATCTGCATTTTCCAAAGATGCAACAGCATTTCCATTATGTAAATATATGCAGGGTATAAATTTTTTCAGCATATTAGTTCTCCCGGTAAATAGTTTAGTATTAAAGACTTCCCTTTGTGCTTAAAACACCGTCTATTCTTGAATCTATGGAAGTTGCTTCATCCAAAGCTCTGGCGAATGCTTTAAACATAGCTTCTATCTTGTGATGATCATTGATTCCCGTTATTACTCTGAGATGCAGATTCATCATTGCACCATAAGAAACTGCATAAAAGAACTCTCTCACAAGCTGAGTGTCAAACGCTCCAACCATTGGTGCAGTGAATTCGGCATCCATTTCGAAATAAGGTCTTCCGCATAAATCAATTGCGGATAGAACAAGCGCCTCATCCATAGGTAGGATAGAACTACCATAGCGTTTGATCCCTTTCTTGTTTCCGAGGGCTTTTGCGATTGCCTGTCCAAGAACAATTCCGGTATCTTCCACAGAGTGGTGGCCATCAACATCATTATCGCCGACAACATTAACAGAAAGATCAAATAAACCATGTCTGGCAAAAGCTGAAAGCATATGATCAAAAAAGCCGATGCCTGTATTAATGTCGGATTTTCCGGATCCATCAAGATCAATTTCTAATGTAATGTCAGTTTCAGCGGTTTTTCTTTCGATTTCAGCTATACGTGCCATTCTTATTCCTCCTCAAATCTAACTGCTATTGAATTTGCATGGGCTGTCAGGCCCTCATTTTTAGCAAAAAGTTCAATATCCTTATGAACCTTTCTGAGACCATCCTCAGAATACGCAATTATACTTGTCTTCTTTACAAAATCATCCACAGAAAGCGGCGAGAAAAATCTTGCTGTCTGATTGGTGGGTAAAATATGGTTAGGGCCTGCAAAATAATCACCAAGGGGCTCTGAAGAATACGCTCCAAGGAAAATAGCACCCGCGTGCTTGATTTTCGGCATAACCTCAAAAGGATTCTTTGTAATGATTTCGAGGTGCTCTGAGGCTATGGCGTTTGCTGCATCAATAACATCAGTCATATTATCAGCAACAAAAATGTATCCGTAATTATCAAGCGACTTTTGAATTATCTCACTTCTCTCAAGCTTTTGGGTAAAAGCCTCTACTTCTACTGA
Organism: Butyrivibrio sp. AD3002; assembly: GCF_000420905.1. Taxonomy (NCBI): domain Bacteria; kingdom Bacillati; phylum Bacillota; class Clostridia; order Lachnospirales; family Lachnospiraceae; genus Butyrivibrio; species Butyrivibrio sp. AD3002. The sequence continues at coordinate 233,588 of NZ_ATVV01000001.1, read as the reverse complement.
AACATCTTCGGCAAGCTTCTTACTTGTAGTTACAAGAATTGCACTGGCCATCTCATCATGCTCTGCCTGTGATAAAAGGTCTGCCGCAACATATCTAGGATTTGCGGTTTCATCGGCAATAACAAGAATTTCAGAAGGACCTGCAATAGAATCAATAGAAACATAACCAAAGCAGGCTTTTTTTGCAAGAGCAACAAATATATTTCCGGGACCGGTAATTTTATCCACTTTCGGAACTGATTCGGTACCAAATGCCATAGCTGCAATTGCCTGCGCTCCTCCAACCTTGTACACTTCGGTAACACCTGCAATATCAGCAGCTACCAGAGTTCCGGGATTGATTTTTCCATCTTTTGAAGGCGGTGTACACATTATAATACGTTCTACACCTGCAACCTTGGCGGGTACAACATTCATAAGTACGCTTGAAGGATAGGCAGCTTTTCCACCGGGTACATAAACACCGGATATTTCAATTGGGATGATTCTCTGACCAAGAATTGAACCATCTTCTTTTGTATCTATCCAGGTATTTCTCTTTTGCTTTTCATGAAATACACGAATGTTTTCAGCACTTTTCTTTATAACATCAATAAAGTCATCGTCAAGAGCTTCATATGCAGCCTCAATCTCCTGCCTTGTTACCTTTATTGTATCAGCTGTTATATCAAAATGATCAAATTTAGAGGTATATTCAAAAATAGCTTTGTCACCATTTTCTCTTACATTTGTAATTATATCATTTACGATTTGCTCGTATTCACCGTAATTAGAAGGACTTCTTTTTAATAACTTCTCAAGGAGCTCTCCTTTTGTTTTACTGTTTAATTCTACTATCCGCATTACAGGTTCTCCTTCATGTCATTGATTAGTTTATGAATTCTTTCAGATTCCATCTGCATACTTACCTGGTTTACAATAACTCTTGCAGATAACGGACATATCTCCTCCAAAACAGTAAGACCGTTTTCACGAAGTGTACTGCCTGTTTCAACTATATCAACTATAACATCCGAGAGATTAACAATTGGACCAAGCTCAACCGAACCGTTTAGTTTAATAATGTCAACAGTCTGGTTTTTTCTGTTATAAAAATAATCTTTTGCAATACTAGGATATTTGCTGGCAACCTTGATCATTTCATGATGATCGAGAAGTTCTCTGGCAGATTCGGGACCGCATACACACATTCTGCATTTACCAAATCCCAGATCAAGAACTTCATAAACACTTCTATTTTCTTCCATGATTGTATCCTTGCCGACTATACCGATGTCAGCAGCACCATATTCAACATAGGTGGGAACATCAGGACCCTTTGCCAGGAAAAATTTAAGTTTCAGCTCTTCATTTGTAAAAATAAGTTTTCGCGTCTTTTTATCTGTTATTTCTTCACACTCAATGCCGCATTTCTTTAAAAGCTCCATTGTAGAATCGACAAGTCTTCCCTTACCAAGGGCAAATGTGAGATATCTATCCTGTTTATTCATTATTATTTTGCCCCCTTTAAGATTACTCTTGTACCTTGCTTTCTAAGCTCTTTAGCCTTAGAAAGAGAATCTTTGAAGCTGTTTTCATCATATTCAATAACTATTGGCTTATCTTCTTCAGGCAGCTGAATTTTCTGGTTGTATAAAGCTTTCATCAGATCATCAAGATTAATCATAAATCCGATTGAAGGTGCGCTCTTTCCAAATCTGTCGAGAAGGTCATCATATCGACCGCCTTTTGCTATCGCATCACCTACACCGTATGTATAAGCGCCAAACATTACGCCGGTATAATAATTAAATTTACTAAGCATACCCAGATCAAAAGATATGTAATCCTGAATACCGTAGTTACATAATACCTGATATAAACTTTGAAGGTGAGAAATAGCTTTTTGTGAACGCTTGTTATTAACGAGCTTTCCTGCTTCTTCAAGAACTTCTGCATTTCCTATACAGGTTGAAACACTTTTTATAAGTTCGCGATATTTTTCTGAAATGCTGGACTCTTCCATGATAAGATCTGCAGCAAATGTATTTCTGCTTACAAGCTTTTCTCTTATAGCTTCTTCAGTATCAAAATCGATGCCGGCTTCTTCGCAGATACCGTAATAATAATCAGCATCACCTATACTTACCTTAAAATCGTTTAAGCCCGTAGCGGAAATCGATTCCACCAGCAATGCGATCATCTCAGCATCAGCAAAAATTGAGCCATCGTTCATAAGCTCAGCGCCAATTTCGGAAACTTCCTTCAGCTTTCCCTGCAGACTGTGAGTATTTAAAAATGTCTTACCGCTGTAACAGAATCTAACAGGTTCTTCATCTTCCAAAAAATATTTACTAACACATCTTGCTACTGATGGTGTGAAATCCGGACGAAGTACCATGGTATTACCATCCTGGTCAAAGAACTTATAGAGCTCTTTTTCACTGTTACTGCTGATCTCCTCCGCAAAAACATCAAAAAACTCAAAAGTAGGAGTATCAATGGCTTCAAACCCGTAAGATTTCATACGGTTTCCTATAGTATTTATTACAAAAGATCTGTCACTGCATTCTTTTCCATAAAGATCACGTACACCCTCTGGTGTGTGCAAAAGTCTTCGATTCATACATATCTCCTGGACGCTTTATTGCGTTAACGTGCTACTTCGCTACTACATTAAATTTATTTAAGTTTATAGGAATACAATTTATTTGTCAATCTCTTTGCTCAAGATCTTTTTGCAGCATATCCAGATATGGGATATACCCTTTGGTATCATCTGAAATTATATATTCCGGATCGAGCTCATCATATCGAAAGCTTTTTCGTCCGCCTTCAACGGCTCTTTCCCAAAAATATTTGAGTTTTCTATAAGGAAGATAATAGAATTCCCCTCGCCCGGTATAATAAATCAGAAAAAAAGCAATGCCGTCCTGTGCTTCAAATTTTTCCATAAAAGAAACCTGATGGGGATGGATGTTTTCCAGGGTGAATGTATCCTGTGCACATTCTTTTGCATCAAAGCAAACAGGAATTCCCTGAACTGCGCCTATATAATCGACAGTACTTTTTTGATCAAAATAGGCAAGTGTAATATGTCTTGTTTCTTTATCAATATTTATCGGTGTAATAGGCGTGGGAATCTTTTGGATGAGGGCGAGTGCCTCTTCCTGATATTTTTCGTTTGTTCGATTTATCAGTTCCTCCAGAGTGTTACCACGAAGTCCTCTTGAATTCCATGTGGCCATATTGTCTCCATTCGAAAGAATAAATACGAAATTATTTATGAAAACAGTTTGGATTTTATATTTGAGTAAATAGCAGGAAGCTCAGCTTCGAATATCCTGCCCGAAAGATATGAAAAATCGTCAGCCATTATCGGAAATTCCAACCTGCTTGAATGAAGCAGCTGATACTTTAATCCGAATTCGGATTTAATTATCTTATTGGTCTGCTCATTACCATACTTTGTATCACCGATCAGTGGATGCCCCTCCGATGATAAATGTGCTCTTATCTGATGTGTTTTGCCCGTATGAAGTAATACTTCAAGCTCTGTAAGTATAGTTTTTTTATCTGAAATATAGAGAGCACCATGACCCATAACCTTAAAGGATGTCTCTACAGGTGAATATAAGTCATTTTGTTCATTATCGGGCTTAGTATCAGTAAGAACCACTTTATTTGTTTTTCTATCCTTAAAGAGATAACCGGATAAATGCGAATCAGAGACAATATTTCCAATAACAATTGTCCTGTAATATTTATGAAGAGTTCTGTCTTTTAACAGATTGGCCATTTTTCTGGCTCCGGGTAGGGATTTTGAACATATTAGAAGCCCCGATGTATTTCGATCCAGACGATTACATACTGATGGCCTGAAAGTCGCAAGACTCTCCTTGCTTATTTCTCCACGGTTAAGAAGATATCCTATAAGCCATTCATTAATGCTTAAATCTTTAGCTTCAGATTTCTGAGATAAAATTCCGCAGGGTTTGTTTAAAAGAAGAATATTCTCATCTTCATATATAATTTCAAGGTCTCCGAATTTCGCAAAGGCTCTCTCATACACCGCCGCGGTATCATCGACAACACTTCCGGAATCTAAAGCATTCACATGCTTATTTGCGAATTTGTAGAATGTTTCATCGGAAAAAAATACGGATATAACATCTCCTTCTTTAAGAGCTTCCTTTCCGCTTGCTTTTTTTCCGTTAAGGGTAATATTCTTTTTTCTAAGCATCTTAAATAAAAATCCCATGGAGCATTCAGTAAAATAACTCCCAAGAAATTTATCCAATCTCTTACCTGTTGAATTTTTATCTATTTTAATTTCTCTCATATCACCCTGATTATAACGAAATTGAAAGTAAAACAAGCGCACAGGTTTCAACCGTGCCGGGGACCCAGGAATCTTCAATTGCCTGAGGATCGATATTCTTGGATTGCCGTATCTGTTCAAGATTATCCAGCCTGTTACAAAATGCATTAATATCTTTAAATACCTTGACTGTGTAACTGCTGTAACCGCTCTGTGATATCTGGTTTCTAATGTGTTTCTCGCAGTTTGAGGTATCAAGGGCTTTATTTTCCGTATAGCAGATTACATTCTTATCAAGAACTGTTGCAGCTGCAATACTATAATTTTCATCGTAACTAGTCATCTCAAGATCATATCTGATGAGAAGCCCGCCTCTGTGAGTTTCAATTATGTCATACGCAGCCTTGCTGCAAGGATGCGCTTTCATGTACATTATAAGATTGACAGCACTAAGTCCTGTGGGCAGGCATCCAAGTGCAGCAATTATACTAAATGCACTCTTATTTGATTTATAGATAAAAAGACCTGTGAAAAATATAATCAGACAAATTGCAAGTGCAATAAAGGTTCTTATAGTTGCAAACTTACGATTATATTCAATATATCCAAAATTTCCTTTTGCTACTTTTTTCATGACAACCTCTGAATATCAGCTATTTTAATAGATCAAGCTCTTCATCCGTAAGCTCTCGGTATTCTCCCGGAGCAAGAGTCGGATCAAGAACAAGTCCCCCCATCCTTATCCTTTTTAGGAAAGTAACTTCATTTCCTATGGCTTCAAGCATACGCTTAACCTGATGGAATCTCCCCTCATGGATGATAAGGTGCAAAACTGCTTCACCATTTACATCTTCAATAAATGCTTTTGCAGGAAGGGTAGGTTCATCATCACCTATATCAACGCCTTCCTCAAGCTTCTTAAGATCAAAATCTGATATCACTCTTGCAGTATGGACTTCATATTCCTTTTCAACATGCTTTTTGGGAGAAAGAAGCCTGTGAGCAAGCTTTCCATCATTTGTTATTATCAGAAGTCCTTCAGTATCTTTATCAAGCCTTCCGACAGGAGCCAAATTATTGTCAAAACCAATATCAATGAGATCAAGAACAGTCTTGTCATGATTGTCTTTTGTTGCAGAAACAACGCCTTGCGGCTTATTAAGCAGATAATATCTGAATTCTTTATAATCGGAAGTGAGACTTTCGCCCGAAAATATGATTTCATTTATGGTAGGATCAACGCTAAACTCAGGTTTTGTTATAACATTACCATCAACGCATACCATACCGTTTTTTATATATTCTTTAAGTTGTTTCCTACTTCCGATACCGCAGGATCCCAAAAACTTATCTAATCTCATAATATATCCTAAAAGAAAAGCTGCCGCATGATTTACTCACCGGCAGCTATAAAATTATTATTACAATAAATCAAGATTCAAATCAGAGCCATCGTCAAGCATAACTTCTGGAGTTATTTCTGTAAAATTTGAAGCCGGCTTGGGTTTCTCTTTTACGTTAGAAGGATTGACACTTGGCGGAACAAGATCCGCTCTGTTTGATTTAATTGTTTCACTATATGAAGTAAGATCTTTTAAGAAAGAAGTTGTACTTGCATTAGTGGTTTCAATTGCTTTATTTACTATTACTTCAACCTCTGCAAGCAGGTTATCTGTATAACTTACTGCTGCAGCCTTCATCTGATTGGCTTCATTTGTGGATCTTGTAAGAATCTCCTCAGCTTGCTTTGCAGCATGGGCAATTACCTCATTAGCCTGTGCATAAGCCTGCTGCATGATATCATGTTCATTTATCATTGCATGAGTCTGCTCTGTGGCTCTGTCAATCAGGTCTTTTGCCTTTTTCCTGGCATCCTCAAGAATAGCTTCTTTATTGCTGATAATAGTCTGATATCTTCTGATTTCTTCGGGTGTTTTACTGCGAAGCTCTCTTAGAAGTTCATCAATCTCTTCTTTGTTTACTACAATGTTAGTATGTGACAGCGGCTGATACTTGCAGTTGTCAATGAATGTTTCAATTTCATCAATGCATTGTTCAATTCTACTGCTCATAGTCTTTACCCCCCAATTTGCTGTTTATCATACCCATATTTCTTATAAACCATTTGTGCGACATACTCTGTTACACAGCGGCTTATATCCCCATGAAAGCTTGCGAATTCACGAACAGTTGAACTGCTTAGATATGCGTATTCAAGGCTTGTTGTCAGGAAAACAGTATCAACTTCATTTTGTGAAAATGCTTTATTGGTCTGAGCAATCTGGAGTTCATATTCAAAATCGGTGATAGCTCTGAGACCTCGTAAAAGAATCCTTATATTGTTTTGCTTGCAATAATCGATGATAAGACCTTCATGACAGTCAATCTCAACATTATCAAGATCCTTAACTGCTTCCTTAATCATCTTAACACGTTCATCTACTGAAAACAACGGACTCTTAGCTGTGTTCACGCTTACCACAACGACCAGCTTATCAAACATGGCAGAAGCTCTTTTGATAATATCAAGATGTCCTAATGTTATTGGATCAAAGCTTCCGGGATAAACAGCTACTTTCATTACAAATCCTCTTTTTTATCTAACTTTTATAATACAGGTTGCCTTGTGATTTCCATCCTCGGATTTAACAGTAATCTTGGCTTTTCCTGGACTTAATGCAACAAGATTGCCATAAGCATCTACTGAAACAACACCGGGTTTAGAGCTCTTCCAGGTCACATTCTTATTTGTTGCCTTTTTGGGGTTGAACTTAACTCCGAGAGTATAAGTACTACCCACTGTAAGTTTTAATTTCTTCTTGGTAAGTTTTACGGATCTTACACGTTTAGCTTTTTTTACAATGACAGTAACTTTCCTTGAAATTCCGCCATCTCGTGTCTTACATGTAATAAAGCATTTACCTGGTTTCTTACCTGTAATAATACCGTATTTATTGACTGTCGCAATTTTCTTATTGCTTGACTTGAACTTTATGCTCTTATTAAAGGCCCATTCAGGGAATACAGCTGTGCCGATTGATGCTTTTGATCCGGCATAAACGGTGATTTTTTTTGCGGACACATCAAAACCTTTTACTCTTCCGTCTGTAACTATGAGTCGGCAACGAGCCTTTTTTCCGCCATATGCAGAGGTTGCGAAGATTTCGCATTCACCGTTCCTTATACCCATTACAAGGCCGTTATCACTTACAGTGGCAACTGTCGTATCAGAAGAATTCCATCTGATACCCTGCTTGGAATTTGCGGGGAGACAGGTTGCACTAAGCTGTAATGGTGAACCAACCGCAATTATAGCATTGGCCTGACTTATAGCAACGCTTGTGGGTTTAACAAAGCTGCCTTCGGAACCGTTATAATCAGTACTGCTTACAGGATAAACTCTGTAGAAATCAGCTGTTGCATATTCCGGATACCTAATGTGATAAATGCTGTCAAAAGCTACTTTTTTATTATAATCGACACGACTTCCTTTTAAGAAATTATCCGTTTTTGCAGGTGTATTGTGGCCGGGTCTGGGATCATATGCGTCCCAGGTGCCATCAACATAATAATATATATTGCCAAGTTGTACTATATTCCAACCATGACCCGAATTCTGATCACCTTCCTCTGCAAGACCTGCAACTAATCTTGAATCAATTCCAACTGAAAGCATAATTCTGTAGAAAAGAAGAGAATACCCTTCACATACCGTATTATTTAAGCAAGCTGCAGAATAACATGAGTAGCCAATAAACTTGTTTGGATTTGATATAGTTTCATAATCATAAGATATGTGCGTGGTTATATATCTATATGTTTTATAAATTTTCTGGTAATCAGTACCCTTATTTAATCCATTATTCTTAATTATTTGATCAATCTTCTGAGTTGTCAGTACTTCCTGCGCAGCATCATGATTATATACAAACATAAGCTGTATAGAACCGTATGTGTAATTGTCGGCATATGCAATGGAAGACTGTCTTGCAATTTGATGGAATGCCCATCTAACATAATCGCCTTCATTAGGCACACCGGTGTGCTCCCAAATAATAGGAAGCATAGGATTTAATATAGTGGTCTCGTTATACAAATCCGGCAATTTGAAATTAATCATTACAGAAGTCTGTCTTGCTTTAATTGCCTCTCTTGCAACCTCTGCCATCTCCTGAATTGAAGTGCATTTTCCGCCTAATGAAAGAAGTGATTTAACATTTACGGTTGAGTCAAGCTGTGACGCAAGCGTGTTAAGTTCATTCTGGCTAACGGCAATTCTGTTTTCATAAACGGGATTTACTTCTGCTGTTGCCGCTGTTGTCTCGAAATTAAGTACTATAGCTACGTCATAAACTGAGAAACTTTCGGCATCATAAGATACAACTGTTTCTTCGCCATCACCGTAAACATCTGTGGCATTCTCTGTTACATCAGCAGGAACCTCTGTTGTAGTGGCATCATCCTCGATATGGAACACCTGAACGGAAGTACTTTCGTTCTCTGAATTAGCATCAGAAAGCTTATCATTTAATGTTATTTCTACAGAAACATTTCCATCAGGCTCAAACTCCTGACCATCCTTTAAAAGTGTTATATCAAATGATGCGGAATCGTAAACTACGGATTCAGCAGGAAGTACATCATTTACAAGATCATCTACCTTCTGGCCGCCAACCTTTTTTACCTTTTTGATGTCAACTGTTGTACCCTCAGGAACAATCCCCTCTTCTGCATGAAGCTTAATTATATAGCCATCGATCTCTTTTTCAAAATCAAAAGGCCCGGGAGCCTGCGCATTTCCATCCGAAACAGCTGCTTCATTTGCAGCATTGCCATCTGAAACGGCATCAGCTGAATTATTCAGATCTTCTTCAGTTTCAGCTTCAGTAATTTCTTCGTTTTCTGATACATCCGGATTTTCATTGGATTCATTTTCTGCAGGAACAGATTCTTCTGAAGCGGGAGTATCAATTGCCTCTTCAGTTTTCTCCGGTTCTTTTGTGGTTTCTTCTGATTCAGTTTCGGCAGGTACTTCTTCCTCAGCATTACCGTCTGAAACAGATAAGAGATTTACATCTTCAGTCTCTTCAATTGTCTGCAGAAATTCAGCGGAGTTATCTTCTTCCGCTTTTACGCTTAAAGGCGCTACGCCTTCTGCAAACAAGGCAGCACTTAGTACAAGTGCTAAAACACTTTTTCCCCAAATTTCTTTTCTCACTTACTCTCTTTTCCTTTCTGTGTACCCCTCTCACAGAAAATATATAATCATATGTTTTCGCGTGGCATTAAGCCTTTTTCATGAAAACATGCTGATTTGTCTTATATCTCTTTTCTTTTATGATTTCAAAACCATTTTCTTCAAAAACTGATAAATCCATATCAAGACTACATTCAGCTATGAGCATGGTATATTCTGTGACATAAGGTAATCTTCCAAGTAACTCAAAGGTTCTCTCATATAGTCCCGACTCATAAGGCGGATCCACAAATATTATATGAGCTTCCTTTTCGTTGACATTTTTTAAGCCGACCAGAACATCAGACTTTAATACAGTAGCTCTGTCCTCAAAATGAGTTGTCTGTAGATTCTGATTGATACACTTAATTGCCTTGATATTATTCTCTATAAAATACGCTCTTTTGGCGCCTCTTGATAAAGCTTCAATTCCAATACCGCCGCTGCCGGCGAAAACATCTATAAAAATAGCACCCGGCACATCATTTTGAAGCATATTAAAAAGAGTCTCTTTTATACGGTCCTGCGTGGGCCTGGTATCATTCCCCTCGGGAGTTACCAGTTTTAGCCTTCTTGCTTCACCTGCTATTACTCTCATAATCTCACCTTTGTACCCTTTGTATCTCTGCTTGTGATCTTTAGATGATCAAGAGCTAAGGCTTTTCCGTTATGCTCTATTGAAAGATCATCCGTTTCCCTTAAATAATAAACATCTCTTACAAGGTCTTTTGCTCCAAGTCTCATACCGCGAACGCCCACGGCACCTTTTTTCTTCTCAGGGACATCTGTAACATTGAATCTCAGAAAGAAGCCGTTTTCTGATTGTAGCACAACAGTACTGATTTCGTGAAGTTCATGAACACTGACAACTTCATCATCTTCCGCAAGCTTTGTGGCTGCAACGGATCTTCTGGATACATCAAATTCTCCGCCGTCGACAATCTTCATATTAGCCTGCTTTGTAACAAACATTATCCTGTAAAGGTTAAGGCTGCTTTGGCTTGCTACATATATAATCTGATCACTTGTCGTGTCGAAATCACTGACATTATCAATAGGAACACCCTTGTCACGCATCCTTCCCGCAGGAAGATCCATTGCCTTTATGGTATGAAGCGTTCCGTTTGCAGTAAAGACGCAGACCTTTCCGGTGTTCTTCATTACAAACGAATATTTAAAGTCATTCTTGATAGTCTCAAGATTCTTCTCATAAGTTGTTACATCAATTGTCTTGGCATATCCGAAGCGGTCCATAAGGAATGCAACATCAATCTCCTCAATGGGCTTCTCTTCGTAAACAGCATCTTCAACGTTATCAACAACAGTGCGTCTCTTCACATTGTATTTCTTCTTGATTTCTGAGAGTTCATTCTGAATTACAAGTGACATGGACTCGTGATCTTCAAGAATATCCTCATAGCGATATATCTTGGCGATTGTGTCTTCATGCTCCTTAACAAGAGCTTCAAGTTCGAGACCGATTAATTTATATAGCCTCATCTCAAGAATGGCATCAGCCTGTCTCTCTGTGAAAAGAAGCTGTGCAGCCATAGCTCTTGAAGCCTCACTCTTAAATCTGATTCCCTCGGTATTACCGTTTACAAGACAGTCCTTAGCCATAGGTCTGTCCTTGGAACCTCTTAAAATTTCAATTACAATATCAATTACGTTGCAGGCTTTGATGAGACCTTCCTGGATCTCTTTCTTATCCTGTTCCTTCTTAAGAAGTGTTGTATATTTTCTTCTTGCTGTCTCAAACTGAAAATCGACAACTGATCTCATTATTGATGAAAGACTCATAGTCTCGGGTCTTCCATCACAGATAGCAAGCATATTTACGCCGAATGTATCCTCAAGTTTTGTCTTCTTATAGAGAAGATTCTTGAAGTTCTCAACATCTGTATCTTTCTTAAGCTCAATTACAATTCTGATACCTTCCTTAGAAGACTGGTTGGATATATCGATAATGTCATTGGTTATTTTCTTCTCAGCAAGCTCAGCCACGTCAGAAAGAAATTTACCTATTCCGGCACCAATCATGGTGTAAGGAATCTCAGTAACTACAAGATTTATATGTCCTGCTTTTCCTTTTTCAACTTCGACCTTACCTCTTACTCTTATCTTGCCCTGACCGGTCTCATAAATAGCGCGAAGTTCGTCCTTGTTTGTGACAATGCCGCCTGTAGGGAAATCGGGTCCTTTTATATATTTCATGAGCTGCTTGGCGGATAACTCCGGATTTTGCATATAAGCAATCTCAGCATCAATAACCTCTCCGATATTATGAGGAGGTGTGCTTGTAGCCATACCAACAGCTATACCTTCAGATCCGTTAATAAGGAAATTCGGTATTTTTACAGGCAAAACCGAAGGTTCTCTCTCGGTCTCGTCAAAGTTGGGGACAAAGTCAACAACATCCTTATCAAGATCAGCCAGGAAATTTTCCTGAGTAATCTGGGCAAGTCTCGCCTCTGTATAACGCATGGCAGCGGCACCGTCTCCCTCGATATTGCCAAAGTTACCATGACCGTCAACAAGCGGAACAGCCTTCTTGAAATCCTGAGTCATCACAACGAGCGAATCGTAAATAGAACTGTCACCGTGAGGATGATATTTACCCATGGTATCGCCGACAATACGTGCGCTCTTACGATATGGTCTGTCATATCTGATTCCAAGCTCATACATATCGTAAAGAGTTCTTCTCTGAACAGGCTTAAGACCATCCCTGATATCAGGAAGCGCTCTTGCCACGATAACACTCATAGCATAATCAATATAAGATTTTTGCATTATCTCCGAGTATTCGGAGCGAATTAATCTTTCTTCCATTTATACCTCATCCGTCAGCTTAGCTGACACCTTATCTGTGCTTTTTAACGCAGAAGGCAATTATTTAAATATCAAGCTCAGCATCGGTTGCGTGCTGATGAATAAAATCTCTTCTTGGCGGAACTTCATTACCCATAAGAAGCTCTGTCATATGTGATGCCATCTTGGCATCCTCAATCTCAACGAGTCTCATCATACGATTCTCGGGATCGAGTGTTGTCTCCCAAAGCTGTTCGGGATCCATCTCTCCAAGACCCTTATATCTCTGAAGTGTAAAAGACCCCTTGTGATTTTTTCTGTATTTTTCAAGAGCAGAATCATCATAGAGGTATTCCTCTTTTCCTCTGCTCGGGATAGCCTTGTAAAGAGGCGGCATAGCAATATAAACATGCCCCTCGAAAATAAGCTCAGGCATGAATCTGTAGAACAGAGTAAGCAAAAGCGTCGCAATATGAGAACCATCGACATCGGCATCGGCCATGATAACTATCTTGTCATAGCGAAGCTTTGAAATATCAAAGTCATTGCCGTAGCCTTCTGAAAAACCACATCCGAACGCATTGATCATAGTCTTGATCTCAGCATTGGCGAGCACCTTATCAATACTTGCCTTTTCAACATTAAGAATCTTACCTCTGATAGGAAGGATAGCCTGAAATTCACGGTTTCTTGCCATCTTGGCGCTGCCGCCCGCAGAATCTCCCTCGACGATGAAAATCTCACACTTTGAAGCATCCTTACTAATGCAGTTAGCCAGCTTTCCGTTGGAATCAAATGAATATTTCTGTTTTGTTAAAAGATTCGTCTTGGCTTTTTCTTCGGTTTTTCTGATCTTTGCTGCCTTTTCGGCACAACCGATAATAGATTTTAATACTTCAATATTTCTGTCAAAAAATCTTGTAACTTCATCACCGGTAATCTGCGAAACAATCTTGGCCGCATCCTGATTATCAAGCTTGGTCTTTGTCTGGCCCTCAAATCTTGGGTCCGGATGCTTGATACTGACAACAGCAGTCATACCGTTTCGCACATCAGTACCGTTAAAGTTGGCATCTTTTTCTTTAAGAGAACCAATCTCTCTGGCGTATTGATTGATAATATTTGTAAACATGGTTTTAAAGCCGGTGAGGTGTGTTCCACCTTCGGCATTATAAATGTTATTACAAAAGCCAAGAATGTTTTCATGGAATTCGTTGACATACTGAAAAGCCACATCAACTGAGACTCCGTCGCTCTCTCCGCTATAGAAGATTACATCTGTAACTGCTTCCTTGGACTTATTCATATCTCTGATAAAACCGGTAATGCCTTCAGGCTCATGGAATTCTATATACTCCTCTGTACCCGGTCTGTCATCAATATAAATAATAGTTAGATTCGGATTAAGATAAGCGGTCTCATGAAGTCTGGATTTTATATCTTCTTCTCTGAATCTGGTTTTTTCGAAAATTGTAGGATCGGGTAAAAATGATATGGTTGTACCATGTTCTCTTGTTTTACCGACAGGCTCAAGAAGTCCATCCTTAAGTTTGACAGTGGGAACGCCTCTCTCATAAGCGTCTTCATATATCTGACCATCGGTTTTAACCTGAACCTTTAGCCAGGTAGATAAAGCGTTAACAACAGAAGAACCTACACCGTGAAGTCCACCACTGGTCTTGTATGCAGCGTTATCAAACTTACCACCTGCATGGAGCATAGTCAGTACAACACGTTCTGCAGTAATTCCCTTGGCATGCATACCAACAGGGATTCCACGACCATTATCTTCTACCGTAGCACTTCCGTCAGGATTGAGTGTCACTGTTATCTGTGAGCAATATCCTGCAAGATGCTCATCCACAGCATTATCCACTATTTCGTAGACAAGATGATTGAGTCCCCTTGTTGAAACACTTCCTATATACATACCGGGTCTCATTCTAACGGCTTCGAGACCCTCCAAAACTGTAATGCTTGAAGCATCATAGTTATTATTTACTGACATAAAACTTCCCAACCTTACAAAACTTTTTTCTTACTTTTTATACATGTATTTTTCTTGATGCAGCAATTGCCAAGGCTCCGGGCCCGATATGACAGGAAACCACGAGTGATAGCGGATCCATATGCATCTCATATCCTGGGAAAGCAGCTTCAACCTCACCTTTAAATTCGTTTGCCTTTTCAAGATCATATGAGTAGGCGCCGCTTAAGTGAACATCATGCGCATCAATTCCACCAAATCTGTTCTCAAAATCCGAGAGCATGGCATTAATCATAATATTCTTACCTTGAGTTGCGGTTCTTGCTTTAGCAAAGGCATCAAGTTTTTCGCCCTGGATCTGCAAAACCGGTTTGAGTTTTAACAAAGTACCAAGAGCTGCTGCGGCAGGTGTTATTCTTCCGCCCTTTTTAAGGTAGTACAATGTATCAAGCATAATATAAATACTTGACTCAAATTTAACCTCTTCGAGCTTGTCCTTTATTTCCTTGCCGTTCATTCCTTTATCTCTAAGCTCTATTGCATCGAGAACAGACTGCCTCATTGTTACTGAGATTCTCTGATTATTGACAACAAATACTTTGCCCTCATAATCATCGGATGCAAGCATAATTGCTGTCTGACATGAACTGCTCAGGCCGCTGCTGAGAGGTATATATACAATCTCATCATATTCTTTAAGCATTGCATCCCATAGCTCAAGAAGAGCGCCGGGGCTGGGCTGACTGGTTGATACATCGGCTCCATCTGCAAGCTTTTTGAAGAAATCCTCCTGAGTAAGATTAATTCCTTCTAAATACTCAACACCATCAATCATAAAAGGAGTAGGAATTACTTTTATTCCAAGTGCTTCACCATCTGCAGGCATAATTCCGCTATTTGTATCTGTTATGATTGCTACTTTTGACATGTTATCCTCCGAGAAAATATACAATATATTGTATTATTCGAACACATACTCTACTAAATTTTACTTTTATAATGCCGTAAAGTCAAATGAATTCGATATAAGCCACTGCTTTAATGGGCTGTTTTCTTCCATGATAAAATCCGGATCTTCTGAAAGCAGCCTGTCGGCAAGTGCTGCTGCTTCCCTAATAAGTGCAGCATCCTGATAAATATCAGCAACGTGAAATGACATTTCTCCGCTTTGTCTTATTCCGAATAAGTCACCCGGGCCTCTTTGTTTTAAATCCTCTTCAGCTATGACAAAACCATCGTTGGAATGATTCATTATATCAAGCCTTTGTTTAGCTTCTTCGCGACCGGAAGTATTTATAAAAATACAGTATGACTGGTCCTTTCCTCTTCCAACTCTTCCGCGAAGCTGATGTAGCTGTGCAAGACCGAAACGTTCAGAGTTTTCTATCATCATCACAGTTGCATTCGGAACATTAATGCCGACTTCAATGACTGTTGTGGATACAAGAATATCTATTTCACCTCTTGCAAACTCTTCCATAATGCTTTCTTTTTCGGACGGTTTTTGTTTACCGTGAAGCGTACGTATTCTAATATCAGACGGCATGGAATCTCTAAGCTTTTCTGTATAATCAGATACATTTTCAAGCCCATCCGTTTCGCCCTCTTCAATCATCGGACATATTACATATGCCTGATGTCCCTTTTTGACCTGATCCGCAATAAATTTATAAGCAGTGGGTCTATACTCAGTGCCAACGACACAATTCTTAATAGGAATTCTTCCTTTTGGCATTTCATCCAGTATAGAAATATGAAGGTCTCCGTAAAGAATAATTGCAAGCGTTCTGGGAATAGGCGTTGCACTCATCGCAAGAATATGCACATTTTTTCCTTTTTCAGAGAGTCTTTCTCTTTGCTGGACGCCAAATCTATGCTGTTCATCAGTAATAACAAGAGAAAGATTATTATAATTTACCTTCTCCTGTATAAGCGCATTGGTACCGATAATCAGATTATAATCACCGTTCTCGATACCTTCCTGTGCTATCCTTTTTTCCTTTACAGAAAGTGAACCTACAAGCAGAATAGGTGTAATGGGAAGATTATACCGCTCTTTCATCTCTATGAAACCTTCATAATGTTGCCTGGCAAGAACTTCTGTGGGTGCCATAATTGCACCCTGATAGCCATTTTCGGCAGTAAAAAGAAGCGATAAAAATGCAAGAATGGTCTTTCCGGATCCAACGTCGCCCTGTATCAGTCTGTTCATAACATTTTTGCCGGTCAGATCACTTTTTATATCAGCCCATATTTCGAGCTGCTTTCCGGTAAGCTTGTAAGGAAGCCTGTCAATTAATGAATCTGACTGTATACTTAATTTATAATCATAATCATTTATTGACTGTTCTTCATATCTTTTGAGAAAACGCAGTCTGAGAATAAATTCCAGTATTTCATTAAATGCTATACGTCTTCTTGCAGTAGAAAATTCTTCCATATTTGCAGGAAAATGTATTTTCCTTACTGCCTCTGAGTAGTCCATAAGCCCTAATTGTCTTCTTATATATGAAGGTAGCATCTCTTCCAAATACGGAGTTGAAGGAATTGCCTGCTTTACGGCTTTTATTACAAGCTGATTGGAAAGCCCTTTGACAAGCGGATATCTGGGTTGCATAGAACCCATAATTTCAAGATAGTCCTCTGTTTTGAACATTTTGGGCTGTTCCATAACAAATGAATTACCTTTTTTTTGAACAAGACCTCGGAAAACATAATATTTTCCCGGTTTGATATTGTTCCTCATAAAAGGCATATTAAAATACGTGATTTGTAATGTGCCTGTAACATCCCCTGCTTTGAATGTAAGAATGCTTAAATTTCGGACTTTCTTAACAGCAATATTACCTACAGCGGTAAGTCTGACTGCACTAATCTCTCCTGAAGCTAAGTCTGAAACATTTTTTATTTCTTCGCAGATATCGTAATCTCTCGGAAAATATGAAAGAAGGTCTTCTACAGTCTTTATTCCGCACTTTTCAAAAAGGGCGCTGCTTTTATCGCCAACGCCCTTTAAAGAAGATACATGTTCAATTAAGGATGGATTTTTATTTACCATCTTATTACTCCGCACTCACAATGTAATAGTAAATAGGCTGACCACCATACTGAACTTCAACATCACAGCCTGAGAATTTAGCACTGATTCTATCGCTTAGAGCAGCTGCTTCTTCTTCCTTGATGTCAGAACCATAATACAGGCTGATAAGTTCGGTAGAGTCATCTACAATCTTATCGATCATCATCGCTGTAACATCTTCAATATCAGAACCGACTCCAAGAATTCCGTTGTCGCCGATTCCCATGTAGTCACCCTGTTTGATTGTGACATCATCTATCATTGTATCGCGAACAGCATATGTAACCTCACCGGTTTTTACTGTTGAAATAGCTTCTTTCATGCCCTCTTCATTCTCTTCTACAGACGTTCCGGGCATGAAGTTGATAGCAGCAGTGATACCCTGGGGTACAGTCTTAGTGGGAATAACAACAATTTTCTTATTGTCACCCTTATCTTCCATCATAATCTTTGCCTGATTAGCGGCGAGTATTATGTTCTTATTGTTGGGTAATACAAATACAGTATCGGCATTGACTCTGGATGCAGCATCGAGAATGTCCTCTGTACTGGGGTTCATAGTCTGTCCGCCTTCGATTACATAATCAACGCCAAGACCTCTGAATATCTCTGCAAGACCGTCGCCTGCACATACTGCAACAAATCCGATATCCTTGTGCTCTGAATTAACAAACTCAGGCTCAGCTTTCTTTTCAGAAACAGGAGTCTGGTCTTTCAGCGGAATATCATCATCTCTGTTATAAGTGGGAGTTGACTCAGCGGCTCCATTAATCTCAGTATCTATTTCCGCATATACTCCGTTCTGTGTCTCGTGGAAAAGCTTTTCACGGTGCTCCATTCTCATGTTATCAATTTTCATGTTTGATAACTGGCCATACATAAGAGCACGCTGAATAGCAAGTCCGGGATCATTACTGTGAACATGAACTTTGCAGATTTCATCATCGGCAACCATAACAATACTATCGCCAATTGATTCCAGAAATGCCTTAAAATCTATTTCCTGCTTAACATTTAAAGGTTTACTTAAAAGAACTATAAATTCTGTACAATATCCAAATTTAATATCTACTTCGGCTGTTGCCTGAGCCTTTGATGCTACCGGTGTTGCTGCTGCTTCATCTATTGTGTAATCAATCTCTTTTCCGAGATATGCATCAAGAGCTCCCTTAAGAACCTGCATAAGACCCTGTCCGCCGGAATCAACTACGCCGGCCTGCTTAAGAACAGGAAGCATCTCAGGAGTTTTATTTAATACTTCGTCGCCGTACTTTATGATTTCTTCAAAGAAAGGCTCAAGATCTTCAGCGCCTTCCTTTGATAACTCCATAGCCTTTTCCGCAGCACCCTTTGCAACGGTAAGAATTGTTCCTTCTTTAGGCTTCATTACTGCTTTATATGCAGTCTCAACTGCTTTATCAAAAGCGGTTGCAATTATTGAAGCATCCAGTTCATCATAATCACGGACACCCTTTGTAAAACCACGAAGAAGCTGTGAAAGGATAACGCCGGAGTTACCTCTGGCTCCGCGCATAGCGCCGGAATAAATACTTTTGCAAAGGCTTCCCATATCAACATCTTCCGGAAGGTTCTTTACATCCTTTGCAGCAGACATTATAGTCATTGTCATATTTGTTCCTGTATCTCCATCAGGAACAGGGAAAACGTTAAGCTCGTTTATCCACTCTTTTTTTGCATTCAAATTACTTGCGCCTGCAAGAAACATTTTCTTTACATCAGACGCTTTAATAGTGTTAGCCAAAATTCTACCCTCCTTGACCTTAGTCGATGACACGAACGCCTTCGACGAAGATGTTTATCTTCTCAATTTCAAGGCCGGTGAATTCCTCAACCTTGTACTTAACATTATCTATAAGGTTATCGGTTACAGCGGAAATGCTTACGCCATAAGCTATGATTACATGAAAATCAAGTGTAAGCTTTCTGTTGGCTCCGACAGTAACATTAATTCCTCTCTTGATGTTGTCCTTCTTCAGAAGACTGACAAGTCCCTCAGCCACATTTACATTAGCCATGCCGACAATACCAAAGCATTCATTGGCAACAGCGCCTGCGTACTGAGCAATTACTTCATTATCAATTGCAATACTTCCCATATGAGTGTTCATTGAAGTAGACTTCATACTGCACCTCCATTAAAATCGCATATAACAGATTATAAACTAATTAAGCAAAAAAAAGAAGTCAAAAAGAGTTTTGCTACCAAAACCCATCTGCTAAGATAAAAAAAGGACTCACTTTCGTGAATCCTTTTAATACTCATCTGCAATAATTAAGCACGCTCAACCTTTTTGGATCTGAGACAGCTTGTGCAAACGTTCATTCTCTTAGTACCGCCGTTAACCTTAACTGCAACCTTATGTACGTTAGCATTCCAGATTCTATTGCTCTTTCTATGGGAATGGCTTACGTTGTTACCGAAATGAACGCTCTTGCCGCATACTTCACACTTAGCCACTTTGACACCTCCTTATAAGCCATATTTTAATCAAATGCATCAAGCGAATAAATAACTACATAAATATATTCGCAACATCACACATGATATCAGAAATGGTAAGCAAATGCAAGCAAAAAATAATTATTTAATTAATAATCTTTTATTTAAGCCTTCATATAAGTATCAAATTGGCGAAGAAGAATATTATATTCTTCATTGATCATATCGCAGAGCTTATGATCACCGCATAGATTATCCGGATGATATATCTTCATAAGATCACGATATCTCTTCTTTAGAGCAAGAAGCGAATTGACACCCTGGAAGAAAAATTCCGCTCTGCTATACTCATCCTCTCTCAGGTACCCCTTCTCCTGTTCGAGTTTCTTCCATTCCCGTTCCAGCTTCTTCTTGTCTGCATTGAGCTTATCAAAACCGTCCTTAAGGATCTCTATCTGCTGATCAAATAGAGCTTGATCATCCTTAAATTTTTGCTTGTCATGCTCAAACTGACTTCTTTCAGACTGAAATTTTGAGCGGAATCTTTCCATTTTTGCTTCAATTTCAGCAACTTTTGAGTCGACAGTCTTCTGCTCTGCTTCAAGTCTCTGACTTTCTTTATAAATCCAGAGTCTCATCTCAAAGAGCTCTTCCTCGGTTGCTTTGTCGATTCTTTCTTCACTAATAAACTTTTCCATACGGAACCCCCTAAAACCGTAAAACTACTCCAGGTTCTCTTCTTCAGGAAAGGCAATATCAACCGCGCTGTCATCATCCATCATGTCATTGCTGCGATTCATGAAGCGGTCAGCTATATCGGGAACAAGATCAAGGACCTTGGTTACCGCATCCTGGTTCTTTATATTAACAAGCTTTGTCTGACCGTTTTTTATAACAAGAACCGCGCTTGGCGACATTTTTGCCGCAAAACCGCCGGCCCCTGAATTCTTCTTGTCGGCATTACTTGCACCCGCACCCACTCCGAAGGATACATCCACGAGAGGGACAATTATTGTATCGCCGACCTTAGTGGCTTCACCTACTACGGTCTTGGCTCCCATAATTGTATTCATGCCATTCATTAGAGAATCTACAACGGAATTAAAATTTGAATCTCCCATAAAAAACTCTCCCCAATCAAGAATTAATAATTCGTTTAAATCTTCTATATGTCTTTTTTACATCCTTATTAAAATAAAGAATTGCAGCAGCCCAGACGATTCTGAATACTGTTATCCTTCCTTTAATATGGATATCACCCTTCAATATCTGTCTCTCAAAATCCGGCACAACATATACTTTGTTAACAAGCAGCGGATAAAGCACACCATATGCCGAAAGGATATCAGCTGTGACTGTCGGATCCTCAAGTCCGATAAGAAATTCCGCCTTAAAGCGTTTCGGAATAATCATCTTCAGGACTTTGATAAGCTGCTTTTTTGTGACTTCGAAAGCACGCTTGAAAATATCGTTGGATAACGTATTTTTGACCATGTTTATCTTATCACATATTCTAGATGTTGTATATTGGATTTTTAAAAATACATCTTGTGGTACTTTTACTATTTTTATTACAGTATCCAATATTTTTTTCAGAAAATTCAGGAATCCTTTATCCTCATTATCAAAATCGTCCGCATCAAAATCATCCGTTTTTGAATTTTCATTATTACTATCCTGATCATCAAAATCCCTTTCGGAATTACCTAAGGATTGTTCTTCGGCAGATGAATCGTCGGATACTTCTTCTTTCTTCACCTCGCTTGTTACTGTGGAATCTTCAAAACCGCTTTCTTTTTCTGTTTCCAATGCTTCGTCATTGGCGATATTCTCTTCAGATAATTTCATTTTCGGCGGAAATACCGTGAAACATAACACCTTTATCCTGAACTCCAAATCATCGGGATAGGATAATCCTCCTCTCACAAGATGCAGGAGCCAGCTAAATCTTACATCGGCAGAGATATTTTCTTTTAACTTATCTTTTTCCGTTTGCAGATCAGTCTCTTTAACAGAAGCATCCAGTTTGTACCTAACGGGTACAAAAAGAACAAGGAGTAAAAGCAGAAGCAACACTCCAAGTATAATAAGCAAAACTATTCCTATTATTTTAAGAATAGTAAGAAAAAGTGACATCAGTTATTCCCCAAAAGGCTGATAAGATAGCCTTTTATATCTCCTTCCATACCCTTTTTTGAAGCTTCTTCGGAAATCTTTACAACAATATCCAAAGCTTCATTATAGCTTCCTGCGATTCCATATATAAATTCAGGATGTCTCAAATAATACTTCTGTTTAAGGAAAGCACAATGCTTTATTTCAAGCTGCCCCGTCGGAATATCAGATGCGGTAATAACATATATGAAAAGCTGTCCTGCACCATGCTTTAGCTTCCACTTTACAAGGCGAGCATCCTTAATCGAATCGCCTATATACAATTTTGAGAAAAAATTACAACATCCCCTTAATCTCAAAAAAGCCTCCCAACAATCAAAAATAACATTTTACTTTTCGTTAAAATAGCAATCAAACAATCTTTTTGCGATAGGTACAGCAAATTCTCCGCCCGATCCTGCATTTTCAACAATTATAGTGACCGCAATCTCAGGATCCTCATAAGGTGCAAAGCCGGTGAACCATGCATGCGAATCTGATGTAGAATCTTTAAATTCCGCAGAGCCTGTCTTACCCGCAGCATTATATGAAAGACCTTTTAGTTTTGATGCGGTACCTTTTTCCACAACTCCAAGCATCATTTCCTTTAAAAAATCCGATTCTTCTTCAGAAACAAGTGTTTTATAGGCTTTGGGTGAAAAGGTTTCAATCTTTTTTCCATCTGCGCTGACAACACTATCGATGAGATATGGTTTCATCAGGGTACCGTTATTGGCAATGGCTGCTGTAATCAGATTCATATGAAGCGGAGTGACAAGAGTTTTACCCTGACCTATGCCAAGCTGCATAGTATCGGCATCTCCCAGGTTGTTATCGCATACTGCAGAAGATACAGAGTAATTCATATCCCAGGGAAGTTCGTTATTAAACATAAGCTTATCTAAGGTTTTACCGAAAGCATCTCTGTTCAGCTGCAAAGAAATATTTGCAAAAGATGAATTGCATGATTTGGCAAATGACATGGAAAAATCAAGGCTTCCATGATTCTCTCCATGAAAACATCTTATAACATCATCACCTGAAGCAAATTTGCCATTACAGTTAAATTTATAATTTTTATAATCTTCGCCAATTTCGCGATAGTATTCTAAAGAGGTAACAATCTTAAAAGTTGATCCCGGAGGATAGAGCCCCTGCGTTGCCCTGTTAAGTAACTGGGTGTTACTTTTATCATTCGTAATAGAATCCCAGTCTTTTAAGATGGTTGCAGGATCAAAATCCGGTTTGGAAACAAGAGCAAGTACCTTGCCTGTTTTTACTTCTGTGACTATTATTGCACCATTTCTTGCAGAAAGAGCTTCATAGGCAGTCTGTTGCAAATCGACATCAAGAGTTGTGTATACATTATCTCCGGGAAATTTTTTTTCATTTTCCTTAGCTTCTGCTTTACTTTTTAGTGCTGCATTGGAATTGATAAGGTAATAGTTGGCAAGATCTTCTATTCCGCTCCTTCCATTTACGGAAAAGCCCACAACATGAGAAAAAGTTTTACCAAAAGGATACTCCCTCGTTTCATTCCCCTCTTCATCTGTTGATGTAATTGCCAGTGCCTGACCGTCAGCAGAGTAGATTGTGCCTCTGGTATTTTGCTTTTTCAGAAGCTGCTGATGCGCATTATAACTGTTATCCATCATCTCCCTGTGATTGGTAATAGCATAAATTGATATATAGGAAATCATGGATATAAAAAGGATCACTGTAAAAACACCGATTATAATTATGGGATAAGATTTATTTTTTTCCTGCATTTATCTTCTCCCTTTTTCTTTTCAAATATTCCTGATATCTCTCATCGCTTCTTACAAGACATTCCCCCTCAATTAGAGAAAACATAATGATTGTAACCATTACTGAGGTACCGCCATAGCTTACGAGAGGAAGCGTTACTCCTGTAAGCGGAATGAATTTGGAATCTCCGCCAACAGTAAGAAATACCTGAAAAATATATGTTATTCCAAGACCTGTACATAATAGTCTGCCGAAGGAATTTTTTATTTTATATGCTTCCAGAAGTATCATGACAAAAGTTGACACACAAATCGCAAGAAGGCATGATGCAAAAATAATTCCCATTTCCTCGGCAATTGCGGCAAACATAAAATCCTCCTCAACATAAGGAATAGAGGAAGGAGTTCCTCCGTAAAGGCCAAGCCCCCATAGTCCGCCGCCGCTTATCGCAAAAAGAGACTGAGTTATCTGATATCCGGTTGAATCTATAGTGGTCCACGGATCACTCCAGGCCTGCACTCTTTGCTGAACATGCGGAAAAAGCTTGTATGCCAGAACACTTGCAACAGATCCTGCAAGAATTCCTGATATCAAATAGAAATAACTGTCGGTAGCTACAAAAAGTACACATAAATACACAACAAAAAAAATCAGTGCACTGCCAAGATCCTTAAGCAGAACAAGTATGATGACATGAACAGCGGCCAGCGCTGAAGTTATTGCAACAGTCTTAAAATCCTTATTTAAAGATAGTACGGAAGCTATAAAAAAGACGTAAATAATCTTTACGAGCTCCTGCGGCTGGAATGATAAGCCGGCAATTCTAAAGCTTATTCTGGAGCCGTTAACAACAGAACCATAAATTAAAATAATCCCCAGAATTAAAATTCCAATTGCGGCAAAGACATAGCCTCTTCTTTCCAAAAACTCCAATCTGAACAACAGCTCCGGTATGACAAAGGCAAGTACCAATGATGCACTTGAGATAATGAATTGTCGTATCCCTTTCCCATAAGATATTCGCGTAATCATTATCATCCCGACCATAAGCATCATGCACATGTTGTTGATAATCAGCCTGTTTCCGTCGGGATAAACCATATGAAACATCGATATTGTGCTTGCAAGCACAAGCGCCTGTATCATCAGAAGAAAGAAATAACGTTTACTTCCGGTCTGTGCAATGATCTGAATAAAGCATGCAAACTGGGTAGCAAATAGGGATATGATCTGGAGTAAGTAAATCCAGCTTCTTCTCTTTTCACCTCTGTACATGAAAACAAGGAAGCTGAAAAACGTATATGCTCCCATGCTTCCTGCAATCACATATTTAGATATTTCTGTCAGGTATAATTCCATAAGCTGTCTGATTTTCCATTAATCCGCACTGCGTTCAAAGTGGCCTGTAGTGTAGTCTTTTGCGGATAATATATTTTCATATTTGTTTTTGTCTGATTCTGTAGCGAAAAACAGGCTGTTATAAGCATACAGCACATCTCTTACTTCTTCCGGTTTTTCGGTTGTAAAATCAAGACGATAAGAAACATAATATTTGGAAGCAATGCTCTTTAATTTATGAATTTTCTTAAAGAGTGAAACAGGAACACTGTTCCAAATAATATTATAACAGTGAAAGCAATCACATGTAACAGGTAGTATTCTTCCGGTTCTGTCAATCAACTTGTCATTTTCATAGTTGATAGCTTTTCCTCTGTCACCGGTACAACCTTTTAGCGTATTTTTAATGCAATTGGCAGTTAGCATCATGGGAACTCTTCCGTAAATCATAGTCCCTACGCTGATTTTTTGATCAGCGTCAATGGATATCGTTTTTTCTTCACACAAACAAGACAAAAGGTCTTCCGCTTCATGATGATTAAGCTCCAGTGGAAGATTAAATCCAGCGAACGATAAGTCCTTAAGGATTTCACAATATGAAGAAAGAGCTTCATGATTCCAGATATAGAGTCCGTAATCAGTTATTATTTCTTTCTTGAACTTGTATTCTTTAATAATACTCAGTTGTTCAAGGTTTCTGACAAGCACGCCGTCATAATCTTCGCTTTCGGCAATATCAAGAAGGCTTTTTATCTCCTTCCTGCAATCAATGAAGTTTTCATCTCTTGTAATGTAAGGAAGACTAATATAATTTCTGCATTTAGGTGATAAATGCAATTCATCGTTTAAAAGGACAATTCTGCTATCTATATAGATTGCATTAACGTTTTCAGATTCTTCCGAATATCTCACAGCTTCTTCCAATTGCGCTTTTGTTAATACAGAGATCAAAAATCCTTCATTTTTCTTCGGCGTCAAAGATCCTGATTTATCCGACTTAGATTCTTTCTTCTGATATTCATTTGAATACCCTCTGAATTTGCATATTTCATCTTCAAGCAAAAGTACGGCATTTCTTCGCAGCTCATTTAAAGCCTTGTTTGGTATAAAGATATTATCTGTGTCTATTTCTATTTTTTTATCAACAAGTTCGAAATGAGTATTTCCAAACTTTGAGAGCTGTTTTTCTATATCGGTTGCAGACATAGGTCTTTTTTGAGCTGTCTGCACAATTTCTCCAATGGCTGTTATAGATAAATTTTCATCTATTTCTGCGCATTTTTCCAGGCATAAACTAAGTTCAGCCTCTTTCCCGGCCATTAGTTTACATTTTAGAAAAACTGGTAGTTTCTTCTCTCCGGTAAGATATTTATTTCGTATATCACCAAGAACAGCATCATCAGAGCCATTGTAGGCAGGACTGTCAAGCGTAACCATATCGGCTCCGTTATGTTTAAAGTAATATCCTTCCCCTGTCTCTGAACGAAGATATAAAGAAGCAAGGATTCTTTTATCCTCGGAGGTAGCCTTTATCCGAATTTTACCGGGTTCAAAAGGCTTGGCAGAACTTTTCTGCTCATAATAATTATCTATAAGCTTTCTGTAAATTGAAGTAACACCAGCTGCATATTCGGGCTTTTTCATTCTTCCTTCTATCTTGAATGAATCGATACCGGCTTCTATAAGCTCGGGAATACGATCAAACATGCACATGTCTTTAAGACTGAGTGTATAACATTCAGTATTCTTAGAAGTCCTGTAAGGAAGTCTGCAGGGCTGTGCGCAACGTCCTCTGTTACCGCTCCTCTCTCCAACCATGCTGGAGAACAGGCATGCTCCGGAGTAACAGTAACACATTGCACCATGTATAAAAGCTTCAATTTCTATGCTATGTCCGTCAGGAAATTTGCAATTATCATGTATTTGTCTGATTTCATCAAGGGAAAGCTCTCTCGCGGGTACTACTCTTGAAGCTCCAAGTTCCATAAGAAGCGATGCTCCGGCATTACCCGTAATTGTCATCTGCGTACTGACATGCAATTCTACCCAGGGGAAAGTCTCCCTTATAATCCGGAATATACCAAGATCCTGAATTATTGCACCATCGAGGCCGGCATAAGCAAATTGTGCAAAAAAATCTATAAAAGCAGGAATTTCTTTTTCCTTTAGAAGAGTATTTACAGTGAGGTAAATCTTTTTTCCAATCAAGTGGGCATAGCGAATAGCCTTAATCACTTCTTCATCTGTGAAATTGTCTGCAAAAGCTCTTGCGCCAAAGCCCTGACCACCAAGATATACAGCATCAGCACCAGCGTTAAAGGCACCAATCATGGTCTCATAATTGCCGGCGGGAGCAAGCAATTCTACTTTATCCATAGATAAACCTTTCCTTAAGATGAAAAAGGCTGCCAATCGGCAGCCTCATATTACTTTTTCAGAGTTTTAAGCTCTGTCTCCATCTGGATGATCTTTCTTGAATCCTCTGAAATGTCAGACTGAAGATTCTTAACATTTTTCTCTGTATTTTCAAGCTTTATTTGAGTAGCAATCAGCTCATGTTTAATATCGTAAAGTTCTTTTTCCTTATCACTGAGTTGACCTTCAAGCATTTCTACCTGTTTCTTTGCTTTGAAATAGTCATCTGCGATATTGAGCTGAAGCAGAACATTCTGTGTATCCACGGGTTGTCTCTTAAAGCCGTCCATCTTGTTGTAATCAGCTATCTTATTGTTGATATAAGAAGCAACCTTCTGCAGATATTCTTCACTCTCGTATCCGCTAAGTGTAAAGACCTTACCGCCTATAATTACCTCTGTATCTGTCTTAGAAGCCATAGTTTTCCTCCCCACCTTAAAACTAAATATGTATTAAATTATATAACTTAGAAGTAAGGATTAGCAATAGTATTGGATGTTATTTAATAATAAATATACCACAACATCATGTATTTGTCATCCCTGTGAGCCCAAGATGTGCATATGCAAGGTCTGTAACAACTCTTCCTCTCGGGGTTCTGTTTATAAGACCGTTTTTCAAAAGATAAGGCTCGTATACATCCTCAATAGTACCGGGGTCCTCTCCTATTGAAGCCGCCAATGTATCAAGACCGGCAGGACCTCCGCCAAATTTTTCTATAAGTGTAAGAAGAAGTGTCCTATCGTTATGGTCAAGTCCCAGTTTATCTACATCCATCAGATCGAGAGCAGTCTTTGCAACTTCTTCTGTGATTACACCATCATACCGAACCTGGGCATAGTCACGTACTCTCTTCAGAATTCTATTGGCGATTCTAGGTGTACCGCGACTTCTTCTTGCCATTTCACGTGCACCGTCTTCCATGGTTTCAACCCCAAGAACCTTTGCCGACTGCATGATTATCTGCATTAGCTCAGGTGTCTCATAGAATTCCATTTTATAGAGCATTCCAAATCTGTCGCGAAGCGGAGCTGTAAGCATACCTGCTCTTGTAGTGGCTCCTATAAGAGTAAAATGAGGAAGATCTAGTCTTATAGATCTTGCAGTCGGTCCTTTTCCGATCATAATATCTATTTTGAAATCTTCCATTGCAGGATAGAGAACCTCTTCCACCTGCCTGTTTAGTCGGTGAATCTCATCGATGAAAAGAACATCACCCTCTTTAAGATTATTAAGGATTGCAGCAATTTCACCGGGCTTCTCAATAGCCGGACCACTGGTTACCTTGCAATGAACACCCATTTCATTTGCAATAATCTCGGCAAGAGTCGTTTTACCAAGTCCGGGAGGTCCATAGAGAAGAATGTGATCAAGACTCTGATTTCTCTTTTTGGCAGCCTCAATAGATACAACAAGATTTTCCTTAATTTTTGACTGACCAATATAATCCGCAAGCCTCTTTGGTCGAAGAGACCCCTCTATTTTTTTATCTTCATCAATTACCTCTGCATTAACGGCACCGTTTCCACGCTCTGCAGAGGTTCTTATTGTTCTTTTTTCCATACCTTTTTATATCCTCTTAAATTAGCTCTTTTAATGCAAGCTTAAGAATACCCTCAGTATCTTCTGCAGCTGCACCGCCATCTCCAATGACTTTCCTTACAGCACGAGAAGCTTCAGACAGACCATAGCCAAGACTTACAAGTGCTTCAACTGCCTCATTCGAAGGTTCATCAGCTCCGGGAACCGATATATTCTCACCGTTTCCACCGGCTTTTCCGGACAAAATATCATCATCGGAAATTTTATCCTTTAGTTCGAGGACAAGTCGTTCCGCTGTTTTTTTACCAACTCCGGGAGCCTTGCTTATTGCTTTGGAATCACCTGAAACAATTGCAAATCTCAGGTCATCCGGTGTCATTACGGATAAAATTGCCTGCCCTCCTTTGGGGCCAATGCCGCTAACACTAATAAGAAGCTTGAAAAAATCAAGCTCATCTCTTGTAAGAAATCCGTACAAATTCATGGCATCCTCACGAACACTCATATATGTATAAAGTTTTATCGGTTCTCCCTTAGAAGGAAGTCTGTCTGCAGTATAAGCAGAGATATTGACATTATAGCCAATACCTCCGACATCTATAATTGCCTGCAGATCTCTTTTTTCATCCAGTATTCCGTTAACAAAAGCAATCATTATCAAAGAGCTCCAATTTAATTATTTTTTTGGGAAATATTTATTTTTTTGAAAAATCCCCGGATCTTCTCTTACCATCATTTTCACTGTTGGAAGAGATGATCTCTGTCTCATAGGAGACATTTATTTTTGAAGAAAAATCAAGTTTTTGCCAGGACGTAATTAATCTTCCTATAACGCTATCTATATATTGTTCATCGATATCAGGCAAAAACAGAAAAAACTCATTTATACCGTTTTGCATCATAACGTCACTCTTTCTGAGTGAATTAGATAAAAATGTACCGAATTTCTTCATGCATTCTGTAAATTCGACTTTGGTCATATCTGATGAAACTGGCGTTGCATTAAAGAGTACTTTATATGCAGTGCCGTTATAGCTTCTGATATATCGCAGCATATATCTGTAGATGTGGCTGAATGCATCCTGGCCTATCCACATTGCACTGTTATAAGTTTCGTTTTCCTTGAGCAAATTACTGATTCTTTCTATCTCGTCTTTGGAAGCAACATCATATTCAATTACCTGTTCCATGGAATCCGAGAAAATATTGTAGCCATGCTTACCATGTTGTTTAACCTGATAAAGCGCGGTATCAGCCTTTCTGAACAGAAGGTCATAATCTCTTCCATCATTCGGTATAAAAGATACACCTATGGATACGCCGGTATTAAACGGCAGCGTATCTCCTACCAACTCATGCATTTTGACTGCAAGCTGCTGATTTATTCTATCGTTTAAAGAGCTGATACCATTCTCTCCCTTAAAGTTTTTTAGGAAGATGACAAATTCGTCGCCGCCTATTCTGCCGATGATATCATGCTCACGAGTATTAGTCTTAATAATATCGGAAAAAGCTTTAAGGACAAGGTCTCCTTTATCATGTCCGTAAAGATCGTTAACCTTCTTGAAATTATCAATATCAAGAATCATTAACGCTCCATCTGTGTCCTTGCACACTGATAATAATTTTTCATTTACGGCAGATTTATTTAAAAATCCGGTAAGGCCATCTATTGTAGCATCATTAATAAGTTCCTTAATTTTTGAAGTGTTTTCAAGAACATTGGAAATTCTTTTTAGCAGTACCTCTTCATTAAGAGGTTTGTGAATATAATCGACCGCACCAAGCTGGAGGGCTCTGTTCTCTGAGTTTTTATCTTCGTCGGCAGTTAAGAAAATCACGGGAGTTTCCTCTTCGTCCCTGTCCTTTTCCTGTTCGCGAAGTTTCTCATAGGTCTCAAAGCCATCCATTTCAGGCATAAGAATGTCCAGAAGAATCAGATCAGGTTTATTGTTCTTTAAATGAGCAAGAAGCTTTTTTCCTGATTTGATCGCAGTGACACGTATATTATTCTGGCTAAGAATATTACCTGCTGCGAGCAGATTGGTCATGTCATCATCGACCACAAAAACCCAACCGGCCATTTTCAACTCCTCCGAAAAAAGTACCATTAAATAATTGAACTGATTTCATCTTCAATTTTATCATACCATTCAAAGATTTTTTCTGTTTTTTCATCAATTATCGATAAATTATTATCTTTTCCTGCAAATTCCAGTTCTTTGGCGAGTTCGCTGAATTCCTCAGCTCCAAGAAGTTTAGTTGAACTCTTAAGCGCATGCAGCTCAATTATATAATTCTTAATATCTTTTTTCTCATAGAGTTCTTTTATTCTCTTCTTTTTTACATCTGCAGTTCGTATAAACATCTGAAGAATAGTGATATAGGCATCCTCAGAACCACATAATGAAATAGCCTCATCGATATTCAGATATGAAAGCTTTCTGAGCTTTTTCATATTATCGGAAGCATTGTCCTGATCGGCTTTTGATTCAAATATAGATTGTCCCGGTATAAACTCAATAATATCATCGTCTTCAATAATCTCATCAGATGACGGTATTTTTTCAGGTTCAGCCTCTTTTTCAGAAATAACTTCTTCATAAGACATTTTGAAATCTGGAAGATATTTACCAAGCATTTTTTCAAGAGCTGCCGGGTCGACGGGTTTTGACAGATAATCATGAAAACCTGCTGCAATATATTCTTCTCTTGCTCCGACAACAGCATTGGCAGTAAGTGCAATAACTGTGGTATCTTTCCGTAATAAATTCTCTTTCTTTAATTCTTGTAAAGTCTCAATACCATCCATTTCTGGCATCATATGATCGAGAAGGATGATATCATAATGCTTTTTTCTGACCTCACTTATACACTGGGCTCCTGATGTTGCAAAGTCGGGAGAAATCTTATTTCTTTTAAGGAGACCTTTTATAACCGCAAGGTTCATTTCGTTATCATCAACAACAAGGATATCAGCATGCTCAGCAACAAGATACTTCTCGGTAGTATCCTGCTCATCAGTAACAACAGTGGAAATATCGAAATCTCCGAGATAACCCCAATCGGTTACCTTCTGATTGAGGTCAAATGAAAATTCCGAACCTTCGCCGTATACGCTCTTAACCTCAAGATGACTGCCCATCATTTTAAGAAGACTTGTAACAATAGCAATACCAAGCCCCGTGCCCTCAATATTTCGGTTTCTCTTTTCATCAAGTCTCTGGAAAAGAGCATTCAGTTTATCAAGATCAACATCCTTAATACCTATACCGGTATCAGTAACCTTTACTTTCAGAATAGTGTGCTCTTTATCGTAATTTTCCGCAGAAACAGACAGGGTAACAGAACCCTTCTCCGTATATTTTACCGCATTGGTAAGAATGTTTAGGATAATCTGCTTTATTCTGACGTCATCACCATACATCCCTCTCGGTATATCCGGATCAATCTCAAGCTTAAGTTCAATATTTTTATTTTTAAATCTGGGACTTATCATGTTTATGACATCATTTAAAAGTGTCCTTGTTTCATAATTAACACAGATAATCTCGAGTTTTCCTTCCTCGATCTTTGAAAAATCAAGAATACTGTTAATTAAACTAAGAAGTGTCTTAGAAGCGCTTCTTATCTTGCTTGCATAACCCTTTATATCTGATCCCGGATTTTCTCGGAGGATCATTTCGTTCATTCCAATAATGGCATTGATAGGAGTTCGAATTTCATGTGACATCATTGCAAGGAAGTCACTCTTTGCTTTTCCTGCTGCAATCGCACTGTCAGCGGCCTCCTGCAACTGGCTGTTCATCTCCTCCTGCCACGTAAGCAGTCCTCCAAGCAGCCTGTACACAGCTATCACACATATAAGTGATGACAAGAATGCAATTGTACCGTATAGTATGGTCCTTCCGTAAATGTTAAGGAAATAGAACACAATATAAACCTTAAAGCCGGAATACTCATTCTCAACTGCAAGTAAAACTTTAAGATCATTATCATAATCCTTAAATATCATTATACTTTCGCCGTTTGTCTGGGCTTTTGCATAAGGCAGATTTGCAATATTAGTAGTTTTTCCTTCCCGCATTTGATAAGATCCGTTCGGATGATTGATAATCATGCCTCTTGTATCGGTAAGGAAGGCATAGTTTTTGTCATCATAGGATTTTCCGAGGATATCTATAAGCTTATCCATGTAAAAATCTATACCAAATACCCCTAGGAATTTTCCTGTTTTGTTGTCATATACAGCCCTTGAAATTGTTACACAGTAATATCCTGTTTTGGCATCTATATAAGGACTTGAAATACATGTCTCTTGATCAGAATTAATACTATCCATGTACCACTGTCTGTCTTCAACCTTAAAATTGCTGTCGGGCTTCCAACCGTTATTCATATATACCGTAGGAGTGAATTCTTTATTAGCAATATAAGTTGCTGATATCTGCTCGTATTGCGCGGTTATTCTTTCAAGATAATCTACTGTATTATCATAATTATTAAGGATATCGGGCTTTGTTGATATATCTGCACAGAACATATCAAGAATACTCTCTTGTGTAACAACCCATTCCGAAACCTGGTTGTTATATTGACCAACCATTTCACGCATGCGTGCCTTACACCATCTTGAGGTCATCCAGCTGATTGAAAGGACACTGATTAACATTGTAAGAGCCATCAGTGATATGATGAGATTTCTGAACCTGCTGCTGACTTTTGTGTATCGTTTTACACTTTGAGTATTATGTTTCTGTTTTTCTTCTTTTACAAAATTGGAATAACTGATGATTTGCTGAATGCTTTCGGAAAGCTGCTTTGTTGCATCCTGAATAGCCTCAAATCTGGCTTCATAATTTTTATCTTCATCAAAAGCCTTTGAGGTTGAATTGTTAATGATTGTATTTAACGGCGATTTTAAGTCGCCTGAAACAGCCCTAAGGAATTTATCTTTTGATTCAAGTGCATCCTGAGCTTTTTGCTCATTTTTCTTACTTACATAGTAAAGGACAAAAATAATTATAAAAAGAATAGCATTAAGAATAATCGCAGCTAAAAGCCACAAATAAGAGTCATGATATAATTCCCAGTCATTGATACATACTATAAGATACCACCCAAAATCAGTACCGGTGGCAAAAAGATTATCGTTAAAAAGCCCGTTTTTTATCCTCGAAGAAACTGTATTATCCGACGTTTTTGCATGATCAAAAACCCCGGCAAGTTCAGGATATGTATCCTGGAGCTTAAAACCTACATCGTCCTTATTGCTGCAACCTGCAATAACACCATCTCCTGAAACCATTACTGCGGTATTATTGTTTGCAATCGCAATCTGTTCGATTTCTTTCTGGATTTTATTTAAAGAACAATCTATGGCAATTACGGTTCCATCTTCCAAAGTCTCTTTTGAAACCGTATAACAAATTTGACCTGTTACAACATCAACATAGGGATCGCTTACATAAACCTTTTTATCATTGTTAACGGCACCCAGATACCAAATTCTGTCCTTGGCATTATAACCATCTGTTTCATCAAGATCCGGAATAATTTCATAGTCTTTTCCCGCAATGTATACATTAAAACCAACGCCGTCAGAATCTTTGAAAATCGCATCTTTTTTTGTATAAATGTAGGTTTCCAAAGCATCTTTATCATTTAATATAGGCAAAACTTCAATGGCTATTTCTGATGCATGATTTTTTGCGGTAATTATACCTTTATCAAGCTCTGCAACAATACTCTCCAGCTGATAAGCACCGGAATTTCTTGTTTCTTCAGCTGTCATATTAAATACAAGAAAAGTATTTATCAGGGTAACGAATATCAGAGCTATTAATACAATTATAATTATTCCGGCTGTACTTTTACTTTTCCTCACCGAAAAACCCTCATAAGTTAACAGAAAAATCAATAGATTACATCATAATTACACAAATAAATTATAAGTGTTTTTAGGTAAGCACATTATAAAGTTTTCTTAAAACGTTCATAAAATCTTGCTGTATTTAAGCATATAACCGGCTATTAAACCATTTAAAAAGCCGCACAGAGCACCTGAGATCAAAAGAAGCGGTAAATAGTAGATTATTCCGGAGGTTTTAACCACAAATGCAGCAATAAGAAGCTGACCGATGTTATGCGCAACACCGCCGCAAATACTTACTCCTCTCACATCGAAAATATCTGTCTTCTTAACAACACACATGACAATAAAGCTAATCACAGCTCCTGCAATAGAGAAAAGTATGCCAAACATATTTCCGAACAAGAAACCAGTAAGCACAATCCTTAACAGGTTTACAACTGCCCCTTCCTTATTCCCATAACTGTAGATCAAATATACGATTGCCATATTCGGAAGTCCAAGCTTCATCCCAGGAACACCTCCGAAAAACGGAATTAAACTCTCTATATATGATAAAATCATCGCGTAGGCCAAAAGAAGCCCAAGCAGTGCAAGCTTTTTTGTTTTCATAACAATCCTTCAGGCATTTAATCAGATTATTTCGACATACTGTCGAGTTCACCCTTTTCTTCACTACCCTTTATAGTAACAACAACTCTGTGCGGCAGACATATTATCGACTCCCCGATCTTTGAAATTCCCCCCTGCTTAATACACAGTTTATCAGGGCAATCAGCCTCATTTACATAACAAACTCCATCCCTGACAACAACCTTATTTTTACCACCATCAAACCCGATAACTTCCAACTCATTATCAACATCAAGGGCCAATTCCTTTACCACTTCCCCATCAACCGAAACCACCACAAGCTCGCCATTCCTTGAATTAACCCTGTTAAACAGCATAATCAACAAAGCTAATAAAACCACTCCCACTAATAACGCATAACTTTTTGCTTTCTTATTTTTTTCTTTCATATTCATTGCCCAACTTATAATGTAATTAACAAAAAACGCCCCATCTCCTCAAGGAAACAGGGACATAAAATAATTATATAGAAAGTTTACATAATAGAAAAGGTCGAACGCTGCAGATTGATTGGATAAGGCGGATATATGTGATACTTTGTTAGCTTTGGAATGTATAGTTCCACGCAAACAAATATCACATATATTCGCCTAATAACAAGCAATAAGCAGTGTTCGACCTTATTTATTTTATTTTATAACATGAACCCAGCCTTCGGGAGCTTCGATTTCGCCCATCTGGATTCCGGTGAGAGTATCGTAGAGCTTCTGGATAACGGGACCCATCTTCTCCATGCCGGACTCGAAGCAAATCTCATTGCCGTGATCGTTGATCTTACCTACGGGACTGATTACCGCAGCGGTTCCGCAAAGACCCATCTCCTTGAAGTTGTGTACCTCGTCAAGACGTACAGGACGCTCATCTACTGTAAGTCCAAGATAATCCTTAGCTACCTGAACAATTGATCTTCTTGTGATTGAAGGAAGAATTGAATCGGTAAAGGACTTTGGAACAACAAGATTACCGTTTTCATCTACAAACAGGATATTTGCTCCACCTGTCTCTTCAATGTAAGTTCTGTTCTGAGCATCAAGATAAACGTTCTCAGCGAAGCCTTCATCATGAGCGGTTACAATTGCATGAAGACTCATCGCATAGTTGAGACCTGCCTTGATGTTACCTGTGCCATGCGGTGCGGCTCTGTCAAAATCACTGATTTTTACTACGATTGGCTTAGCGCCACCCTTGAAGTAAGGACCTACAGGTGTAACAAAAATTCTGAACTGATACTCATCAGCAGGCTTAACACCTATTACATTGCCTGTTGCAAACATTACAGGTCTGATATAGAGAGTAGCTCCGCTTCCGAAAGGAGGAACCCAATCTTCGTTAGCCTTAACAACTTCCTCGACAGCTTTTATGAATCTGTCCTCAGGAAATGCAGGCATTTCAAGTCTTTGAGCTGAATCAACCATTCTCTTTGCGTTGAGATCCGGTCTGAAACAAACGATATGACCATCCTCTGTTGTATAAGCCTTAAGTCCCTCGAATACCTCCTGTGCATAATGAAGCACTCCGGCATCCTCACTCAGAACAATCTTAGAATCTGTTGTAATGGCGCCGTCATCCCATTTACCATCTTTAAAATTTGACACATAGCGGTAATCCGTTACGTGATAATTAAATCCAATACTTGACCAGTCTAAATTCTTTTTCCCCATAATAACTATGCTCCTTTGATATTTTATAGATCAGTTCAGGGATGAAAATATCTCTAAGCCGATTAGTTTTAACGCTTTAACGCGCCAATGTTTAAAGAATATTATAGTTACATAAAATCAAGTGTCAAGGCGCAAATTTAAGCATTAATAATTTAAGGTATACATTACAAAATTAATGTTTCATTAATTTTGCTCAATCTTTCTCATCATCTTTCTCTGAATCATCAGAAATACTGAGAGGTGATGGCGGAGTAGGTACAACATTTTCTATGTTTTTCTTTGCTTTCTTGTAAAACTTGAATATTCTCCTCCAGGTTGATGCCTCATTATGAACATAATATTTTGTATTATCAGCATCTTCGAGAGTCACAATACCTTCATCGTCCATATATGCAGTATCGATATATGTTGAAGTGTCTCTCGGCAATTTCTTTTCCCGAAGTCTCTTTAATGTAATATGACTGAAGAGTGCATAAATACATGCAAAAACAGGAACACCTATAAGCCATCCTATAGGCCCCCATATGCCGCCAAAAAACATAATGGCAAAAATAACCCAAAAGCTCGATAAGCCTGTTGAATTGCCAAGAATTAAAGGCCCGATGATATTACCGTCTATCTGCTGAAGCACAACAATTGTTATAAGGAATGCCAATGCCTTTATTGGATTGATCATGATAAGCAGGATAAGTCCAAAGCCTCCGCCTATATACGGGCCAAAGAAGGGAATCAGGTTAGTAAGTCCCACACAGAAAGCAAGAACTATCGGATATGGAACCTTTAATAACTTGATAACGATAAAGCAAATTATTCCGACAATAAGCGAATCTACAATTTTACCCATGATGAATCCGGTAAAGGTATGATGCGCATATCTAAAGGCGCCAATAACTTCATTTGCAAACTCTTTTTTTAGATATGCATAGCAAAGCTTTTTGCCCTGCCCGATAAATACTTCTTTGGAGTTAAGAACATAGACAGCTACGACAGTTCCTACTATCAGATATAAAAATATCTGAACTATGTTCATCATACTCTTGGATATTGTAGAAATCATTGTGGAAAGATTAGGAACAAAATTATCTCTGAAAAGCTTTGTCAGAGTCGTAGAATATTCCTGCAAAAGAGAATCCACCACTCTCCTGACGGAAGGATTATCATTGAGATATTTATCCATAAATCTTTGAAAATTTGAAGCATAGAAAGGGAAATTGCGAATAATGTCCCTTATGCTTCTAATAAGTTGAGGAATAAGAACCATCAGCATTGCATAAAGAATTAAAAAGAAGAACGCCATCGTTATTGTAACGCTGATTTTTCTTACTTTCTTTTTTCTTTTAAAATACTGAGGTTTTTTGAGATCAATCCCCTTAAGATTATAAAGCGGATAAATCCATCTGTGTTCAATGGTATTTAGAATAGGCGTAAGAATATAGCCTATAACACATCCTAAGATAATTGGCGTGAGAATGGAAAGAAGCCGGTTTATGCTTTTAGTGAGTGCCTTCCCGTTAAAAAGTACATAGTAGATCAGCATAATGATCAGTGCACAAATAACTACGCATGCCATTATACTAAGCTGTTTCTTCCCCGGTTTCCATTTCATAAGGTCCATCCCCCAACGATAAACTTAAAACGTCATTTTAATAATATATTATAGATTTTCAAGCTTATATACAAGACTGTCCATAAAGTCTGCATCATATTCTTCTATCTTACCTGCGTCACATTTTGTGGCAAATTCAGGATCAAGCGGAATTCTTGCAAGAACGTCAAGTCCGTTTGCTGCAGCGTAAGAATCAATCTTACTTTCGCCAAATACATAAATAGGCTTATTGCAGTGAGGGCAATTCATATAGCTCATATTTTCAATAAGGCCGATGACAGGTACATTCATCATTTTAGCCATATTTACAGCCTTCTCAACTATCATGGAAACAAGTTCCTGAGGAGTTGAGACAACAAGTATTCCATCGATGGGAAGTGACTGGAAAACAGTGAGCGGAACATCACCGGTTCCGGGCGGCATATCTACAAACATGTAGTCCACATCTCCCCAGCAGGCTTCACCCCAGAACTGTTTAACAACACCTGCTATAACAGGGCCTCTCCAGATAACGGGATCTGTATCATTTTCCATCAAAAGATTGATTGATACCATTTTTATTCCGTTTTCGGATTCAGACGGAATCATATTGCCATCATCATCTGCGTATCTGATCTGTGAAGCGCCAAACATTTTGGGAATCGAGGGACCTGTAATATCAGCATCAAGAATTGCTGTTTTATATCCTTTCTTATTCATGGCACAAGCAGAAAGTCCGGTAACAAGGCTTTTTCCAACACCGCCCTTACCACTTACTACTCCGATTACTTTTTTTACAGTTGAACCTTTTGCAAGGTCTACGCGAAAGCTCTGCTCACTCTCCTTTTTAAAATCCGCAGGAGTCTTCTTTTTCTTTTCTTCTGACATTACTAAAACCTCAAATCTATATATTTTTTATCTAATTATTTTAACATCCGTAAGATTAACCTTATCTTCTTTATCACCAAGATATTCACTTATTATGTATCTTGGCCTATTTTTTGTCTCAAGATAAATCTTACCAACATATTCTCCTATCACACCAAGTGAAATCATTGTGAGACCGCCGATAGCCCAAATTGATAAAACAGTTGTGGTCCACCCCGGTATCGTATTTCCTGAAAAATGTCGCACAAGAGAATAAATAAGTATAATTATACTTACAGAAAATATTAATACGCCTAGACCGGATATAATCCTTATTGGCTTAACACTAAGTGATGTTATCCCCTCGAATGCAAATGAAAGCATCTTCATCAGCGGATATTTACTTTCTCCCGCAAATCTCTCAGATCTCTCATAATACACAATATCTGTCTTAAGTCCAACCATAGGAACGATTCCGCGAAGGAACAGATTTACCTCAGTGAATTCGGAAAGCATCTCCAGCGCCGTACTGCTCATAAGTCTGAAATCAGCATGATTATAAACGATATCAGCACCCAAATTATTCATAAGCTTGTAATAGCTTTGGGCTGTACCTCTTTTAAAAGCTGTATCAGTCTGTCTGCTGCTTCTTACGCCAAAAACAATCTCAGCTCCCTGCTTATATTTTTCAATCATCTCATCGATTGCACCAATATCATCCTGGAGATCGGCATCCATTGAAATTGAAATATCGCAAACATTTCTGACCGTCATAAGGCCGGCAAGAAGTGCATTCTGATGACCTCTGTTTCTTGAAAGCTTTACCCCCTGGAAAAGTTCATTTTTTTTATGTAATTCATCTATAATTTTCCAGGTATTATCTTTTGAACCGTCATCAACAAAAACCACTCTGCTATTAGCTGATATGGTTTTACTTTCTATAAGACTGTTCAGTTTTTCCTCAAGTCTCCTGGAGGTTTCAGGTAATACCTCCTGCTCATTGTAGCAGGGGATTACCATGAATAATCTGATATCATTTTGCATTGATATAATTTACCAGTCCTTCGCTGTCGATTATTTTTTGCATAAAAGGAGGGAATGCCTGTCCCTGATAGGTCTTACCTGTTGTCTCGTCGGTAATTACACCCGTATCAAAATTGATACTTACGATATCGCCGGCTTCAATTTCATCGGCTGCCTCTTTGCATTCAACAATGGGAAGGCCGATATTGATGCTGTTTCTATAAAAAATCCTGGCAAAGGTTTCTGCTATAACACAGGAAACACCGGCAGCCTTTATTGCAATGGGTGCATGCTCTCTTGAAGAGCCGCAACCAAAGTTCTTATTGGCAACAATGATGTCACCTTTTTTTACATTCTGAATAAATGTCTTATCAATATCCTCCATACAATGAGCAGCAAGCTCTGCATGGTCGGTAGTATTAAGATATCTTGCGGGGATGATTACATCCGTATCAACATTATCCCCGAACTTAAAAACATTTCCTCTTGCTTCTTTCATAGTCATTTTCCTTTCAAAGTCTGGTTATGCCCAAATTTACAGTTCTGTGGGCGATGAAAGCTTGCCTGTTACCGCACTTGCAGCAGCAACCGCAGGTGAAGCAAGATAAATCTCAGAATCCGTAGCTCCCATTCTGCCGACAAAGTTTCTGTTGGTTGTTGATACACATCTCTCACCTGAAGCAAGAATTCCCATGTATCCGCCAAGGCAAGGTCCGCAGGTAGGTGTTGAAACTACTGCTCCGGCTTCAATAAAGATCTTTAGAAGTCCCTCTTCCATAGCCTGCATATAAATAGCCTGAGTTGCGGGAATTATGATGCATCTGATTCCATCAGCTACTTTTCTTCCCTTAAGAATTTTCGCAGCCATTCTGATATCATCTATACGTCCATTTGTGCAGGAACCAATCACTACCTGATCGATCTTTATATCAGCAATATCATCAAAAGTGTGTGTATTTTCAGGTAAATGCGGAAATGCAACTGTTGACTTAAGAGTAGATAAATCAATAGTGTACTCCTCATCATATTCAGCATCCTCATCAGCTTCAAAAGTTTTAAATTCTTTTCCGGGAGCATGCTCCTTAAGATACTCTATAGTTTTCTCATCTACCGGGAATATTCCGTTCTTACCTCCTGCTTCGATGGCCATGTTAGCAATAGTAAAACGATCATCCATAGAAAGTGCTTTAACACCTTCTCCGGTAAACTCCATTGATTTATAAAGCGCTCCGTCTACGCCGATCATACCGATGATATGGAGAATTACGTCTTTTCCACTTACATATTCAGGGAGCTCTCCGATAAGATTAAACTTAATAGCTGAAGGAACTTTAAACCATGCCTTACCCGTAGCCATACCGGCAGCCATATCGGTAGAACCAACGCCTGTACTGAAAGCACCAAGCGCGCCATATGTACATGTGTGTGAGTCAGCACCGATTATCAGATCGCCGGGAACCGTGAGTCCTTTTTCCGGCAAAAGTGCATGCTCGATACCCATCTGACCAACTTCAAAATAATTGGTGATGGAATTTCTTTTTGCAAATTCTCTTACACATTTGCAGTTTTCAGCGGATTTAATATCCTTATTGGGAACAAAATGATCGGGAACAAGTGCAATCTTGTCCTTATCAAAGACAGAATTCGTCTTGAATTTTTCCATTTCCTTAATTGCTACGGGGCTGGTAATATCATTACCTAAAACCAGATCAAGATCAGCTTCGATCAGCTGTCCGGGTTTAACTTCAGAAAGTCCCGCATGTGCTGCCAGAATCTTCTGGCTCATAGTCATTGAAGCCATGTACTTTTACTCCTCACCTTTCCAAAAAACTCAGATAAAATCTCATAAAACCGCTACAAATCATCTTGAATAAAGATACCATATTTAGCGGTTTTTGTAAAAACGACAAAACATAATGTATGCCGCAAATAACACTAAACCAATTACACTTAAAACAAGTCCGGGTATGAATCCTGCCGGTAAATACAGAGCTCTAATGAAATGGACACCGGCCGGAACTTTAATAGCAATCATCCCGTAGTCAGCATTTATTATCTCAGCGTTTTTATCTTCTATTTTCAATTTTAATCCCTTCATATTGGGAACCGAGAAAAACATTATCTTATCGGAACTCAAATTTGAGGTCATTGCATAGAAGCCTCTTGTATTCGTATCAAACTTCTGACATGCGCTCTGCCTTCGATCATCACAGTTTTTCTCGAAAACCTCGATCGGCATTGCCTCTTTATAATATGACTCGGGCAGTTCATTTATAATTCCGTCATATTTTAAAGCTTCTTTATCCGGAAGAATCAGGACTACACTGAGAAGTCTGTCCTTAATCTCAATATCTTCAATGCTTTCCCAAACTGACTCCTTGATGTAGTAATCATAGGTAAAGCCCATCGGAATATAGTTCATATTTCGATATATATCTATTCCGTTTTGTGAACTTGTAAACATAAAGCCCGGTATGCCATTACCGCTTTTAAACATTGCATCATCGTTTATAAGCGAATTTTCAAGATAATACTTATTGGACAATATAGCTCTTATACCAAGACAAAATTCAGGTATTCTTGTTTCGACTGTTCTTTCGATATCAAGCGTACCTTTCAGAAAATCAAAGGTTTGGGCCGGAATTGTACTGATAAAACTATGAAGTGATCCATATCCCCAGTACATATCATAATTTGTTGCAGTGTTATCAGTTTCAGTCCTGAAATAATCCTCTTCATCGTCCAATGTAGGACTGGAATTAAGCATCTGCTTTTCCCACTGCTCTTTTCCGTAATCTGTAATAAGTCCGCTGCCGTTCTTAAGCACTATATGCAAAGATACAACAGAAGAAATCGCAGTCATTATAAGCAAGATCTCAAGCCGCATGATCGGACGCTTTAATTCTATGGTTTTCCCAAAAGGATTAGGTATTTTCCTTATACATTTGGGAACCAGGAAAATCGATACAATGAGCATCAGCAAAATTATGGAAGTTCCGATGACATCTCTCCAGAATATCTTATCGTTTTCGATAAGCGCCATATATTTTATCTTATGATAATCATTGTAAGACGGAAGAATCGAAATGCCGAGAACCAGTAAAAATAATCCACAGGTTATCAGGCATCCTTTTTTCAGTTCCTTTGATGCGCCTCTCTCAATCACCTTTGCAGTCATAAGTGACATAATGAGAATAGGCATATAAAACCATCTC
This sequence comes from Butyrivibrio sp. AD3002, assembly GCF_000420905.1. Classification (NCBI taxonomy): domain Bacteria; kingdom Bacillati; phylum Bacillota; class Clostridia; order Lachnospirales; family Lachnospiraceae; genus Butyrivibrio; species Butyrivibrio sp. AD3002. Next base: position 189,660 of record NZ_ATVV01000001.1, on the reverse strand, counting down.
GCATAATAGTTCTCGTTTAAAAGAGAAAATAATGCATTCAGTCCCGGAATAAGCGCAAATATCAGACAGACAAGAATTAGTCTTTTATAAACGCTCTTTTTCTTCATGTAAAAATATGCTATTACACCTGAAAGACCAAAAAGCGGCAAAAATACAGCAAGTGAAGCATTTTTTACGCTGGCTGTATAAAAAACGGTTCCTTTCCCAATGATGTCAGGAATCATCACCATGCTCTTTAAAATATCCCAGAGCATATTCATACTCTCATATGAAACAAGGTCGTAGCCAAGAAGTATGTTTGAAATACGGCTGTTTCCGCTGACACCAAGAACTGCCTGCAGTACATAGAATGCAGGAATAAGAACGCCAAGAAGTCCGCCTAAAAGAGCACGCATAAACATTCTTAAAACAGTTCTGATATTATTCCCGGGAATATAGCATATTACAAAATACAGTATCAGAAATAAGACTTCACCGAAAAAGAAATAGTAATTTATCACAGCCATAAGAGATGTCATTAGTACAAAGAAAATGAACCTCTTTCCTGCCGGTCTGAAAAACCAAAGATCTTTATGGTGATCCAGCTCCATAAGCCTGTCAAAACTCAGAAGAAATAACGGAAAAAAAGCCACTGCATCAGTAAAATGGTTAAAGACAATGTTACAGGCATTAAAACCGGAAAATGCATACAAAAGAGCGCCGATAAATGCGGAATCATCGCGAATTACTTTGCGTCTGATATATGCATAAGCAGTAACTGCGCAAACACTATATTTTAGTGCCATAAGATATGGCATCATATATGGAATAAACTTTTCGGGAAAAGGAATTGTCAGCCAAAAAAACGGACTCCCAAGAAGATAAAAAGAAAAACTACCTACAAGAGAGCTTCCGAAATCCACATTCCACAAATAAAACAAATTACCGCTTCGAATTGCTCTGTGTGCCACAGTGTAAAACGGGATTTGCTGTACATTGTAGTCTCCGTAATAGAAAAACGGCATGCCTCTTTCAATAAAAAAAGGCAAAACCGCTACCATATACATGATAAATGAAAGAAAATAAATCTGAACCAGTCTGACTTTTAAAGGCTTTTCCCTATAATATTCCATAATCACCTAAAATGAGCTGCCGCATCAGCGGCAGCTCTCCTTAAATCTTAGTTATTGATGAGCTTGTCGCTCTCATTGTTCCAGCTGTAAAGCTTTCTGATCTCAGCACCAACCTGCTCTGCGGGATGCTCTGCAGCAAGCTTTCTCATAGCCTGGAAGTGAACCTGTCCGCCTGCGTCACTCATATCAAGAAGGAATTCTTTTGCGAAAGTACCATCCTGAATATCTGAAAGGATCTTCTTCATAGCCTTCTTAGTATCCTCTGTAACAATCTTGGGACCTGTTACATAATCACCATACTCAGCTGTATTTGAAATTGAATATCTCATTCCTGCAAAACCTGACTGATAGATAAGGTCTACGATGAGCTTCATCTCATGTACACACTCGAAGTAAGCATTTCTCGGATCATAGCCGGCTTCAACAAGTGTTTCGAAACCAGCCTGCATAAGTGCGCAAACACCGCCGCAAAGAACTGCCTGCTCACCAAAGAGGTCTGTCTCAGTCTCTGTTCTGAATGTTGTTTCAAGAATACCAGCTCTTGCTCCGCCGATTCCTGCACCATAAGCAAGTGCCTTATCAAGTGCCTTACCTGTAGCATCCTGATATACAGCTACAAGACAAGGTGTACCCTTTCCAGCCTGATACTCACTTCTTACTGTATGGCCGGGAGCCTTGGGTGCGATCATTGTAACATCGACATCCTTCGGAGGCTGGATAAGACCAAAATGAATATTGAAACCATGAGCAAACATCAGCATATTGCCTGCTTCAAGATTGGGCTCGATGTCTTCCTTATACATCTTAGCCTGCTTCTCATCGTTGATAAGAATCATAATCACGTCAGCCTTCTTAGCAGCTTCTGCTGTTGTGTAAACTTCAAGTCCCTGTGCCTCAGCCTTAGCCTTGCTCTTAGAACCCTCATAAAGACCAACGATGACCTTGCATCCGGACTCCTTAAGGTTAAGTGCATGAGCGTGTCCCTGGGAACCATAACCTATAATGGCAATTGTCTTGCCCTCTAAAAGTGAAAGATTACAATCTTCCTGATAGAAAATACGTGCATCCTGTGACATGTTTCTTACCTCCGTAAAAAATTAATTTTTATATACCAACGAAAACAGCTTATAAGCATTTTTCGAAGTTAACTGTTACATATTCTGTAATTCCTCGATAGAAATAACCTTATCAACACCTCTTCCGAGACCGGCAATTCCTGTTCTTGCAAGCTCGAGAATTTCTTTTCCCTCAAGCATCTTAAGAAGTGCATCAACCTTGGATTGGTTACCGGTTATCTCAATGATGAGCGATTCGGGAGTCACATCGATAATATTTGCTCTGAAAATATTAACTATCGAAATAAGACTATCTCGCTCCTTCTCATCAGCTCTAACCTTTATAAGAGCAAGTTCTCTGTATACACTCTCTTCAGGTTCGAGTTCATGAATATCCCTGACATCGATCAGTTTGCTTAACTGTTTCTCAATCTGATCAAGGATCACATCATCTCCGGATGTTACAATTGTTATTCTGGTATAATTGGGATCTGCTGTAGTTCCGGCCGTTATACTCTCGATATTGTATCCTCTTCTTGCAAAAAGACCTGAGATTCTTGTAAGAACGCCGGATGTATTATCTACCAGCAATTGAAAAACTTTTCTCTTCATGTCCCTCCGAAAAAAACTGATAATCAGATTTTGGGTGCATTTATTTTCTTGTTTGCACCTTTAACAATGGATTATATGCGCTTTTATGCACAAAGTCAACGAAATACTTTACAAAATTAAAACTTTAAAGGGCTAAATTATTGATTTACTTTAACAAATACTTTATTGATGTTTTTTAATCTAATCCCCTTACTTCTCACCCTCACTGCATTTTGTGAGAGCAACTGTTCCTGTTCGAGCAATTTCAACAATAGAAACTGTTCTAAGCATTTCTATAAAAACTTCTACTCGCTCAGGAGTATCACAAATCTGTATAATCATCATGTTTTTGCTCATATCGACAATCTGCGCTTTCATGATGTCACAGTTTTCCATGATATCTCTTCTGTTTTCGCGATTGTAACGAACCTTGATGAGGGTGAGCTCGCGGCAGATGCTCATGCTTTCCTTAAAAGTCTTAACCTTTATTACATCAAGCTTTTTATTGAGCTGTTTCTCAATCTGCTCAATTGTCCTTTCATCACCGCTTGATACAATTGTCATGCATGAGACATCCTTTGAATTAGTTTCACCCACAACAAGCGAGTCAATATTAAAATTTCTTCGTGAGAAAAGGCCCGCAACTTTACTAAGCACACCGGCATGATTCTCAACTAAAACTGAATAAATTCTTTTCATAGTTCCTCCGAGTACGCCGTCATAAATATATATTTATTCCGGCTGTGCATTGGATAAATATACAAAAAATCACCTTATCAATTATCAATGAAAAATTATAGTTGTCTTTATTTGGCGAGGTCCATGGGATCGACGACTACTTCGCAGAGGACGCATTCGTCATTTTTGACGAGCTCATCGATAAGGACTTCGGCTTCGGCTTGTGATGATGCGCGAAGGTATTTCATATCGTAAGCTTCAGCAATTTTATCCAACTTTGGTGTGTTGTGAAGTTCGACCATATTGTAGCGGTCATCGTAGCTGTAATGCTGATACTCACGAACCATGCCAAGATAGCCATTGTTGAAGACAATTATTCCTACATTCATTCCGTACTGGCGCAGGGTTGAGAGTTCCATCATAGACATTTGGAAGGCTCCATCACCCATAACGGCTACAACTTTCTTTCCTTTAGCTGCATACTTTGCACCGAATGCAGCGGGAATTGAATAGCCCATCGTACCCATTCCGCCCGAAGTAAGAAATCTTCCTTCTCTGACCAGGTGCCACCTGCAGGACCATATCTGATTTTGTCCAACGTCAGCAATATAAATTGCATCTGAAGGAAGCTTCCTTGAAAGATTTTGCAGGAACGGCATAGGATCAACGAATTTTGTTGTATCAATAACAGGTCTCTTCTCAATCATTTCCTGCTTGTATTTTTTGAGTGTATTAATCCACTCAGTTCTCTCATGTATCAGATCCTCTTTGTCTTCAAATTCATTGATTCTCTTGAAAATATGTTTGATATCACCTACAAGCGGAATTGTAGGTCCGACATTTTTACCGATTTCAGCAGGATCCACATCTATATGAATAAGTACTTTATTTTCTGTGATAAGATCAGGTCTGTTTACAGCTCTGTCTGCAACTCTTGCACCAACCATTAAAAGAAGATCCGACTCATTTAGAGCTCTGTTGGCACAAGGTCTTCCGTTATTTCCGACCATTCCGAAATAATAAGGATCTTCGGAAGCCATGACGCCTATTCCCATCATGGTTGATACTACTGGTATGCAGTTGTCCTTAACAAACTTTCTGATTTCAGAAACTGCTCCTGAAAGGTGCACACCGCCTCCAACACAGATAATCGGACGCTTTGCCTGTGCCACCTCTTTAACAACCTTTTTAATCTGGGCAGCATTACCCTCAACGGTTGGCTTATAAGTTCTCATATTGACCTTTTCGGGATATGAGAATTTATTGATTGTAGCCTGCTGTATATCAATCGGTATATCAATAAGTACCGGGCCTTTTCTTCCTGTATTGGCTATATGGAAAGCCTCTTTAAATATCCTGGGTATATCATTTACATCACGGATAAGGTAGCTGTATTTGACGAAAGATTCTGCAGCACCTGTAATATCAGCTTCCTGGAAAACATCACTACCTATAAGTTCGGAATTGACCTGTCCTGTAATGCACACAAGAGGAATACTGTCAGCATATGCAGTAGCGATACCGGTAATTAGATTTGTAGCACCGGGACCACTGGTAACAGCACAGACGCCCACCTTTCCGCTGATTCTTGCATATCCACTAGCACAGTGTGCTGAATTCTGTTCGGTTCTTATTAGGATTTGTTTTATGTTTGTTTCTCCGAGCGCATCATAAAAAGGAGCAATTGCAACGCCCGAATATCCAAAAACAACATCAACTTTTTCTTCCAATAAACATTTTACTATGGCCTGCGCACCGTTCATAAAATATTGCCTCCATGAATATATTTAATAACAAATACTGATAAACGTCAAAATGTAATAAGCGTTTATTTCTTTTCGGCTTCGCTGAGTATATTCTTAACCACTTTGACTGCACTGGCAGCATCGGAGGAATAACCGTCAGCTCCTATTTCCCAAGCGTAATCCTCTGTAACCACTGCCCCGCCTATGATTATCTTTGCTTTACAATTTTTCTCACCGGCAAGCTTAACAACATTCTTCATTTCCTGCATGGTTGTTGTCATTAGAGCAGAAAGCGCAATAATACCTGCTTTTTCAGTAATTGCAGTATCCACTATCTTTTCGCTTGGAACGTCCTTTCCAAGATCGATAACATTAAAACCATGATTCTTAAGCATCAGAGCAACAAGATTTTTTCCGATATCGTGGATATCACCATGCACGGTTGCAATAACTATTGTTTCCTTAGCCTTTGAATCTTCGCCCTCTGCTTCTTTAAGAAGAGGTTCCAGAACGCCTATGCTAAGCTTCATAGCTTCCGCACTGGCAATCAGCTGGGGAAGGAAGTATTTTCCTTTATCGAAAAGCTCACCAACTTCATTTATTGCAGGCATAAGAACTTCGTTTAATAGTTCTTTGGGATTACAGCCTGCATTTACAGCTTCCTTGGTGTCCTTTTCTATTATCCTCTTACTGCCCTTCATAACATCATTTTTAATGAGTTTTTTAAATGATGTTACAGGATCATCTGCGCTTTCATTATTGTTTGATCCGGCATTTGTTGCAGATGCAGAATCCTTACCGGTACTCTGCGCTGCAGCTGTCTGCACAGCCTGTCCCTTCGGAACACAGGTCACGGCAACATTCATTCCGTCGTAGCGATTCATCCTCTCAATATAGCGAATATCTGCTTCTTCCTTATGTCTTAACAGATCGGAAGCAAAAGCGCTATTTACAAGAAGTTCCTGTGAAGGGTTGCAAATAGCCATTGTAAGGCCATTAGCTATAGCCATAGTTAAAAATGCAGTATTGATGAAAGCTCTCTGCGGAAGGCCGAAGGAAATATTTGAAAGGCCGCATATTGTTGCGAGATTTCTTTCCTTACAGTAGCTTATGGTAGCAAGTGTCTCAAGAGCTGCATTTGGATTGGCTCCGATAGTTGCTACAAGTCCGTCAACAACAATATCTCCCTTAGATAAGCCGGCATTATAGGCTTTATCACAAAGCGCCTCAATAAATTCATGCTTTTCTTCCAAATCTTTCGGAAGCCCTTTAGGGCCTACCGGAAGTGCTATAAACATTGCTCCGTATTTTTTAGCAAGAGGTAAAAATCTTTCAGCTTTATCTTTTTCCAAAGATATAGAATTTATAAGAGCTCTGCCTGGATACTTCCTGAGTGCCATCTCCATAGTGGCTTCATCGCTGGTATCAATGCAAAGAGGAAGTGATGTAAGCGGAATAATCTCTTCAAGAACATCACTCATCATCTGTTTCTCATCTATACCGCTCATGCCCACATTAACATCAAGGATTGAAGCACCATCTTCTTCCTGCTGTGAGACAAAATCACAGACCATATTGAGATTTCCTTCGCGAAGTTCGGCCTGCAGTTTCTTTTTACCTGTCGGATTAATTCTCTCACCGACGATCATGAAAGGATCGTCCATGCCGAAAGCTATGGATGAACGTTCACTTGTAAGATATCTCACACCGGCAGTTTTTCTGATAACCTTATCTGAGAGTTCATAATTATGGTATTTCTCATGAATACCTTTGATATATTCGGGGCTAGTTCCACAGCATCCACCAATAATAGTTGCTCCGGCTTTTATTAGCTTTTCCATTTCAGGCACAAATACACTGCATTCCATATCATATTCAGTAGTGCCATCTTCTGTTACGACCGGAAGTCCTGCATTGGGCTTTGCTATTATCGGAATTGTCGTAACCGATGCCATATCATCAATAAGCTCAACCATATTATCGGGGCCTGTACCGCAATTTGCTCCAACAGCAGCGGCGCCAAGTGATTCCATTACTATTGCAGCAGTTTTGGCATCTGTACCAAAGAGAGTTCTTCCATCACCCTCAAAGGTAAGCGTAACCATAACCGCAATATCCGATACTTCTTTTGCGGCTATAAGGGCAGCTCTGCATTCCTGAAGGCTCATCATGGTTTCCACAACAAGAACATCTATTCCGGCCTTGCAAAGAATTGTTATCTGTTCCTTATAAACTTCAATTAGTTCTTCAAAATCGAGATCGCCCATGGGTTTAAGCTGGCGACCTGTCATAGTTATATCGCCTGCAATAAGCGCTTTCCCCTCGGCACTTTCTTTTGCAAGTTCTACAAGCCTTGTATTAATTTCTTCAATTCTGTCTTCAAGGCCAAAATTTTTAAGCTTTATTCTGTTGCCGGTAAATGTCGGTGCGTAAATAATATCGCTTCCGGCTTCAACATAGCTTTTTTGCAATTTTTTTATAACTTCGGGATTTTCGAGAATCCATTCCTCGGTACATGCTCCTGCAGGAAGTCCTTCCTTCATGAGATTCGTTCCTGTAGCTCCGTCAAGGAATGCAATCTTTTTATTTTGAATAAATGAAATAAATTCGTCTCTTTTCATACTTACTCCGCATTTTTACTTGTGCTTTGCGCACATAGATGTTATTTTCTCAAATTATTATTGTTTTTAGTAGTGATTAATTTAACCACATAAAAACAGTACGAGATTAATATTGTAATGGTTATTACTATTATAGGCCTTAAAGTCATAAATACCAGACTACCGTAGAAATCAGGATTTATCCTGTCTACACACCAGCCCAAAAAAGAAATCACCATAACATGGAAAAAATATATATTAGCTGAGAGATTTTTACCGATAAAAGAAAGTTGTTTCGATAATATACTTTGCTGCTCCGTTATTAATTCCGCATCCTCATTATCGCTGTCTCCGAATAATAAAAGGCCAACAACAATCAAAAGAGACCCAAAGTATACTTCTGTCTGGCCCCACTTTTTATATTCAAAGAAAGTAAAAAACACACCGGTAATAACAAGAAGCATTCCGAGCGTATGCGGCCTTTTAATAAGAGATGCAGCTTTATCCTCATGCATCCAATATCCGAGTAATGTGAAGGGAACACCTACAAAAAGCCAATTCCTTATCACATACCAAACCGATACACTGATTCCGAACGGTCTGATCGGATAATATATCTTCAAAAGTTCTCCGAAAAACAATAATCCCAAAAGTAAAATAGAAATCGGTTTTGCGCCCTTTTTTAAAATCGGCGCAAAAATAAAAACAAGCAGATATACATATAAAAGAGCAAATAAATACCATAAATGGTCAAAAGCATAGGTGAAGTCATAGATAAATTTGCCTGAGTTAAAAAGTAATAATCTTGAAAATTCAAACAGGTTAAATTTCTCGTTGACCCACTCCTTTATTCCGTAATTTACAGTAATAGCATAAAGAAAAGAATAAGCTGTATAAATGAGCCATATCTTTAAAGTAACTATGGAGGTCTTCTTTAATTTTCGTGCCATATTTTTGCGAATACCACCGGTACTGTCATCATCTTTAAGAAGGTAATACCCGGAAATAGCAAAAAACATTGGCACGCCAAAACGAGCCAATGCTTCAAATAAGTCTCCGGCAACGCCGGGGAACTTACAGTGTATAAGAATTACAAAAATACAAGCTGCAGCTTTTATATTGTCAAATGTATAATTTTCTGCATTTCTGTCAGCTTTATACAAATCGTATCTCCTTTAATCAATTCCGTAATCAGAAGAATGCTTCAGTCTGCTGAGAGCTCTTGCCATAGCGGCCTGGGCAGTGTAATACTCTTTGATAGAGTTTTTCTGTCGCATCTCTTCCTCTGCTCTCTCAAGAGCCCTTTGAGCTCTTACTCTGTCGATATCCTCCGGCTTTTCTACAGTATCGACAAGAACAATAACTCTGTTATTTGCAATCTGCGCAGAACCAACGCCTACTATTGCCTCAATCTTATCCCCGATTGCATCCCTGATGGTCATCTTACCGTTATATATGGCCAAAACAAGTTCCTCATGTTCAGGTAAAATGGCATATTCTCCATCTATGCAGGGAAGAATAATTTCGCTGGCTCTGTCATCAAAAAATATTCCGTTTATTGACATGACCTGTAAACGAAAGGTCTTTCTATCAGCTTTCAAATCAAATCATTCCTCCGGTTTATTCGGCACTGTTACCTTCAAGCTTCTTTGCTTTGGCAATTACTTCATCAATTGTACCCACATTGAAGAATGCAACCTCTGGATACTGGTCCATCTTTCCTTCAATAATCATCTTGAAGCCTTTAATGGTCTCTTTAAGAGGAACATAAACACCCTTTACACCGGTGAAAGTCTCGGCAACATGGAAAGGCTGTGATAAAAATCGCTGAATCTTACGTGCACGATAAACAGTGAGCTTATCCTCTTCTCCAAGCTCATCCATACCGAGAATTGCGATAATATCCTGAAGCTCCTTATATTTCTGAAGCATCTCCTGAACTTTGGTAGCAACCATATAGTGTTCTTTTCCGACAACATCCTCTTCAAGGATACGGCTGCTGGATTCAAGCGGATCTACGGCGGGATAAATACCCTGCTCAACAATCTTTCTTGATAAAACTGTTGTTGCATCAAGATGCGCAAAGGTAGTTGCGGGAGCAGGATCCGTCAAGTCATCAGCAGGAACATAGACAGCCTGAACTGAAGTAACGGAACCGCTTTTAGTGGATGCGATTCTCTCCTGCAATTGTCCAAGGTCAGTTGCTAGCGTGGGCTGATAACCAACCGCTGAAGGCATACGGCCGAGAAGTGAAGAAACCTCTGATCCCGCCTGGACAAATCTGAAAATATTATCTATGAAAAGAAGAACGTCCTGTCTTTCTCTGTCTCTGAAATATTCAGCCATTGTAAGTCCTGTCTCGGCAACACGCATACGTGCTCCTGGAGGCTCGTTCATCTGTCCGAAAACAAGTGCCGTCTTTTCAATAACACCGGACTCCTTCATTTCAGTCCAAAGGTCGTTACCCTCACGGGAACGCTCTCCTACACCTGTAAATATGGAATATCCTCCATGCTCGGTGGCAATGTTCTGGATAAGTTCCTGAATAAGAACTGTTTTTCCTACACCGGCACCTCCGAAAAGACCGATTTTACCGCCCTTTGCGTATGGTGCAAGAAGATCTATTACCTTGATACCTGTTTCAAGTATTTCTGCTACAGGGCTCATATCCTCAAGCTTTGGAGGCTCTCTGTGAATTGACCAGTGTTTTTCACTTTCAAGACTAGGACCGCCGTCAATTGTATCGCCAAGAACATTGAATAATCTTCCAAGGTTCTTTCTTCCGACAGGAACACTGATGGAACCACCTGTCTGATATACAGGCATGTCTTTTGCAAGCCCCTCACTGGCAGTAAGCATGATGCACCTTACAACATTATCACCGATGTGTTGTGCAACCTCCATGACACCCTTTTTATCACCAACCTTAACTTTAAGAGCATCACTTATGTACGGAAGACTTCCGTTTTCAAATAATACATCCACTACAGGTCCCATAACCTGCAGGATTTTCCCTTCACTACTCACTAATCTGTCCTCTTATTATCTTGAAGATTGTTTTCTTAGTTTAGCTTCTTTAGCTGCTTTGGCTCTCTTTAACGCTTTGGCACCACTTGCAACTTCCGTTATTTCCTGAGTTATCGCAGCCTGTCGCTGCCTGTTGTACTGCTTTGTCAGTTCTCCTATCATGGAAGTAGCATTTTTATTTGCATTATCCATTGCCATCATTCTGGCGTTTTGCTCCGAACAAAAAGTTTCAACCAAAGCACCATAAATAAATCCGTTTATAAAGTTTGGAACAATATTATCAATAATAGCTTTCGGACTCGGATCGAAAATGAATTCCTCATTGTAGGCATCGATAATTCTGTAGCGATTGCGGGCGTTTTCGATGATATCCAACGGAAGAATTTTTTCAAGTTTAACCTCACTGGTTATAGAATTCTTCATTGAAGTAAAAACTACGTATACCTCATCAATAGTGCCATTTGCATAATCATCAAGAATTATGGATGTAATATCCCTGGATCTGTCCATATTGGGATTTTGCGCAGTATATCGGAAATTCTCCTCTATCTTAAGACCAAGACTTGTAAAATAATGCCTTCCAAACTCACCAACAACATATAGTTTATAGTTCACAAGCTTATTGTTATTTCTTATATGCTCCTCTGCCGCTTTAACAACATTGTGGTTAAAAGCACCTGCAAGACCTTTATCGGAGGTAAGCACCAGATACCCTTTAGCTCTTGCTTCAAAGGGAATATCATCTGTGGTCTTTAAGAAAATATCCTCAACATCATCCGGAATATGCCTTGAAACTCTCGCTATCATAGCCTGCAGCGCATAGAAATAAGGCTCTGTATCCGTAAGCTGTTTCTTTGCTTTTCTCAGCTTATTTGAGGATATCATATACATCGCATTTGTAATTTTCATTGTGTCGCGAATACTACCGATTCTATCGCGAATTTCTTTTATGTTTGCCACTGAAAATCACCTTAATCAAGAGTAAATTTCTTTCTCTTCTTTTTAAGTTCTTCTTTCAATTTCTCGTTGTTGTGCTTTTCAAATTCATCAGCTGCTTCAAGTATTTCCTTCTTCGTAAGATCAGAAAGATCCTGAGACTTATCGATATCCTCGATAATGTCCTTTCTGTTTTCTTCGAAGAATTTCAAAAGCTTATCTTTATATTCTCTTACCTGATTAACCGGAACAAAATCCATCTTTTTGCCATTTGCGCATACAAGAAGGATTACCTGTTCATGCATTGAATACGGTCTTCCGAGGGGCTGTTTTAACAGCTCCATCAGTACGCTTCCATGTCTGAGCTGATCCTTTGTAGTCTCATCAAGATCCGAAGCAAACTGCGTAAATACAGCCATCTCTCTGTACTGAGCAAGGTCAATACGTATACTACCCGCAGCCTTCTTCATAGCTTTGGTCTGCGCAGCACTACCTACACGGGAAACGGAAAGTCCGACATTTACCGCAGGTCTCATGCCCTCGAAGAATAGATCCGATTCAAGGAAAATCTGACCATCAGTGATGGATATAACGTTTGTAGGAATATAAGCAGAAACATCGCCTGCCTGTGTTTCTATAATCGGAAGTGCTGTAATCGAGCCGCCGCCAAGTTCGCTGGAAAGCTTGCTCGATCTCTCAAGAAGTCTTGAATGAAGATAGAATACATCTCCGGGATAGGCTTCTCGTCCGGGGGATCTTTCAAGAAGCAGTGACAACGCTCTGTAAGCTACCGCATGCTTAGACAGGTCATCATATACGATAAGTACATCCTTACCCATAAGCATGAAATACTCTGCCATAGCAGTTCCGGCATAAGGAGCAATATACTGAAGCGGTGCACTGTCTGCAGCCGTTGAAGCTACAATAATTGAATACTCCATTGCTCCTGCTTCTTTTAATGTGTTTATCAGCTTAGCAATGGTACTTGCCTTCTGTCCGATAGCAACGTAAACGCAGATTACATCCTTTCCTTTCTGATTGAGGATTGCATCCATAGCAATAGATGTCTTACCGGTTTGTCTGTCACCAATAATAAGCTCACGCTGTCCTCTTCCGATGGGGAACATAGTATCAATTGAAAGGATTCCGGTTTCCATAGGTTCATTAACAGAACGTCTCTCAACAATACCGGGAGCAGGTTCTTCGACAGGCCTGTAAACTTCTGTCTTTATCTCTTCTCCGCCATCGATAGGATTGCCCAGAGCATCGATAACTCTTCCTATAAAGGCCTCGCCTACGGGAATACCTGCCTGCTTATAGGTTCTGACACATCTGCTTCCCTGACGGATTCCTTCGTCTCCTCCAAACAGAATAACTCCGATATGGTCATCTCTTATATCCTGAACCATACCCTTGGTTCCATCCTCAAAGCGGACAATTTCTCCGTAAAAAGCATGATCAATGCCAACAACATTGGCAATACCATCTCCAACCCAGATGGTTCTACCGACTTCTTTTCCTTCTGCCTTAAGATCAAAACTGTTAACCCTGTCTCTTATAATTGAAACAAGGTTCTCAGCACTGGTATTCTGGCGTTTTTTTGTTAGCTCTATAAGTTCTTTGAGCTGTCTTGTACGACCTTCGTCACTCCAGTCATACTCAAAATTCCCATAATTAACGATAAATCCACCGTTAACCTTTGGATCATGAATTATCTCAAGCTCAAGATCAGGTCTGTTAAACTTTTTTGCAAGAGCCTTCTTTATCTGCTCCGCCTGATGATCCAAGGGCGGAACTGAAGAATAACGAAGCCTTGCTTTGTTTTCATTTATCATATAAATGATCCTCTTCTATTAATTATTTAATGAACGAGGTATATTATTCGCTTTTCTCAATAGCCTCAAAAATAAATTTGTTGTAAAGCTCTTTATCTGACTCTTCGTCATGCTTGGAAACAGCAATCTTATTTGCTGCATGAACAACCAGATCGGTCAGCTCTGATACATAAGCATCTTTCTCGCGCTGTGCTTCGATCTGAGCATTGTGCTTAGCCTCAACTATAATCTGTTCAGCCTTTGCTTTGGCATCATTAATGATGCGATCATACTCATCATATCCATCTTTCTTGGACTGTGCGACAAGCTCCTCGCATTCTTTACCGGCTTCCTGAAGCTTTTTGGCATAGCTTTCCTTAAGCTCTTCTGCCTCTTGTTCCATTTTTGATGCGGAATCCTTTGCATGTTCAATTTCTTCTCGTCTCTTCTGCAAAACAGCATCAACTCTTTTAAATAAAAATAATCTGAATATTATATATAGGAGTAATAAATTTACCACCGTATAAACAATACCCATTATGCTGATATTTAACACTGCTTAATATCCTCCCAAAACAATCAGGCAAACTTAATCATGATAGCTACTACGAAGCCATAAATAGCAGTAGCCTCTGCAAGCGCACATCCAAGGATTAAAAGTTTCATGATCTTACCATCTGCCTCGGGCTGACGAGCAACCGCATCAACTGCCTTTGCTGTTGCTATACCGATACCGATACCTGCTCCAATTCCCGTAAATGCTGCAATAGCTGCGCCAAGTGCTGTTAAATCCATAATCATAACCTCCGTTTTTTATTTTTCTTTTAAATGCATTTTATCCATTAAAAGATATAATTTCTTTATTCAATAGCCTCTTTGATATATAGAGACGAAAGAAAAACAAATACATATGCCTGAATAAGTCCGTCAAAGATATCAAAATAAATACTGAAAGCTGCAGGCACAATTATCGGAACTGCCATCTTAAGAAGCTCCATAATAACGGTTGCTCCGATAATATTTCCGAAAAGTCGCATACATAATGACAACGGTTTAATCGCAATCTCAAGAATATTTATTGGAGTTATCAGCCACAAAGGAGCTGTAAATGATTTAAGCCATCCCCTTACACCTTTGTGGTGTATTCCGGCTCCTTCGACCAGTACTATACTCATTAGCGCCAGTGCCACGGTTACATTCAAATCCATTGTCGCGGGAGTAAGCCCAAATAGTCCGACCAGGTTGGATGCTCCTATAAAAACCAGAACCACCGCCATATAATCTCTGTATGCGATGCCCTCTTCACCAAGCATTCCCCCGGTTATACCACGAAGGCCGTCAACTATAGTCTCAGCAACAAGCTGCTTCGTACTAATATTATGAACCTTCATACCACTGGTAAGCCATAGAAGGAATAAAGTCAGAACTGCCATCACTCCCCACGTGACAACTACAGACTTATTGATATCAAAAAAGCCGTTCATAAAGTCAAAGTGAATCATCACCTTGTCCTCTAGTAACAGCTCATTTAAAAGTCCACCAATATCCATAAAAAATAATCTCCAAAAAACAATTTAGCAAATTTCATGCACAATTATTATTATACTTCCAGGCAGCAATTTTAACAATGAGAAAAAAGTATATCCGCAAGTTCTGCTACATTATCAATCACGTAATCAGGCTTTTTATCCATATCGGCTATTTCTGCTTCATTACATTCACCCGAAAGCACACAAACCGAAACAGAACCGGCATTTTGAGCAACGGCAATATCGGTATAAAGTCTGTCTCCAACGCAGCAGATTTTTGCATTGTCAATATTTGTCATAGCCGAAATGATATCTACCATATTACGGTTTGGTTTCCCAATATATGTAGGTTCAGAGCCACTGGAAGCTGTGAGCAGTGCACATATACTTCCACAGTCAGGAAGTACCTCTCCTGCAGGCATAGGACATACCCAATCAGGATTCGCAGCTATAAATTCAGATCCTTTTCGCAAAAAATGAACTGCAAGATCCAGATCTCTATATACGAGTTCAGTATCAAAGCCGACACACACCACAGGAGAAACATCTCCATAATCGGAGCTGTCGTAATCCGTGGCATTAAAAACATTTAATCCGGCATTTTTAAGCTCATTGTAAAATGTACGGGTACCTACAACATAGATATCTCTGTTGCCGTAATTCTTTTTAAGGTACTCTGCCGTAGCCATACCCGAAGTATAAACATTTTCCATCTCACAGGGAAAACCAAGTTTTTTCAGACGATCTACATAATCTATTCCGGCGCGTGATGAATTATTTGTAAGATATATATATTTCTTCCCAAGCTTTTCAAGCGTAAGAATAAAGTCAATCGCTCCATCAAACACTTCATCACCAAGGTATAAAGTTCCGTCCATATCAAGAAGAAACAATTGACAATTGCATATTTTTTCAAAGTCTTGTTCTAATGATAGTTCTTTGTTCATAAGTTCTTATTCCTTTTTGTACCAAGCAGCATACAAAAAGCCCCAGGTTAAACCTGAGGCCTTTGCTACCATAAAATTAAAGATCGATGCTACCTGTCATCTTGTTATTTACTACATAATAAGCCTTATTTTCTTCAGGCTTAACGTAAAGCTCAAGATTCTTAGCACCCTTCACACCGTATTCTGCCTCATATGCAGCCTTAGCTCTCTCGATAAGATCCTCTGAAGAGATACTCTTGTCAGCATACTGAAGCTCGATCTTAGTCTTAATCTGTGCCATTTTCATTTCCCTCCTCGCAAAAATTTATCATAAACTTTCTTGATTATAATACCGTAAACGGTTTGTAGTCAATTATTCGTTAGTCTTTAATACAACATTATCCTTATCTTTATAGATATGTTTTGCGGGAACACAACCACGAACGGAAGAAAGAGGATAAATATTACTTTCTCTTCCTACTACTGTGCCGGGATTAAGAATACTTCCGCAGCCAACCTCAACATTATCCCCAAGCATTGCTCCTACCTTTTTAAGACCGGTCTCCACCGTATCATCCTTACCGTTCTTGATTACAACCAGCTTCTTATCGGATTTAACATTTGATGTTATTGAGCCTGCACCCATATGCGATTTATATCCAAGTATAGAATCGCCAACGTAGTTATAATGAGGAACCTGAACCTTGTTGAAAAGGATTACATTTTTTAGTTCTGTGGAATTACCTACTACAGCTCCTTTTCCAACAATTGCGTTTCCTCTTATGAAAGCACCGGGACGAATCTCAGCCTCCTCGTCAATAATGCAGGGGCCTGCTATATAGACATTATCGGATAAAAACTTTGCGTTTTTTGCAACCCATACATTATCTCCTCTTTTTTCAAATTTCTCTGAAGGAAGTGTATTTCCAAGTTCGATAATAAAATCTTTTATCTTCGGAAGTACCTCCCAAGGGTATGTGACATTCTTAAATATGTCTGCCGCTATAGTCTCGTTTAAATCATATAAGTTTTCGATTGAGTATTCTTTCATTTTTTCCTTTCCTTCCCCTCATCCGGCACTTCGTGCCACCTTCCCCCCTAGGGGAAGGCTTATTATTTATTTCTTTTTACTTGTATTTTTCTTTTTCTGTACCTTTTTATAGTACTGTGCTGAGTTCACAAAGAATTGCTGCATATGCGATCTCATATCGTTTTCTTTGACGTAGTTAGTGCGTCTTGTTATGAAATCTGAAAGCTTCTTCATGTATTCATCTTCTGATATCTCACCCTGCTCGACCTGTGTGAGCCCCTTCTCCCAGCTTGCTGTAAGTGAGGGATTGAGCATAGGCTTCATTGATACATAAACCGTATCATATATCATCTCACCCATTTGAGTTGGTGTGATTATCTGAGTCTTTTTATTAAGTTCAAGATACTTATTCTTAACAAGCTTTTCAAGAATTCCGGCTCTAGTAGCACTTGTTCCGATTCCGGATCCCTTTATCTGGGATCTCAGTTCCTCATCCTCAATGAACTGACCGGCATTTTCCATCGTAAGAATAAGCGTACCTGAATTATATCTCTTGGGAGGCGTGGTTTCACCCTCTTTTATCGAAGCTTGTTTAAGTTCAAGCGTATCACCTTTTTTTAGTTTTGAAAGAGCTTCGAAAAGACCCTCGTCTGCTGCAGAATCCTCGGCATCATTATCAGCTTTTTCATCTGATTCTTTCTCATCCTTCTTGAAAAATGAGTAATCCATAACATGTAAATAGCCCTTGGATGCTAGTAATTTGAAGCCTGCAAAAAAGGTTTCAATAAAGTTTTCGCTTGTATCTACCGCAAGTTCAAGCTTTATCTTTGAATATTGTGCAGCAGGATAAAAGACGGCCAGAAATCTTCTGACAATTATCTCATAAACCTTTGCCGCAGTGGGACTTAGCGAGCTTATAGCAGACAATCCCTGGCCTGTAGGAATGATGGCATAGTGATCTGTAATCGCCTTATCATTAACATACCTTGTTTTAGCAATACCTTTATAGGATTCGTGCTGAAGGATTGCTTTAGCGAAAATTGAAGCAGGTTCGTAAGAAGTTAGACCTCTTATGTTCTTATCAATTTCCTTGGCTATAGCAGTACTTAAAACTCTGGCATCCGTTCTGGGATAAGTTGTAAGTTTTTTCTCATAAAGCTCTTGCGCTATTGCAAGGGTCTGATTAGGATCAATCTTGAAAAACTTTGAACAGTCATTTTGCAGCTCGGCAAGGTTATATAAAAGAGGAGCGTTCTTAGTTTCCTTCTTCTTTTCCATTTTGGTGAGCTTTGCATTCACCGGAAGCTGCCCAAGGGATTCAATCAGAGCCTTAGCGCCCTTTTCTTCCTTAAAGCCTTTTTCGCTGTAGAGATCAAAGGATCCGTTATATTTACTTTTCTCAGTAACTCTCCATTCTGCGGATATAACCTTATCATCAACAGAAAAGTCACCAATAACTCTGTAAAACGGTGTTTTTACAAAGTTTCTTATCTCACGCTCTCTGTCAACAACAATCCCTAGTACGCAGGTCATAACACGTCCTACGGCAACAACACATTTATCAAGTCCGAGGAATTGTCTTATGGAATAACCGTATCTGAGAGTTAACGCCCTGGAGAAATTGATTCCCATGAGGTAATCCTCTTTTGCACGAAGATAGGCAGCAGCACCAATGTTGTCATACTCGCTGTCATCCTTTGCTTCTCGTATCCCTCTAAGAATTTCTTCTTCAGTCTGTGAATCGATCCAGACACGTTTTTTGATCTTTCCTGTAACATGAGCTTCCTGATCAACCAGTCTGTAGATATATTCACCCTCACGTCCGGAGTCGGTACATATATATATTTTATCCACATCCTCTCTGTTTAGCAGTCCCTTGACTATATTAAACTGCTTCGCACTCTGTGGAATAATTTCGTACTTAAATTGAGACGGAATAAATGGAATAGTATTGAGAGACCACTTAGCCATTTTCTCATCATACACCTCAGGATAACTCATCGTCACCAGGTGTCCTACACACCAGGTGACGATGGCTTCTTCGGATTCCATATATCCGTCTTTATTAGAAAAATTATATTTTAGAGCAGCGCCGAAAGCCCTTGCAACACTGGGCTTTTCGGCAATAAAAACGCTTTTAGTCATTCATCATTTCTTCCAATCCAATAAGTTTGATGGAAGGTTCTTCTTTTGCAAGGTTGACCAGACCTTCATCAAAACCAACAGCTGAGAACAAATAATAGTAATCAGGATTAAGCCTTGCTCTCTTGCAGCAGCTTCGAATATCATCTATTGAAGAAGCATCCATCTCAGAATCCCATTTACAGATTCCAACAAGTGTATCACCTGATTCACTTTGAGCTACGATATCAAGCGAATCAATCTTGCCAACCCATTCACCCTCATCTTCAATCTCAAAGGGAAGCTTATGATACTCTGAGAGTTTACAAACATACTCTCTGCATATGAGTTTATAAGCTGTAGAAACGAACTCTCCTAAACCGGGAGCTATGTATGTATCATAAAAATCTTCTGCATTTAATCCAACTATTTCACTTAAATGAGAATAAAAGAATCTGTAGAAAAAGTGTGGAAGCGGATCACAAATTCTATATACACCCTTCTGCACATTCTCATGCCCCGTAGTTGCAAAGGAATATACCTTTTCAACCATGCCAAGCTCAATAAGACTCTTTAAATATACCATTATCTTAGCTCTGGAAAATCCCGTTGCATGATGTATATCATTAAGCTTATTCTTGCCATTGGCCAGTCCGTAAAGAATAGTATTATATACAGCAGTTTCACGAAGGTTTTCTTCAAGCTGATTTATTGTTGCTTTAAGTAGCACACTATTTTTAACATCAAGGAATTTCTCGCATACATTCTCTTTAAAGGTCTTATTTTGGTCAAAGTATTGCCATAGTTGACCCTTTCCTCCGAAAATAGCATACGTGGAAATGATATCCTGATTAGTCATATTAGGCATTCTCTTTTTCATTTCCTGGAAGGAATAGGGTTTTATCTTGAGGAAGCCTGAAATATTGGCAGCCTGAGCACCGATTTTATTAACCATTGAATTCTCAATCCATGCGGCATTGGATCCCAAAAGAACAATCATCATCTGGGGATGTCCTTCTCCGTAGACAATCGTACTTATCTCTTCAATGAAATCAGGAGATGCTTTTATGATGTCCTCAAAGCGGTCAATAATAAGAACAAAAGGCTTTTCCCTATCATTAGCCATCTTTTTAGCCACTTCAAATATTTCCTTGTAAGATGGATACTCAGAAATGTCATATCCCTTATTGCGTATACGCTGACCTATTATGTTCTGCTGAAGTCTCTCTGAAGCAGGAGCTGCGCAATAATAGATGGCGTCTTTGTCCTTCGCAAACTCTGTGATAACAGTTTCACTGCCTGTACTAACATGTCCATAAACAATAACTATCTGATTGGCCCCACTGTTGTAATAACCATTTAGTTCCTGCAATTCCAGACTCTTTGTTTTTTCCATACAATTTTCCTTATCTTAGATAGACGACTATAATGTTAAGTTACTTCTTGCTGATGTATCCAAGTGCCTTAAGGAGTTCTGCACATTCTACAGCGCCGCCAGCAGCTCCTCTAAGTGTATTATGTGAAAGGCCGACGAACTTCCAGTCGTAAACTGTATCCTCGCGGAGTCTGCCGATGCTTACACCCATGCCAC
Organism: Butyrivibrio sp. AD3002; assembly: GCF_000420905.1. Taxonomy (NCBI): domain Bacteria; kingdom Bacillati; phylum Bacillota; class Clostridia; order Lachnospirales; family Lachnospiraceae; genus Butyrivibrio; species Butyrivibrio sp. AD3002. The sequence continues at coordinate 168,905 of NZ_ATVV01000001.1, read as the reverse complement.
CCTCGTAATTTACATCAAGAGCTATCTGGGGACGATTATCCTCCTCAAGATACTGGATAAACTGCTTAGGTGCACTGGGAAGACCAAGCTCCTGAGGCTTACCCTTAAAATTCACAAGACAATTAATAAGTTCATCTTTTGTAGCTTTCTTCTTAAATTTTACAAAAGCTGCGGCCGTATGTCCATACAAAACTGGAACTCTTATACACTGACATGTAATAATCGGGCTTTCTGCAGGAACAATCACGCCATTTTCAATCTTACCCCAAATTCTTAAAGGCTCTTTTTCGCTCTTTTCTTCCTCACCTGAGATAAACGGAATGATATTGCCCTCCATTTCGGGCCACTCCTTAAAGTTCTTACCTGCACCGGAAATTGCCTGATATGTTGTAGCAACTACTTCGTAGGGCTCAAAATCTCTCCATGCTGAAAGTGCGGGAGCATAACTCTGAATCGAGCAATTGGGTTTTACAGCGATAAATCCCTTTGTTGTACCGAGTCTCTTCTTCTGGAACTCAATAACATCTGCATGGCCGGGGTTAACCTCCGGAATAATCATAGGAACATCGGGAGTCCATCTGTGAGCACTGTTATTTGAAACTACCGGAGTCTCAGTCTTTGCGTACTCTTCCTCAATTGCCTTGATTTCATCTTTAGACATATTAACGGCAGAAAGAACAAAATCAACATCCTTTGTAACTTCCTGAACATTTGTAACATCCTTAATTACAAGCTTTTTAACAGCCTCAGGCATGGGAACTTCCATCTTCCATCTGTCGCCAACAGACTCTTCATAGGTTTTTCCGGCACTTCTGGGGCTTGCTGCTACAACAGCAACCTCAAACCAAGGGTGATTATCAAGGATTGTAATAAACCTCTGACCAACCATACCTGTTGCACCAAGAACTGCTACTTTCAATTTCTCGCTCATTTTTTCACTCTCCTCTTATAAATAAATAAAAAAATAACTAACAACTATTAGGCGTCAAGAGTTTCAAAGCTCTTAACTTTGGTCCAATATGCATTAAGTCTCTTATCGTTTCTGGCAATTGACTTCTTCATAACTTCCGGACCGGGAGCACCGGCAGTAAGTCTTTTTTCAACACAGGTCTTAAGACTGATTGCTTCATAGACATCTTCATCAAATTCCATTGCAAAGCCTTTAAGTTCTTCTATCTTAAGATCTGAGATTCCGCAATTTTTATCAATACAATGTAAAACTATTCTTCCTATAATACCATGTGCATCCCTAAAAGGTACACCCTTATTTACAAGATAATCGGCAGCATCGGTCGCATCGGTAAATCCTCTTATTGCACTCTTTTCCATCTGCTCTTTATTGAATTTCATGGTTCTAAGCATATCCGTAAAAAGAATCAGGCAGCTCTTTGTGGTATCTATAGCATCGAAGCTTACTTCCTTATCCTCCTGCATGTCCTTATCGTATGCAAGTGGAATGCCTTTCATGGTAACAAGAAGCGAATTTAATGCTCCATATACTCTTCCGGTTTTGCCTCTTACAAGCTCTGCAATATCGGGATTTTTTTTCTGTGGCATGATGCTGCTTCCTGTTGAATAAGCATCATCTATAGTAACAAAACCATACTCATTTGAGTTCCAGATAATAACTTCCTCTGAAAATCTGGAAAGATGCATCATTATCATAGAAAGCGCAGATAAAAACTCAATCAGATAATCTCTGTCCGACACGGAATCCATACTGTTATTGGTAGGTCCTGTAAACTTTAAAAGCTCCGCGGTAAACTCTCTGTCTAAAGGATAAGTTGTTCCTGCAAGAGCGCCGCTTCCCAAAGGACAGAAGTTCAGCCTCGTAAAAACATCCATAAGGCGTTGTGAGTCACGATAAAACATCTCAAAATATGCTCCTAGATGATGGGCCAGTGTAACCGGCTGCGCTTTTTGAAGGTGTGTAAATCCGGGCATATAGGTATGAAGATTATCCTTCATGATTCCATTAAGAGTATCCAGCATGTCATAAATGACATTGGCGGTATTTCTTACTTCTTCTCTTATATACAATCTCATATCAAGAGCGACCTGATCGTTTCTTGATCTTCCGGTATGCATTTTCTTTCCCGCATCACCGATTCTGTCTATAAGATTTGCCTCAAGAAAGCTGTGTATATCTTCATATTTGTCGGTAATGTCGAGTTTTCCGGCTTCTACATCCGCAAAAATAGTATCAAGACCGTTAACTATTTGATCACGTTCTTCATCTGATATGATTCCCTGCTTAGCAAGCATCGTTACATGTGCTTTACTTCCCTGAATATCCTGCTTTATAAGGCGTTTGTCAAAATAGATCGATGCATTAAACTTCCATGCCAGTTCATTTATTTCGCCTTCAAATCTTCCTCCCCAAAGCTGAGCCATAAATTTCTCCTTTTATACATGTATACAATCGCAATTTTCTCTTTACCATATCACAGTAATAAAGTGAAAACAAGATGTAAAAATCTCTTGTCAAATAATGCATGCACCTTTATAATCATATTTGTGCTTCTGATAGCACAAAGTTGCTGGAATAGCGCAGTCGGTAGCGCAACTGATTCGTAATCAGTAGGTCGAGGGTTCAAGTCCCTTTTCCAGCTCTTTATATTCAGAAAGAGAATCGGCATAGGCCGGTTCTCTTTTTCATTTATCTCATATGTACATCCATTTGAGGGAAAGGTATCTCTACCCCCTCTTTATCAAATGCTTTTTTTATAGCCTCGTTCATAGACCATTTAGCCTTCAGATAATCTGTAGGCTTCACCCAACCTCTTATACGAAGGTTTACACTGCTGTCAGCGAGTTCATCCACAAATACATTCTTTTCTAGTTTATCCGAAATAAACTCATTGGCATCCATTGTTCGCATAGCAACAGCCCTTGCTTTGTCAATGTCCGCGTTGTAAGAGATTCCAACCATAGTATCAAGAATACGCATTGTGTTACCGTTATTATTGGTTATGGTAGATGAAGCCAGGGTCTTATTTGGCATCACAACACGTCTGTAATCAGCTGTAAGCATCCTTGTGTTTATAAGTGATATCTCTGTAACACTGCCCTCAATTCCTGTTCCGCCGACAACGATGTAATCACCGACTCTGAAAGGTTTTGCCAGCAGAATAAGAATTCCACTTGCAAAATCGGACAAAGTGCCCTGAATAGCAAGACCTATAGCAACTCCGGCCGAACCAAGCAGAGCAACAAGGCTTGCTGTATCCATGCCGAAATAGGATGCCAGTGAAAACAAAAGGACTATATCAAGGGATACCTTTACTACCTTGGCAAGAAATTTTGCGGTAGCGTCCTCTATCTTTGTCTTTCTCAAGGATTTATCAACAACATTTGATAACGCCTTAATCAGCTCCCACATGATTATGAGAATTATAATTGCAATAACAGCCTTCACCAAAAGGGCGAAAGCTTTATCCGGGAGTTCTTTAAAATATTTTTCAATAACTCCCGGTTTTAAGTTTTCGTTTCCTGTTACCTCAGCTATGGTTTCAATAGCATTTTCAGCAGAAGCAGTTGCAAGTAATATTGGTAACTTAAAGTTCATTATTTATTGTCATCCTTCTTATTAGTCTTAGTATTTGAAGTCTTTGTACCTGAAGTTTTTCTTGTTGTCTTCTTCGCAGGTGCTTTCTTTACGGCAGACTTCGAAGCCGCAGTTTTCTGTCCCTTTGCTGCAGTTTTGGGAGTTGCTGTCTTTTTAGCAGCAGTTTTCTTTCCGCCTGAAATTGATTTAAGCGCTGCTTCCGAAACTATGCTTGAAATACGCTCTTCTTCAATTTGTTCATATTTCTTTTCGATAGCCTCCTCCTGAGCTGCAAGTTCCTTTTCATAGCGCTCATGAAGTTCTTTAAGAAGCTCAGCCTCTTCCTTCTCCTGACGGTTTTTGAGCTCCCTTAAGGTCTTTTCGCGCTCTTGCATCTTATTATTAGCTTCTTCCTCACGGATCTTTCTAATCTTCTTCTCCTGTGTTGTATAAGGAGTATAAGAGAAAATCGCAAGTGAAGACGATGCAACCTTAACCGGAATGGAATAAGGTCTTCCGTCTGCTTCGCTAAAGTCTGCTTCTATTCTGCCGGGATTAACCATGCCGCTACCGCCGTAGCAGGTATCATCGGAATTAAATATCTCATAATATTTGCCATCAGCAGGAACACCGACCTCAAAGGTTCTGTCGACACCTGCCATATTAACAACTATTATAAGCATATCCTTGTCGGATTCGCCCTTTCTCATAAAGGACATCATGCATTCCTCAGCAGCCATACTGTTTATCCACTCAAAGCCGCTGTCATTCGTATCGATCTGATATAGTGCCGGTCTGCTATAATAAATCTCATTTAGCGAATGGATCATGTTCTCAAGGAAAACAGCATTATCAATGCTAAGTTCATTGGGATCCATATATATCATCTTCTTACCGGGATGTGTCATAAGGTAAGATATTGCAAGACGAACTCCCGCCATTTTCTGAGCTGTATCACCGGGCATCAGATCATAAAGACCTTCAAGACCTTTTCCAATCTCTTCATGAGTAAACGCAAGTACAAATCTCTCTGTATAGCAATAAACAAGGGAGAATGTAAGCTCGTTATGATTTCCGGATCTGAATAAAGGATCATTCTGAATATAATCAAGGAAATCCTTTGTCCATCCGTTATTCCACTTGTAATCAAATCCAAGTCCGCCATCATCAAGCTCACCGGTAACTCTCGGCCAACATGATGTCTCTTTCGTAAGCGTGAGTAATCCCGGATATGCCTGCTTTAATACAGCATTAAAATTGCAGAGGAAGTCCTTAGCCTCAAGATTCTCATTGCCACCATACATATTCGGAATCCACTGACCGGGCTTTCTATCATAGTCGAGGTACAGAATTTTTGCTATATCAGCTACTCTTAGTCCGTCCAAATGGAATGTTGAAACCCAGAATAGTGCACTTGAAAGAAGGAAATTGGTAACCTGTTTTCTTCCGAAATCAAAAATCAGATCGCCTGTTCTTGGATGTACACCCATTCTCGGATCCGGATATTCATACAATGCCTGACCGTCAAAGGAATTAAGTCCGCACTGAAGCTTCGGGAAAAATGTAGTAACAAAATCCATTATTACCCTTATGCCCGCTTCATGCATTATATTAACAAATTTCTTAAAGCCTACGGGATCACCGTACTTATTTTGAATAGCGAAAAATCCGGTAATATGGAATGGGTGCCCCTGAATATGTTCCATGACTGGCTTAAGTTCTATCGTATTAAAGCCATGATCCTGAACGTATGAAAGAATCTCCTTTGCAAGTTCTTCATAATCCGGAATATGATTTTTATGTTTAGCAGCAAAGCTCTCGAGAGAAAGCTCACAGATTGATAGAGGATCTGAGTCTCTGTTGAATTTTGTTCTGTTTTTGATAAATGCTGAGTCGTTCCATTTAATATCGCCAAGGGAAGTTATCTTGGAAACCTGGCTCTCCTTATCCTTGAAAGCATATCCGTAGGGATCGGGTCTTTTAAAGATAACTCCGCCTTTTGTTTTAACTTCAAACTGATAGCCGTCACCTTCTGCTGCACCCGGAATGAATATCTCAAATACACCGTCATGATCAACCCTTCGCATCTGATTTACTCTTCCGTCCCAGTCATTAAAATCACCGATGACACTTACTCTTGCAGCATCCGGAGCCCATACAGCAAAAGCACACCCCTTTACGCCATCTATTTCCATTAGATGCGCGCCGAATTTTTCATAGATATTGTAATGCATACCGCTATTGAACTTTATGAAGTCCTCACGGTCCATACGTCCGTCAAAATTATAGGCGTCATATATTTCCTTAATGTCACCATTTTCGAGCTTTATGCGATATTTGTATTTGAAGCCTTCTTTATAAGGAACAAGCGCAGCATAAAAACCTGCTTCATCAGCAAGCTCCATCTTGTATTTCTTGGTTCCGGTACTCGGAACAACTTCAATTTCTTCAGCCATAGGGTAAAAAGTCTGAATAAGAAGATTGGAACCAACCTTGTGTGCACCAAGAATTCGATGCGGATCATCGCCATCGGAATAGATAATCTCTTCGATTTCAGGCCAGTTCATAAGTTTATAAAGCTTATTATTCATAAAAGTCCTCCATATATGATGATTTTCTGAAAATAAACTGATAATCGTTATAAAATTCCATCAAATTATTATAGCACGTTTATAATATGTTTCACATAAAAAAGAAGAAGGTATCACGATAAAATGATACCTTCTTCATAAATTCATTTCTTTCCAGTAGATCCAAATCCACCTGCGCCTCTCTCGGAATCAGCTAGTTCTTCTGCTTCTTCGAACTCTACCGAAAGATACGGCTGAATGATAATCTGGGCTATTCTTTCAGCAGGAGTAATAATTCTTTCCGTATCAGAATCATTGTGTACCGCAACGATAATCTCACCACGGTAATCGGAATCGACAACTCCGACACAATTCGCAGGACGAAGCCCCTCTTTTGTCGCTATACCACTTCTTGCGTAAATCCCCCCGAAGTATCCGTCCGGAATCTCCATAGCAAGCCCTGTTCCGATTTTAGCTGTTGTATGAGGTGCTATCTTCGTATCCTCACTTACGTTTGCATAAAGATCATAACCTGCAGCCGCAAGGCTCCCCCTTGTCGGCATGGTTGCCGTGTCACTTAATTTCTTGATTTTTACCAGCATTTTCTCCTCCTTATGACCCCTCATCCGCCCTTCCCCCCAAGGGGAAGGCTTTCAAAATGGTCTTAATATATAAGCCGTGTACCCCGGAAGTTCCAATCCGCCTCCGAAGTCGATTTCCTCCCCCGAAATCATGTCACGCGCTCTTCCTGCTCTGAAATCGCAGTCTATATGTACGGAATTTTCATCCGCATTGACAGCTATCATAACCCTGTCATCTTCAAATTCACGTTCTATTATACAGTATTTATTCTGCAATACGAGCTGTTTCATGTCGCCATACTGCAAAGCTTTACTCTCGCCTTTTGCTTTATAAAGCTTTGCAATTACGTCAGTAAGTTCATTCCACTGAGGCTTATCAAAGGAGGCTCGAAGTGCCGGGTCTCCCTCGGATTTATGAGCTTTTGCTCCCCATTCTGATCCGTAATATACAGTAGGAATTCCCGGCATTCCAAACATCATTGTATATATAAGCGGAAGATGTTTTTCATTTGTAAGTGTACTTGCTATTCGGCTGACATCATGGTTATCAACGAAGGATAAAAGGTGCTCTCCTCTGTACAGACACCAGTTTTCCGGTCCAAACTGTCTTAATAAAGAATGAACAATCTCAAACATGTTGAGTGAATTAAAGCTGGAATAAAGCCCTTTGTAACACTCATAGTTGGTTGCCGAGTGACAAAGCTCAGGTCCCATTACTTTATGGTAATCACCGCCGATCATCTCTCCGACAAGATAAAAATCTTCCTTTTGTGAAAGAACATGATTTCTGAGCCTTTTAATAAAATTCTGCTCAAGACAATATGCAACATCAAGCCTGAGTCCATCTATATCGTAGTCTTTTATCCAGCTTGTTACTGCATCAAGAAGGTAATTAACAACATCCTCATTCCATAAATTTAATTTTACAAGATCATAATTACCTTCCCAGCCCTCATACCAGAGTCCGTCATTGTAGGCATCATTCCCGTCAAAATTTATGTGAAACCAGTCTTTATAAGAGCTGTCCCACTTCTTTTGAAGAACATCTTCAAAGCCAAAGAACCCTCTTCCTACATGATTAAAAACTCCATCCAGGACAACTTTTATGCCTTCTTTATGGAGAGCCTTACTAACTTTTTTAAAATCATCATTTGTTCCGAGTCTAACATCAATCTTTTTGTAGTCTCTCGTATTGTAGCCATGTGTATCAGACTCGAAAATCGGATTAAAAAGTACCGCACCCACTCCGAGTTTTTTCAGGTGCGGTATCCAATCTATAACCTTAAGAATTCTATGCTCTAATTTACCATCATTTTCAAAAGGTGCTCCGCAAAATCCAAGCGGATATATTTGATAGAAACCTTTTTCATAAGCCCACATAATCTCAGTTATCCTCTATCATAGCAAGAGCACCATAGATATTGGAATCATCTCCAAGTGCTGCTTTTTTAAGTTCAACAGTGCTTCTGATTGAAGGCATGCAGTAGCGATCTACCTCAGCCAGGATTTTTTCCATAAAGAAGTCACCAACTGCTTCCATAACACCGCCGCCATAAACAACTATGTCAGGGCTTATAGTGTTAATCATATTGCCGGTAGCTACAGCAAGATAATGGCATGCTCTGTCAACCGCCTCAAGTGTAACCGGATCCTTGGCTGCAATTGCTTTCTTTAAGTTTTTACTCTTAAACACACCATTCTCAATGGTCTCTGAGAGCATATTCTTACGTCCTCTTGCAGTTTGCTGCATGATATAAGCGCTCATGCCCTTTTTACTTGAAAAGGCCTCAAGGCATCCTCTCTGTCCGCAACCACAAAGAGGACCTTCGGGATCAAGAATCATATGACCATATTCCGCAGCTTTATATTTATTTCCCGTAAACATCTTCCCATCAAGAATAAGACCGCCGCCCATACCGGTTCCTACGAAGAATCCGACTACATTCTTATAGCCCTTCGCAACACCATATTTCCATTCACCGAGAACACCGACATTTACATCATTGCCGATAAAAAACGGAATATCAAACTTCTTCTCTATTGAGGATTTGATGTCATAATTTGTCCAGGGAAGATTGGGCGAAGTAAGAATTATACCGGAGCCCTGATCAATAACACCGGGAGCGCCAGCTGCAATGGCATTAAAATCCTTCTTCTTAATATCGGAATCCTTAATCATGTCTTCAACTACGCTAATGATCATTTTCTCAACATTAGCTGCATCGTCACCGGCTTCCTTGGTCTTTTTCTTAAGTCGATAAACAATCTCCTTCTTCTCATTGAAAATAGCGCCAAGAATCTTTGTTCCACCGATATCAAGACAGATATTATACTTACCAGACATCTCACTACCTCCGTTTATCGTACTTCCCATAGTTGTTTTTGCCGTTTTCTTTCACATAGTAAAGTGCATTATCTGCGTTTCTATATAAATCATTATACGCTTTTCCGTCTTCAGGGTATACAGCATATCCAACAGACATCGTATATTTTACTTTTTCACCGTTATAATCAACTGTCTTTTCCGCTTCTGAGAAGGCTTTCAGCGCTGCATCAACCTCTTTGTCAGTATGATTTCTTATTATAACAAGGAATTCATCACCGCCGATTCGCGAAGGATAAACATCGCTGCCAAGGTCGTTCTGCATACGGTTTGCAGCATCCTGAAGTACCTTATCGCCACAATGATGACCATACTTATCATTTATCTGCTTGAAGAAATCAAGATCAAGCAATATCATAGCCAGACTCTTTGTCTCCGGGTCAGAGATAAACGCTTCATAAACCTTACCGATGGTCATACGATTGAACAGACCTGTCAAAGTATCTCTCTCAGCAAGGTTGCGTATAGTTTCATTTGTTCTCTTAAACTGATCAATGTCATATTTAAGAATATAAATATGCAGACCATCATCCTGCCTGTTTCTTCTTATCTGATAACATGCATTCTGATATCTTGGTTTTTCGCTGGAACCGGTCTTTTCAAGATATACGATACGTCCTGAAGTATTGCCGTTTTCATATTCTTTCAGAAGTCTGTCCCTGTTATAAAACTCATACATCTTTTCATGTTCTTCGGGTTCAGCCTGTGAAAATACCATGCTCCTTGTAACTTCTCCAAAAGGAAGCTGTATATAGCCCGTCTCACCGAAATCAGAAATAAGACCGGTCTGTCCAAGATGCATATATACAGTCTTATCCTCGGTAAGATTTGCTTCAAGATAAAAGGTATTTCTGATAAACTGTTCAAACGAACCATATCCAAGTGTCTCCGTAAAAGCATCACTGGCAAGCAAAAGGAATGTCGGATCGCTTGGCATATCATAATATTCAGAACCACTCTGACTTATATCAGGAAGCTTTCTCATGCGCTCAGCGTCAAGCGTTCTGGAGCACATGATAAACATTCTGTCTCCTTCCGAGACAATTGGAATAAGCAGATACATAAGCCAGTCATATTCGCCGTTTATATCCTTTGTCCTGAAATAATCTGTTATATGATTTGTCCCGTATTCACTGATTCTCTCATCAAGGCTGTTCAGATTATAAAATTCTATAAAATCCGTTCTGTCCTCATTATAAATTGCTTCATCCGCAAATTTCTTTATTGCATCAGAGAAACTGCCTTTCTTCATCTTCTGGCTGTATCTGGCAGTATTTTCATAAACAGTTTCAAAGGTATCATCAACGACAGATACAATATCCACACGGTTATAAATCATATAGAGGAACTTAAGATACGAGTTGAGTTGCATTACTCTTGTGCCCGCATCATTTTCTGTCATGATCTCCGCAGTAGCCAAAATAGCTGTTTTACCAAGAGCCTTACTCTGCGTAATTTTTCTTAGCATTATCCTGTTAAAACCGTTACTGGTAACAAATTCCATGGAATGTATTTCATCATCCTGCACACATTGAGATGCAAGCATTTTAATGTCTTTTGCAAATATGATTGCAGGCGAATTAAACAGCTCCTGAATCGACTTCACATCACTAGTAAACAAAAGCTTAAAAATATCATAAAAGTCATTATTACACATGAGTGGCTTAAGGATTTTGCCGTCAAATTCAAATATCGCGATAGGTCTGTGATTGTAGTAAGCATTGTCCGGATCAAATCTGCCTATATCCTGCATAGGTGTCTGTGATAGCACATTCACTTTTCCTATGGCATCATAAAAAACAGTCTCCTCATCCGATTCGAACTGATGAGGAAATTGTTCAATCGGATAATCAAACATTTTAAGAGCTTCACTATATAGATGTCCCTGAGACTGTTCACATCCGGACTGCTTAAGGAAATCAAGAATCTTTTCGTCCTCAACACTGCCCATTATCGTTTGGATGCCAAGTTCCTTCGACATATTGATGATATTCTTAAGCATAACTCTTGGCTTAACATCATCTTTATATCCAGATAAGAAATTACTGTTTATTTTGACAGCATTAAAAGGCATATCATTCAGGATATGCAGTGAAGAATATTCACTTCCGAAATCATCGAATATCAAGCTAAACCCATGATCTTTAAGTCTTTCAAGCTCAGCTTTTATGCCATCTTTATCATTGGTTATTTCCGCTTCACTGATTTCAATTCGAATAAGACTCTTGGGAAGCTTATTTTTTTCAAGTTCTTCCTCCAAAAGGCCAACTATATCAACAAGAGCAAAATCAAGCCTTGTAAGGTTGATTGAAGCAGGAAGCGGATCCATGCCGATTTTTATGATCTCACTTTGGTCCTTACATACCTGCTTTATTACAAAACTGTCCAGAAGGTATATCTTTTTCGAATGCTCCAATACTGAGATGAAATCTTTTGGCATCAGAACTCCGTATTCTGTTGTATTCCATCTTGCCAGAGCTTCATTTCCGCATACTTTACCTGATAGTGTATGGAAAACCGCTTGATAAGCGATTGTAATTTCACCATTCTCTATTGCATCTTCGATATGATGAACCACATAATGCTTCATCAATATCTCATCGTCTATATTCTCACTATTATACTTAAAGATGCCATTTCCAACAGAATCGCCGGATGAGCACGCAAGCACTGCTTTTTCAATTATCTCCTCAGCTAATTTATCATCAGGATTGATATAATAGATTCCTGCATGAAGATCCATTCCTGTATGTATATAAACCTCATCGAAATCTCGCTGAATTCTGGATATAAATCTCTCAATATCATCAATATCGGTTACAACAACAAACTCACCATCATCTAGTTTGCATGCAATGTCCAAAGGAAATGAATCTCTTATCTTATTCTTCAGAAATACAAGAACCTGATAGCCTTCATCAAAGCCATTATTCATATAATATGATCTAAAGCCTTTGATATCGAAAAATACACAGCAAAAAGAAGCCGAAAGCTCATCGTTTTCCGCTTTTGAATTAATGATATTTAAAAATTCATCTTTCTGGTATAGGTCTGATGGAAGCCCCTCGCCTTCAATTTTTGCCATACTAATACCAGTTCCTTTTCAGTATTCTACTATTTTATGTTAACAAACAGGGGTGGACAAAACTATTAATCGCTTATAAAAAAATGTTAAAAAAATAAAAATAAAACGCTTTGGATACTACTATGAATATCCAAAGCGCTATTATTAAGGCATTTTAAAGCATATTATAGATTATTCACCAAATACAGCCTTGTAATCCTTCTGGAATTTCTCAATTCCGGCTGTTGTAAGAGGATGGTTAACCATCTGTGCGATAACACCATAAGGTACTGTAGCGATGTGAGCACCTGCAAGTGCGCAATCTGTAACGTGCATAGGATGACGAACAGATGCAGCGATGATCTCAGTATCAATACCGTGAAGGTCGAATATCTGAGCAACCTCAGAAATAAGGTCTGTACCTCTTGTGCTTATATCATCAAGTCTTCCAAGGAAAGGACTTACGAAAGCAGCTCCTGCTCTTGCTGCAAGAAGAGCCTGGTTAGCTGTAAAGATAAGAGTCATGTTGATCTTGATACCCTCAGCTGCAAGTGTATGGCAAGCCTTAAGTCCCTCTTCTGTCATAGGAATCTTAACTACCATGTTTTTGTGAATCTTAGCGATCTCACGGCCCTCTTTGATCATGCCCTCGGCATCAACTGTTGTAGCCTTAACTTCGCCGCTGATAGGTCCGTCTACGATAGATGCGATCTCTGCAACAACCTGATTAAAGTCTCTGCCTTCTTTGGCAATAAGAGAAGGGTTGGTTGTAACACCGCAGATAACACCCATGTCATTTGCTTTTTTAATGTCCTCAACATTAGCAGTATCCAAGAAGAATTTCATAATACACTCCATTCCGCTTAAGATTATTCTTAAGCATTTGATTAAATATATTTTTCAACCGTTAAAAATGATAACACATCTTACAAATTTTACAAAGCAGATTATGCTCACTTATTTTCAATTATTGCCATAAAAGCCTTCCCCTTGGGGGGGAAGGTGCCCGGAGGGCGGATGAGGGGTTACCTTAATGCTCCTCCATCATCATGAAGCAAGGCCCCGGGTTCCTGGTCGGCCGCCGTGGTAGCAAGTGTATCACATCGCTCATTCTCAGGATGCCCGTCATGTCCCTTTACCCAATGCCAGGTGACATTATGTTTATTTACCGCATCAAGAAGGCGTTTCCATAGTTCTACGTTCTTAACCGGCTTTCCGTCAGATTTTTTCCAATTCTTTTTCAACCATCCGGATATCCAGTTTTCATTGAAAGCGCTGATAACATACTTTGAATCCGAATAAAGGTCAACCTCACAGGGGCGGTTAAGCGCTTCAAGTCCCATGATTGCACCCATCAACTCCATTCGATTGTTGGTTGTCTTATCATAGCCGGCACTTAACTCCTTTTCATGTAGTACGCCTTTACCGTCAATATATTGAATTACTGTTCCGTAGCCCCCCGGTCCGTCAGGATTACCTCTTGCTGAACCATCCGAATATATAGTAACTTTCATTTCTTAAATCTCCGCATTGCTTATTATTTTATACTTTAAAGAGTCCATAAACCATGCTCTTCGAATCGCTTAGCCATTGACTCTGCCTCACAAACAATATCATCATTATACCCTATGGACTTAAGAAGGCTTATTGCATTTCTTTTTGTGGCAGGACCTACCTTTAGTTTGTAATCAAATGTAACATCGCCATTCTCCATGTCACCCTCAAAATGATGTACTTCAAAGTGATCATGTAAAACCTCTGCCAGTTCTCTGTCGTGGGTGGCAGCAAAACACAAAACCCTTTCCTTGTGTGAAGCAAAAAATTCTAATATTTTTGAGGACGCAGCAATTCTCTCAATTGTGTTTGTTCCTCTTAAAACCTCATCAATAAAGCACAAAACCGGAGCCCCATCATACGCTGCAGAATCAAGGATTCTCTTTAATGACTTAATTTCAACCATATAATAGCTGTCTCCCAGGGTAAGGTCATCCCTAAGCGCCATTGAGGTAAATACTCTGAAAAACGGAGCTTTGTAGGAAGTACATGTACAGGTGTGAATAGATTGTGCCATAATGCTGTTTATTGCACACATCTTAAGAAAAGTTGATTTGCCCGAAGCATTAGAGCCTGTTATCAAAAATCCCTTTTTAGCAGCAAAGGAATTTGGAACAGGGTTATCCATAAGCAGATGCCTGCCGTTTTCGATCTGATACTCGCCGTGATTTTCCATCAATTCCGGCACAGTATATTCGGAAAAAGACGCTCTAAAATATGCAATAGATATGACAGAGTCGATATATCCGATAATTTCGGTCAGTTTCTGGACACTTGGTATCTCCTGCTTAAGTTTCTTATACATGCTGTTGAATTTGATTAGATCAATATGGGTAAGCATTCTGACATAATCCATTATTATGTCAAAAGGATTTCCGCTGCCGGTTGCTCCATACCCCTTGGACAAAATCCAGGAGCCTCTTGAAAAGCCTTTAAGCTTTGAGACACATTCCTTTATTTTATTGATATCATCTTTGAAAATATCACTTTCCGTCAGAGCTAAAGCCTCTCCACCCTTCATGAGTCTAAGGACATAAGAAAAAGTCATAAGATAAGGTGCAAGCGCTGATTTAATCTTAAAATAGGTGACCATATTTACTGCAAATGCAATAATTAGAATCAAAAATCCTAGAGTGAAATTAAAGAAGCTCATCAAAAGTACAGAAAGAACCATTAGTATAAGCATCAACACATGGACAAGATTGGATCCTGCAGAATTTTTATCAATAAGTGGCAGATAATCATAGATTGAATACTTACCGCTTTTTCCAATGCCATGCAGACTTTCCTTCAAATGGATTCTTTCACTTTCATCCTTTGATAAAGCCGATAATTCATTTTCGAGCTTATTAAAAGAACCGTCATCACAGATTTGGGGGCATCTTAGTAAATAATACAGATACTCCTCACCTGACGAAGTCTCACAATAGCTTATTCGGTCGTAAACCTCATCCATCGCAAGGTCATTCCAGGTAATGTCATCAATACTGAAATCCTTATCAGCCATTTTATAATATCCACTGATGTCGGCTCTTTGTTTCTTTATACGAGACGAAGGCGCAGCACCATATTCGTCTGCGCACTTCTTTTTAAATGATCTCTCTTCATTTTTTCTGTTTTGCAATCCAATGAGAAAAACAGCCGCAATAAATGAAGCTATTATCCCCAATATATAAGCTCCGGTCATAGAGTCCTCATCTTATAATTCTTTGTCTATTCTTGCCTTTATCTCAGAAGCCTTTCTATATATTTCCTCAGGACTTACTCCGATATTATATTCATCCTTTTCATAGCGAATGATGCCGCCAATCATTGTCAGAATAACATTTGAATCAGACCCGCTGTAGACGATATTCTTGCAAATATTATTTATAGGCTGCATATTAGGCTTGTTCAAATCAAGCATAATGATATCAGCAAGCTTTCCGGCATCAAGAACATCTGCATCATTAAGTCCCATAGCATGAGCGCCGTTTACTGTAGCCATCTTTAAAACGTCCATGGCATCAATACATGCAGCATCATTTTCGCGAAGCTTTCCAAGACCGGTAACAAGGAACATCTCCCTGAACATGCTAAGGGCATTGTTGCTTGCGGGTCCGTCCGTTCCGATAGCCACCGGAATTCCCTTCTTCAAATAGTCGTTTATCGGAGCGATTCCACTAGCAAGCTTGGTATTTGAACCGGGATTTGTTACCACAAACATTCCGCGCTTTTTCAAAATATCCATATCCTTCTCATCGGTATGTACAAGGTGGTATCCGCCTCCGCCATAGTCAAACATTCCCAGGCTGTCCAGGAATTCAACAGGACTCATATTGTATCTCTCTCTGCATTCAGCAACCTCATGTGCAGTTTCCGAAATATGAGTGAAAACAGGCGCCTTATACTTATGCGCAAGTTCAGCTATCTTTTGAAGCAGTTCCTTGGTACATGTATATTCTGCGTGAAATCCGAGAATATAGGAATTATATTCGTCTTTTCCGTTAAGCTTGTTGTACATTTCCTCAACAAGCTCAGGAGACTGGCTGAAATTATTAACAGCGCCAACCTGAACGCAACGCATTCCGGTGTCTCTGCAAGCATCAGCTATAGATTCGGGAGTGAGGTACATATCAAAAATACTGGTAACACCGCCACTTACATATTCAAGTACAGCAAGCTTAGTAAGATAATAGATATCTTCTGCTGTAAGCTTTGCCTCCACAGGAAAAATCGCATTATTAAGCCAATCCGCAAGCGGCAAATCATCCGCTCTCGACCTTAAAAGAGTCATGGCTGAATGCGTATGCGCATTCTTAAAGCCAGGCATGAGAAGATTTCCCTTGCAATCAATCTCTCTGTCAAAAACCAGCATTGCACCGGGATTTTCCTTGTAATATTCTTCAATCTGATCAGTGGTATCACAGTAAATAATTCTGTCACCGCTTGTCCACAATTCACCCTCAAAGATTTCCTGTCCTTCTCTCATAGTGAGAATTCTGGCATTATAAAATCTAATCCTCATTTATTCACCCCATTAACCCTCATCCGCCTGCTTTGCAGGCACCTTCCCCCAGAGGGGGAAGGCTATATCATCCGCCTGCTTTGCAGGCACCTTCCCCATAGGGGGAAGGCTATATCATCTGCCTTCCCCTTTTAGGGGAAGGTGGCACGAAGTGCCGGATGAGGTCCTTAAAATTTCTTCACACACTCAGTTACAAGTTTCTCAAACAACGGTCCTGTTTTATCAGCAGCTTCCTGTACATCTTCGTGCGAAAGAGGCTTTTCTCTCATTCCTGCAGCAAGATTACTTATACATGAAATACCGCACACGCGCATACCCATATAATGAGCGACAAGAGCTTCTACAACCGTACTCATGCCAACAGCATCCGCTCCGAGAATTCTGAGCATTCTGATCTCAGCAGGTGTTTCAAAAGATGGTCCTGTGAGCTGCGCATAAATACCCTGTTTAAGAGGAATGGCATTTTCCAGAGCAGTCTGCTGTATTATATCCCTAAGCTGCTTATCATAAACACAGGACATATCCGGGAATCTGGTTCCAAATTCCTCAATATTGGGACCGATAAGCGGATTTGGTACGAAAACAGAAATGTGATCAGCTATAAGCATGAGATCACCACAATCAAAGGTATAGTTTATTCCACCTGCTGCATTTGTAAGGAAAAGAATCTCGGCACCGAGAAGTCTCATAACCCTAGCGGGAAGAACTACATCGTTGATATCATATCCTTCGTAGTAATGAACTCTTCCCTTCATACATACAACCGGAACATCTCCCACATATCCGAAAATAAATTTTCCTGCATGCCCGGGAACGGTAGAAATAGGAAAACCGGGAATATCGGAATAAGATATCTCACATTTTATATCAATCTGCTCTGCATAATTACCAAGTCCGGAACCAAGCGTAATTGCAACCCTGGGCTTAAAATCGGTAACCTTTCTGATTGCCTCAACGCAGTTGTTTACTTTTTCGTAAATTGCATTTGCCATATTTAATCATCCTCCATTATTGCATCATCTTCATCGGCGAAAGCTTCTGTATCTGTCAAAGTTCCACCATTACTATCATACTCCAGAGGTTCCTGTTTGTCATGTATTCTGCCGTGCAGTTTCGGTCTTACCGTATCTCTTATGGCAAGTATAAGCGCATCAATCGCTCCGTAATCAGAAAGTCTGTTTATCACAAAACCACTCATGCCTTTACCAACATCAAGATGACCGAATTGGTTAAGAATATCAACAAGCATTCCACTTCCGGGAATTTCATCAAACCTTATGCCTATATTTTTAGGTGGTTTCACTTTTCCGAATGAAAAACATGTATCATGCTGAAGCGGTTCTCTCTTACCAAGATATATATTCATAACTCTCGCAGTAGAATCCTCCATCAGATAAAACTCATTCCTGAGAACAGGTCTGCCATATTCATCTATAGAGAATTCTGACACAACAGAAATAGTATAGATTTCACCATGCTCATCTATATCTGTTACTGCCCTGTATCCATCAAAACCGCATTTTATCTCATGCGTTGTATCGCCTTCTTTTATAAGCAGGAAAAATGCACCTGTTCGACCATCCAGCTTAAAACCAACTGACTTTATACCGTCAGTGTAATTGTTATGCATAACCTGAACGAGAAGCGGCATAAAACCGACACCTTCATCGTCCATATCGTATGAAACTCCATCAAGGCATTTCATTAGAAGATATCTGAATTTAGGGCTCATACCATAAGTGCTGCGCTTTTTCTTCTTGTTCCAACCGCCACCCGCGATACTTGTCCTGCATTCGGGATGATCCTCTGCACTTCTTATGAATTCTTTAAGGCTGTTCTGCTTTGCCAGAACCTCTTTTGTAACAGGTATTGGTTCATCAGAAACTTCAGCTTCAGACATGAGTTTATGAACTGTACCGGACATATTACCCTTCTGAAACAGATCTTCATTTCCTGCATTTGTTACCACCATCATGTTGATGTCCGGGAATACATATACGTTCTGTCCCAGCATTCCGTTAAAGGTATAGGCACCAAGTCTGGAACTGCTGTTCCAGAGCTGGAATCCGTAACCGGGAGAAGTCACCTCGCCTGTTGCTATCTGCATAGAAGTTGCGTCTCTAACCCACTCTTCAGGTAAAATTTCCTTGCCGTCATATTTTCCATTATTCAAATATAGCTGTCCAAGTTTGGCCATATCCTCAATACGAAGATATAATCCCCATCCGCCTTTTGTGATATTCTGCGGACAGCTTTCCCAGAATACTCTCTTAATTCCAAGAGGTTCAAAAAGTCTCGGTTTTAGATAATCAAACATGCTCTCGCCTGTAACCTCGGTCACAATTGCTGAGAGCATGTATGAATTCATTGAATTATACTCAAAAGCAGAACCGGGAGTGAATTTTGTCTGAGATTCGAGAAATTGCTTTCTCCAGTCATTTGAATATACAGAACCTGCCTCATTAAATTCAACGCCGCTACTCATGGTGAGGAGATGTCTTACAGTAAGTCCTTTTGAAAAGAAATACTGAAGAGGCCCCGTTCTGCCGAATATATCTTCAACTTTGTCGTCTAATTTAATTTTTCCTTCGTAGATAAGAAGGCCTATTGCCATTCCCGTTACGCTTTTACACATAGAATGAGTAACGTGCCAATAGTCCATATCAAATGGCTTAAAAGCACATTCTCCGATAACATGTCCGTTTCGAACTGCCATAATTTTGTGCATATGGCAGCTGTTGTTTTCATAGAGACTCTTAAAAAGCTTCTCTATAAAAGCACTGTCTACACCCTGCTCCTCAGGTGTGGATCTTGGAAGATGAGTCTCTCCCTCCGAATCCATAGGGAAAGCCATCTTCTGAGGAGTATAAGTAACCTTGCTGATCTCACCGGTCTTATGCCCGATAAGTTTCATTAAAAGCTGGATAACTTCAAGCTCTGACTTTGCCATTCATGTCCTCTTTCGTCCATTTCATGGCTCTCATGGAATTGAGAATCGCTAGAACTGCTACACCGACATCTCCGAATACAGCCATCCACATGGTTGCGAATCCAAGAGCTCCAAGAAACAGTATCAATATTTTTACGAAAAGAGCAAAGACAATATTCTCCTTGACGATTCTGAGTGTTTTTCTGGCTATCTGTATAACTGCGGAAATTTTACCTATATCATCATCCATAAGGACAATATCCGCCGCTTCGATAGCTGCATCTGACCCCATGCTTCCCATGGCGATTCCGACATCCGCTCTCATAAGAACAGGAGCATCATTTATACCATCCCCGACAAAGGCTACCTTTCCGTTCTTGTTCTCATCAAGAAGGCTCTCAACTCTTTCCACTTTATCTGCGGGCAAAAGCTGTGCAAATACCTTATCTATTCCAACCTTATCGGCAACAACCATAGCTGTATCTTCATTGTCACCTGTCAGCATAATCACCTGTGATACACCGGCTCTTTTAGCTTTGGATATAGACTCTGCCGCGCCTTCTTTTATTGTATCAGATATTATGATTGTTCCAACAAAAAGTTTTCCTTTAGCCACATAAATAATGGTTCCCGGCAAGTCTGATTCCTTAAATTCAATATTATTGCTCTTAAGAAGTTTGGCATTTCCTACATAAATATCTTCAGCACCAAGCTTTGCAGTAATGCCATGACCGGGAACTTCCTTAATATCAGTAAGTTCAGTTTTATCATCAGTAAGAGAGCTATTATTTTTATGAATTTCATCATGATACTCAATTACTGATCTGGCAATAGGATGGTTTGAAAATTTCTCAGCACCTGCAGCGAGGCAAACAATCTCTTCTTTTGAAAGATTTGCAGCAGGAATTATCTCAGAAACCTTGAATTCCCCCTTTGTAATGGTTCCTGTCTTATCAAGAACCAGAGTACTTGCCTCCGCAATTGCTTCAAGATAGTTACTGCCCTTTACAAGTATTCCCATCTTAGAGCTTGCACCAATGCCTCCAAAGAAGCCAAGCGGCACAGAAATCACAAGCGCGCAAGGACAGGATACAATAAGGAAAATACATGCTCTTTTTATTGAATCAGAAAAAGGCATGATTCCGAGAAGTGGCGGTATTACTGCAAGAAGAACAGCTCCGATTGTAACAACAGGTGTGTAATATTTTGCAAAACGTGTGATGAAGTTCTCCATTCTTGATTTTTTATTACTTGCGTTTTCCACAAGCTCCAAAATCTTAGAAACTGTTGAATCCTCATAATTCTTGGTTGTGCGGATTTTAAGAACACTGTCCTTATTAACACATCCGCTTATTACTTCTTCGCCCTCTGAAACTCTTCTTGGAACTGACTCACCTGTTATTGCAGAAGTATCTACAAAAGATTCTCCTTCAGTAACAACACCATCTATCGGAATCTTCTCACCGGGCTTTATCAGAAGCATTGTTCCGATCCCAACTTCCTCTGGATCAGTTTCTACAGCCTCTCCATCATCCTGAATTACATTTGCATACTCAGGAGCAATACTCATGAGCTCTGTAATAGATGCTCTTGATTTTCCGACTGCATAGCTCTGGAAAAGCTCACCAATCTGATAGAACAGCATAACCGCAAGAGCTTCTGTATATTCACTGATGGCGAATGCTCCAAAGGTGGCGATCATCATAAGAAAATTCTCATTGAAAACCTGTCCGTGGGATATATTTATAAATGCCTTTCGGAGGACATCATATCCGATTACAAGATATGGAATAAGGAATATCACAAAGCTGACATACCATGGAAATGCTTCAAAGGCTCCCATATGCTCTGCTATAAGGAGTACTATAAAAGCAATAAGTACTCCTATTATTCTATTTCTGGTTTTCTTCATCTTCTTAGTCATAATGATCACGCTTTCATATTATGTAGTATTTTCAGATTTCGATATTACAATCAGGCTCAACCTTTTTACATGCCTTAACTGCTGCATCAAGAATCTCTGCATATTTGTCATCATCGGCTTCAAGTGTAAGCTTCTGGGTCATGAAATTAACTCTGGCACTCTTTACACCATCAATCTTATTAATTGCTTCTTCCATCTTTGCAGCACAGTTAGCACAGTCAACTTCACATTTGTAGGTTTTTTTCATGATTTTTTTCCTCTTTTCTTTTTATTTTTCTTCTATATGTTCACGTCCCATTGAAATAATTGTTCTAACGTGATCATCTGCCAGGTAATAGTACATCTGCTTGCCTTCACGTCTGCTCTTTACAAGGCTGTTCATCTTAAGAATCTTCAGCTGGTGTGATACAGCCGATTGAGTCATTCCAAGATTTTCAGCAAGATCATTCACACAGAATTCAGACACAAATAAGGCAAACAATATTCTGATTCTGGTTGAATCGCCAAAAACTTTGAACAGTTCAGCGAGATCGTACATTTCTTCCTCATCCGGCAATTCATCCAGATTACATGATAGTTTTGTCATCGGTTCCGGTCTCCTTTCTGTATATTTCATAATGTTTTACAAAAATTTATTATATTACATATGAGCATTTGTTCATATGTTGATTCAAATATACCCCCATCGAATTTATATGTCAACACTACTTTTAAATATTTTTCAGAAAAAACATGATAAAATTTATTAAATAGATTTTTGAAGGAATTATGGGACTTGTTTTATGAATGAAACTTCAAATAGATATGAATATCTTACGAATAAAGCACGTTTAATCTTAGATTCAGGAAAGGGCTATCGTGACAATACACTCTTTCCCGAAATAAGTGCGCTTTCTACAGACAAACGTGATCCTATAGATGTTGCCACCACCGAGATAATGCGCTGCGGCAAATATGAAGTGTGTGACTTTATTATCAACCACTATTCATCATCTTTGTCATATCGTGATTACAGACTTCTGGCTAACCTTGTCTATGAAATTAAAACTACGGGTTTTCCTATAATAGATTCAATAAAAAACGATCAGCTAAGACGCGTTGTAAATAAACTTACCTCTCGATTTAACTACTGCTTATGGCTCTGCGCATCTCCTGATGATATCTATAATCATTACGTAAAAGAATATATCCCCAAAGCCGATAAGCTAAAACCGGGATATGCTGACTCCTGCCCTGATTTTAGTATAAAAAGCTCCCTTTCCTTGGAAGAATACAAAAACAGGTATGTTGAAGAAACAAACATACCTACAGATAATATAATTCTATGCGATTTAGGAATAGAAGGAGTTCTGATAGCATACTCCAATTAAGCTTTATACAGCTTATGCTCCGGGCTTTGTCATTACAAATTTTTAAGGACTTTAACTATATGAGATCTTCCAAGCATTTTATCAAAATGAGGAAGTTTTCCAAATTCTTCGGTAAATACCTCTTGTCCGTTAGAGGATAAAATGTCATTTCTCTTTGTATAAGAAGGACCGATGTCCTGTAATTGGTAGACATAAAATGGCCCAAACACCATTAAAGGTATAAGTATTGTTCCCAGCACAATCATCGGAAATGCTGCATCTATATAATCAGCCACTTTTTGTAAAATAAACATAGTTAATGAAAACCAGACTCTTACCCATATGATGTAATATGCGATGATTCCAATAGCTGAAAATAGCTTGTGAACTAATTTGCCGGTTTTAAAAATATCAACCAGACGGTGTATCATTATAAATCAGTGATCCTTTCCATTCATATATTCCTGCCACAAGGATGTACCGCTTTCCAATAGTCTGCAGTAAGTTTCCTTGAAAATCTTATATAGTGGCTTCGCTTCTTCAATCAGTTCATAATCCATAGGAATTTCATATAATGCTGTATCTATATCAGATATAACCTTCATAGCCGCATCCTTATCCTGCATGTGGATCATACCACCAAAAGCAGAGCCATAGGTTTTATCATTTATGCAGACTTTAATGTAACTTACCGCAAAGTCAACCCATTCCTCAAGCTGTAATGAAAGATAATCTTCCTCTTTTGCCGCTGCATTATCAACCAATCCAAGCTCTGACAGGTAACCGGCGCATTGAGCTTTTCTTTTCTTGTTAAAAAGGCTTATTCCCGATGCTCTGTTCATAGTCAGAAGCATCATAAATGCATGCATATATCTGTCAATCCACTGGCCACCTTTATTTTCATATCTGTGGTCAAGCACCTGAATTCGCATAGCAGCCTCGTCTGCTGACGCCGGCGGATTTAAACAGTTATACTTTATTGCTGCTTCATGGATTTCATCTGTCCCTGCAATTACAGACAGAAGGTAATCTCTCCTCTCTGCAATATCCTCAATCTCATGATAATTATTTATATCTCTTTGATGACTGTCATTATATATATCTGTATTCCTAAGCATATATGTCCTCTACCAATTTGCACGTGATCAAAAATGTTATTAATCATTTTTGACATGACTTATATTCTATCATATTTGACGTAATTTGCTATCCGTAATAAGCTAATAAACATGAAACATTCAGAGACAAGAAAAGACAGTATAATATCCTTAATAATGAGTACTTACTCAGCTTAAGCCTTCGCGAGTAAAGTCATTAAAACGCGCTATTCAAAATACAGAAATATCATGACATAAATAATCCCCGGACACTAATCCGGGGATTACGTATATTATCAATTTGTTTTTATAAAGTAGAATAACCAAAGCCGTTACATATAGCATCAACGGGATGGCCTTCCTTACAAAGCGGGCATCCATCCGGAGGATAGCAAGCATAATCAGGAAGCTCTCTTGATGAGAAAAGCGACCTTATCGGATAATTCTCTATCTGAGTAGCTACAGAGAAGAAAGCGGCAATTCCGACAACCTCACCTTGGTAGAACCTTACGGAATCAAGAGCACTCTTAAGCATACCACCGGTGGTTACTGAATCAGACAAAATGAGAACCTTTTTGTCAGTGATCATGTGCTTATTATTATCTCTGAACATGATCTGTCCGTTTACGTTATACTCGGGACCTGTGATATACATCGTCTTATGTGCATTCTTGGAAATAACCCCGGCTCTTGTAAGTGAATCAGCAAGGTAAGATCCAACAACTTCCATACCGTTCAGGCAAAGAATTGTATCAATCACTTCTGACGCAATATAGAACTCAGCGAGCGACTCACCGGCAGCTCTTGCTTCCTTCATTCTGGCCTTGGTATCACACAGGTCAATGAAGTAATTAACATGTGCATTAGGGGTAATAAAATGTCCCTTGGTGTTACGAAGAATTACATCAGTATTTCTCGAATACTCAATCTTGGTATAGCCTTGCATAATTCCTCCTCCTTGAAATTTATTCTAAGTAAAGCAATTCTACTGAAAGAATTCACATAAACATAATAACATAACAAAGAAGATAATATTCTTAAATTAGTGAATTATTTATACAAATTTTAGATTATTAGTCACCTTTTCGTGCCTTATGCATCTTTAGAAAAATTACGGCATAAACAATCACTGCAATGGTTACTCCAAGAATAAGAACACCATATTGCTTCTCCTGAATCTTATTACCGCCAAAGGAATATATAAAAATATGAGTAAATCTCGCTATAAAAGTAAGAGGGATCCATAGAAATACACTTTCCTCGGAATAATACCCAAACCAGGCATAGGTGTCTTTAGGAAGTGGAAGAAGCATAAACATTATATGTATAAGCTTAGGGTTCCCTTTTTTTATATACTTCTCCACAGATTCTATCTTCTTTTCTGAAAACAGATTCTCCAGTAACTTTCTGCCAAATTTTCTTCCGATTAAAAAAGCAATTGTATTTCCTGCCGTTGCTGAGGCATCACATAATAGTGCTCCTTTAAAACCACCAAGGACATAACCTGCTCCCATATAGAACGGTGTCCCGGGAATACAAGTTGACATTGTTTGTATCATCACAAGAAAGCAAAATACCAAAAGTCCTTTTATTCCTTTAGACTCTATATATTGCTTTAGTTCATCCGGATTACCGACAAAATCAATCATTGGTCTGCCCACAAAAAAATAAACTGCGAGCAAAAACAATACTATGAAGGTAATGATCAAAATTCTTCGAACTAAATCTTTTCTTTTCAAATCAGCAAAATCCTTACAAATAGTTTACTCTTTAAAATGTCTTATCTCTGAATAGGCCATGGGAATCGACACTAAAATCGAAAAAATATCAGCAACTGCCTGTGTGATTTCTACTCCGAAAAGGCCAAACAGTTGTGGTAGTAATAAAATCATGGGAATAAAGAATATTCCATTTCTGCAGGAGGCCATAATTGAAGCCTTTACACCTCGTCCTATGGACTGAAGCATCATGTTTGTCATTACTATACATCCGCTAAGAGGGATTGTTGCCGAAGTCCATTTAAGGGCCACGGATCCTACTGCTATAACTTCGGGATCATCCCTGAAAACAGCTATAATCTGCGGAGCAAAATAAAAGCAGACAGCTCCGACTATACATAAAAAGATTGTGGAATACTTCACGCAGAAAAAATACCCTTCCTTAACACGCTTTTTTAGCCCTGCTCCATAATTAAATGAGCATACAGGCTGGTAACCCTGTCCAAATCCAATAAGCGCTGAGGACATCATCATCATAACTCTTGTATTCACTGACATTCCTGCAATAGCTGCATCCCCGCCGAAGGTTCCTGCCGCCTTGTTCATCAACAGAGACGCAATTGCCGCCAGAGCCTGTCTGAAAAGCGATGGCGCACCACCATTGGTTATCTCTTTAATGTAATAGCTGTTAATATGAATATTTTTAAAGCTTAGTCTTATATTTTCGCCCTTGCTGCTTCCGACAAGTAGAACTATAAAGCTGGTAATCTGTCCCATAATTGTTGCAACCGCCGCACCAGTCACTCCCATGTTAAATACAAAAATAAGAAGGGGATCCAGTACCATATTCATAGCGGCGCCGCACATCAGTCCTACCATGGCATACACAGCACTACCCTGAAACCTGAGCTGATTGTTTATAACAAACTGTCCTGTCATAAAAGGAGCACCGATAAGAATGATTCTCATATACTTTCTGGTGTCCTCAAGGGTTGTCGGTGTAGAACCAATCATCATTGCTATATCATCAACAAAAATATTACCAACAATGGCAATTATAATTCCGAGAATTATAGCAAGAGCAAATCCTGTTGATGCCATTTCATTTGCTTCCTTGGTCTTCCCTGCACCAAGCATTCTGGATAGAAAATTTCCTGAACCATGTCCGCAGAAAAAGCCTGTAGCCTGAACAAGTGCCATAACCGTAAAAACTATTCCAACTGCAGCGGTCGCCTGTGTTGATATTTTTCCTACAAAAAAGGTATCAGCAGTGTTATATATACCGGTTACCAACATGCTTATAATGGTCGGAACAGCCATTTTCAGAATAAGCTTTGGAACCGGTGTTGTTGTCATCATCTCGTATCTGTTCTGTTGCACTTTAATGAAACGCTCCTTTTCTTATACCCCCTCATCCGGCACTTCGTGCCACCTTCCCCCATAGGGGGAAGGCATTACTATGTAAACAAACTCTTTTTTCTCTCAATCATGTCATTGATGTTATTCATGTAGAGTGTGACGTCCTTGACGTTGTCACAACGCTCAATTCTACCATCACCGTAAACCCTCTTGGTTACAGTTCCCGCACCGAGAGCTACTATTGATTGCACTTCCTCCATCATAAGAATATTGTAAATCCCGGCTTTACCTTCACGAGCATATCCGGTATTTTCAAGATTTCCTGATATATTTTTCTGCCTATAAAGATAGTAAGGTGTAAGCCCCATATTTGCAGCACCTTCTTTTGCTATCTCCATCATTCTTCCGGTATCGCCTGCAACAAAGAAGCCATTGTTTCTTATATGCTCAGCAAGCCTTGAACCTCTTTTCACAGATAAACTGTGTACAGTAAGATCATCCGGATTAAGCTTTATGATTTCCTGCATTGTATGTTCAACGTCAGCTTCAGTTTCACCCGGAAGCCCAAGTATGATATCCATATTTATATTGTCGAAGCCTTCTTCTCTGGCCATGTTATATGCATTTATGAACTGCTCAACGGTATGCTGTCTTCCGATACGTTTAAGAGTCTCATCGCTCATCGTTTGGGGATTAACGGATATTCTGTCAACTCCGCACTCTTTCATTGCACGAAGCTTCTCTCTGGTAATGGAATCAGGTCTGCCGGATTCAACGGTAAACTCTCTGCACTCGCATAGGTCTATCTTTTCTCTGAGATAAGTGATTAGTCTTGTCATCTCATCAGGTTCAAGAGTTGTAGGTGTACCGCCTCCGATATAGACGGAATTAACAACCTTTCCTTGAAAGGTCTCTGCCACATAATCAATCTCTTTTTCGAGACACCTTATATAATCACTTACCTTCTTTTTCCATGTAACTATAGGAAAAGAAGTAAATGAACAGTAAAGACAAGTGGTAGGGCAAAAGGGAATTCCAAGATATATGCTGTATCCATTTTCATAGTTGATATCATCAAGGATTTTCTTTTCTCTGAGTGCAATATTATAGGCCAGATCAGTCTTTTCATCAGATACAAAGAATGTCTCCTGCATATATTTTCTAATCTCAGCTTCATTCTTTCCGGATTCAAGCATCTGCATCGGAATTCTTGTAGGTCTTATTCCGGTAAGTGATCCCCAGGGAAGCTCATGACCTATTTCATGGGAAAGCTCCCTATACATCATCTGCTTTAATGAATTCTTGGGTGTTGATAGAGAAGCCGTGCTTCCGTTTGTAGAGCTTTCACTGCTAACCTCAGCGCTTTCTTCGTTGCCGCTTACACCATTCGAAGCAATATCGCATACTGTTTCTGCTTCCTTACAAACTCCATCACTATGAATAATCTTCATCGAGATTTTTCCGGCTTCCTCTTCCAGAATAATCTCAATTTTGAAAAGAATATTTTCATTATCACCCTTAGAACTCAGCTCATCAAAAGTAAGAACACTCACATCCTCTTTTGGATAGAAAGCCTTAACCAGTGAATGTATATCGTATTTAAATTTATCTTTATTTATCAAAACCTGAATCATAACTAACCTAAAACCTTATAAATACATATTATTCATTTTTTCATAACCTATTGTTGTTGAAGGTCCATGTCCGGGGAACACTTCTGTATCATCCGGAAGCCCCCATAACCTTTCATGACATGAACGGACAAGTGTAGACATAGATCCTCCGGGGAAATCCGTTCTTCCGACAGAGCCTTCAAATAGCGTATCACCGCTAATCAGAATATGGTCTTCTTCAAAATAATAGCAGCAACTGCCTTCTGTATGTCCGGGCGTAGCAATAAGTTTAAATCGTAAACCGGCAGCCTCACACTCATCCCCGTCACATAGATACTTGTCAGGTTTAACAGTTAAATTTTCTCCGAATTGACTGGAAAGATTATAATCAGGATCCTCGCAAAGTCTCTTTTCTTTTTCATAGATAAAAACTTTAGCTCCAGAAAGCTTTCTTAGTTCATCAACACCGCCTATATGGTCAAAATGTGCATGAGTAAGGTAGATAGCATCTACCTTAAATCCATGATTTTTTAACTTTTCGTATATCAGTTTTCCGAGATCGGCAGGATCAAAAAAAACTACCGGCGTAAGATCATTTTCATCTGTAACCGGAGCATTTTCACTATGATCTTTACCATCTTCCTTATAAACAAAATAGCAGTTAGTCTGTACCATTCCAAGGCACATTGATCCAACTGCCGCAGTTCCTATTTCTTTATTTGACATCTTTTTACCTTTCTAACCTCATCCGGCACTTCGTGCCACCTTCCCCAGTGGGGGGAAGGCTTAGCCGGTGGTTCTCTCGATATCAATAACACTGTCAATATTTCTTATCTTATCAACAATCTCACCCAGCTCTTCTCTGCTTGATACCTGGAATGAAGTCTCCATTGTAGCTAGTCCCTGCTTACTTGTCCTGGTATTCATTGAGAGAATATCTACATTCTTCTCAGTGAGAGCTCGGGATACATCAGCAAGAAGTCCTGATCTGTTATTGGCAAATATGTTGATAGTAGCTACATACTTTTCGCCGAGAGCATGGCTTTCCCACTTAGCTTCAATGAGTCTTGTTCTGTCCTCATTCTGCATAGCGCGGACATTGATACAATCCTTTCTGTGGATTGATACTCCTCGTCCTCTGGTAACAAATCCTACAATCGGATCTCCCGGAACAGGATTACAGCACTTTGAAAACCTGACAGCTACATCATGGATTCCCTTAACAATAATGGCACTTCCTGAGCTGCTGATTCTTGGTGTGACACTGGACTCAGCAACAGCCGCAAGAACTTCTTCGTCGGTCATGTTCTGTTTGTGATCCTTCTCATACAGCTCGAGGATCTTATTAACAACCTGACCTTCCTTAAGACCACCATGTCCGATAGCAGCCATTACAGCATCCCAGCTGTGGAAACCGTACTTTCTCACTATAAGATTCTGGTACTCAGGCTTCATGATATTGTAAATATCAATACCTTTGGATTTACAATATTCAACAAGAAGTTCCTTACCTTTATTGATATTCTCTTCTTTAAACTCGTGTCTGAACCACTGATTTATTTTATTTTTTGTCGAAGTACTGCCGACAATGCTGAGCCAGTCTCTGCTTGGTCCTTTGGAATTCTGGCTGGTAAGGATCTCTATTCTGTCACCATTCTGAATTCTGTAATCAATGGGCACAAGCTTTCCGTTGACTTTGGCTCCGATCATCTTATTACCGACAGCGCTGTGAATGCTGTAGGCAAAATCGATAGGAGTTGAACCTGCAGGAAGATTCTTTACTTCACCATTCGGCGTGAAGCAATATACATCCTCAGAAAACAGATTCAGATCGCTCTTTAAGAGGTTCATGAACTCCTGATTGTCTGACATATCCTGTTGCCACTCAAGTATCTGACGGAGCCACGTAAGCTTCTCTTCTTCCTGGCCCTCAACATGTTTTCCGTCAGAAGCCTCTTTATATTTCCAATGTGCAGCGATACCGTATTCAGCGGCGCGATGCATTTCATATGTTCTGATCTGAATCTCGAAGGGCTGGCCGGTAGCGCCAATAAGTGTCGTATGCAATGACTGATACATATTGGGCTTAGGCATGGCGATATAATCCTTGAATCTTCCCGGAATTGGTTTATACATCTCGTGGATAACACCAAGTGCCGCATAACAATCCTTAACGGAAGCAACTATAATCCTTACAGCGAAAAGATCGTAGAGCTGTTCCAACGATTTGCCCTGATTATGCATCTTTTTATATATACTGAAAAAGTGCTTAACTCTTCCGTTTACTTCTCCGGGAATTCCTGCGTCGGCTATGTGCTGTCTAACCTCAGCACAGATTTCATCTACATATTTTTCTCTCTCAATTTTCCTTTGAGCAACACGTTTTACGAGATCGTAGTAGATGTCAGGTTCAAGATATTTTAATGAAAGATCATCCAGTTCAATCTTAATCTTACTTATGCCGAGTCGTCCGGCAATCGGGCTGTAAATGTCCAGCGTTTCCTGTGCGATTCTTTGCTGCTTAACTTCGGGCATGTGCTTTAAGGTACGCATGTTATGAAGTCTGTCTGCAAGCTTAATAAGGATTACTCGGATATCCTTTGCCATAGCAAGGAACATTTTTCTGAGATTTTGAGCCTGGAGCTCCATCTGATCCGGAGTTTTGGTCGCATAGTCACCGGAAAGTTCCAATCCCTGCAACTTTGTAACACCATCAACAAGAAGTGCTACATCAGCGCCGAATTGCTCTTCTACCTGTTCCTTGGTATAAATGGTATCCTCTACAACATCATGAAGAAGTCCTGCAGCAATTGTCTCCTTATCCATTTCGAGATCGGCAAGGATAATTGATACACAAAGAGGATGAATAATATAAGGCTCACCAGACTTGCGTCGCTGCTCCTTGTGAGCCTCGAACGCTGCCTGATAAGCCTTCTCAATCAAAGTTATATCATCAGATGGATGATATCTGCGGACACGGGAAATAAGCCCTTTGTAGAGGGCTTCGGGAGACTGAAATTCGTCTATCGCTTCAATTTTGCCATCATCAAATTCTGTCTGTCCCATATTTACATCCCATTAAAAAATATTATTTTCCTTCGTACGCAAGTGCTGAATAAAGCTTGTAATCGCCAAGAGCTTCTCTTCCATTAAGGCCCTTGAGTTCCAACAATACAAGAACGCCGGCAACTTCACCGCCAAGTCTTTCGATCATTTTGATCATAGCCTTAACAGTACCGCCTGTTGCAATAAGGTCATCTACGATAATTACCTTCTGGCCGGGTTTGATAGCATCCTTATGTATCTCAAGTGTAGCTGTGCCATACTCAAGTTCATAATCCTCAGAAATTGTCTCGCAAGGAAGCTTACCCTTTTTGCGAATCATGACAAATCCTTTTTTAAGATTATATGCAAGAGCTGTTCCAAAAATAAATCCTCTGGACTCAGCACCTACAACTACATCAAAATCAAGATCCTTTACAAGATCCTGCATCTCATTTATTGCAAGCTGAAGTCCGTCAGGATCCTGTATTACTGTGGTAATATCGCGAAACATAATTCCCGGTTCAGGGAAATCAGGTATAGTTCTAACATAATCATTTAACTGTTTCATATTTTCACCTCATCGTAATGAAAATTATAAATTATTATAACTAAATAAGTATATCACGAAATGTGGGGTAATGAAGAAAAATTTATACAATATTCATAAAATTTTAAGCTCTGTTTTGTATAAAAAGAACCCCAAATATCAGAATATAATATTTCGGGGTTCATTACTCTTTAAAATTATAAAATTATTCAAGATTAAACTGAATCGTCTCTGTTCCCATATCACCTATAAGCCCAATAGATTCAACATTTTTTAGCTTTGATGCATCCATCTGCTTTATAAGCACCATACTGAGCTTAGCGCCGGAAGGGATTGTTCCCTTGTAGGAACTAAGATCATTATCAAGCATAGTAACATTGGTATATCCGACATTTGTACCATTCAAAATGACCTGGAAATGGGGATTTGCCTTTTCCATATCCACGGAAACATCCATACCGCTCGTATTTGCAAGTCTAAATTTGAGAATAAGAAGTTTCTTACCCTGTGTAGCATTTATAACAAAAATATCATCATTATCAGGATAAGTCCCCGCTACACTATAGCCTGAATAGGTAAGGAAAATTCCCTTTGACAGTTCCTGTCTCATACCATCAACAGTCTTATCGGCTTCTGTGGAAGGAGCATCATTTTCGCTACTTTGCTCAGTTGTAATTTCGGTATTACTACTATCTTCAGGCAAAGGTTCCGCGATATCCTGAGTATCTTCCTCCGGCTTTGTTTCTGTTTCAAGTCCGGCGTTTTCTATTCCCTCATCAAGATCATCTCCGAACTTTTCAAGAAGAGAGTCAATATCATCTTTATTTTCAGTGTTACCGTCATCAGTTTCGGGAGCAGTATCATTATTTAATTGT
Organism: Butyrivibrio sp. AD3002; assembly: GCF_000420905.1. Taxonomy (NCBI): domain Bacteria; kingdom Bacillati; phylum Bacillota; class Clostridia; order Lachnospirales; family Lachnospiraceae; genus Butyrivibrio; species Butyrivibrio sp. AD3002. Next base: position 135,743 of record NZ_ATVV01000001.1, on the reverse strand, counting down.
TCACCCTCATCATCTACCTCGGGATTTTGCAATGGTTCCTCCGTCTGTGCAAGCTCAGTCGCAGTCTGACTTTCATCTACTGTCAGTGCCTCTCCGGAATCATCATTACCTTCTTCCTCCTCCGGATTCTCAGGCATATTGGCAATCTTTTCAGCATTCTCAGCATCTCGCGCTGCCTTTTTAGCCTCTCTATCCTCTTTTTGCATTTGCTTTTCGAGTTCAAGAGAGCTTAAAGATGAAAGCTTTTCAACTCCGTTATTGGAATTTTTCATTAAAACGCTTACCGCATACTGAACAATCTGATCATGTTCTTCCTGAGTCATCTCAGGAAAGCCCGATCCGCAACCCGTAAGAAGCATTCCCATTATACAACCGGTTATTAAAGCTTTTAAACCACGTTTTTTCATAAACGCCTCCATAAGGTATTACCTTGTTTCAAGCTCAAACCAGAATTCAACACCATTGTCGTAATTGTTAACACCATACTCCTGATGCATGGATTCCATAATAGCTTTTACAATAGAAAGACCCACACCGCTTCCGCCATACTCGCGGGTTCTGGCCTTATCAACCTTATAAAATTTCTCCCAGATATGATCAATACTATCAGCCGGAATCGGTTCTCCGGTATTGAATACAGAAATCCTTACCTTATCATCTTTTCTGGTAAGCTTTATTTCAATTATGCAATCACCGCTGATATGATTAAGAGCATTGCTGTAATAGTTCATCAAAACTTCTTCTGTCTTAAATTCATCAGCCCATACATATATCGGAGGATAATCCGACATTTGTACTGTCGCATTTTTCTGCTTCGTTAATATATCGGCAGATTTCACGTAATTCTTAATAGTTTCAGTGATATCAAAGCGTTCCATCTGCGTTACATCATTACCGAATTCAAGTTGATTAAGAGTCAGAAGCTTCTTAACAAGTACATCCATCTTCGATGCTTCGTCTCTTATTACCTCGCAGTAGAAAGCCATGCTCTCCGGATCATCCGTTATTCCTTCATCAAGTCCCTCCGCATAGCCCTGTATAAGAGCGATCGGAGTCTTAAGTTCATGTGATACGTTCGATAAGAATTCTCTTCGCATCTCATCAATTTCTTCCTTGCGGGCAATATCCTGTTTTAATTCATTATTGGCCGTCTTAAGTTCTTTGATGGTGGCTTCAAGAGTCTCGGATAATTCATTTATGTTATCACCGAGGATATCTATTTCGTTTGTATTTTTCTTACCACTCTTTGACTGATATTTTGCTTCAAAATTGAGGTTTTTCATCTCGTCTGAAATTCGTGTAAGCTGAAGAATAGGCTTAGTAATTCTGTTACTCAAATACAAAATACTGATTGAGCCAATAACAATTGCTATGAGGCCAACATACAGCATGAATCTGTTGGATATTCCTACGCTCTCCCTTATTCCTGCGAGCGCACTTCGTACCATGACAATATATCCGGTATCAATTACGCCCCAGATTTCAAGATATTCCGTATTAAGCCTTTTATCAGTCTCTATTTGAACAGTATAGGACTCAGTCTTCTCAATGATTCTCTTTTGCCCTACGACATCTGATGCCATAATGCTGTCACCGATAAGGTTATCCCATAAAATCCGAGCCATATAATCCGCATCGCTCGAGGAAGATTTTAGCATCTGTGAATCCGCATCAAGAACAACCAGCTCAATACCATAAGTATCGTATATGGATTGCAGCTCAATATCATATTCTTCTGTTGCAAAACTGCCATCCGATGATGCCTCATTTATGCTGTTATAAGCTTTCTTTACAACTCCAAGCTGATGAGAAAGATATACTCTCTCAAGAAAGACCTGATTGATAATTATTAGAAAAACTATCATACCGGTCATAACCAGCAGGAATAATATATTAAGCTCTGTTCTTAAGGAAAGTTTCACTTTCCTCTCATTTTCATTTGTCAATTCTTATATCTCGTTTCTTGTCGTTCTTAGTACCTTGAAAGCATTACACTTCAAACTTATATCCCATGCCCCAGATAGTCTTAATAAGATCGCCCTTATCGCCCATTTTTCCGCGAAGTTTTTTAACATGGGTATCTATAGTTCTGGCATCCCCGAAATAATCATAGTTCCAGACATTATTAAGAATTTTCTCTCTTGATAATGCTATGCCCTTATTTTCGATAAAGAATGTAAGAAGCTCAAATTCCTTAAACGAAAGCTCAATTTCCTTTCCATCAATCGAGACACTATGTGCTGCTTTATTTATCACAATTCCGCCTGCCTCAACAATTTCATCAGCACTTCCTTGTGAAGTTCGTCGCAGTATAGCTTCTACTCTTGCCACAAGAATCTTAGGGCTGAAGGGTTTTCCTATATACTCATCAACCCCAAGCTCAAAGCCCTGAAGTTCATCTCTTTCCTCAGTCTTTGCTGTGAGCATAATTATCGGAACCTTAGAATATTCCCTGACTTCCCTACATACCTGCCAGCCATCCATCTTAGGCATCATGACATCAAGAATAATAAGCGCTATATCTTTTTGTTCATAAAAAATATCCAGCGCTTTCTGTCCGTCTTCAGCCTCTACAACATCAAAATTATTTTTAACAAGAAAGTCTCTTACGAGCTTCCTCATTCTTGCTTCATCATCTACTACCAATATTTTCAGTTTATCCATTTTTAGCCCTCCGGAAATAATGATATACGCATATTGTGTCCATTTTGTTTCCGTTTCATTCGGATTCATCAATATCTATATCTTTTCCGTATTCTGTATCATCCTGAATTTTAAGATCGCGTTCCTTTATCCTTACAGCTTTCTCACGTTCCTTTAACGAATCCTCCCACTCGGCATAGCGGTTGGTAACATTCTGCTTGTAGTTGATAATATTGTCGCTTTCAGCTGATAACGCGATAAAAAACATTGTAATAACCATAGCAAGCAAAATGAGGTTCATAACACCCATTACAAAAGCTACAGCTTTTACATTCTTTTTCTTTTTGGGCGGTGGCGGTGTGATATACTGACGCGGATGATATTCATCCTTCAAATCAACCTTGGTTATTTTTAAATTGATCGGAATGGGTATCAGATCTTCTTCCTTTACTCCTGCACCAATCAATTTGTCGCGCAATTTTGCAAGGTAATACCACCCAATAGGCGTTGAAAAAATCTTGTTTGTTATAGCTTTCTCATAAACGGCTTCAAGATCTGAAACCTTTGTCGAATGAACCTTTTTCCCGATAATTTCTATCTTCTGTTTATCAAGTTCAGCCTTTTTTACATCCTCAGCAGATAGAAATTCGTAACCATCCACAACAAGATTTTCCGGTTCCTTTTTAGGAACGTCTGCATTCTCCGCTTCGCTTTTTACTTCGTCAACTTTTTCATCTGCCATAGCCTTCTCCATACGCAGCTATAAAAACGCTAACACTTCTTGCCTTTAACCGCCAATTCGGTACCGGCAGCGGCTTAGGTCTATTATTAAAATATCTCTTATCCTCGGCTGCCGTATCAACAACAAGTGTCCAATAAGCTCCTTCCGGCGGTTCCGGAAGCGTAATCTGTATATCTTCCCAAAATACATTTACGGACATAAGAACTACATCATCATGGCCTTTTTTTCTGATAAATCCGGCAAACATAATGCTTATTACTTTTGTATTATCATTTATATCCGTGTGATAAGGATGATCCGTAAATACTGAAATATGCGGAAGTCCTGACATTGCCGGCTTCAGATCTTTACGTATACAGGGGTGTTTTCTTCTAAACTGAATCATATCCCTGTAAAAGTCAAAATACTGTCTGTTTTTAGTAAAAAGATCCCAGTTAAGCCATGAAACTTCATTATCCTGGCAATACGCATTATTATTTCCGAACTGAGTATTGCCGAATTCATCACCGGCAAGAATCATCGGGGTGCCGCGGCTGCACATAAGTACTGTTATTGCATTTCTCATCATTTTAAAACGAAGGTCATTTATTGCAGGATCATCTGTTTCACCTTCAACTCCGCAGTTCCAGCTTCTGTTATCATTGGCACCATCAGAATTATTCCAGCCGTTCGCTTCGTTATGTTTTTCGTTGTAAGCGAACATGTCATATAAAGTAAATCCGTCATGACAGGTTATAAAGTTTACAGAAGAATCATATCCAGCATAATTTCTGCCATACATATCCATAGAGCCTGTTATTCTGCAAACAGCCTCCGGAGCAGCCCAGTATTCACCTTTAAGGAATGATCTGATACTGTCCCTGTATCTTCCATTCCACTCAGCCCATCTGCCCCAGGAAGGGAACGAACCAACCTGGTACATACCTCCTGCATCCCAGGCCTCGGCTATAAGCTTTACGTCACCGAGAATCGGATCGAATGCAAGGCGCTGCAAAAGCGGAGGCGCCTCCATAGGTGCTCCGTTTTGATCTCTTCCGAGAATACTTGCAAGGTCAAATCTAAAACCATCAACCTTATATTCCTCGACCCAATAATGCAGGCACTCAACTATCATCTGCTGTACCATAGGGTGATTACAGTTCAAGGTATTTCCGCATCCACTGAAATTATAATAATCACCATCGGGAGTAAGCATGTAATAGATATTATTGTCAAATCCTTTAAAGGAAATGAATGGACCGTTCTTATTGCCCTCTGCGGTATGATTGAAAACAACATCAAGTATTACTTCAATGCCGTTTTCCTTAAGGAGCTTTATCATCTCCCTTAATTCAAAGCCTTCCTTGTTATATTCCTCTGTCGAAGCATAGCTTGTGTTGGGAGCAAAAAAACTTACGGTATTATATCCCCAGTAATCAAGCAAAGTCCTTCCATTTACAACTCTCTTATCTCTTGTTTCATCAAATTCAAAAATAGGCATAAGCTCAAGGGCTGTTACCCCAAGTCTTTTCAGGTAATCAACCTTTTCCATGATACCGGCAAATGAACCTCTGCACTTAATGCCCGAAGATTCGTCCATGGTGAATCCTCTTACATGCATCTCATATATAATAGAATCACTCATTGGAGTCTTAAGCCAGCTTGTTTCGCCCCAATCAAAGTCATTTCTTACAACTCTCGCTCTGTAGGCCTCCTCAAATTTTATTGTCTGTCCCCATACTCTTTGCCCGGCAACAGCTTTCGCATAGGGATCAAGAAGAACATGGTTGTAATCAAATAATAGCCCTTTTTCCTCATCCCAGGGTCCATCTATACGGTACGCATATTCCATATTTTCAACCTGAAGGCCGAAAACGAGCATTGAATGAACCTTTCCTATTCTGTAATTGTCCGGAAAATTAAGAGAAACGAAGGGTCTTTCTTCGCCTCTGTGATAAAGAAGGAGCGTTACCTTAGTAGCTCCGTTTGAGTATACAGTAAAATTAACGCCATCAGGCATAATTGTGGCGCCATTTATATCATAGTATCCGGGACGGACCCTGAAGCCGTTAATAGTATCAGAAGCTACTAACTGTCTGTTCTCGCTGGATTTTCTATTGTCCCTGATATGAACATATCCAAAATTATTCTGTTTTGGTCTTTGTCTTCTAAATTCAGCCATATAAAATTGTATGAAGCAAACGCTCCGAACCCCTCATTTTCATAGAATCTAAAAATTCCAATAAAATACTATCTTAATTTTACCATAAAAAACAAAAAAATGGACAGATATTCGATAATGAATATCTGTCCATTAAAAACCTCGCTAAGTTTTTAAGGTTTATGCAGGATATGCACCGTTCTTAGTGTCGGCAGCTGAAAGGTCAACCTTTTCCTGCTGTGCAAGACGATACTTGAAGAAATCAGTAGCAACCTGAGGGAACAGAGCATAGGACAGAACGTCCTCATCCTGCTGCTTCCACTGCTTAACATCCTCTTCGAACTTAGGAAGTCCGGGAGCAAGCTTATCTGCAGGTCTGCATGTGATAACTTCTCTGTCGCCGATGATCTTCTTCTGAACTTCAGGATTGAAAGGCTTGATTGTCTTACCATACTCACCTGCAAGAAGGTCTTTAGTCTGGTCAGTAGCAACCTTATATCTCTCACCCATAAGCACATTCATAACGGCCTGAGTACCAACGATCTGTGAAGAAGGTGTAACAAGCGGAGGCTCACCGAAGTCCTTACGAACCTGAGGAATCTCCTCAAGCACAGTATTGTACTTATCGCTTGCGTTCTGCTCTTTAAGCTGGCTAACCATGTTGGAAAGCATACCGCCGGGAACCTGATACATAAGAGTCTTAATGTTTACACCGAGAACCTTAGCATCCATAAGTCCGCTCTGGAGGCACTCTTCTCTGTAAGGTCTGAAGTAATCAGCAACCTCAGCAAGAAGCTTCTGATCAAGACCTGTGTCGAATTCCTGACCCTTGAAGGCCTCAACCATAACCTCTGTTGCAGGCTGTGATGTACCAAGTGCGAAAGGTGAAATAGCGCAGTCGATGATATCAACCCCTGCCTCTGCAGCCTTCATATATGTCATACTTGCAACACCGGAAGTGTAATGAGTATGAAGATCGATAGGAAGGCTTGTAGCGCTCTTGAGAGCCTTAACAAGCTTCTCTGCCTCGTAAGGAAGAAGAAGTCCTGCCATATCCTTGATACAGATGGAATCTGCACCCATTGACTCGATTTCTTTAGCGATGTTCATCCAGTACTCTTCTGTATAAGCATCACCAAGTGTATAAGCAAGAGCGATCTGAGCGTGGCCGCCCTCTTTCTTTGTAGCCTTAACTGATGTCTCAAGGTTACGAAGGTCATTCAGACAGTCAAAAATACGTATAATATCAATACCGTTAGCGATTGACTTTTGTACGAAATATTCAACTACGTCATCAGGATAATGCTTGTAACCAAGGATATTCTGACCACGAAGAAGCATCTGAAGCTTTGTGTTCTTGAAACCATCTCTGAGTTTACGAAGTCTCTCCCACGGGTCCTCTTTAAGGAATCTCATGGAAGCATCAAATGTTGCGCCTCCCCAGCACTCAACTGAGTTATAACCAATCTTATCCATCGTAGGGATAATGGGAAGCATAAGCTCTGTAGGCATTCTGGTTGCAATCAGTGACTGATGTGCATCACGCAGAACTGTCTCTGTAATCTTAATTGGCTTTGCCATAATTAGTTCTCCTTTTCCGAATTAGAATACTCCAAATACCGCCATAAATGTTCCGGCAACGACTGCGGTACCTACGACACCTGCAACGTTGGGACCCATAGCATGCATGAGAAGGAAGTTGCTGGGATCATACTCTGCACCAACCTTCTGTGAAACTCTGGCTGCCATCGGAACAGCTGAAACTCCGGCAGAACCTACAAGAGGATTAACCTTACCACCTGTAAGAACGCACATCAGCTTACCAAACAGACATCCTGCGGCAGTACCGATAACGAATGCAATAAGACCAAGAACAACGATCTTAATTGTTGTGATATTAAGGAATGCCTCAGCACTTGTTGTAGCACCTACTGAAGTACCCAGCATAATAACTACGATATACATAAGAGCATTGGAAGCCGTCTCCTGGAGCTGACGAACAACGCCACTCTCGCGGAAAAGGTTACCAAGCATAAGCATACCGATAAGGGGTGCTGTTGTAGGAAGAATCATACTTACAACTATTGTAACGATGATAGGGAAGAGAATCTTCTCAAGCTTTGATACCGGACGCAGCTGCTGCATGCGGATCTTTCTCTCCTTCTCAGTTGTAAGAAGCTTCATAACAGGGGGCTGAATAATCGGCACAAGTGACATGTACGAATATGCAGCCACGGCAATCGGACCAAGGATTGTGGTCTGATTAAGCTTTGTAGCAAGGAAGATAGATGTAGGGCCATCTGCTCCTCCGATGATTGAAATAGCTGCAGCCTGCTGATCGTTAAAGCCCATAGCAATAGCCATAAAGTAAGCTGAAAAGATACCAAACTGAGCAGCTGCTCCCATAAGGAAGCTCTTAGGGTTGGCAATGAGGGGACCGAAGTCTGTCATCGCACCAACACCCATGAAGATAAGTGACGGCATGATTGCCCACTCATCAAGCAGGTAGAAATAGTACAAAAGTCCGCCTACACCATTGGATGACTTATCAATAGAAAGCATAATATCCGGATAGATATTAACCAAAAGCATACCGAAGGAGATAGGCACCAAAAGAAGTGGTTCGAAGTCTTTGGCAATTGCAAGATACATAAAAATCAATGCTACGACAACCATTATATAGTTACCGGGAGTCATTGTTGTAAATGCAGTTTGCTGCCAGAGATTCGATAATGTGTTTACAATGTAATCCATTTAACGACCTCCGTGAGTCTCTCCTAAAATTAGTTCATTGTTGCAACAACGCCGCCGGCCTCAACTGCATCGCCTACTGCAACGTCGATACTTGCGATAGTTCCATCCTGAGGAGCTACCATAGGAATCTCCATCTTCATAGATTCCATAACAACAACAGCATCACCCTTCTTAACAGCCTGGCCTACAGATGCCTCAATCTTAAGAACCTTACCTGCTGCACCGGCAGTTACCTTAACGCCGCCTGCGCCAGCGCTTGCCTTCTTTGCAGGTGCTGCGGGAGCCTTGGGAGCTGCTACGGGAGCTGCTGCAGGAGCAGCACCGCCTGCGCCTTCTTCTACGGTTACATCATATACGTTTCCGTTAACGGTAATTGTATAATTTTTCATTATCTATATCCTCCTAAATATTAGCCTTAAGCCTTTTTCCAATTACTTGCCTTGCCGACTTTACGAACAGATCTCACAACAAATCCGTCTCCGCCTGCACTGCTACTGCCTTCATATGCAGCAATTGCAGCAGAAATAACTGCTATAAGCTCTGCATCATCTGAAAGCTCTTCTTTTTCAGCAATCTGAGATGTCACATTATCCATTGACTTCTGAGCTATTTCTTTAGCGCTCTCGGGCTTCTTCTCAGTAATCTTGTTAATAAGCGGGAAAGCTGAAATAACAAGAGCAATGATAATAAGTACGGTGAATGCCATACCCATTCCGAGAAGAGTATTAAGTCCGGCACTTCTAAGCTTCTCTCCGAGTGTATGATTTACATTTACAGAGATAAGTGTCGGTACGCCCTTTCTGTCAAGGCTGTACTCAAGGACTGCAGTATGAGCATTGCTTCCTGTTCCCTGTATGGTAGCGTCTACCATAAGTTCACCATCTTTATTGACATAATATGTAAGGTCCTTAACACTTATGTCTTCAGCAATAGTCTCTTTGCTCTGGAAGCCAAGCTCATCAATGGCATCATACCAGTTTTTATATCCGGCATAGAAAACATCATAAGTAGACTCATCAAAGCTGTCCTCTAATTGCTCTTCAAAATTTTCAGGTGTAATACCCTGTAAATACATGGTCTCAAAATAAGAATCTTCAATAGTCTGTGCGTACTGCATCAAACCATCTTTTGAAAATACATTCTCGTCATACCTGCTACCGGCAACTGTATTATATTGAATACTATTACCACAGGCTGCAAGAGACAGCATGCAGATCAGCGTAACACCTAAAGCTAAAATCTTATGCTTCACTGTCCGCTCCTCCTTATACTGTAGTGTGCTTCCTTACAGGGCGTTCTTCACGCTTGCTGTAAAGCATTTCGAAAGCTCCTATTACGTATTTTCTTGTATCTGCAGCATTGATAATTGTATCAACATATCCTCTTGCTGCAGCACTTTCAACATTATTCTGGAGTTTCTCATATGCAGCAGCTGTGTCTGCAACTGTGCTTGAATCCTTGCCGTCAGCAATGATCTTAGCTGCATGCTCAGCGTTCATGGTACCGATCTCGGCATCAGGCCAAGCAAATGTCATATCAGCACCAACTGCCTTAGAGTTCATGATTACATAAGCGCTTCCGAAAGCCTTACCTGTTACTACGTTTACTTTCGGAACTGTAGCTGCGGCAAGAGCAGCCACAAGCTTAGCAGCAGCCTTAGCTACATGTCTCTCATCACACTTTGTTGCACCGAATCCATTTACATTTGTAAGAGAAAGAACCGGAATCTCAAAAGCATCACAGAAGCTTACAAGGTCAGCAGCCTTATCACAAGCATGAGCAGTAAGAACATTATCAAACTTCTCAGCTACTTCACCCTTTTCATCGTAGAGTTCGCTTCTGTTACCGATAACGCCAACAGTAGCGCCATTGAGCTTGATGAATCCTGTAACCATCTCTTTAGCAAAATCTCTCTTTGTCTCAAAGAAGATTCCGTTATCGGAAATCTGTCTGAACATAAGAGCAGGATCATTAACAGAACCTTCAAGGTTCTCACATGCGCGGTTAAGATCATCTGCGCACTCATCAAAATTCTCTGTGTCTTCATTATTGGAAGGAAGAATTGAAACGAGTTCTCTAATCTGAGCATAAAGTGTCTGTTCGTCACCTATTACATCAACGTTTCCTACTTCACTGCCCTGCCATGCAGCTGCTGAAGTATCACACTTCTCCTTGCTGTTACCTTCAAGTACATTGGGAGAATTAACAAAGAGCTTTCCACTCTTTTCTTCCATAAATGTGAAATCTGTCATTGTGGGGAAAAGTGCAAGACCGCCACCGCATGATCCAAGAATAGCTGTGATCTGCGGAACCACTCCTGAAGCGCTAACCTGTCTGCGATAGATCTCGCCGAATGCATTAAGCGCATCAGTTGCCTCCTGAAGACGAAGACCTGCAGAATCAATAAGGCCGATTACAGGTGCTCCCATCTTAAGAGCCATATCATAGAGACCAGCTATTTTCTTAGCATGCATCTCTCCTACAGAGCCACCAAGAACTGATGCATCCTGAGCATATACGTATACAAGCTTACCGCCGATAACGCCATAGCCGGTTACTACACCATCAGAGGGTGTCTCTGTCTGCTTCAGATTGAAATCTGTGCTTCTGGCCTTAACCTGAGCGCCGATTTCAACGAAACTGTTTTCATCAAGCAGAGAAAAGATTCTCTGGCTTGCCTGAGAAGAACTACTCATTTCTTCACCTCCGTAATTTATTATTAAGTGTATAAAACCACAACTTAAGTCATGTTAAAGTATAACACAAAATAAGGGCATGGAGAATACTCCATACCCTTATTTTCTGCGCTTTTTATACATTTTTTATCAGCGGGCAAAAATTGCAAATTAAACCTGCCATTTTTAGATATCAAGCTTGACACTGATTTCCTGTTCAGCCTCCTGTTTGAACTCCTCAACTCTAACCGCATCAAGAGAAGGAAGTTCCTCCAGAGACTTAACACCAAAGCTTCTAAGAAACTGCTCGGTTGTGCCAAAAAGCAGCGGCCTTCCCGGTGCATCAAGTCTTCCAAGTTCCTGAACAAGATTGAATTCAACAAGACGATTCACAGCATGATCGCTGTTTACGCCTCTTATTCTTTCCACATCAAGTCTTGTAATAGGCTGTTTGTACGCTATTATTGAAAGCGTTTCCATAAGTGCATCCGTAAGTGTTATCTTCTTAGGTGTTTTAGCCACCTTTATCAGATACTCATACATCTCACTTTTCGTACAAAGCTGAATAGAATCTTCAAGTTCAATAAGGCCTATTCCGCTGTCGCTCTTTTCATATTTTTCTTTCAGATAGCTTATTTCATCCCTTACATCCTTAAGGTCCTGATCAGTAGCATTGCATATAGATGCTACGCTTACTGAATCTCCCATTGTAAAAAGGATTGCTTCGATAGCTGCCGCTCCCTCTTCTCTTGTCATCTCATCCTCACTTTGCTCTATTGGAAGTAATCATAATATCGCCGAAAGTCTCATCCTGCTCAATCTGAATGTCCCCGACTTTCATAGCTTCCAAAATAACCAGAAATGTAACAATAATCTCAACCTTGCTTCCCTGCTTTTCAAGAAGCTGCTTAAAACTGAATCTGTCATGTTCTCTGATATAAGCCTTCACATACAGTGTCTTCTGATCAAGATCAACCGATTCCTTTTCAATCTTTCCGAATTTACTTCTTATCGGATCGACTTTATCCTCCTGTCTCCTAAGAAGGGCCTGGAAAATTTCGTTAAGCTTCGAAAGATTCGCATCTCCCAAAAGTGCATCATAATCTATAGGCTCTTCATAAGACATTACTTCATCCGGAACATTCTTTTTGCGATACATATGAGTATCAGCATCCATCTGGCGGTCTCTGAGTTCATCCGCCATATATTTATACATCTTGTATTCCAAAAGCTTTTCAACAAGTTCAGCTCTGGGATCTTCCTCTTCTCCCTCTTCGTTTACTTCCTTAGGAAGAAGCATTTTGCATTTTATATCCACAAGAGTTGCTGCCATTACCAAAAACTCGCTGGTAACTTCCATGTCATCCTTCTGCATGGCTCTAATGTAATCCATATATTGCTCAGTGATCACAGCAATCGGAATATCATAAATATCTATTTTATTTTTATCTATAAGGTGAAGAAGCAGATCCAGAGGCCCCTCAAAAACCTGCAGTTTAACTTCAAGCGCCATTATTATTCCTCGTGTGTTTAGTTTTTGTCTGAGATAAGATGTATCACGCACAATTCCCCGGGATTATTGAATCTCACTCTTATGGAATGAGTTGAAAGTCCTCTGCTGAGAATCATCTTTGAGCCTTCAATCTCATAGAGACCGCCATCATATTTCGGAAATGGAACCAGTGCGGGAGATATTACGCCTCCAAGCAACGGAAGTCGAATAATTCCGCCATGAACATGTCCTGATACGGTAAGATCAGCTCCCCATGCCTTATATCTGTCAAAATATATAGGATTATGAGCTATTAAAAGCTGAAATCTTTCTGCGCAGGGTACACCGAAGAAATCCTCAATGTATCCATCAGGCAACTCGCGTCTGATAAACTTTCTGAAAAATTCACGCCCAATCTCGAGTCCATGAATCTCCATATTGTAGTCTTCAAGATACGTCCCCTGATTTCGCAGCACAACACATCCTGCATCTCTGATTTTTTTATCATATTTATCATACGCCTGCTTCCTGTCGCCTCCGAGAATATCCATTTTATTCTCATGATTACCATTTGCGGCATACACAGGGTATCTTGAGCACAACTGCGATATGAAGTCAGCTATCTCATCGTATCGCTCTTTCCCCAGTTCCTGATAAGCAGTCAGCATATCACCTGCAAGAAGAATTACGTCAGGAGATATATCATCTATAGCTTGTATCAGTCTGCTGTTTCCTTCCCCAAAACTATTCTCATGAAGATCCGAAAGCAGGCAGAAAACACCATCTTTTTTTAGTTTGTCCGAATGTATCTCATAGTTTCTTATAACAAAGTTATTCATATCATGATGAATAACCAATACTATAAGAATTATTATCAAAATAGCGGCTACTACCAAGAAAATATGCATATCTTATCCCATTTTTTATCTCATAGTTTTTCTATGAAATAAAAATAGTCCTTGATTTATAAAACCAAGGACCTGTTTTTATTAATTATATTTACGTTTTCTAGCTGCTTCAGACTTTTTCTTACGCTTTACGCTTGGCTTCTCGTAATGTTCTCTTTTACGAATCTCCTGCTGGATGCCAGCCTTGGCACAGCTTCTCTTGAAGCGACGAAGCGCGCTGTCTAAAGTTTCATTTTCTTTTACAATAACTGTTGACATTCTTTACTCTCACCCTCCCTTCAGACCCTTCCTTAACGGGTGACCAGGGTTATTTGTTATGTCTCTAGGCTTTCACCCACATAACATCTATAGATTATACCATATATTTCCACACCGTCAAGCAAAAATTTTAAAGGTTTATATTTTTATTTTATTTGTGACTCCAAAGCCTTTGCTGCTTCAGCAATAGCATCAGGAATGCCGGCAGGATTCTTACCGCCTGCCTGAGCCATGTTGGGACGACCACCGCCGCCGCCACCGACTTTACCTGCAATAGCTTTTACCAGATTACCTGCATGAGCACCGGATGCGATAGCACCGTCAGTAGCCATGGCCATAAGATTAACTTTACCATCATTCTCCGAAACAAGAACAACTACGCCCTCACCGAGCTTAGCTTTAAGCTGATCACCAAGATCTCTAAGGCCGTTCATATCAACGCCCTTAACGCTCTGAGCGATAAGCTTAACGCCTTTGACATCTAAAACGCTGTCCATAACATCACCGAGAGCTGCCTGAGCTTCCTTACTCTTTAAGGACTCATTCTCGCTCCTAAGAGCCTTGAGCTCTTCCTGGAGTTTCTTGATATGCTCAACGATATCAGAAGGATTTGTCTTAAGAGCCTTTGCAGCCTCTCCAAGATTTGTCTCTACATTTTTATAATATGCTCTTGCATTGTTTCCTGTAAGAGCCTCAATACGGCGAACACCTGCAGCCACACCGCTCTCTGAAAGGATCTTGAATACTCCGATGTGACTTGTGTTTGCAACATGAGTACCGCCGCAAAGCTCGATTGAGAAGTCTCCCATATTAACGACTCTTACTGTCTCGCCGTATTTCTCACCAAAAAGAGCCATTGCTCCGGTCTTCTTAGCTTCTTCAATAGACATTTCCTTAGTAACAACAGGAAGTGCTTCTAAAATCTTAGCATTAACAATCTCTTCAACCTTCTGAATCTCCTCAGCAGTCATAGCCTGATGATAACTAAAGTCAAATCTGGTCTTATCGGGATCCTGATATGAACCTGCCTGCTCTACGCCATCTCCAAGAACTTCCTGCAGTGCCTTCTGAAGAAGGTGTGTAGCTGAGTGGTTACGGCATGTCTTAGCACGATTCTCAGCATCAACATTAAGAGTAACCTTATCTGAAGTCTTGAAGTTTCCGCTTACAACCTTACCGACATGAGCTGTTCTTCCGCCTGAAACCTTAATAGCTTCAGAAACAACAAACTTAGAGCCCTCGGAACCAACGATTTCACCGATATCGCCTACCTGGCCACCCATTGTGCCATAGAAAGTAGTTTTATCTGTGATGATTGTTCCCTGCTCACCTTCCTTAAGCTCATCTGTAAGAGCCTCTGCATCTGCCATTGCAACAACAGTGCCCTCGCAGTTAATCGCGTCATAGCCAAGGAACTCTGTGTTTACAGATTCATCAAGGCTGTCAAATACTCCGGCGCCTGTGGTGAGGTTGGCTGAGAAATTCTGGTTCTCCCTTGCCTTCTGCTTCTGTTCTTCCATCGAAGCCTTGAAGCCCTCCTCATCAACACTAAAGCCTTCTTCTTCTGCAAGCTCAATTGTAAGCTCAACAGGGAAACCGAATGTATCATAAAGGAAGAATGTATCCTTACCTTCAATCTGTTTCTTACCGTCTGAAGAAGTCTTATCAAGAATCTTTTTGAACTCCTTCATTCCATTTTCAAGTGTAGACTCAAAACGGACTATTTCTCTTTCGAGCTCAGTAAGTACAAACTTCTGATTTTTGTTAAGATGCTCATAGCTCTCTTTGTACTCATCAATGTAAATCTTAGCAACGCCAAGTATCTGATCCTTGTTTAGGCCAAGTGTTCTCGCATGTCTTACGGCACGACGGATAAGTCTTCTGAGAATATATCCGGCACCTGTATTAGAGGGAAGAAGCTTAGCCTCGTCACCGATCAGCATAACGGCTGTACGTGTGTGATCAGCAAGAATACGCATTGATTTTGTGGTCTTGTCATCTGCTTCGTACTTTATTCCGCTTTCTTTCTCAATATATGCAATAACCGGTGCATGAAGATCAATCTTATAGACATCATCTACGCCATTAAGGAAAGCAAGAATACGCTCAAGACCCCAGCCTGTATCAACGTTCTTCTGAGAAAGAGGTGTAAGATTGCCATCATGATGCTTCTCATACTGCATAAATACATCGTTGCCGATCTCGGTATACTTACCGCAATGGCATCCGGGGCCGCAATCAGGGCCACAATCCGGGATATCCTTCACATAGAACATCTCACTGTCAGGACCACAGGGGCCATATTCAAGTCCCCACCAGTTATCCTCGGCAGGAAGATAAAATATGTTTTCGGGCTTAAAGCCGGATTCTATACGATATTTTGCGCCTTCTTCATCTCTTGGTGCGTTTTCGTCACCTGCAAAAACAGTAGCTGCAAGATGATCTGCGTCAAATCCGAAAAGCTCTGTCAATAGCTCAAAGCTCCACTGGCAACGTTCTTTCTTGAAATAATCCCCAAGAGACCAGCTTCCCATCATCTCAAAAAATGTTCCGTGGCTCTTATCTCCGACTGAATCTATATCATTTGTACGAACACATCCCTGAACATTGCAAAGTCTTGTTCCCATAGGATGCTTCTTACCAAGAAGATACGGCATAAGCGGCTGCATACCTGCAACGTTGAACATAACACCGGTTGAACCGTCTGATACCAGTGATACTGCGCCACAATCCACATGGCCTCTGTCTATATAGAACTGCTTCCACGCTTTACGCAGTTCATTAGCTGTAAACTGTTTCATAATTAAAACTCCTCTTAAAATTCAAACTTATCAGCGAAGAATGCCTCAAGCTCGTCGATAGCGATTCTCTCCTGTTCCATGCTGTCACGGAAGCGAACCGTAACCTTTCCGTCTGTCTCTGAATCAAAGTCATACGTTACGCAGAAAGGAGTACCGATTTCATCCTGTCTTCTATATCTCTTACCGATATTACCTCTGTCATCGAACTCACAGTTATACTTCTTTGAAAGAGTTGCATAAATCTTCTCTGCGCCCTCGTTAAGCTTCTTTGAAAGAGGGAGAACACCAATCTTAATAGGTGCAAGTGCAGGATGGAAACGAAGTACTGTACGCATATCAGGTGCCTCTTCGGTACCAAGATTCTCCTCATCATATGCTTCACAAAGGAATGCAAGAACTACACGGTCAGCACCGAGTGAAGGCTCAACAACGTAAGGAATATATTTTTCCTTAGTCTCATCGTCAAAGTACTCCATAGGCTCGCCGGAAGTCTCCTGATGCCTTGTAAGGTCGTAGTCAGTTCTGGAAGCGATACCCCAGAGCTCACCCCACTCTGTGAAGGGGAATGCATACTCAATATCAGTTGTATGATCACTGTAGAATGAAAGTTCTTCAGGATCATGATCACGAAGGCGGAGATTCTCTTCGTTTATGCCAAGAGAAAGAAGCCATTCATAGCAGAATTTTCTCCAGTATGTGAACCACTCAGTCTGTGTTCCGGGTTTGCAGAAGAACTCAAGCTCCATCTGCTCAAACTCTCTTGTACGGAATGTAAAGTTTCCGGGAGTTATCTCATTTCGGAAGCTCTTACCGATCTGGCAGATACCGAAAGGAAGCTTTTTACGTGAAGTTCTCTGTACGTTCTTGAAATTAACAAAGATACCCTGCGCTGTCTCAGGTCTGAGATATACAGTGTCCTTTGCGTCCTCGGTAACACCCTGGAAGGTCTTGAACATCAGGTTGAATTCTCTGATTCCTGTAAAGTTGTGTTTACCACAGGAAGGACAAGGAACATTGTGATCATTTATAAATTTCTCCATCTCTTCATGAGACCAACCATCGACTGAAGACTCAAGAGTGATTCCATTCTCAGCCGCAAAATCCTCAATAATCTTATCTGCGCGGAATCTCTCATGACATTCCTTACAATCCATAAGCGGATCTGAAAAGCTTCCAAGATGTCCTGATGCAACCCATGTCTGAGGATTCATAAGAATTGCACAGTCAACGCCGACATTGTACGGGCACTCCTGAACAAACTTCTGCCACCAAGCCTTTTTTACATTATTCTTAAACTCAACACCGAGATTTCCGTAATCCCATGTGTTGGCAAGACCGCCGTAAATCTCACTTCCGGGATAGATAAAGCCTCTCCCCTTCGCAAGAGCAATTATTTTGTCCATTGTCTTCTCTCTAGCTTTCATAATACAAAACCTCTTTCCGAGCATTACGCCCAAGTATTTTTAAGAGCAAATGCTCATTTTTTACTTACTCAAAACTATACAAGCCATACTGTCATCCGCAATTTCAGATAAATCCGCGAGGTAATTATCAATTATCTTCACTCCCCTGGAGACATATTTTATCTTATACGGAGCTGCTACAATATTCTTCATAGCCGTAACTACAATATGTTCATCCGACAGATCTGACGCTTTGTCACTCTCTATCGGATTACCGTCTGCATCAACAAGCAAACCGGTTTCGATATGGCCGTTCAATTTTGCATCTGCAACAGTCTCATAAATGAGTTTCTCACTGTTAAAATCCGAAAAATTATCGGAATTGCCAAAACTCATGACCATCTTTATTTTCCCGGACTCTGCATCAACATACTTAAGTTCTGCAGTGCCTTCACCGTTCTTCACAACAAAAGCATTGACTTCATTCTCAGTCATTTCTCGCAGTTCATCAACGCTGTAGTAGCTCTCGGAAAAATCCTCAATCATAGTACTTACTACAGATCCATCCTTATTCACCTGAACAGATGACTTATCAAGCTTTGACACATCACTTTTTTTGCCACATCCGGAAAAAGCAAAAAGTATAACAGTCGTAAGCGATAAAATAAGGATTTTTCTACACATCACTTTATTCACTTATTTTTCCCCTTATAAATATGAAACTTTGTAGGCGCACGATATATGTGCGCATACTTTTTAGATTATATACCGCATTTTCTTGTTTTTCAATTTCTATAATTAATTCTTTTCATGAAGCCTGTTCGTATTTATGTAATCATATTTATCATTTCAAGACTGTTTAGTTTTCTGTCTATAAATCGCTTCCTGTAAATATCGCATATATGCTCAAGTTCATGCAATACCTCATCGGTTACAGCAAAAGAAAACAGCTTCTCAACGTTCGTATTCCTAATGTACTCCAGAGTATATGCAGTTGATTGCACATAATCTCTGTCTGTGGGTATTCCGGGGAACTCTCCGTTAACTACCAGCGCCTTTATTTCATAGACACATTTGACGAGTCTGTTATCAAGTTTATCTGATTCAAGCGCACGAAGAGACTGATATAGAAGTTTTAATACCTCTCGCTCGTCATTATTCTCTCTTGTGTAATAATCCGCCAGCTCCATGAAATACATACCATAAAGAGAAGCATTAAAATCCTGTCTGAAGTATTCAAAATAGTTTCTGATATTTGCTTCCTGTATGTTGTATGAGGTTCGCCCTTCATATAACTTAAATTCGCCAAAGGAAAAAGGTTCAACCTCGCCCGAAAGTGGATTTCCCAGACGTCTTGAACCTTTTGCAAAAGCAGAAATCTTACCACGTTCGGAAGTTAAAATTGTTACCACCCAGTCGTATTCTCCGACAGGCGACCTCTTAATAATAATTCCGTTCACAGTGGTTAATTCTACCATTATTTCTTTGAATCCTTATAACCAAAATTTTTCATCTGTACTGTATCGTTTCTCCAGTCCTTCCTCACCTTTACAAATAACTGAAGATTAACTCTGCAGCCCACCATCTTCTCGATATCGGTTCTTGCCTGAGAACCGATTTTTTTCAGCATAGAACCGCCTTTGCCAATAATTATTCCTTTGTGAGAATCACGCTCACAAATGATGGAGGCTTCTATATCCATGATTTCTGTTTCATTTGACACATCGGCAGCATCAGTTTCTCCGCCCTTTAATGCCGCTAACATAGCTTCGAGATCAGGCGCACCATCCGCAGTGTCCTGTACATTCTCGGCAGCTTTATTCTTCTTTGGCGGATGCACATGCTTTGACTTCTTCTTTTTTAATGGAGATGCAGCTTTTCTTGTCTTCATAGTCACGACAGTTACCGCTATGCCATGAGGAACTTCATCCGATAGAAGTCTAAGTGCTTTTTCTCTAATAATTTCTCCTACAATATCTCTTTCTGACTGATCCGTAAGTGTCTCCTCATCATAGAAAGGATCTCCGTAGGGAAGTCTGTCAAAAATCGTCTGCATAAGCTCCTCAAGATTATCGCTCTTTAAAGCTGAGACGGTAATTATATCCGCATAATCCATCTCCTTTTTATAAGCATCGATAAAACTTTGAAGCTCATTAGCAGATACAGTATCAATCTTGTTAATAACAAGGATAACCTGTTTACTGCACTCCCTGAGCTGATCAATTATCATATGCTCCCCTGCACCGATAAAAGTACTCGGTTCCACAAGCCACAAAATAAGATCAACTTCTTCTATAGTCTTGGTCGCGACCTTGACCATATATTCCCCAAGCTTATTCTTGGATTCATGAATACCGGGAGTATCAAGAAAAACTATCTGTCCGCGGTCATCAGTATAAACCGTCTGAATCCTTCCTCTTGTTGTCTGAGGCTTATGCGAAGTTATGGCTATCTTCTGTCCTATGAGATGATTCATAAGTGTAGACTTTCCAACATTCGGTCTTCCTATAAGAGTTACATAGCCACACTTCATACAATTATTCATTTGATTTTCCTGCATAAATAAGCTGCTCCACTTTCCCGAATAAATCCTTATTCTGCATAAGCTTATTGCCGTCACCTACTACACATAAGCAGTCATCAGCCACAAAGGCATCGATATATGCTGCAAGTTTTCTTATTTTTTCCTGATCGGTAGCAAGAAGCGCATCTCTGTCCTTCTGAATATCTTCATAATCAGCATTACACATATAAGCAGTAAGACCATAGGCTCCCTTTGTCGCAGGGGTCTTGGGCGTATCAAGATCACTTATTGCTCCGATTACAAACTGTGTAATTGTTCTCTCATCAGCTTCGAAATTTTTAAGATAATCGGAAGCCTTTTTGAAAACATCTATACTTCTTGAAAGATGCGGATCTCTGTAGGTTACAAAATAAGAATCTCCGTTCTTGGCAAAACCGCTCATACAGCCGTATGCACCGCCAAGAACTCTGATATTTTTCCAAAGATAATCATAACCGAGCATAACCTTAAGTACGCGCAGCGAACCGTCATATTTCAGGCCCTTGGATGCGAAATTACCGCCAAGACAAACGTATTGAACCTGTCCTGCTGTCTGAAATGCTTCGTTCTTCTTTTCACACGTAATCTCAAATCCTTTTGTGCTAATCTCTTCGGAGTGTAGTCCTTTTGCAAAATCTTCCACCTTCTGTTCAAGTCCGGCATATTCTTTCTCACTTGCCGTATAATCAACCAGAAGATTCTCCGGTCGGAAGATAATCTTACATAGCTCAAGCATTTTTGAAATGAAGTTATCTGCCGCCTTACCATCCTCCAGTATGCTCTCTCTGACTTCTTCCATGAATCTGTATCCACCGATTCCTGATACCATGTCGGAAATCATAGCCGGTTTTGACACGTAAGAAAGAGCTCTTAACGCAGCGCTGTGATGGCCCGCCCCTGAAAGGTCTGAACGCGCTCTGCTGCATGCTTCATCAAGAATTTCAAGAATTCTCTTTTTATTATCAAACTTCGTCTTTAATATAATCTCATTTACCAGCGCAAAGGCTTTATCAAGCTGCGGGTAAAGAGCTTTTGCTGTTATTTCAAAAGTAGTCTTAAACTCAGAAACGTTCTGTGCATCAGTATATGTGCTTATGGAAGCATTTATTCCGCCTGTCTGAAGATTAATCTCATTATACAGATCCGTGTAACTGTAATTCTCTGTATCCATAAGACCGAGTAATGTCTTCAGCATTGGTGCATAAGGAAGAAGCTCATTCGGAACTTTTCCCATATCAAAAACAAAATTCAGATATCCTATACCATTTGTAAACACATCATGGAACAGTATCTTCTGATCGCCAACTTTTCTTAATTCGTTAAAATATTTATCAGCTTCTTTACGTATATCCTCTCTGGTAAGAAGCGGAATTTTAGCAAGATCTTCAGGACTGTCGGGTTCTTCCTGGTAAGCTTTAAGCTCTGCTGTATCCTTTACAATTTTTTTGATTTCTTCAGCGCTCAAACTATCGCGATACTCTTTAAGCTTATTTTTAAGTGCTTCCTCTTTTTCTTCTGTAAGTCCTCTTTTAGGTTCCATGGTAAGAACTGTGCTGTGCGTATTGTTTAAGAGGTATTCTTCAGCAAGTTTTTCAAAATAACCTGTATCCACTTCTTTTTTCAAAAGTGCAAAGGTATTGTTTGCTTCAATATTTATCCAGGGCTTTGAGTCATCATAAAGCCAGCTGTCAAGTACCTGCAGACCATATAGAAGTCCTTTTGGAAATCTTCCGAAATCAGCTTCTCTGTATTTGAACTCATCGGCATTGATGCCTGCAAGAAGAGCTTTTTTATCAATACCGTTTTTTACCTGCTCTTTTATAACCTGTTCGATAGTTGAAACAAATTCTTCTTTCTGCTCAGGATTAGCATTTTTCGCAACAATAGAGAATACGGGTTGAATTATACCATTATCGTATTCACTGAAAACTTCGCTTCCTATACCTTTGTCGATAAGTGCTTTTTTAACTGGAGCTCCGGGAGCAGAACACAGCGCATAATCAAGTACATCGAAAGCCACATAGAACTTTGGATCGAGACTGCTTCCAACAGAAAAATTAAGCGAAAGATATGTATTATCTTCCAGAGAATCTTCCTTCAATATCGGATAAAAATCCCTTATGTCCTTTCTCGCATCAAAAGGCTTCTGCAATTTAATCTCGGAATCAACCTCAAGACTGTCAAATGCAGACAAATAGTTTTCGTCAATATATTTAAGTTTTTCAGCCATATCCATGTTCCCGTATAAATAGATATAACTATTTGAAGGATGATAATACTTTCTGTGAAAATCAAGATAATCCTCATATGTAAGATTATAGATTTCATCAGGATCTCCCCCTGATTCAATGCCATAGGTGGTGTCAGGGAAAAGTGATTTCCTTATAACCCTGGCAACCACTTCATCTGCTGATGAGAAGGCACCCTTCATCTCATTATAAACAACACCGTTAATTCCAAGTTCATCATCGGCACTGTTCATCTCATAGTGCCAACCCTCCTGCATAAATATCTTGCTTGTTTTATATATGTTCGGATAAAAAACGGCATCAAGATATACATGCATAAGATTCTGGAAATCGGCATCGTTACAACTTGCAATCGGATAAACTGTCTTATCCGGATATGTCATAGCATTCAAAAAAGTGTTGAGCGAACCCTTGACCAGTTCTACAAAAGGATCCTTTATTGGGAATTCTTTGGAGCCGCACAAAACAGTGTGCTCAATTATATGAGCAACACCTGTGGAATCCTTGGGCGGAGTTCTGAAACCGATATAGAAAACCTTGTTATCGTCATCGTTTGATAACAGTGCAACCCTCGCCCCCGTCTTTTTATGACGAAGAATGAAGCTGTCTGAATTTAGATCCTCTATTCTTCTATGCTCTAATACTTCGTAAGTACTAAGTTCTTCAACTTTCATAAATTATCCTCACAAATTAAATATCAAAATCATCGTCCGGTGCGATGTTAAGGTCGAAATCATCTTTTCTTTCAGCAGAAGGCTCTTCAGTAGATGCTTCTACAGATTCATTTGCCGGTTCTTCTACAGAATCTTCTTCAATTTCAGTCAGAGGCTGCGAAACATTTTCTTCTGTTTTTGAAGCCATCTTATCTGCGGCGACCGCAGTTCCAACCGAAAGAATTCCGATAGCTGCCATTTCAGGGCGATTCATATTGAAGTGCGGAGCGATATCTTCTTCATCCTCTTCTCCAACCGGTAAAACCATCCCCTCAGGAACATATCTGGGAGTCTTCTCTTTGCTGTCATTCATTTTTTCAATATTTTCTATGGTCTCCGGCTCTTCCGTCTTCTCCGTCTTCTCCGTCTTCTCGACAGGCTCAAATTCCCTTACATGTATGATAGCAGAAATCCCGCATGATATCATGATAACCACGAAAGCAACGATCATAACCTCACTGTTTGCTATCGTATCACCAAGGAATACCGAGCAAACAATCCCCAGTACCGAAAGCATGAGTAATGGACAAATTTTTGTATCTCGCTTTATAAGATATAAAACAGCCGGTATCAGAGCGAGTGCAAGGAGTCCAAAAGCAAGATAAGTATTATATGCAGAGCTCTTTACCATAAGAAGCCATGCATTTTCATTATAGCCGAAAAATCTCCAAGTCCAGTGAAAATAAGTATCGGGTATATTATCATATCCGCCCTCCAGAATAAGCATTCCTCCAAAAGAAAGCACTCCGGAAACCAAAAGAATAATTTCATTCAGACAAATATTGAAAGTCTCGCAGTACATATCAGAAAGCACCCATGCCGCTACAAGGAATACTAGAATGGCAGCACTGGACGCCTCCAGATAGATCATGAGACCAAAAAATGCTCCGAGCAGGATACTAAAAATCTTATAGTACCACCTATTGCAGGAGTTCTTTGTAAAGCCTTTCACATAAAATACAGTGAGCATCAAAAGCAAGAAAAATGTCATGCCTATAAGATGCATAGAATCAATGGTTTTCAGAGAATACCCAAAAGTCGGAATAGCAACAACAGCAGCTGCTCCAAGGAAAGCCGGGATCAATCCAAGAGCCTTTCTCAAGCTTATATATAAAAATATAACCATAAAGATTCTCAGGACTAAATTGAGCATATACGCGGAATTGAGAGAATTTCCCAAAAATCCCATAAACACCTTAAGACAACCAACATACGCTCTGTCAGCCATTCCACCAGATAATGTCTCCTGCCCTGACGCTGCTACAACAGCACTGTTATACAGATTCATATTACCCGTATAATCATTTATCAATGCCGATGTATATCCAAATATAATTATTCCGGCAATAATTATTGCCAATGGAAGAAATATTTCGAGCCACAAAGGCTTTTTATATTCACTTATAGCGGTCGATGAAATTACCTTCGAAACTGCAAGATTTGCAAGAAATCCAATTAGAGCAGACGCTGCCAAACACGCAATAATAAAGCCGCCTGCCACATAATATCTGCCATAATATGGAAAAAGCCCCGAAACAAAGCCGGTAACTCCTATGGCAAACAACATTCCCACAAAATAAATTACCCAGACACAAATCCCCATCCATGTCTTTTCCAGCTTCATCTCAAGGCCTCCCCATGTTTTATTTTCCCCTCATCCGGCACTTCGTGCCACCTTCTCCCCTAGGAGAAGGCAGGGATAATTTTTCCCACTTCGTCATTTAAAGTAGGGTTATTTCAAATCATTCAGCTGCGCTGTCGTCCCAGTTGTGATAAACTGCCTGAACATCATCATCCTCTTCAAGAATATCAAGAATTCTCTGGATGCACTTGATGTTGTTCTCGTCAGTAACCTCAACATAGTTCTGAGGAATCATTGTAATCTCTGCGGAAGCAGACACAATCTTTTCCTTATCAAGAGCCTCTACAACTCCCTGGAAAGCTTCGGGTGTTGTAAGAATCTCGTAGCTGTCATCTTCCTCATTAAAATCATCAGCCCCTGCATCAAGGACAAGCATCATAAGGTCGTCTGACTCCATAGAGCACTCTTCCTTATCGATAAGGATCTGACCTTTTTTATCGAACATGTAAGATACACATCCGGGTGTACCTACATTACCGTTGCCCTTTGAAAATGCAGCTCTTACATTTGCAGCTGTACGATTGATATTATCTGTAAGTGTATCAACGATGATTGCTGTGCCGCCCGGGCCATAGCCTTCATATGTAAGTGTCTGATAGTTAACACTTCCGTCAGCTCCTGCAGCCTTCTTAATTCCACGCTCAATAGTGTCATTAGGCATGTTGTTTGCCTTTGCCTTAGCAATAACCTGTGCAAGCTTGAAATTGTTTGACGGATCTGGACCGCCTTCCTTAACTGCTACGGCAATCTCACGTCCGATGACTGTAAAGATCTTACCTTTTGCAGCGTCGTTCTTCTCCTTTTTATGCTTAATATTAGCGAATTTTGAATGTCCTGACATTGTATCCTCCTAAAAGTCATTAATTTTCTTTATTTTCCTGATCGTCTTCGGCTTCCTCGGATTTTTCTTCTTTAATCCTCTTAACCAAAACGCTTTGGATCATGTGATTCTTAACCGAAAGAATTTTAAATGAATATCCTTCGATTTCCGCGGTAAAGTCCTCACCCTCCTCAGGGATTCTATCCAGTTTTGAGATAAGAAGCCCATTTACGGTTTCAAAATTGGCATCCTCAAATTCAATTCCAAACCTATCCTCAAGATCCTCGAGAGGAGTTTTGCCCTCAATTATAAATTCATCTTCATTGGATGTAGCCTCAATATAGTCTTCATCCTCGTCATATTCGTCCATTATATTACCGACTATTTCCTCGATAATATCCTCCATAGACACAAGCCCTGCGGTCTGACCATACTCGTCAATAACAATGACCATCTGCGTCTTGGACTTTTGCATGTCATGGAAAAGGCTGTCAATATTCCTGGTCTCAGGCACGTTTCTGGGAGACCTCAAAAGTCCTCTTGTTTTTCTTAAGGGTGTATCATCATCAGTGTGCTCCGAAAGCTTTTTCATCGCATCTCTAATGTGAAGAATTCCAATGATATGATCTATATTATCAAGATAAACAGGAAATCGGCTGTTATTCATATCAAGCATAAAGTTTACAGCTTCCTTCAGCGTGGTATTTCCATCTATACATACCATCGCTTTCCTGTTAGTCATAATATCCTGAGCCTGCTTATCTGAAAACTCAAAAATATTTGAGATCATATCAGCCTCGGAATCCTGAAGAACTCCCTGCTCCTGCCCCTCGGATACCATCGATTTTATTTCTTCCTCTGTTACATCATTATCATCAGCATCCCAATGAAAACCGAACAATCTAAGAATTCCCATCGCCGTAAGTCTTACAAGACCTGTGAACGGACTAAAGACGGTAATTATCATTGAAATGGCACCAACGCCGAAATACGCCCATTTCTCAGGATATCTGGCACCAAGTTTTCTCGGAATAAGAACACCTATCGTTAAGATGATGTACATCAGCAATACAAAGGCTATGCCGTATGAAATAATATTCAAAAGTGTGATATTACTAATATGACGGCTTAAGAGACCGTATGTGATACTGCTTAATTCTCTGATATAAATTACACCGAATATCATGTTTATAAGAAGAGTAAGCAGCTGTATCGTGTTTATATATCTCCCGGGAAACTCAAGTATTTGTTCGAGCTTCTTAGCTGTTTTCTTTTCTCTTTCACGTAAAGGACTTGGATTATCCTCATCCTTATCACCATTTTTATTTAGATCATCCGGTTTCAGATTCTCAATTGCTGCCCCAAAACCATAACAGAGCACATCCATGAGAATCATGACAATAAATATCAGTAAAAAAGCAGTGGCAGTAGGCCCACCATCGTCCATCTATTTTCATCTCCTTTGCTATCAAAATCGCAAAATGCGTCAAAATAAAATATAGCATTTTGCGTATTTACAGTCAAGAAAACGAGAATTTCTTACCCACTTGTCATCGTTTTTTCGTTAAAGTAAAATAAGCATATGATTTCAGCATTTTTTGAGTTCCTTACAAAAGGACTTATATGGATAATTAAAAATATTTTCGATATGATAGGTTTTTTCCTGCGCTTATTATTCTGGCTACTGCGACTGTTCTTACTTATACTGCCTGTTACAGGAATTGTTTACAGTCTTTTTTTTATTGCCTTGATAATAGAAGTTTTTGCAGGTGAAAACGTCCTGTCTTCTATACTTCCCATCAATTTTGATTCCACAAGCACGAAAAATCTTATCCTTGAAACGCTTCAGGGATATCTTACACTTCTGTCCCAGTACAGTGGAACTCTTATGTATTTTATACTGTTTTTGTTTCTGCTCATACTTGCGGTTCCGATATTTCTTGTATTTATCGGTGCAGGGACCTTTGTCTATGCGGGAAGAATTTTGCTCATCCCAGTACTGATAGATCTATTCGGATATCTTGTCGGAAGCGTAATTATAGGAAAATCGTCTTCTGATGTATTCAAAGCCAGATATCGCAGACTTTTCCCTTCAGTAGGACGAAAGCTTAACGAAAAGAGCTATGACAGATGGCTTCAAAGACACCACGATGAGTTTGAAAATGATACTTTCGGTCAGACAAAAAGACAGAAAGCTCTTGATGATTTTTATGAAGAGGACTACGAAGATGAATATGAGGATGATTACAGTAATGAATATGAAGAAGATTTTGAGGAATATGAAAATGGATCAGACCTCTATTATGAGGAAGACTTTGATGATACAGAATATGATGAAGAACCAATAAAAAGCCGCTTTTATAAACCATTTAAGCACAGCTCTGCTGCTGAGCACTTTGACTTCTTTGCCGGATGCACAACCCTTGATTCAGCAAATAAAAAATATAAATCTCTTGTAAAGCTCTATCACCCGGATAATATGGATGGTGATACTTCGGCTTTGCAAGAGATAAACCATCAATACAGCGAAGCAAAAAAAAGGCTGGGGTAACCCCTCATCCGTCAGCTTCGCTGACACCTGTCTTCGCTCCGCTTCGGTCCGCGCTGAACTGACGGTCTACGTTCCACTCCGGTCGTTGCTAAGCACTCGTCCCCCGGACGAGTAGCAACCCCGGACGTCGAGCGCCCCCAAGGGGAAGGCTTTTTTTATTAAATCTCAAAATCCTTTAATATTTTTCCATCTTTGACATAAAGTCTTGGAACGCGGTGATTTAAATCGCAGGTAAATTCATAGTTAAATCTTCCGCTGATCTCACCAAGCTCCTCGACAGTTATTCTAGCGGGTTCTCCTTCTCCGAAAGAGCTTTCGGCAGTGCCTATAAGGATAACCTCATCTCCCTCTTTTGCATTGGGAATACCGGATATATCCACCATAAACTGATCCATGCATACTCTTCCGAGAATTCTGGCTTTTTCACCATGAATAAGAACATATCCCTTGCCACCTGAAAGGCTTCTGGGATAACCATCACCATAACCTACCGGAATGGTCGCAATTCTCATTCTCCTATCGGACACAAATGTTCCGCCATAGCTCACGGGAGTGTTCTCCGGGATATCCTTTATGTATGATATATGGCTGTATAACGACATTACGGGCTTAATGTCTATCTTATTTCTGCTCACCTCTTCCGAAGGCCACATGCCGTACATGGTTACACCACACCTGACCATATCCATATGAGCTTCGGGCATATCGATTATGCTTGCACTATTTGAGCAATGCACTATCGGTATCTTGTATCCGTTATATTCTTCAACTTTTGAAACAAAATCACCGAACTCCTTAAGTCTTGTGTGGGCATCGGTAAGATCAGCCTCATCAGCTCTTGCAAAATGGGTAAAAATACCCTCAACCTCTATTCCGTCTGTAGCAAGAGCAGTTTTTACAAAGTTCTCGCCATCAGCATCAGGGCGAATTCCAATCCTGCTCATTCCACAGTCCACTGCAATATGCACATGAAAAACCTCTTTTCCGCCCTGAGCTCGTCTCTTTTTTACACGCTCTGACAAATGATTCAACATGTCATATCTGAAAACCGCAGGCCTTATATTCTCTCTGAGCATTCTCTCGTATGCATAAGGGAAAGTGTAGCCTAAAACAAGAATAGGCTTACTTACGCCTGCTTCTCTTAATTCAAAGGCTTCCTCTGCAGTTGCTGTTGCGAATCCCCATATATAAACATCATTTTGGAGCATCCTTGCGATCGGAACCGCACCAAATCCATAGCCGTCTGTCTTAACTACAGCCAGCATTTTTGTATTTCTCGGAAGCGAATTATACATACAATCCACATTGTGGGATATCGCATCCAAGTCTACCTTTGCATATACTCTTGAATATTCATCAAGCATTTCTCATATTGCCTCTGATTTCATAATATTTGTTTTTTAACTCAAAGCTTAACAGCTCATATTTCCGGAAAAAATATCTCGAAGACTTCTTGAGATATCTCTTGCCGTCATACCCTGCCTTCCGTGCTTTACTGCCGCCATATCTCCTGCTACACCATGCAGATAAGCACCGGCCACAGCAGCTTCAAAGACATCACTGTATCCTGAAAGAACGAGCGCACCCAAAAGACCTGCAAGAACATCACCACTTCCTGCAGTCGCCATTCCATCATTTCCGCTTATATTAATAAAATTTCTTTCTCCGTCGGAAATAACACTTCGTGCGTCCTTACATATAATACTCGCATGAAATTCTTTTGCAAGTCTTGCCGTCTCATCCATGATACAAGTCCTGCAATCATGTATATCCTTACCGCTAAGTCTTGAAAACTCAGCCAGATGAGGCGTCATAATAATATCTGCATTGTATGCGCAAACAAGATCTCTTATATCTTTTTCGGATGATATGATATTAAGTGCATCCGCATCAAGAATAAGAGGGAGCACAGCATTTTGAAGAATAATCTTCATGATTTCTTTTGCAGAATTACTGATTCCTATTCCCGGTCCGCATATTATAGCATCCGCCCATCCGATTGCTGAAATAAGAGCTTCTTTGCTTTTGCTATATTCGATAGTATCAGAAAGATTGAATCCCTCTTCGGTATAAGTATCCGTCATGGCTTCAGGCAGAAGTGTCTGAATAGCCGAGAGATTTGCCTCATCTGTATAAACCTTTATCATGCCGGCACCGCTTCGAATGCAGCTCTCAGCAGCCATTATGCATGCACCGCTTATTTTTTTACTTCCGGCAACCACAAGAACTTTCCCAAACGAACCTTTATTACCCGCAGGATTTCTTGGTGGCAGCAGCTTAACCGGGATTTCCTTTTTATCAGGGATGTCAACATACTTAAATTTGGGATAATCCTTCAAAAAGCCATCCTCAGTGATACCCACATTCACTATATGTATCTCACCTGCATGAGCAGCTCCAGGATAAAAAACAAGCCCCATTTTCAAAAAGCCAAAGGTCACTGTCTCATCTGCCCTTATTGCATAGCCATGTACCTGCCCCGTATCCGAATTAATACCTGTTGGTATGTCAGCTGCTATAACATGTGGGAATTTCCCATCATAATCTTCTCTTGAATAATTGATTTCCCATACCGCGGCTGAATAATCCCCCGTAAGGTCCCTTGAGCAGCCTATCCCCAGCATGGCATCAATTATTACGTCACATTTTTTTATTTGAGAGCCAAGTTTGGACTGATCAAAATCCACGACATTAAGGCCATAGGACAATGCTATTTTCAGCTGTGAGCTACATGCGGAAGTCCTTTTTGTATTTGAAGCCTTATCACTTAGACTGTGATTAACAAGAACAAGCGTGACAGGTATTTTATCCTGAAAAAGAAGTCTGGCCGCTGCAATTCCATCACCGCCGTTATTCCCACTTCCCGCAAGAATCAGAACCTTACCGCCCTCCGGAAGAGCTTTTTTTACATATTTGCATATAGAAAGCGCCGCCCTTTCCATAAGAACATCCTGCGGCACTCCGAACTCGGAGATTGTAGCCGCATCACATCGCTTCATCTCGGCAGCGCTTACAACATAATTTGAATTTTTATCAATTATCGGTAAATTTTTCATCTTCTACTATTATCCCATCGCGTTCAGTCATTCCGGGTCTGATTACAGGGTGTCGTTTTTCAGGATCGTACTTTAGATCAAAGAGATCAATAACTTCAGGTCCGAAAATGTTGTGCATATAGGAATATACATTAAAGTTTTCGAGCTCTTTTTCCTGCATTCGGATAATATTCTTTTTCAGCTGTACCCTTACTTTTGATATCCACTCATCAACAGCATCGATTTCGAGGGTATTATCATGCATTCTTTTATAAAAGATATTCATCGTCTCGATCATGAGCTGATAATCGATCTGATAAATCTCTCTGGGAAGTCCGAGCATATCGTCCTCGCACTCCTCTATCTTATCATTGCACTCCTTGATAAGGCGTGTATGATCATCAATTTCGGCCTCAATCTTCTTCCGCCTCTTTGGATTCTTTCCCGCATCATCTCTTAGGACAACAATCTCACCGAGAAGCTTTTTCTTAAGCCTCTTTATGTCCTTAATTTTTTCCCTTGTCTTTTCCTGTATGTTCACAAGCTTATTAAGCTCAGCCTCAAGCTCCTTTATTTTGGGAGTTTTGGGACTAAGAAGGAAAAGCTGTTGCCATTTTTCATCCTTGGAAAGAATCGGAATATCCTTTCCGACAAGAGCATCAGAATAGTCGTTATTAGCCATATCGGCATCCTCCAAGCGGTTTAAATCACTTGTTATTTCCTGGAGTTGTGATTATTTTCATATCTATCAATGCTATATGAAAGTTTCATAAGCGAATCTGACAGATGAACATTTTCGACCTGAACATTCTCAGGAAGATCAAGATCAACATGTGCGAAATTCCATATAGCCTTTATGCCGCATTTTACAAGTTTATCCGCCATAGGAACAGCCTGATCCTTAGGTATTGCAAGGACCGCAATCTCTATCTTATTTTCTTTTACAAACTGTTCAATCTCTTCGACAGGTCTGATCTCAATATCACGTATTTTCTTACCATGAAGCTTAGGATTTAAATCAAAAGCTCCTTTAAATATAAATCCTCTGTTGAAGAAATTGTTATAACCGGAAAGAGCCTGTCCAAGATGACCTGCCCCAATAATGATAAGTGTATGCTCCCTGTCAAGGCCGAGTATCTTACCTATTTCCTCATATAAGTACTCAACATTATAGCCGTAGCCTTGTTGTCCGAAGCCTCCGAAATTATTAAAATCCTGCCTGATCTGTGAAGCAGTAACCTTCATAATATCGCTGAGTTCCTGAGATGAAACTCTATCTATTCCCTGACTTTTCAGTTCACCTAAGTATCTGAAATAGCGGGGCAATCGGCTGATAACAGCCTGAGATATTTCTTTTCTCGCCATACATCCTCCATGACTGACACCGAAAAAATTATGTTATTTATTACTCTGTAAAATTCGGCTAATTTTAATTATACTATCTGTTAAATTTTCGTCAATCTTATAAATTGACTTTACAATAATTTTATTTGTCATTAATACAAATTTGAAAAAATGTTTCAACGTAGATAATATCTGATGAAATTAGTTTTCAGAAATATGCATTTTTATCTTTTCTTTAATACCCAGTTTATGAATTGTTTCGAATTGGAAATTATAATAACCATATCTTCTTATGTAGTTTTTTAGAAGTTGGAGATAAAAATATGGGAATGTCAATTGATGGATTAGGTGCTTACAATATGTACCAGGCAAGGCCTATGAATTATACAGTATCCAATCAGGCTCCTGTATCGGATGTGTATGACAAGCATAAGGCTGTTGGTGATATCGCCACTGTTGCTCCTGTCGTTTATCCTAATGCTCAGGAAGTAAAAGTCGGTGAAGTTGCCAGTACCGATGGCAAGGATGAAGCTCTGAAAGTAAGCCAGCAATATAATCAGATTGCTTCAAAATTCGGTAACACAACGGTAGGTTACGGACGTGATATGTCAGGTTATTCCTACAGTCAACCCGGTAGTTCCTTTGATGCTTTTGCATAAGGGTTTTAAATGAGAAAAGGAAAAAAAGAAGCTCTTCCAAGTTAGTCCTTGAAAGAGCTTCTTTTTTGATTACTCAGATAAGGTTTCCCATTCATCATAGAGTTCCGAAAGGCGTTCTTCGTTTGATGAAAGTTCATCGGATAGCTTTCGAACCTTAGCAAGATCGGTCGCTACATCAGGATCTGAGAGTTCTTCATTTATTTTCTCATTCCTCTCTTCCAACTTAGCTATCTCATCTTCACATTTTTTCAGAGCAGCTTCCTGTTTACGCTTTCTTGCTGCTTCTTCTTTTTGTGCTTTCCAGTCTGCTGCACCTGAACCGGAATCAGCATCGGAAGTACTTCCTTTTGAAGCAAGCTTGCCAAAACCCGAACCTGAAACAGCATCAGCAGAATCCATCTCGATTCCTCTGCCAAAAGAGGAATTATCTCCTTTTTCAGCAATAGCACGAGCTGTCTGTTCCTCACAATGCTCCATATAGTAATCGTAGTTACCAATATAATTAACCAGTGATCCGTGAGTAAGATCAAGTATTCTGGTCGCTGTTTTGTTTATAAAATATCTGTCATGGCTGACATATAAAACAGTTCCTTCATATCCGCAAAGAGCATCCTCAAGAATTTCCTTGCTGGTAATATCCAGGTGGTTCGTAGGCTCATCGAGAATCAGGAAATTAGCTTCTGAAAGCATAAGCTTTGCAAGTGAAACCCTTCCCTTCTCTCCGCCGGAAAGATCTCCGATGCGTTTAAACACATCATCACCGGTAAAAAGAAACGCTGCAAGAGTGTTCCTGATCTCAGTATTATTCATTGACGGATATGCATCGGATAATTCTTCAAAAAGAGTCTTTTCATTGTGAAGAACCTGATGTTCCTGATCGTAATAACCGACATGAACCTTTACACCGAGAATGATTTCTCCTTCATCAAGAGTCTCCATGCCATTAATGATTTTAAGCATTGTTGTCTTACCGGTTCCGTTATCGCCGATAATTGCAACACGCTCACCCCTCTTAATATCAAAAGAAATGTCCTTAAAAAGCTGCTCATTTCCAAAGGATTTGGCAATACTCTCAACATGCATTACGTCATTACCGCTCACGCAGTTAGGTGTAAGGGTTATACGCATATCATCCCTTACCTCCGTGGGCTTCTCAAGACGTTCTATCTTATCGAGCATCTTCTCTCTGCTCTCGGCACGTTTGATACTCTTTTCACGGTTAAACTGTTTAAGCTTATCTATAACTTCTTCCTGATGCTTAATTTCTGCCTGCTGATTCAGATATGCCTTCAGCTTGGCAGCTCTGATCTGCTCGCGTTTTTTGGCATATGCAGTATAGTTTCCAATATAAACATCAGCATTTGTCTGATCTATTTCGATCACTTTTTGGGCGATACGATCCAGAAAGTATCTGTCATGGGATACAATAAGCACTGCACCCTTATAATTCATAAGATAACCCTCAAGCCACCTTATAGAGTTCATATCGAGATGGTTTGTAGGCTCATCGAGAATTATAAGATCCGGGCTCTGCAAAAGAAGCTTACCCAAAGCCACTCTGGTCTTCTGACCTCCGGAAAGTGTCGATATTTTCTTATCGAATTCATCCTCAGAAAATCCAAGACCTTTTGCTACACCAATGACCTCACTCTCCCAGGCATAACCGTTTTTAAGCTGGAATTCGTGGTTCATCTGAGCATAGCGTTCCATGAGCCGATCGAGTTCTTCGCCGCGAAGAATATCCATCTGAGCTTCCGCAGCTCGTATCTCAGTCTCCAGATCAATAACATCCCTTTTCATCTCGCGAAGCTCTTCATAGATGCTGTGCGCACTGTCTATGTTCTGATTCTGAGCAAGATATCCAAAAGTCGTGTCTCTTGAAAACGTAACCGATCCGGTATCGGGAGTAAGCTCACCAATAATCATTCTGATGAGCGTTGTCTTCCCTGCACCGTTTATTCCTACTATCGCAGCCTTCTCGTTATCCTCAATATGAAAAGATACTCCCTTCAAAACATCCTTACCATCAAAGGATTTTGAAAGATCATGACAGTTTAGTACCAAAATTATTTGTTACCTTTCACCTTGTTAATTACTATTTTGGCCGCACGCTTCGCAGCATACGGTCCGACCAATTTGAGCTTATCCTCTGATCTTACCATAGTACTTGCTTCAGGTATATCCCTGCTAAGATGAATTGCATCAAATTCGCATTTTGTTGTGCACAGACCGCAACCGATACATTTGTTTTCATCAACAGTAGTTGCACCGCATCCAAGGCATCTGTTTGCCTCTTTCTTTACCTGCTCCTCTGTGAGGGTAAGGCGAAGATCGTCAAAGGTATCCTTTGCAATTCCGGCTTTTTTGCCAGGAATTTGACGCGGAGCATTGTCAAAGCTCTCAACAAGTATATCATCCTTATCAAGTTCTATAAACTCTCTTCTGTCTCTTGCAAGGTCAAGTCTGTTTCCGGGATGTACAAAACGGTTCATTGAAACGCATGCTTCTCTACCACCTGCGATAGCATCAATTGCAAATCTGGGACCTGTAAATACATCTCCGCCTGCAAAAATATCAGGCTCTGCAGTCTGAAGTGTAAGTGAATCAGCAATAACTCCACCGTTAGGACGAAGTTCAACCTTGGTTCCCTTAAGAAGGTCACCCCATACAATTGACTGTCCAATGGACTGAAGAACGTTCTCACATTTAATAGTGATGGTCTCGTTCTCATCGTACTTAGGATTGAATCTTCCGTCAGGATCCTTTACAGAAGTACATTTTTTGAATACTATGCCTGTAACCTTACCGTTTTCTGTAAGAATTTCCTTAGGTCCCCATCCGTTTAATACTTCAATGCCTTCTTCTTTAGCTTCCTCAACTTCATCCTTTGCGGCAGGCATTTCTTTTTCACTCTCAAGGCAAAGCATTGTCACCTTTGTAGCACCTGCTCTTACTGCAGTTCTTGCAACGTCGATTGCTACGTTACCACCGCCGACAACAACAGTGTCGCCATTTAATCTTACACTGTGATCAAGGTTAACCTTTCTGAGGAAATCAACACCTGTCTGAACTCCTTCAGCGTCCTCACCGGGAACACCTGCAAGTCTTCCGCCCTGGCATCCGATTGCAAGGAAAAATGCCTTATACCCCTGTTTCCTGAGTTCCTCGATAGTAACATCCTTACCTACTTCAACGCCGCACTTGAACTCTACGCCCATCTGCTTCATAACGTCAATCTCGGCCTCGATGATATCTTTTTCAAGACGATAGCTGGGAATACCGTTCATAAGCATTCCACCTGGTCTCTTTTCCTTCTCGAATACTGTTACCGGATAACCGTCTCTTCTGAGGAAATATGCTGCGGAAAGTCCTGCGGGGCCTCCACCGATAATAGCCATCTTGTAGTCGTCTGACCACATTCCGCCGTCGTGCTTTTCGCAAAGCGGAACATATCTTGATTCCTTCCTAAGATCAAGAGAAGCTATGAACTTCTTGATTTCATCGATTGCCAGAGGCTGATCGATAGTACCTCTTGTACAAGCATCCTCACAGCGTCTGTTACATACAGCACCACAGATCATCGGAAGCGGATTATCCTGCTTTATAAGCTTAAGGGCATCCTCATATCTTCCTTCTGCAGCCATCTTGATATATCCCTGAACGGAAAGATGTACGGGGCATGCTGTCTTACAGGGAGCTGTACCTGTTTCATAGCAGTTAACTTTATTATCATCACGATAATTGTAATTCCACTTTTCAGGTCCCCACTTCTTGGAATTAGGAAGTTCCTGTTTAGGATAAGTAACCTGTGAGCCATCCTTTTTGCAAAGCTTCTGACCAAGCTTAGCTGCACCTGCAGGACATACCTCAACACATTTTCCGCAAGCAACGCACTTATCCTTCTCGACATGTGCACGGTATGCAGATGCAGAAAGGTTGGGTGTGTTATAAAGCTGTGAGGTACGAAGTGCATTACATACACCGGGAGCACAGTTACAGATAGCAACTATTTTTCCTTCTCCATCGATATTTGTAATCTGGTGAACATATCCGTGGCGTTCTGCACGCTCAAGAATCTCGTAAACTTCTTCCTTGCTTACATAATGGCCAATTCCACGGCTTTCCATATACTCAGCCATATCGCCCATTCCGATACAGTAGTCGCCGCGAATTTCACCGCTTCCCTCTCCGCGCATTGTCTGCTGTTTTCTGCAGGAACACTCGGAGATACCGTATTTATCATACATATCAATCCATCTTGAAAGATGCTCAACAGGGACTGATGTATTCTCAATGCTGATAGCTTTCTCAACAGGAATAACGTGCATACCTACACCTGCTCCTCCGGGAGGAACCATCTGAGTAATGCCGCCAAGCGGAAGCTGTGTCATAAGATTAAAGAATGTTGCAAGCTGCGGGAATTCATCCGTAAGCTTATCCTGCATCATCATGAACTCGGCAGAACCGGGTACGAAAATCGGAAGCTCATACTGCTTGTGCTTATCTGCAGTTTTTGCGCGATTCATCTCAACAATACCGATCCATACGAGACGATCTATCATCTTCTGAGCATCTTCGACGCTCATATTGTTCATTGAGGCAAGTTCCTCAATACTGTAAGGCACACGAGTCTTCTTAAAGTTGATAAGGAACTTAACCTGCTCTTTATTAAGAATAAGGTCAAGCATCCAATACTCGGGGTCTCTGTTGTTAAGCTTTCCAAAAAGCTTCTTCGCATAGCGATCGGTAATCATGGATGCAAGCTTTAAAACAAGCTGCTCCTTCTCGGGATCCTCTGCCACATAATTTGGATCCTGCCAATAATCATTCTCATTGATCATCGGGTCACCGATTTTCCAGTCTTTAATACTGTTACCCATAAGAAATAACCTACTTTCTAAAAAATTGCATAATTATAGCGCACGATGCGGCATCACATTTCTCTCCTGTCTCATCAATGCGCAAACTCCTACTACATGTAACATAATATCATATATCCACGATTTAAGATACCCATTTTCCCCCATAAAATGAGCCTTTGGAAACTCTTTGTTAAAGAATTTTCAAAGGCTTGAAATCTAGATAGTCCCCGGAAACGAGACTATATTTTATACCGTCAATTTTTCCCCAAAGACTGTCATGAAATCTCTCTTTTCCATGACAATGAGCATAAATCACCTGCTCTGCTCCGTAGGCCTTCGCCATAAAAGTAAATCTGCTTGTTCTTTCATCAATTGAAGTTGGCGGATAGTGCAGGAACATTATAAACTTCTCAAAACCGTCTGCCCTGGCCGCTTCAAATGATATCTTTAATCTTTTTGCCTCACGTTCAATCAGCATATCGGCGTGCTGCCTTGTATCGAATCCTTCATAACAATATCCCTTGGTCCCTACCAGTGCGTAGTCCCCATAGGGATAGTAGTTATTTTGTAAAAACAAAAGCCTTCCATTAAACATATCATTAAGGCGCTGGGTTTTCTTAGCGTTCCAGAAATTATCATGATTTCCGCGAATAAGTATTTTTCTTCCCGGGAGTTTTTCTATAAACTCAAAGTCCTTTTCACAGTTCTCAAGTCCCTTGCCCCAGGTATGATCCCCGACCAGCACAAGCGTATCATCGTCAGTGATCATCTTATTGCAATTTTTTTCTATCTTCTTTTCATGGTTCTTCCACACCTTCCCGAAAATATCCATATTCTTGTCGGACTGAAAGGAAAGGTGCAGATCACCAAGTGCATAAAGCGACATAAAAACCTCACTTATAATTCTTTATTTTCTGCTTTTCGAAAAACTCATCGATATTGGCGATAAGATCAGCAGGAGGCATGGTTTTAAGCAGATATTTCTCAGGTTTAAGTGAAATGACCTGAGCTACGCTCTCCTTATCATTTTTAACGGTAAGAAACATAACAGGTATATCACTTGTTCCTGACTCGCTACGAAGCATCTCAAGAACCTTGGGCCCTGTAATAACGGGCATCTCATAATCAAGCAAAATCAGGTCAACCTTGTTCTTAGCAAGGAAAGTGATGGCATTCATTCCGGAATTCACCATGAAGACCTGATACTTTTCCGACAGCCAGCTCTTAATTGTCCTCAGCATTGTGCCGTCATCATCAACAACAAGAATCTTCTTTTTCTGCAGGCGCACTTCCTCATTCTGGACAACAGCAGTCATTTTACTTCCGAGCTCTTTTACATTGACCGGTCTCTCAAAAACCGCAGCGATTCTGTCCTGTGAGATTTTTGAATATATCTTTTCAAGTTCATCACTGGATCCTATCACACTTATGGAGATATCATCTTCAACTGATTTATCCTTCAGATACACAAAAAGCTCCAGCATCTCATCAATGTCATCAACATAAATAAGATATACAGACGGTTTATCTTCCATTCTTTCAATCTGAGTTACATCTGCATCCGCGCGAATTACCTCAAAGTCTTCCGCCTTAAGCTCCTTTTCAATCGAAGTTACCATAAAGCTCTTCTTACCACCCACAAGCAGTACTCGTTTATCCATAAAAACCCCTCTCATATTTTAAAGAAGTTCCAGAAGTGCATCTCTATCAACAGCAGCCATCAATTCCACAATTTTATTATATTTATCTTTATAGTCATCCGGAATACTGTAATCGGACAGCATCTTCATTATTCCATCAGCCGTGTCAAAATCGTAGGCTTCCAATAATTCTTTCATATCTGAAAAAGCGCCTTCAAGTTCATCTACCGGTATTTCAGGAAGGTCAGTTTCTTCGCTCTTTTCAATTGCGGGCTGAAGTTTA
This sequence comes from Butyrivibrio sp. AD3002, assembly GCF_000420905.1. NCBI lineage: Bacteria > Bacillati > Bacillota > Clostridia > Lachnospirales > Lachnospiraceae > Butyrivibrio > Butyrivibrio sp. AD3002. The sequence goes on along the minus strand of NZ_ATVV01000001.1, from coordinate 95,566 downwards.
TCCTTATAGCTTCTGTAAAGAGCTAGAAGCTCAGGAGTCTTTTCCTTTATCTCTTCAGTACTCTCATCATTACCGCATTTTTCAAGATATGCGGCATCTTCAGAAAGCTTCATCGCACCAAGCAGCCTGGCTGAACTTTTCAGTGCATGAACAGCAACCGTATAATTTCTGTAATCATTATCTGCTGCAAATCGTTCAATATTATCAGCCTTCGAATCTATGGACACATGGAATTCCTCTATAACATTTTGAAGAATATCAAGGCTTCCGCAGTTTTTTAATGCCTCCTCGTAGTCTATACCTTCTATGGTTTTATAAAGCTTTTGTCTCTCATCGTTCTCATCTTTATCATAGACGTCTTCTGATTCTTCCTCAAGTATCAGCTTTTCAGGAGGCAGATATGTCTTAAGCATATCCTCCAGAAGTCCGCCGTCAATCGGTTTTGAGAGATAATCATCAAAACCGGCTGCCATATATTCCTCCCTGGCACCTGCACCTGCATTTGCCGTAAGTGCGATGCACGGAGCATCAACAGATAGATTTTCCTCCATCTTCTTCATTGCAGCGAGGGTTTCAAGGCCATCCATTTCAGGCATTCTATGGTCTATGAAAATCGCATCATATTTCTTTTTCTTTACCTTTTCAAGAGTCTCCATTCCACTTTCAGCAGTATCAACCTGTATCAGCGTCGTCTTTAGAAGCCCCTTAACAACCGTAAGATTCATCGGAGTATCATCAACCACGAGAATTTCTGCCTCAGGAGCTTTGAATTTCTCATGATATTTTTCCAGTGTTTTTAGATATTCCTTGTACTTTTCCTTGAAGTCTCCCAGTTCTTCCCAGGATACAACCTGCTGTCGCACTTCAAATGAAAAATCAGAACCCTCTCCGTATACGCTCTTTACTTCAAGTCTCGTATCCATGAGTGCAAGCAGCTTCTTAACTATGCTCATTCCAAGGCCGGTACCCTCTATTGAACGGTTCCGGATTTCCTCAATTCTTTCGAAGGGTGAATATAGCTTATTTATATCCTCTTCTTTTATTCCTATACCGGTATCAACCACCTGAAATCTAAGCATAATGTTCTTATCATCTACTTTTCTGTAGCTGATGTTGAGTGCAACACTTCCTTCCTCGGTGTACTTTACAGCATTTGAAAGTACATTGGTTACGCACTGCTTTATTCTGATTTCATCTCCGATAAGAACAGTAGGCAGCGTCTCATCTATATCAAGTTCGAGTTTAAGCCCCTTTTCTTCGGCTTTTACAGCCACCATATTTATGAGGTCGTTTATTGTTGATCCCAAATGATACTGCACCGGAAGAATATCCATTTTACCTGCTTCAATCTTTGAGAAGTCCAGTATGTCGTTTATTATTCCAAGAAGAGAATTTCCGGCGCTTTTTACATTATTTGCATACTCAAGAATTCTGTCGTTATCCGACTCCCTGAGTATCATCTCATTCATTCCGAGGACTGCATTTATGGGAGTCCTTATTTCATGAGACATATTAGATAAAAAGGACGACTTTGCTTCACTGGCCTTTTGCGCAACCTCGAGCTCCTTTTCAAGCTCCTGTTTCGCTTTTAATCGTCCTATATAGTCCTCTATGGAATGAACCGTGGTTTGCATGGATTCATGAAGAACCTGTATCTCATCACCTGTTTTTATTGTAAGATTGTCAACCTTTTTTCCTACCTCAAGCTTTGTATCGTCATCAGCATTGGCGTAGTCATACATAAAATCAGACATACGTCCGATAGGGCCGCCTATGACCATCTTCGTGTAAAAATTTGCTATTGAAGCAAGCGGCACACCCACGCACATCATGAGTAGTATCATCTTAATATCAAAGCTAAGAGCTGCATCATCAAATTTGAAATCAAGGTCTTTAATTTCCTGAACCATATCTTCGGTATTTTCTATATGGACCGGTTCACGTCTCTCAATACCTCCCACAAACATATTTTTCAGGTCCGGGAAAAGGATCATCATATAAACAGCAACAGCTATACCAAGAATTAGTTCAAGTGCGATGATAATAGCAGTAATTTTAACACTTAATTTGGTCTTTCTGACGTTCTTCTGTAGCTCCTTGTTTTCTTCATACGCCTTAGTATAAGCAATCCCAATTGGGAAAAATATTTTTATAAAATCGGGTGCTTTTGACAGAATGATATATATAACAAGTACTGAGAATATTACAGAATACACATCCCTGCAAATATAGTCGGTAAAATGAGAGATATTGGAAAGATCATATCTTCCGACCTGTACCACTGACAGACAGGCATATTCGATAAGTGTAGTAATAAGAAGTGTCGCAATGCAGGCAATAGCAGTCTTTTTAATATTTTTAAAAAACATATATTGTGCAAAAATGGAAATGCATAGCGTTGCAACAAGAAAAATCGACATATTGTAAGCTGTTGTAAGCGCTGAAGCGATAGAGACAACGAAAGCTATCATAAACGAAATCATGCCAAAGAAATAACCAAACAGACCACCGACAAGAAGAAACGGCAACAGATAAAATGTAAACAAGATCTTATCGTCATGTACATACATAAACTTATCGCCATACAGGGAAGTATAAACACATAATGACGTAAGGATTATCCATATAAGAACAGAAACGCATTTATATACAGCGCTTATTTTTTTTACTTTATTATCCATAGAAACCTCTCTTATTTCCTAAGCCTGTTAACGTTTCTATAAATAATAATAACGCAGTGCAAACAATGAAGTCCACACTGCGAATTATTAAAAAAGCGTAAATAAATTATCGTTCTTTAAGGTTGAAATCAAATTAAAAAGAAACTTTTAAATCAATTCAAAGTCTTCAGAATTATCAGTAGTTGAGTCAAATCCAACAAACACCTTGAAGTCTCCGGGCTCACTGTCATTTTTATTCTCGATTGTCCAAAAGCTCAGCATATCTTCAGATATATCAAAACTGATTTCTTTGGATTCTCCGGGTAATAATGAAACCTTCTTAAAGCCTTTAAGTTCCTTAATCGGTCGAACTCTGCTCCCTACCATATCACGTATATAGAGCTGAACTGTCTCTGTTGCCTCATGGAAGCCTGTATTCCTTACAGTCACCGCTGCTCTTATAAAGTCATCCTCATCCGCTTTATTCAATGTATTCTTATTCAGAATGACATCGGATATTTTAAACTGCGAATAGGTAAGTCCGAATCCAAATGGATACCTGGCCTCATTTGGACAATCAAGGTATCTTGTAGTGAAAATTGTAGGTCCTTCGGAAGGCTTAGGTCTTCCTGTTGAAAAAGCATTGTAATTTAAAGGCGCCTGCGCCGCACTATAAGGGAAGCTCATGGAAAGTTTGCCGGATGGTGAATAGTTACCGCCAAGTACATCCATAATTCCATGGCCACCTTCGGTTCCTGGTCTGAAGCATATCATAAGAGCATCAGATTTCTCCGGAATATTTTCAAGCTCAAGTGGTCTTCCGCAAAAGATAAGAGTAATGATATGTTTTTCATTTCTAAACTTCTTGCAGATTTTATCAAACAGTTTCTTTTGAACTCTGGGAATTCTTAGATCCGTTTTACTTGTGGACTCTCCTGACTGACCAATATGTTCTCCGAGACAGAACACTATCTCGTCAGCCCACTCTGCTACTTCCATGGCTTTCTTAAACAGCTTTTTGTTTTTCTCTTTTTCTTTTTCATCCGAAAAAGTTCCGTTCATGAACTCATCGCCGTTTGATGCTATAAGACATCCTTTTGCGACTTTAATTCTGGTATCTGTATCATCGTACAGCTCTTTTGCCGCCTTTTTTACAGATACAGCATCCTTAGAATCACAGGATATAGCCCAGGAGCTGTGAAGATTTTTCTCATCTGAATAAGGGCCTATAAATGCTATTTTCTTTTCAACCAGAGGAAGTGCATTATAGTCGTTCTTTAAAAGAACAAGCGACTTTCTGACAGCATCTCTTGCTATCTCACGATTTTTATCAGAAAGACATTCTTCTTGTTCTCTTGTTGCAGAAGCGCCTCTGAACGGGTCCTCAAAAAGACCCAGATCATTTTTCAAAGTAAGAACCCTCATAACAGCTTCATCCAGAAGATCCTTGGAAATTTTTCCTTCATCCAACAGCTCTTCAAGATTTCTTCCGTAGCTTTCCGTGCACATATCAATATCGACACCCGCCTTCATGGCAAGCTCAGCTGCTTCCTTTAGATCCTTTGCAAAGCCCCAGGTTTCCATCTCAGCAACAGCTGCCCAGTCAGAAATAAGAACTCCGTCAAACTCCATCTCATTTCTGAGTATATCTCTCATAAGCCATGTATTTCCTGAGGAAGGGATACCATTAAGCGTATTAAAGCTGGTCATCACAAGTCTTGCACCTTTTTTTATTCCTTCAGCGTATGCAGGCAAATACTGATCTCTGAGCATGGATTCAGACAGCTCAACACTGTTATAATCTCTTCCCGATGTAGCAGCACCATAGGCAGCAAAGTGCTTCACGCAGGCTGCAATATGATTTATATCTTTTAAGTCTTTTCCCTGGTAGCCTTCTACCATTGCAGAGACCATCTTACCATTGAGATAAGGATCCTCACCGGTTGACTCAAGAACTCTTCCCCATCTTGCATCCCTTACAAGATCCCCCATGGGAGAAAATGTCACATGTACGCCTTCTGCGGCAGCTTCTCTTGCCTGAACCTCAGCTCCCGTTTTGGCAATCTCAGGATCAAACGTAGCACCTTGTCCGAGCGGGCAGGGAAATACAGTTTTGTGACCATGAATAACATCCAACATAAACAAAAGCGGAATGTGGTGCGGATGCTTATCCATGTACTTTTTCTGAATTTCTATGATCTTCTCCGCGCCCCAAATACCAAGAGTACTTCCAACAAGACTCTTTTCTTCCTCGCTTGCACCTTCATCACTAAGGCCTGTTACTGCAGCATTTTCCTCAAAGGCCTGTCCCGGAAGCTGAACCAGCTGCAACACCTTTTCTTTAAGTGACATATCATCAAGGAGCTTCTTTAAATCTTCGTTTTTCATGTGTAATCCCCTTTTTATACAAAAAATTTACGCTGATGTACTTCTTATTACATACATCAGCGTAATTAATTCTAATATATTTTCAATTAAATTGCATCAAAAGTATTTCTGATTTCTCTTATGAAATCCTCGGAATTAAGCTTTTTAGCATTGGGATTGGTAGTAATGAGAAGAAGATCTCCTGTCATCTTTCCATCCTCAATAGTCTTAAGTGTTGCTTTTTCCATCTTATCAGCCCAATCAATAAGTCCCTGTATTCCATCAAGTTCTCCGCGCTTTCTCATCGCGCCTGTCCATGCAAAGATAGTTGCTACAGGATTGGTAGAAGTCTCCTCACCCTTCAGGTATTTGTAATAGTGGCGCTGAACGGTTCCGTGTGCTGCCTCGTACTCATATATTCCTTCCGGAGAAACAAGAACTGAAGTCATCATTGCAAGAGATCCACATGCAGAAGAAACCATATCACTCATTACATCTCCGTCATAATTCTTGCATGCCCAGATGAATCCACCCTTTGACTTCATTACACGTGCAACAGCATCATCAATAAGTGTGTAGAAATATTCAATACCTGCTGCATCGAATCTGTGCTTATAGTCCTTCTCAAAAGTGGTATCAAAAATTTCTCTAAATCTTGCATCATAGGTCTTACTGATAGTATCCTTTGTTGCAAACCAAAGATCCTGCTTGGTTGAAAGAGCATATTCAAAACAAGCCTTTGCAAAGCTCTTTATTGAGGCATCCTTATTGTGAATTCCCTGAATTATACCGGGGCCGTCAAACTCCTGTATTGTCTGTCTTATCTCTTTGCCGTCTTCCCCTGTAAATACAAGCTCTGCCTTGCCTGCTCCGGGAACAGCAATTTCAACATTTTTATATACATCGCCATAAGCATGTCTAGCGAGAGTTATGGGTTTTTCCCAGGTTTTTACATTTGGCTCGATACCCTTAACAAGGATCGGTGCGCGGAAAACTGTTCCATCAAGCATCGCTCTGATTGTACCGTTTGGACTCTTCCACATCTGCTTGAGATCATACTCCTCAACACGTGCTGCGTTTGGCGTAATGGTTGCACATTTTACTGCAACACCATACTTTTTTGTGGCATTGGCACTGTCTATAGTAACCTTATCATCTGTCTCGTCACGATACTTAAGACCAAGATCATAATAATCACTCTTAAGCTCGATATAGGGTTCAATAAGTTCTTCCTTGATCATCTTCCAGAGAATTCTGGTCATCTCATCCCCGTCCATCTCAACAATGGGTGTAGTCATTTTAATTCTGGACATATAAGCTCCTCTCCTTAGTTAAACATTTCAAGTAAACCATTCTTAACCATATTATCATAAGCACTGTGCATGTGCCTATTGGCAATTTCTTCGGCCCTGTCGGGATCTTTATCTCTTATGGCCTCCATTATACTGCGATGCTCATTATTGGAATCCTTACCTCGGCTACCGGTTAAAGTCTTCTGTCTTATGAGCCATACATATTGATGATAATCCTTTAAAAGATGCTCAAGCATCTTCGAATTGCATGATTCATAAAGAATTGTATGGAATCTGTTATCAAGCTCTGCAAGCTGATCAAAATGGCCCTTTTTCTCATGAAAATCAGCCAGATAAACTATCTCTTCAAGCTCTTCAAGCTGTTCCTTTGTTATATTCTCGCAGGCCCATCTTGCACAAAGTCCCTCAAGTCTTGAACGAATCATATAAATGTCTCTGACATCAGAAGCACTTATACCTACTACATACGCTCCTTTGTTCGGTATTATCTGAACCAGGCCTTCAAGCTCTAGTTGGCGCAGAGCTTCTCTCACCGGCGTCCTGCTTACTCCAAGCTCTTCGCCGATTGCTACTTCCTTTAATTCCTCATGATCTTCATATTTACCATTTAAAATATCCTCTCTTATCCTGTGAAAAACACGACCCCGAAGAGAATATTTATCGGTAACTTCCTGTTTTAAATCTTTCTTTTCCATGATTTTACCTTTGCCCCTCATCCGCCCTTCGGGCACCTTCCCCCCAGGGGAAGGCATTATTTGATTGAGCCATCCCGAACTTCGATACCAATTAGTTTTGATACTTCATCTATTTTGGCTGTGAGTTCTTCGTCATACATAACTGTTACACGGCCGTTCTCATACTCACCGTCAACCCATTCCTTCAATATCTGAACAAGCTTGGAATCCTTACCAAGTGCTGCATCGTCCTTAAGGTGATAGTGAACGTTTATCCAATGTGCAATTCCGGCAAGACCCGAAGTGTTGGAAACCGCGCTTACCGGAGGTCTTCCAAGGAACTTATCCGTATCAAAGATATTATAAATCTCCTCGTTCTTTAGAAGTCCGTCAGCATGGATACCGGCTCTTGTCACGTTAAAGTTTTTACCTACAAAAGGTGTCTGAGGCGGAATCTTGTAACCAAGTTCCTTCTCGTAATATTGGGCAAGCTCTGTTATAACCTGTGTATTCATGCCGTTTAGTGTACCCTTTAACTGCGCATACTCGAAGATCATAGCTTCGAGAGGTGTATTTCCCGTTCTCTCTCCTATACCGAACAGAGAAGCATTGACTCCTGAACAACCATAGAGCCATGCAGTAGTCGAATTGGACACTGCTTTATAAAAATCATTGTGTCCGTGCCACTCAATGAGCTCACTGGGAACACCTGCATTTGTGTTAAGAGCATATATAATACCTTGTACGCTTCTGGGAATAACAGCACCCGAGAAATTAACGCCATAGCCCATCGTATCGCAGGCACGAACTTTAATCGGAATACCATACTCCTCGCGAAGCTTCATAAGCTCAACACAGAAAGGAACAACAAATCCGTAAATATCAGCTCTTGTAATATCCTCAAGGTGGCATCTGCAGGCAATACCTTCTTCAAGACAATCTCTGATTACACTAAGGTAGTGATCAAGTGCCTGTCTTCTTGTCATTTTAAGCTTCAGGAAAATATGATAATCAGAGCAACTTACAAGAATTCCGGTTTCCTTCATTCCAATCTCTTTTACAAGCTTGAAATCCTCTTTGCTGGCTCTGATCCAGCTTGTTACTTCAGGGAACTTATATCCCCTCTCCATACATTTATAAACTGCATCTCTGTCCTTCTTGCTGTAAAGGAAAAACTCACTTGCCCTGATCATGCCGTTAGGACCACCGAGCTCATGAAGCATATCATATATCTTTACAATCTGCTCTGTAGAATACGGAGCTCTTGACTGCTGACCATCGCGGAAAGTAGTATCTGTAATCCAGATATCCTTTGGCATATTATGCGGAACAATTCTATCATTAAACGGAATCTTCGGAACCTCATCATAAGGGAACATGTTTCTGAAAACATTGGGCTTTTCAACATCGTCCAAAATATACATATGCTCTTCAATCTGTAAAAGATTGTTGTGCTCATTCATTGTCACCGGTCTGTTCTGGAAAGTCTGATCCTGCATTTCTGGTTCCTCCTAAAAACACCTAACTTAATAGAATTCATTAAAATGATTTTAAATAATTGTTTTGCATTATTGTATACAATAATACCATATATGTCAACGCGTTAATGCAATAAAGTGCAACTTATAAAAAATACCCACGGAATATTTTCCGTGGGCTTTCTGTTTATCTGAGTTTGAATTGATTTATCAGTCTAGTAAGGTCTTCCGATTGCCGGGTAAGCTCTTGGGAAACATTGCTGGATTCCTGGGCTGTTTCGGAGTTGCTTTGGACAACCGTTGAAATCTGATCAATACCGTCATTGATTTCCTCCATGCTGGCTGCCTGTTGCTGTGCCATCTCTCCCGTCTCTACTATCATACCTGTAATTTCTTCAACTGAGGACTGCATCTGCTGAAGAGCATCGGTGGTTTCTCCTACTACGTCATTTCCGTTTCGGATTTCTTCCATAGTATCCTGAATTAGCTGATGTGTATTCTTTGCAGCCTCACTACTCTGACTGGCAAGAGTACTGATCTCTTCTGCAACAACCGCAAATCCCTTACCAGATTCGCCGGCTCTTGCTGCCTCAATTGAAGCATTAAGAGCAAGCAGCTGCGTCTGCTTTGCAATTGATTCAATAGTATTGGTTACCTGTTCGATTTCATTGGATGCCTCAGTAATCCTAATCATCGCATCCGTTACAAGATGCATCTTTCGTGCACTTGCATCAGCATCATCGCGAACTCTGTCCGCCATCTGCCTTGATCTCTCAGCTGTTTCTGCCATAGTCTTAGTCTGAGCTGTAACCGTAGCAACAGATGCCGTTAGTTCTTCAACCGCTGCCGCCTGATCCGTTGCACCTTCAGCAAGGTCAGTTGCTCCCCTGCTCATGCCGTTTGCGCCTTCGGATACATGATTAGATGATTCCTGTACATGTGAAAGAGTATCTGACAGTGAATCTGTAATATTGTTAAGAGCTTCATTTATGGGTGCAAAGTCTTCTTTATAAAGTTCAGGATGAAGCGTTCCCTGAGTAAAGTCACCGTCGGCAACCATTTTCAAAGTTTCCCTGATATCGGAAACAATCTGAGCTGTTACAGCTGTTGAAGAATTCAGATCACTTGCCAGTTTACCAAGCTCATCCTCTGATGTGTAATCAATATTGATATCAAGATTACCTCTTGACATCTGATCAGCAGCCTTGGAAATCTCCTCAACAGGTGCCAGAATTGAATAGGACAGTTTCTTCTTAACATCCACAATATAGATAAGTACCATCGCGACTATGATAAATGTGATTATGGACATTATAGCTCCGATAATAAGCGAATTTCTGTAAGCAGCAGCTGCAGCTTCAGTAGTTGAACTCGAAACTGTCTTAAAGTCTTTTACAGCAACATCTATTGAGGGATAAAGGGTATCATTAAAATAGTAGAACAAATCATCTGAAGAGGATCCATCCGCAAACATATTCCCTAGTGTTTTTCCATTGTTTTCTACTGTTTTTAAATCATTAGAAACAGTATTTATGGCATCGTCGTCATCGGAAATAGCAGCAAGCTTAGTTAGGTTGTCGCTGAACTCGCCAAACTTTTCCATAGCTTTACCAAGCTGTTCCTCTCTTATAGCATCATCAGGTGATGACAGCGCCCAAAGAAAAGCCTTTGACAGCGCCTGCATATCAATTCTGATATCTGCCTGAATAGTATTCATATTGTAATACTTACGATAAATAGTTCTTATGGAGACTACAGCAAATGCCAGAGTTAATACAAGAATTGCTATAGCAACACAGAACATGATAATGATCTGCTTGAACGTGGAATTGAACTTCTCCTGCACGCTCATGTCATGCATCTTTTTTTCGTTGACTTTCACAAGATTTTTTATACCCATAATTGTCTCCGTTCATATTCCGGCGCATACTCGAAATAATTGATATTTCCCGCCCCTCAAAACAAAAAAACTGTTACACATACATTTTAACAGACTAATCGAAATATGCATTGATTTGTATACGATTTTTCTAAAATTTAATATTTCGTTTATGATTAAATAAAATAACCTGCAACAGAATAATCTGTTGCAGGTTATATAATGTTATTTTACTTTGACTTTATAGGTTTTTGTAAATTTACTGTAATACTTCTTGCCATCATACTTTTTGTAAGCTCTTACTTTTATGTAGTACTTTCCTTTGGCAAGTTTACTTAACGTATATGTCTTGTTTTTTGTATCAATGTCTTTCCATGAGCCGCCGCTCTTTTTGTAACGAATCTGATATCCTGTCGCATAAGAAACCGCTTTATATTTTATCTTAAGAGTTCCCTTTGTAGCCCTAAGAGAAGAAACAGTTACTTTTGAAGCCTTAACCTGCTTCATCTTTTCAAGGCCGCTCGGATTTCCGACAGTAACTTTGCAAACTGCTATAACATTTCCAACAGCGTTTTTGGCTTTAATTTGAGTCTTACCAACTTCCACAGCAGTAATATAAGCTTTATTGTAGGCACCCTCATCTCGATCTACGGTTGCCACAGTGATATCATCGCTCTCCCAGTAAATTGTCTTATCCTTAACAACAACCGGTGTAGCTATCCCTTCGACGGTCTCTACTTCTCCGGGATCAAGTTGTATCTCATTCACCGTAAGCGAAAGTTCAGAATATGCATCTCCTGCAGTTACAGCTAATACAGATCCGGCATATTCTACATCTTCCATACCGAAGCCCTTAGCAAAGATGAAAATGAAGAGTGCAAATACTATTCCTACTACTAACTGTCTAAAATGTTTACCCAAATGCATATATATCCCTCCTTATAGTCACTTCATAACAATGTTGCAAATCTTTCCGGGTACATAGATCTCTTTGATAATATTGCCATCAAATTTTCCGGATATAGCCTCTCTTGCCTTGGCAAGAACCTCATCCTTAGGATCGTCCTTACCGATTGAAATTGTAGCTCTTACCTTACCGTTAACCTGTACAGCAATTTCTACAGTGTTTTCAACTGTAAGCGCCTCATCAAACTCAGGCCATGTCTGCTGATAGAGTCTGCCCTCTCCGCCGATCCTCTGCCATATCTCCTCAGTGATATGGGGTGCAACAGGATTAAGCATTGTAATGAGAGTCTTATACTCAGCCTTAGTAACAGCATTTTTCTTATAAAAATCATTTATAAGTGACATCATTGCTGCAATTGCTGTGTTGTACTTAAGGTTCTCGAAGTCACTTGAAACCTTCTTGATTGTTCTGTGCATCTCACCCTTAAGTTCTTCTGAGTACTCATCGCCGTCTACCATAATATCCTGGAGCTTCCAAACTCTTTCAAGGAATCTGCGACAGCCCTTAACACCATCCTCTGACCATGATGCAGCAAGATCGAATGCACCGATGAACATCTCATAGGTTCTGAGTGTATCAGCGCCGTAATCCTCAACGATATCATCGGGATTAACGACATTACCGCGGGATTTACTCATCTTCTCGCCATTCTCACCAAGGATCATACCGTGGCTGGTTCTCTTCTGATAAGGCTCTGATGTAGGTACTACGCCTTGATCATAGAGGAACTTATGCCAGAATCTGGAATACAGAAGATGAAGAGTTGTATGCTCCATTCCTCCGTTATACCAGTCAACGGGAAGCCAGTACTTAAGTGCTTCCTTACTTGCAAGTGCTTCCTTGTTTGTAGGATCTGTGTATCTGAGGAAGTACCAGGATGAACCTGCCCACTGAGGCATGGTATCGGTCTCTCTCTTAGCAGGGCCTCCGCAGCAAGGGCATGTGGTATTAACCCAGTCTGTCATAGCTGCAAGCGGTGATTCACCGTTATCCGTAGGCTCATAGCTGTCTACTTCGGGAAGAAGAAGAGGAAGCTCTGATTCATCAATCGGAACAAATCCACACTTCTCACATTCAACAATCGGAATAGGCTCGCCCCAGTATCTCTGACGGGAGAATACCCAGTCACGAAGCTTATAATTAACCTGCGCATGACCGATTTTCTTTTCCTCAAGGAATGAAATCATCTTTTCCTTGGCATCATTTACGGAAAGGCCGTTGATGAAGTCTGAGTTGATAAGAACGCCTGTGGCAACATCTGTAAATGCTGCTTCATTAACATCAACCTCTTCCCCATCCTTAGCCACAACCTGAATAATAGGAAGACCGAATTTCTTTGCAAACTCCCAGTCTCTGTCATCATGAGCAGGAACCGCCATAATAGCACCTGTACCATAGCTCATAAGTACATAATCGGAAACCCAGATCGGAATCTCTTTTCCGTTTACGGGATTTATTGCCTTAAGACCATCAATTTCAACACCGGTCTTATCCTTTGCAAGCTCGGCACGCTCAAAGTCGGATTTCTTTGCAGCTTCTTCTCTGTATGCAAGAATAGCATCAAAATTATTTATCTTGTCCTTGTACTTATCAAGATAAGGATGTTCGGGAGAAACTACCATGTATGTTGCTCCGAAAAGGGTATCACATCTTGTAGTGTAAACAGTAAGCTTATCCTCAGTACCGGCAATCTCGAAATCAACCTCAGCACCGGTTGAACGTCCAATCCAGTTTTTCTGGGAGACCTTTACTCGCTCGATATAATCAACACCATCAAGGCCATCGATAAGCTTGTCAGCATACTCTGTAATCTTAAGCATCCACTCACTCTTAACCTTGCGGACAACCTCAGATCCACAGCGCTCACATACGCCGTTTACAACTTCCTCGTTGGCAAGGCCAACTTTACAGGATGTACACCAGTTGATGGGCATCTCCTTTTTATAAGCAAGACCCTCCTTGAAAAGCTTAAGGAAAATCCACTGTGTCCACTTGTAGTAATCGGGATCTGTTGTATTTATTTCTCTGTTCCAGTCAAAGGAATAACCCAAAGAATGAAGCTGATTCTTGAACTTCTTTACATTATTGGCTGTAACGATCTTAGGGTGAATATGATTCTTGATCGCATAGTTCTCTGTAGGAAGACCGAAAGCGTCCCATCCCATGGGATAAAGAACATTATATCCCTGCATTCTGCGCTTACGCGCAACAATATCAAGCGCTGTATACGGTCTGGGATGACCTACATGGAGTCCCTGTCCTGAAGGATACGGAAACTCAACAAGCGCATAATACTTAGGCTTGGAATAATCATTACTTGCAGCAAATGCATTCTCATCATCCCAAACCTTTTGCCATTTCTGTTCAACTTCTTTGTGATTGTATAACTCTGACATTTATGATACCTCGGCTTTTATTGAAATTATAAACATAGTCAAGATTTTACCATACCGAAGTATCATAATTCAAGGATTCTGCAGATTATCGCAGATTACTTATGTTTAAAATATTTACTCAGACTTTCGATCGGGCCGGGCTTAGCATAGTGATAGCCCTGAATATAATCAAAACCACGATCAATACTGTACTTCTTTTGTGACTCATCCTCTACACCTTCAATAAGTGTGACAAAGCCGTTTTTCTTGAAAAACTCGATCATATAGGAAATGATATCATCAACCCTGTCATCCTTAATTGACTTGTATAACAGGGATTTATCAAACTTGATTGTCTGAACAGGCACGTCAACAACTCTCTCAAGATTGGAATAGCCGGTTCCGAAGTCATCCATATAAAGATGAATTCCTTCGCGGTTAAGCATATCCATATTATGCTTAACTGCCTCATAGTTTTCTGCCATCATAGACTCGGTTAATTCAAGTCTGATCATCTTCTGGTCAATGTTATAGCCATGAATTATGTCTAGAATTTCCTTATAAAAAGTCTTATCGGTAAAATCTGCAGTAGAGCAATTTATGGTTATTGCATCAAAATCATATTCCAAAGACAATTTTTCAACTGCCTTGCATACTTTATGTATCATTATTACAGTGAGCGCATGAATACAATTATTCCTCTCCGCAATTGGAATAAACATATCCGGAGGAATCATCTTTCCATCTATGTTCAATCTCATAAGTGCCTCTGCAGATCTGAACTCATCTTTGTCTACACTATAAATAGGCTGCGCATAGCAGATAATACGCTCATCTTCTGCATCCATCTTCATTCTGACATCAAGAAGAGTCTGTTCAATCTTATAAATCTCATCAAAATCTCTGAAATCCGAACCGTTTGCAAAATAATAAACATTCTCACCATCAATAAGCTTTGTTTGTTTGATATACATCATGAACAGCTGCGTCCATTTGTTACCGACAGAAGAAAATCTCCTACTGTCTCCGCATACCCCAAGAAAATAGTGGAAATGGTCCTCTGTTCTGTCGTGAAATGCATCAAGAATATCCCGCATTTGTTCGGAATAATTCTGAGCATCTGAACGTTCTTTTGTCTCGATAAGAGCCATAAAGGTTCCAAAACTAATTCTATACAGCTGTATTTTTCTTGAAATTCTTTCTATCTCCCTACATACTCTTGCCATTTCTATAGAGAGCATCTCATAATCCGGACTAAAGGATGTATCTGTAAGCTGCGGGAAATCTATATAAGCCAAATAAAAAATTCTGTTTCTTCTTATATCAGTAATAAACCTGCTTTCCATTGCACTCACATTCTGACATCCGGTATCCTCATCATAAGGATTTGAATGGAATAGCAGATAGAAAGCAACCAAAGGGATGACGTAGGTCGACGCACTGAAAATAGCTCTTTTGTCGATAATCTGCAAAATGAGAACTATAATATCGAGAGGCACGACAATCAGAACTCCTCTTATTACAATTCGAGCTATGGTGCGTCTTCTGATCATGACTACAATAAAACATATGACTGCACACAACATGCCCATCATGCAATAAAAAGTTGTGAAATGTGTAATATCAATACCATCTGTCCTGACAAAATAAAGGCTTTTCATTGCAACCTGATAGACTACGCCTGAAAAATAAAAAAGCGCAATGGAAACATAGAGCATAATAATTACAGAACGTTTCTTTAATCTCTTTTCGCTCATGAGATTTATGTAATTAAAAATCAAGACAAGAATAGCCGCGTAAAGCACCAGGAAAAAGGTAAGAAGTGCAGTAAAAGTTGACCTGTTGTAGTAGACAGAAACGTTACTTGCCACTTCAACAATCATTATCTGCGTAGCCGTTGCCACTATGGCTGTCAAGGCTCCAAGAACAAGGAATTTATAGCTTTTTGATTTTTTAGGCCTAGTCAGTGACATGAAAACCAGCAAAAGAATAGCAAGAAGAAGGCTGGCATACTCTCCAATAATGTCATATCTTAAGCCTATGTGCATACCAAAATGCGGCATATTTTAACCCCTCATAAGAAAATGATTTATAAAAACTCATAGTTATACATCTTCAAATTTATCGTAACATAAAGATATAAGTACGATTTAAAGAAACTATAAAATAACAATAAAATAGCTGACATTCCGTATATAGAATGTCAGCTAATAAAATTCAAAATAGCAAATCCTTAAAGATTCTCTGTAAGAGATTAATCTTCGATGCCATTCTCCTTAACCTTCTCAGCTCTAGCTGCTACTTCCTTAGCCTGAATATCCTGAGGAGCCTGTTCGTAGCGAGCGAAGCTATACTCATAGTCACCTGCACCGCCGGTCATGGAACGAAGCGTTGTGCAATATCCAAAGAGTTCCATCATGGGAACATCAGCCTCAATAACCTGCTTGCCATCACCTGTAGGATTCATGCCGAGCACGCGTCCTCTTCTCTTATTGAGATCACCCATTACATCTCCGGTGAATGAATCCGGAACAGTCACCTTGAGTGAAGCAATAGGCTCAAGAAGTACGGGAGTTGCATCCATGAAGCCCTTCTTGAAGGCATTGCTTGCTGCAACCTTGAAAGCCATTTCAGATGAATCTACCGGGTGATAGGATCCATCATAAAGAGTAGCCTTAACACCAACAACGGGATAAGCTGCAAGAGGTCCTCTCTGGGAAGCCTCAGCAATACCCTTTTCAACTGCCGGGAAGTAGTTCTTCGGAACAGCTCCGCCTACTACAACCTGATCAAATATATAAGCCTTGCTGTCGTCACCTGAAGGCTCGAAGCGCATCTTAACGTGTCCGTACTGGCCGTGTCCACCGGTCTGCTTCTTATATTTGTATTCCACATCAGAATTCTTGCGGATAGTCTCTCTGAAAGCTACCTTCGGCTTATCGAGATCAACAGCTACCTTATACTCGTTGAGAAGCTTACTTACTGCGATTTCAAGGTGCATATCACCCATACCGTAGATAAGTGACTGATGATTCTCTGCATCGTTTACAACCTTAAGAGTAGCATCCTCAGCAGAAAGCTTAGCCAGAGACTGAGCAATCTTATCAATATCAGCCTTATTCTGAGCCTTATATCTCATGTATGTATAGGGCTGTGAAATATCCATAGGTGCATACTGTACAGGATTAGCCTTGGTTGAAAGTGTGTCACCTGTGGATACATCAAGTTTCTGAAGAGCACCGAAATCACCTGCATGAAGCTCGGGAACCTCGATAGTCTTATTACCCTGCATTACATATATCTTACCAATCTTAACTTCTGTATCCTTATTGGAATCGTACATTATGTCATCAGTCTTGATAACGCCTGAACGAACCTTGATCATGGAGTATTTTCCAATAAAAGGATCCATCATGGTCTTAAATACGAAAGCTGTCTTCGGCTTGGAGAAATCGAAGTTAGCTTCGAAAATCTCATTGGTCTTCATGTTAATTCCGGCCATCTTACGGTTCTCGGGAGCCGGCATATACTTAACAATATCGTCAAGAAGTGTGTAAACACCCTGTGCAAGGATACTTGATCCCATCTCGATAGGAACAATGGATCCGTCACATACGTTGGTTCTGAGTGCTGATCTGATCTCCTGCTCTGAGAAAGTATCGCCGCTGAAGTATCTGTCCATGAATTCTTCACTGGTCTCAGCAACTGCTTCCATAAGAGTGTCACGATACTGCTGCATGTATTCCTTGTTATACTCGGGAACTTCACACTCTACCGCATCCTTACCTTCCCAACGGAAGCCCTTTTCCTGAATTATATTTACATAGCCGACAAACTTCTCATTTTCACGAGAAGGCATGTTGAACGGAGCTATCTTCTTACCATACTTATCTGTAAGATCCTGAACAACCTGTCTGTAGGAAGCATCATCGATATCCATATCAGAAACAAAGAACATACGCGGAATACCATACTTCTCGCAAAGATCCCATGCTCTCTCTGTTCCTACTTCAACTCCTGCCTTACCGGAAACTACGATAATAGCTGCATCGGCAACACTCATAGCTTCCTGTACTTCTCCGACGAAGTCAAAGAATCCGGGCGCATCAAGGAGATTGATCTTATGATCATCCCACTCCAATGCAATTGTAGATGTGCTAATTGAAAACTGACGCTTTTGTTCCTCTTTATCAAAATCACTGACTGTATTTCCATCAGCAACTTTGCCCATACGGGAAGTAATTCCTGCGAGGTAAGCCATAGCTTCAGCGAGTGAAGTCTTTCCGGCTCCCCCGTGGCCTAAGAGTACGACATTGCGTATTTTGTCACTTGTGTAAACTTTCATCTCTTGCTCCTCCAAGTCTTAAATTATGTTGGGAAAATTTAATGAAGAATATTTAGATTTCCCCCAAACCCTATAGGAACATTTTACTAAAATTGTACAAACAATACAAGTAATTCCATCAAATTTGCACAACTTATGATAGAGCCCGAGATGTGGGTGGTAGACTCTATGTTATATATAAGCCTGATATGTAGATGTGATAAATTTACGTTTTCGTCTACGTCGTGATTTGCATCCACATCTCTGGCTTTCAATAAACCATTTTTGTTCTCCCACCCACGTCTCGGGCCATAAAACAGTTGCGAACTTGAGCACCATGCCCAGCCTTATAAAAAAGGGGTGTGAGGCAGATTATCAAAACTTTCAAAATGATATTTTCAATTAATTAAAGATCTAAGGTCCTTAAAGAATTCCGGATAGGATATTCCTACACATTTGTCATCAAGGATTCGGGTGGTGCCTTCGGCAGCAAGGGCTGCAACGGCGAAACTCATGGCTATGCGATGATCGGCATCGGAATCAATATCTGTACCGTGAAGCGGTTTTCCGCCATGGATTATCATGCCATCGTCGGTGGGCTCAACGTCAGCGCCCATAGCCTTGAGGTTGTTGCAAACAGAATCAATACGGTTAGATTCCTTTACCTTTAGTTCTGCTGCATCCTTAATGATGGTTGTGCAGTTAGCTGTTGCTGCTATAACAGCAAATATCGGAAGTTCGTCTATCATAGTGGGAATAAGTTTTCCACCAACTTCGAATCTTCCATTTTCATTGCCATGAAGTTCCGAATAACGAACATGAAGATCTGCTCTTGGTTCTATGGATTCATTCACATTCTCAAGCTGAATATCAGCGCCCATCTGAGTAAGGATGCTGAGTATTCCTGATCTTGTTTTATTGATTCCAACATTATGAATGACTACGTCAGAGCCGGGTACAAGAAGCGCTGCAGCGATAAAGTATGCCGCGGAGGATATGTCGCCCGGAACATTTATCTTGGTTCCGCGAAGCGGCATGCCGGGATGAAGGATTGTAGCAGAGCTTCCCCTGACGTCGACTTCGTTGTGTATGTCCGCACCAAAAGCACGAAGCATAAGCTCTGTATGATTTCTGCTAAGTGCAGGTTCATAAACCACTGTGTCACTGTCGGAATAAAGACCGGCAAGCACAATTGCTGATTTTACCTGGGCTGATGCTACAGGACTATGATAGGAAATACCATGAAGTTTCTTATCACCTTTTATTATAAGCGGTGCGCAGTCATTCCCCATCGCAGAACTGATATCCGCTCCCATCTGCGAAAGTGGTTTGATAATTCTGTTCATGGGTCTCTTTTCGATTGAACTGTCGCCTGTGATCATAGAATCAAAAGGCTGCGCTGCAAGAATACCGGATAATAGTCTGGTAGTTGTACCACTATTACCTGTATAGAGTGTAGAATCAGGTTTCTTCAGGCCATGAAGTCCTTTTCCGTGAACTGTTATTGTAGGAACACCGTTCATCGGTCTTTGAGAATGTTCAATCAGAATGCCCAACTTTTTAAAACATTCTATTGTAGAAAGACAATCTCCGCTTTTGAGGAAGCCTGTTATTTCAGTGGTTCCCTCTGATAAAGCCCCAAACATAATACTTCTGTGTGAAATTGATTTGTCCCCGGGAACAAAAACATTACCCGTTAATGGTTTTGAACTTTTTTCAATACTGATCATTGTTAATTCCCTCTTTTTTCAAGCCTTAATATAGTGTCAAAAATGTATCAGTCAACTGACGGATATCCATGAGCTTCCAAAAGTGTTAGCGCCTTTTCCATAGCCTTATCATCGTGGAATTCTATGCTAAGAGTACCATGCTCGAACTCACGGTTATGAACGATTCCAATATTTTTGATATTGATTCCGTTAACAGAAAGAAGCGTTGCAACAGAGGCAATATTACCGGGTTCATCCGCAATATCAACTCTGATAACATAGGTCTTCTGAATGGGTCCTCTTCTGAGATCATTGAAGGAATCCCTGTACTCTCTGGCTGATGAGAAAAAGTCCATGAGGCCATCGCCATCAACCTTATCAATCACCTGCTTCATTCTGTTCAGATAATCTATATATGTATCCAAAAGTGTGGATATGTTCTTGTGATTTGTAAGACATATCTGCTGCAGCATCACCGGGGATGAGGATGAAATTCTGGTGATATCCTTAAAGCCGCCGGCCGCAATCATTTTCATAAGTCCGTCTTCCGAATCACTGTCATGGACAAGATTAACAAGACATCCGCTTATAACATGAGGTACATGGCTTACAGCAGCTGTAATGAAATCATGCTGCTCATAAGGGATAATAAGCGGCGTTGCTCCCATAAGCTCCACAAGCTCTCTGTAATTTTCAAGTCTCTCATCAGAAGTTTTTTCTGTCTTTGTAAGTATATAAAAAGCATTTTCCAAAATGGAAGCCTTTGAGTTTATGTAACCAATCCTCTCAGTACCGGCCATCGGATGACCGCCGATAAACTGCTCTTCCAATCCAAGCTCTTTTACATGCTCATGTATACTTGTTTTAACCGAACCGATGTCGGTAAGAGTCGTTTTGGGATTGAGGTATGGCTTTATCAATGCAAGATTATCATTATTTCTTTCAATCGGTGCGCATAAAAAGATGTAGTCACATTCGGAAAATCTCTCATCAACCTTGTCACAGGCCACATCCACAATACCATCCTCTTTCGCTTTTAATGAGGTCTCCGGATGTGGTGTATATGAAATAATGCGTATTTCAGGCATTTTAGCCTTAAGGGCTCTGGCCATTGAGCCACCTATAAGACCAAGACCTATAAAACCGCAGGTCAGATTATCATTAATCATTATTAAATTACTCTCCTGGAAGTACGAAATTAAATTGCAATAAATACTACGAACAGTAAACACTATACCACGTTAAAGTGCGAAAATCAAATAGAATAATACGCCCCAAAATAAATAATACGCCCCCGGAAAATATATTCATTCGCATCCTTGTTGCGCTGCGCGCATAATCGTATGGTTATGAATATATTTTTCGGGGGCTTTGTTTTTTTAATCCCTTTTGAAGATATCTCTTGTATATACTTTATCGCTTACATCGTCAAGGCAAGAATCATAGCGGTTGGCGATAATGGCGCCGCTTTTCTTTTTGAATTCATCAAGGTCATTAACCACAAGGCTTCCAAAGAAGGTTGTCCCATTTTCAAGGGAAGGCTCATAAATAATAACGGTAGCGCCTTTTGCTTTGATTCGCTTCATAACTCCCTGGATACTGCTCTGACGGAAATTATCGGAATTGCTCTTCATAGTAAGTCTGTAAACGCCTATGATAACTTCGTGTTCACGTGCTGCATCATAGGCTTCGCTATTGCCATAGGCGCCGGCGATATCAAGCACTCTGTCAGCGATGAAGTCCTTTCGTGTTCTGTTTGATTCAACAATAGCCTCAATGAGGTTTTCCGGAACATCCGAATAGTTTGCAAGAAGCTGTTTTGTATCCTTTGGCAGGCAGTATCCACCATAGCCAAAGGAGGGGTTATTATAGAAATCACCAATTCTGGGATCAAGACAAACTCCCTTGATGATCTTGTCTGTATCAAGTCCCTTCATCTCCGCATAAGTATCAAGTTCGTTGAAATACGAAACACGCAGCGCAAGATAGGTATTTGCAAAAAGCTTTACAGCTTCTGCCTCAGTAAAGCCCATAAAGAGAACATCAACATTTTCCTTGAGTGCTCCCTCATTCAAAAGCTCTGCAAATATATGAGCGGCATTTGTCAGATCTTCATCATCCATATCCGTTCCTACAATAATTCGGCTTGGATATAAATTGTCATAGAGCGCCTTGGATTCTCTGAGAAACTCCGGACTGAAAAGAATCTTGTCAGAGCCGGTCTTATTTCTGATCTTCTCAGTATATCCAACAGGGATGGTACTTTTTATAACCATATACGCATCAGGATTAACCTTCTGAACAAGATTGATAACAGCCTCTACCGCACTTGTATCAAAATAATTCTTCTTGCTGTCGTAGTTAGTCGGTGCTGCAATGACTACAAAATCTGCATCACGATAAGCAGCCTCACCGTCTTTTGTCGCATGCAGATCCAAATCTTTTTCTTTAAAATATTTTTCGATGTATTCGTCCTGAATCGGTGAAATCCTCTTTTCGAGCATATCCACCTTTTCCTGAATGACATCCACAACAGTCACTTTATGTTTTTGTGACAACAAAGTCGCGATTGAAAGTCCCACATAACCGGCACCTGCAACCGCGATCTGCAAATTCTTAAAATCACGCATGATTCTAACCCCTACATTTCATCGAGCGTATCCTGAACAGTCTCGTACACCGAGATCCTCTGTCTGTCATACTCGGGCATTCCGATGAAAATAGCCCCATACTCATAGCTGTCCTCAAGAGCTGTTCCTCGTACAATTTTAATAAAAACATGAAGAACCTCTTTGGTCCAGATGGTAAGATTACACTCGTAATTGTCTCCCATTGTTAGCTGGAGATCTGACTGAAAACCCATTCCTGCACGTGAACAGTTCATAACTGAAATAGCCACAGCCTCCGGTTCCTGAGTACTACCGATAGGGCTCATTAAAAGCTCTCCGTCCAGATCAAGTCTTTTGTATTTACGTCTTTCTTCCATAATATCCCCCTCGAATAAGATATAGTATTACTATAGCCTAAATCTCGTCATCCGTAAAGAAACAAGCATCACCAAAACTAAAGAATCTGTACCGTTTACTTATAGCTTCCTCATATGCATTCAAAACATTCTCTCTGCCTGCAAGTGCCGAAACAAGCATGACCAGAGTTGATTCCGGAAGATGGAAATTAGTAATAAGGCAATCTGTCACCTTAAAGTTGTAACCGGGATAAATAAAAATAGAAGTATTGTCCGCACAGGGCTCAATATGTCCGTTCTCATCTGCTGCGCTTTCAATGGTTCTGCAGCTGGTTGTACCAACGCAGATAACACGATGTCCGCTCTCTTTTGCCTTATTGATTTTCTCAGCTGCCTCTGCATTCACCTGATACCATTCGGTATGCATATGGTGCTCAAGAACATTTGTAACCTTAACCGGTCTGAAGGTTCCGAGTCCAACATGGAGCGTTACGTAAGCAAGATCAATTCCCTTGTCCTGAATTTTCTCAAGAAGATCATTGGTAAAATGAAGTCCCGCTGTAGGCGCAGCTGCTGATCCCTCATATTTTGCATAAACCGTCTGGTACATATTTTTATCCTGAAGCTTATGCGTAATATAAGGAGGAAGCGGCATCTCTCCAAGCTTATCAAGGACCTCTTCAAAAATTCCTTCGTATGAAAACTGAACGAGTCTGTTACCTTCTTCAACAATATCAAGGATCTTTGCGTTTAAAAGTCCTTCTCCAAAAGTAACCTCCGCACCGGGGCGAAGCTTTTTACCGGGTTTAACAAGAGTCTCCCAGATATCGTTCTCTCTTCTCTTTAAAAGAAGAATCTCGACTGCAGCACCGGTATCCTTCTTTGTTCCAAGAAGTCTTGCCGGTATAACCTTTGTATCATTGAGAACAAGGCAGTCACCGGGCTTAAGATAATCGATAATATCATGGAATATCTTATGTTCGATATTGCCTGTCTTTTTATTCATCACAAGGAGCTTAGCATCATCACGTGCGGGAAGCGGATCCTGTGCTATCAGTTCCTCAGGAAGATCAAAATAATAATCGCTGGTGCGAAGACCCAGGTTAGGGTCATTTGTAGATGTTTCTATGTTCAAAGTATTCTCCTAAAATCCCCTCATCCGTCAGCTTCGCTGACGGATGAGGGCATAAATTATTGATTCATCAGACTTGCTTTATTAAGGAATGTCTTGTAGGCGCGAAGCGCTTCATATATATCAGCCTTGGAGGTTGCCTCCCAAGGTGCATGCATATTGAGTACAGCAACACCGGCATCAATTACGTTCATTCCGTAAAGAGCAAGGATATAAGCGATAGTTCCGCCACCGCCTACATCTACCTTACCAAGCTCGGCAGTCTGGAAAGTAATATCATCCTCTTCAAAAATGCTTCTGATATGTGCTAAAAACTCTGCGTTTGCATCATTTGATCCGGACTTTCCACGGCTTCCGGTGAACTTACTAAGTACCGGGCCAAGGCTGAGGAAGGATGCATTCTTCTTCTCAAACTGGCCTGCGTACATAGGATCAAAGCCTGCATTAACATCAGATGAAAGCATGCAGGAATTTGCAAGACATCTTCTGAGCTTAAGATCGTTGTAATCACCGCAGAGGTTCATGAGCTCTGCAACAGCATTCTCAAAGAAGCGTGACTGCATACCTGTAGCACCAACGCTGCCGATCTCTTCTTTATCAACCAGAATGCAGCAGCCTGTTCTCTTTAAGTTCTTTACTCCAAGGAGTGCTCTCATTGAAGGGAAAGCACACACTCTGTCATCCTGACCATAGCCAAGGATCATTGAGCGGTCAAAGCCTGCATCTCTTGCCTTACCTGCAGGAACGATTTCAAGTTCTGCTGAGAGGAAATCCTCCTCCTCTATTCCGTAAAGGTCATTTAAGATTCCAAGGATTCCGCGCTTAACTGCACCTGAAACCTTGCCACTCTCTTCCTTCTCTGCCTTCTCATAATCTACAGCATACTGCTGACCCTCTGTAAGCTTAGAGTTTCTCTTCTCTGCCTTCTTCTTTTCATCACTCTCAACAACAAAAGGTCTGTTACCGATTACAAGATCAAGAGCCTCTCCCTCTACAACCTGAGCAGCCTTCTTGCTCATAAGATCACCTGAGAGGTGGATAAGTAGATCGCTTACAAAAAATACCGGATCATCCTCATCCTCACCGACATTAAGCTGAACAGTGGTACCGTCCTTCTTAACAACAACGCCGTGAAGTGAAAGCGGAATTGCTACATAAAGATACTTCTTGATTCCGCCGTAGTAATGTGTATCAAGATAGGCAAAGCCGCCATCCTCATAAAGCGGATTCTGCTTAACATCCATTCTGGGAGAGTCGATATGCGCACCGAGAATATTCATACCATTCTCCAAAGGCTCTGAACCAATCTGGAACATTGCGATGGATTTGTTCATCCAAACACTGTAAACCTTATCACCCTTCTTAAGCTTTGTCTTAGATCCAATAAGCGTGTTAAGCTCGCGGTAGCCCGCCTCCTCTATTTCATTAACAATGCAGTCGATTGCTTCGCGCTCTGTCTTTGCATTATCAAGGAAGTTCTTATAATCATCAGCAAAAGCCTCTACTTCCTTAAGCTGTTTTGCAGTGTACTTTGTCCATACATTTGCTCTTTTCATTTATTTATTCCTTTCTCTGTTTTCGTGTTTATTATTATAGAAAACAGTATGATTTACATAAAAATCGTGCTTATATATGATAAATGAAATCAATAGTACTTTCAACAGTTCACGGGATATTTAAACGTCTTTAAATCTTATTTTTTTATTAAAAATACTGTTTGCAATTCAAAGCTCCTTCAGGGTAAAAATTATCCTCCCTGCCAGGTAGAAGAAGAAACTTGTTTCTACCTGAAGGGAGGAATATTTACTATAAGAAATGGTTCTTATACTTATTTAGTTTACAACAGTATCAAGATCCCACTTTTCATAGATCTTAGGTACATCGCTGATAAGTCTCTTTGTGTAATCAGCCTGAGGATTGATAATTACATCCTCTGCTGTACCGGACTCAACAAACTTACCATGCTCCATGATGTAAACCTTATCGGAGATGTAATATGCAAGACCGATATCGTGTGTGATAAAGATAATAGTCATGTTGATCTCATCACGAAGCTTTAAGAGCATATCAAGGATTGTAGCTCTTGAGCAGGCATCGATCATGGATGTGGGCTCATCTGCCATAAGGATCTTCGGCTTGAGAAGGAAGATACGTGCGATCATAAGTCTCTGCATCTGTCCGCCTGAAAGCTCGAAAGGATACTTATTTGTGAGCTCTGCATACTTCAGGTTAACGAAGCTGCAGGCCTCTGTCTTCATCTGTATCTTCTGCTCCTCAGGAAGATTCTTGAAGCCTCTCATATTAAGGCAGTCATCAAGAACCGCATCGATCTTGTAGAAGATGTTGTAGGATGAAAACGGATCCTGGAAAATCGGCTGAATATTCTTCCAGTATTCCTTCTTTTTAGCATTTGTACTGATATCACGAGGTTTTCCCTGATATTCAATGGTACCCTCTGTAGTACTGATAAGACCGAGAAGCATCTTGGAAAGTGTTGTCTTTCCGCTTCCTGACTCTCCAACGATTGAGATGATCTCACCCTCGTTGAAATCAAAGTCTACATGGTCAACTGCTACGGTCTGTACCTTACCGACACCGAATATCTTAGTAAGTCCTCTACCTGAGAGGCAAGGCTTCGGAGCGGGCTTATTGGTATCAGTCGAAGTCTGTTTCTGGTTCTGGTTTGCTGTCGCTTCCATTTGAATATACCTCCCTTAGTTTTCTTACTGACATCAGGCAGCGATAACATCTGCCATTCTCAAATTCTTTCTCATCCGGTGCCATAGCGGTACAGGTAGGAACCGCATATTTACATCTGGGTGCAAATCTGCAGCCCTTAGGCGGATTTTTCAAGTTCGGAGGAGTTCCGGGAAGAGCTGTAAGGTTGTGAGCTTTCATACCCTCCTCAGGAACGATGATAGATCCCATAAGACCCTTAGCGTACGGATGAATAGGATCAAATACCATCTGCTTTGCTGTTCCAAGCTCAACAAACTGGCCGGCATACATAACTGCTATATCATCAGTAACGTTATAAAGAAGCGGCAGCTCGTGTGTGATGAAAATCATGGATTTGATGAAGCCCTTTTCCATGAGCTGTCTCATCATACGGATAACCATCTTCTGAGATGTAACGTCAAGCGCTGATGAAGGCTCATCGGCGATAAGTACCTTAGGTGAAAGGATTGTTGAAATAGCTATAACTGTACGCTGTTTCATACCACCTGAAAGCTCTACCGCATGCTTCTCAAGAACCTCTTCGGGAAGTCCGAGTTCAGCAAAACGCTCTCTTGCCATGTCATAGATATCCTTCTTGGACATCTTGATTCCATGTGCATGAATAACATCCTCGATAAAACGAATGATTTTCTGAGTAGGGTTCAGAGCATTCATAGCTGCCTGAGGGATGTACGCGATCTCGTTACCGAGAATTTTACGACGAACATCGTCGGGCTTCATGTTAGAAATTGTCTGACCGTCTACGATTATGTCACCACTTATATAATGAAGCGGTGCGAAATAATAACCCATAAGTGACAATGCAAGTGTGGATTTACCACATCCGGACTCACCGGCAATACCGAGTGACTTTCCCTCTTCTACTTTAAGGGAAACACCGTCAACCGCATATACGTCCTCATGGAATCTGGTTATATATTTAGTTTTGAGGTCTTTAACCTCAAGCATTACTTTTCCCATTATTAACCTTTTCCTTTTCTTTTAAGTGAGATTCACAGTTACCTTTTGTTCCGGATTACGATCAGTCACGCAGCTGCGGGTTGAATACCTGATCCATTCCTGTATTCATAAGGTTCAGTGAGAACGAAATAAGTGCGATGAGTATTACTACCGGGAAATATGCCCACCAAGAACCATTGAGGTGTGCAGAATACTGCATTGCCCACTGCATCATAAGTCCCAGAGTTGCTGTCTTTGTTGTTGCAGGACCAAGTCCGATCATTGACAGCTGTGCTTCTGCAAGGATTCCTGATGAAATCTGCAGGATCATAGCCATAACAACGTAGGATGCGATGTAAGGAAGGATATCTGTGAAGATGATCCTGAACATGCTGTGTCCTGACAGTTTTGACAAATTAACGTGATCACGGTTTCTGAGTGATATAACCTGTGAACGAACGGAACGTGTCGTCCAGGGCCATGATGTCAGACCGATGATGATACCAACCATTGCAATACCTCTTGCCTTATCTCCTACTGAATAAGAAATGAGGATAAGGATTACGAAGGAGGGAATAACTGTAAACAGGTTTGTGATGAAAATGATGATGTTATCAGCAAGTCCGCCCATATAACCTGCAAGAAGACCAAGCAAAAGTCCGATAGCTGTTGCAATAAGTCCTGCAAGAAGACCGATCTTCAGTGAAGATTTTGTTGCTGCAACAAGCTCCGTAAGGACATCACGTCCAAAGTTATCGGTTCCAAGGAGGAAGGTTTTCTTAGATACATCCTTAATATTTACATAATCTGTATCCTTAATCACCTTGCTCTGCTGAAGATTACCCTCTTCGTCCTTTTCAGCAACGATAACTCCTGAATCCTTCATAGCTGCTGTAATCTGATTATCAAGTCTCTTTAGCGCTTTTCTCTTGGCAGTTGTATATCCCTTATACTTTGTATTGGGATCATAATTTGCTTTCCAGAGTGCCACAAGACCTTCTGCATCAGTTACATCGATATCTGCTTCAGCAACTCCCTGCTTAATAAGGAATTCCTGAATCTTTGCTCTTGTATCTACATCAAGAACCATCTCGAGCTTTGAGAACTGCTTGGGAATCTGTAAGGTGTAAGATTTTTCCAGCGTTGATTCCTCAACGGATACGTATGTACCGGGTTTGAAGAAGTTACCCTGTCCTATCATCTGCAGCGGATCAGCCGTTACAAATAAAGGATAGATAATAACTGTAAGCAGTATAAACATAAAGATTACAAATCCGAACAGGAATTTTCCGGAATGGAAAACTTGTTTTATTGTATTTTTCATTTTTCATTCCCTCCTTAATCCTGCTGATTAGCCTTAACTCGAGGATCAATAACACCATAAAGGAGTTCGACCGCAAGGTTGGCGATAAGTACCATGATTGTGATGATGAGTGTACAAGCTGAAAGAAGCGGATAATCCTGACCGTTTACAGCTGAAAGAAGTGTCATGCCAAGTCCGGGATAAGAGAATACCATCTCTGCAACGAGAGCACCACCCATCATAGTTCCAAGTGAAAGTGCAAGACCTGTGATCTGAGGAAGCATAGCGTTTCTGAACACATAGCCTACGATCTTGCTATCCTTGATTCCAAGGAATCTTGAGTATTTTACATAATCTGCATTCAACTCATATATTGACATTGATCGCATACCGATTGCCTGACCGCCGATCGTGATAAGAACGATTGACCAGAAAGGAAGCTGGTAATGCGCGATAATCGACTTCATGAATGTCCAGCTCATATTAGGTATAAGATCATAACCGTATCCTCCTGAAGAAGGAGCGATTTTAAGTCTTATTGCGAACAGATAAAGAAGAACTGTTGCCATACCAAATGCCGGGATGTTTCCTATGAAAAGGAAGATAGGAAGGATTACCTTATCAAAAGCGCCTTTGATATAAGCGGCAATCGCACCTAAGATATTACCGAGAATCCATCCAACTAAAATTGCGGGGAGCTGCAGACATACTGTCCACCATACCGCATTGGCAATAATGTCGGAAACAGGTCTCGGATACTGGCTGAAGGAAACACCAAAGTCACCCTTTAATGCATTTCCGAGCCACATAAAGAACTGTTTGTACATAGGTTCGTTGATACCGAACTTTGTAGCGTAATCATTTAAAACTTTCTGGATAGCCGTTGAATCCGTCATACCGCTTACTGCCTTTGATGCTATAGCGGAAACAGGATTTCCGGGCATCAGGCGCGGCAGAATAAAGTTGAGGATTACGGCGAAAATGAGTGTCAGAAAATACCAGAACAATTTCTGACCATAGTATTTTTTATAGCCTTTCAATTTAAGAATACCTCCCTTCTTCTAACGAACGCCGAATTTTTGCGTAATTTAAGGGACTGCCGCGTGGTTTTGTCGCCGCGTTGGCGATCATGCCCCACGGCAGCCCCCAAATTTACCTAAAAGTTATTTTGTTACAAATTACTCAACAAGCTCAAGCTCGTAAAGTGCTGCAATACCATAACCGTCTGTGCAGTCTGTCGGAGGAATATTTCTTCCGTCATCAGCTGCAGGATAGTTTGTCCATACAGACTCGTTTACTGCGTAGAACAATGTAGGACGATACATAAGAGCAACTGCAG
Organism: Butyrivibrio sp. AD3002; assembly: GCF_000420905.1. NCBI lineage: Bacteria > Bacillati > Bacillota > Clostridia > Lachnospirales > Lachnospiraceae > Butyrivibrio > Butyrivibrio sp. AD3002. The sequence goes on along the minus strand of NZ_ATVV01000001.1, from coordinate 65,403 downwards.
GGCACTCATCAAGAAGGATTCTTGAAAGCTCTGTGTAGTACTCTTTGAGCTTAGCTTCGTCTGTCTCTGAAGGAAGAGCCTCGAGGATCTTCTCAGCATCATCGTTCATGTAGTGACCAAAGTTACCACTCCAGTTAGATGCAAGCTTTGCATACTCTTCTGAGAAGTAGAACATTCCCTTTGAGTAAGGGTTCATAACGCCTGCGCCGGGTGTTGACCACATGCAGATATCGAAGTTACAGGTTGTCATGTCATCATAGAATGAAGATGCTTCAGGGAAATATGTCTGGATATCAATACCAATCTTCTCGCCTGCTGCAGCAACGATTTCCATTGATGCATTCCAGTCTGACCATCCTGTAGGACACTCAGCCTTGAAGGAAAGGTTCTTGCCATTGTACTCACGGATTCCATCGCCGTCGCTGTCAACGATTCCTGCATCGTCAAGGAGCTTGTTAGCGCCATCAACGTCTGCGTTATCCCACTGAAGATCTGCGATAGCGTCGAAGTCTACATACTTTCTCTCGCCGTCTGTAGGTCCAACAACTGATCTCGGATACTCAGCAAATGTAGGTGACTGGCCTGACATAGCGGATGCAATGATCTGCTCATAGTCAACTGCCATAGCGATTGCACGACGAACTTCCTTCTGATCAAGTCCTTCTCTCTCTACGTTGAAGAACATTGAAGGCATAACTTCGCATGCGCCATAAGGTGCATCATCGAGCCATGTGGAAATCGGAAGATCATCTTCGAGCCACAGGTTCTGTACATCTGTAATGAACTGCTGGCAGACATCAACTTCGCCCTGAGAAAGCGCAACCTGACCTGCTGCATTGTCCTTATAGATTGTGTGAGCGATGTACTTCGGAACGGGAAGCTTACCCCACATGGAGCTTGCCTGTCCCCAATAGTTGTCATCTCTCTGAAGAACTGCCTTCTGGTCGTTAGAAATGTAAGGAGCATAAGGGCCTGTGTGAACAAGATCTTCCATAGTATCCTGTTTAACCTTATCAGCATCCTCACCGTTTCTCTCCTCTACAGTCTGCAGATAAGCCTTCTGCATCATGTACATTGTGTTGAGGATTGAAGTAACCTTAAGAGGGTTAACAGCAACGCCGTTTTCAACCTTAGCCTTGATGAGAACTGTTGAATCATCAACAGCTTCTACAGAATCAACATAAGTTGAGAAATCAGCACCCTGTGAAGACTGATACTTAACATGTGTGTCGTAAGTATAAGCTACGTCTTCAGCTGTGAAAGCTGAGCCATCGCTCCACTTAGCATCGCCGTTAAGAGTTACAGTAAGCTCTGTCTGATCATCGTTCCAGCTGTACTCTGATCCAAGAAGAGGATAGAGCTTGCCATCAAGAGCGTTGAACATGAACAATGTCTCATAAACAAGTTCACGTGCTGACTCATTAGCTGAAAGTGCAAGACCATTGTTTGAGTTAGCTGACATAGGGTTCCAGTCATTGATTGTTCCCCACTGCTGACCAGCCTCATACAGAGTCTCGTTTCTGGGTGTTGACTCGCCGTCAGCTGCTGCTGTATCTTCAGTAGCTTCCTCAGTAGTCTCTTCCTCAGCTGTCTCTTCGGTTGTCTCTTCTGCGGTTTCCTCTGTGGTCTCCTCAGCTGCTGTGGTCTCTTCAACAGAAGTTTCCTCTGTAGCTGCAGGAGTCTCAGTTGTAGTTGTGCCACCGTTGTTACCGCCGCCGCATCCAGCTATCATCGAAAGTGACATAGCTGATACGCACAGAAGTGACATAACCTTCTGTAAGTTCTTCTTCATAACTTACCTCCCTTTCTAAAAGTGTTTTTTCGGGTTTTATAACCCACAACATGTTAATATTTTACTTATCAAAAATTGCTTTATATATAAAAATATCCACATGTATATAAAAATTTCCGCATTTATACAATTTGTACACTTTTACTCTCTTTTTTCTATTTTGATTGTCTTTTATTGCCAAATCCGCATGTTTTCAGTTGTCTATTTGCATAATAAGTTTGAACTTTCTATGAATTTAATGTAAAATTTTCGTGTAGGCAATATTTGATAATTGTAAGGAAAATGATATGCAAACTAATCTTAAAGTCATTGCATGGCGATTTGAAGAGTATTACAAGAAAACGCGAATTCCTGTATGGGTTTTCGAACAGAATAACAGCCTTGTTTTTACCAACTTCACCACTTCCGCTATCCTTAATATCATGGAGGAAATGTTGCAGAAGGCAAGGAATTTCCGTATATCTCATTCTATTGAAGGATCCTACCTCGATCTGGATAATCCTTATGAGATGTACTATTCCTTTAACTCCGACGGCGGAAAGCATCAGTTCTATACAGTTGTCATAGGTCCCGTCATGACTGTTAAGCCAAGCGGAAACGTCTGGCCTAATCTTACTTTCGGCGAGAATCTGTTCGTTGAGCAAAAGAGAATTCTTTCCAATGCTCTTCCGGTTATTAACAAAGAAGAGTTCCTTTTACATATAACAAACTTCTTTAATGAAGTTCTTGAAGAAACGCCTCCGGATTTCAGTGCTCATTCCGAAAATTTTCTTAATACAGCAAAAAAGAAATCCCAGTCTTCTGATATCGCAGCATTCGACGCGGAGTTATCTGCAGAGGATGCCCGTGCCTATGACGAGATCAGCAGAATCGAGGAATTATTCAATGTATTCGTTGTAAACGGAAGTGTTTACAAGCTCTTCTCTCTTTTTGATGATGAAAAAATCATGGATGTTCTGTTCCCTGACAAGACTTCATACAGAGACTGCGGCATACGTTCAATTGAGCTGTTAACTATTGCAAAAATCGCCTCCATAGAGAGCGGGACCGACAAGAAGGTCTGCCAGGCAAGGTTTGAGAAGTTTGTACAGGAGCTTAAGGTCTGCAAGAGCTATGAAAAGATCGTATCGGTACTTAGAAACGGAACACTTGAGTTTGCCAAGAGTTCACATGAGGTTAATGCACATACAAGTGAGAACTACTCTCCTATGACCAACAAGTGCATTAAACGCATCATTGAGAAGCTTCCTGATAAGATTACTCTTGATGATCTTGCATCTGAACTGCATATTTCAGCAAAATACTTATCTGCTCTCTTCAATAAAGAGACCGGAACTTCAATATCTGACTTTATGCAGAATATCAGAATCAATGAAGCTAAGCGCCTTCTTCGAAATACGGATCTTAGTTATTCGGAGATCAGTAATATGCTGAACTTCTGCTCCCAGAGTTACTTCAATAACCTGTTCAAGAAAAAGGAAGGCATGACGCCTAAAGAATACAGAGAAAAACGTGATGAGCTCGTTATGAGTTCACAATAAGGCATAAAAAAGAACCGCATCACGCGGTTCTTTTTTATACAACTTCCCTCGTAAGGTCCTTCACCCACTTATACTTCTGAAAATGGTACATCACCCACGGTATCTTCCCGACTTCATCCAGACAGGTGCAGGCATATACTGCCACCACCGGCCAGTGAAATACGAAGGCCCCTAGGAGTGCAGTCGGTATTGCGAGACACCACATGCAAACAGCCAGGCTGTAGACATCGAAAAGTGTATCTCCCCCTGCTCCGAATATGCCGTTGATGATAATCGTGTTTACGCATCTCCCTATCATATAAATCGCCATGACAACCATCATCCCCATCAGATGGCTTCGTGCAATATCCGTAAGCTTCATAAAATTCACCACCGGTACTGTTACGGCAAGTACCAGTGCTGTGCAAAGAAATCCGATAACGTAAGAAATCTTTGCAAGGCGTATTCCATACTGCTTTCCTTTTTGAAGTTTTCCTGCACCAAGTTCGTTACCAACCATGATGCCACCGGCACTGCTGATACCGTTACACATACAGCAGAACAGATCACGCACCACCGCTGCAACAGAATTGGCAGCTGCCGCATCGCTTCCAAGGTGGCCCATAATCGCGGTGTAGGATGTAAATCCTACTCCCCAGAAAAGGCCACCGCCGAGTAATGGAAGCGACACTTTAATAAAATCGGTTCTAAGTCCCGGAAAGCTTTTCAAAAGATAACCGAACCGCGGACGAAGAAATCCTTTCTGGTAACTTGAGCTAACTGCCCATATAACTTCGATGATTCTGGAAAGCAGCGTTGCAAGTGCTGCTCCGTTTGCTCCCATAGCAGTGATTCCGAATAAGCCAAAGATAAAAATACTATTCAGAATAATGTTTATAACAACCGTACCGGAACTGATCAGGGCTCCTCTCTTTACATGATCCGTTATCTTCATAATCGTAAGATAACATTCGGATATTCCTGTAAGAAGATATGACCAGCCTGCAATTCTAAGGTAAGACGCGCCAATTCTTATAAGTTCCGGATCATGAGCAAATATCATCATAAGAAGTTCCGGAACAAGAAGACATGCTCCTGCAAATACTATGGAAACAATGCCGACACAGCGCATCATCATCGCAAAAATTTTATTTATGGTATCGGTATCCTGTTTACCATAGTACTGGGCTCCAAGAATCGATCCCGCAGCTGTCGCAGCACTCAGAACCATGTTCTGAATAAACTGCACTTGCGTAGCAAGTGAAACCGCCGCCATCTGGTTCTGCTCTATTCTTCCAAGCATTACGGCATCCGCTGCTGCAACAGCAGCAAGCATCAGACTCTGAAATGCAATTGGAAGAGTGAGCCTCACCAGTTTGTTATAAAATTCTTTATCTGCAAATAGATTTTTCATAATCACCTTTTATGAATCAAATTCATGAAAGTTCATTTGCCATTCTGTATACTCTTGTAGCATTCTGCTCAATCTGTTTTCTTGAGATTGCACCGGACTTAATGTCTGCAAGGATTCTATCGAAATCACCCTGAGTTCCTGGCATGAACAGATCTCCGCCAGCCTTTACAACTTCATTTGCAAGAGCACCTCTGTGCTTATTTTTGCTTGATACTGTGAGCATCTCAACAACCCAGTCAGTCATTACGATACCCTTAAAGCCATACTCACAGCGAAGGATATCTTCGATAAGTCCTCTGTGCTCTGAAGTGTGCTGGCCATTAAGAAGGTTGTAAGATGTCATAACTGCCTTAGGCTGTGACTTTCTTACACAGATTCCAAAACCGCGGAGATAAATCTCTCTCATTGCTCTCTCGGAAACATGGCTGTTGTTATTGTATCTGTTTGTCTCAGCATTATTTGCTGCATAGTGCTTGATTGTAGTACCACAGCCCTTATGCTTCTGAACACCGTTTGTTATAGCAGCTGCGAAAAGTCCTGCTACTAACGGATCTTCTGAATAATACTCAAAGTTTCTTCCGCAGAGAATACTTCTGTGAATATTAAGAGCAGGTGCAAGCCAAAGCTGTACATGGAATCTCTCCATCTCTTTTCCTACGATATCGCCGTAAGAATAAGCAAGATCATAGTTGAAGGTCTGTGCAATAGCAGTTCCAATCGGAATTGCTGTAGCATACTGCTCTTTAATCTCTGTTCCGGGCTTAGGCGCATTAGCCTTGGCAAGCTCTGCGATTGCTGCCTTCTCCTCATCGCTCATAAGCTCCATCATGCTGCCAAGTGCTGAACCGATACCGTGAACACCGGTCTCGTCCTCAAAATATTCCTTGGTAAGGCGAAGGCCCGCAGGGCCGTCAGCCATAACCATACTCTTAATGCCTTTATCCTTATATCTTGTTGTGGTCTCACCTGCGGCACCTGCAACAGCAAAAGATGCATTACCGATAACCTGAAGACCTGAGTTCTTGGGATCAAAAGCACCGGTGTTGATATAAGCAAGTTCTTCATCAGAAAGACCTGCAATAATATCATCCACAGGATAATCAACGTCGTAGGTTACTGTCTGTGTATCAAAATCGGAAGCTGAAAGCTCTATTGTGGTAAGGTCCTCTACTGACTCTTCCTTTGCGGATGTGGGAACAAAATCCTTAAATCCGGGAGTTCCGAGGCAGTTTCTTGTCTTCATGGTTGTAACTGTATCAGCCAGAACAACAGCTCCTGCCTTCTTAACGTCTTTTGAGCAGTTACCTACATAGATCACATAATTACCCTTATCAAGGATGTAAGCCTGTCCCTCCTCATCGTAGGATGCGCTATCAGAAAGCTTGAAAGTAGCTTTTACTGTCTCGCTTTGTCCTGCTCCAAGTTCGGAAGTCTTTACAAATGCTACGAGGTCCTTTACAGGCTTATCCAGTTTTCCGAAAGGACATGATACATAAACCTGAACAACCTCTTTTCCTGCTACCTTACCGGTGTTTGTAACCTTAGCTGAAACAGTGATTTCCTCTTTACTGTTAGAAACAGCTTCAGGTTCAACAGTGAATTCAGTGTATGACTTACCAAATCCAAACGGGAACAGCGGAGTTACATTCTGTGTATCAAAATATCTGTAACCTACATAAATTCCCTCATTGTAGTGAACATCATCATTGTCACCGAAATCTCCGAGAGTGCTGTAATCCTCCCACTTAGCCCAGGTTGTAGCAAGTTTTCCTGAAGGATTAGCCTTGCCAAGAAGGATATCTGCAAGCACGTTACCGGTAACAACACCAAGCTGTGAAAGAAGAAGAATGTTTCTAACTTCCATAACGGGTGATAAATCAACAGGGCCGCCTACATTAAGAACAAGCATGAATTTATCAAACTTTTTGTTGAGCGCGAGGATATCTCTTACCTCTGTATCCGTAAGAAGAACGTCACCCTTTTCAGGCTTTCTGTCATTTCCTTCTCCTGAATTTCTTGAAAGAACGTAAATTGCAGCATCACCGTCACCTGTAAGTTCAAGGTCATGCTCGGGTTCAGGCTGAACCATACCGAATGCAAACATAACAGGATTTGCTCCTACAGCTTCTGCATCCTTTCTGATCTTTGCAAGGAATTTCTCATGTGTCTGTGCAAGAACGCCGTCAAAAGCATCAAGCCACTCACCTGATGTAATAGTGAAACCCGCATCCTTAAGACCTTCTTCAACGTTAACAGAAAATCTGCTGTTAACTTCACCGGAACCTGTACCGCCCTTAATCGTGTGACGGATTCCGTTTCCGAATGCCGCTATTTTGCAAGGACCTGCAAGCGGGAAGGACTCATCCTTTTTAAGAAAAAGTGTGCCCTCAGCGGCTGTATTTCTTACGAGTTCCAAGTGTTCCTGTTCGTATTTTTCCATTGTAATCTCTCCTATAAATGATGTAGTTTTTGCTTACCCTTAAAGCTTCCTTACCCTAAAAAAGAATCTTTAAGTTTTTATCTCATTGAATTCAGAATAGCATTTTTGTAGAATGGATGTATATGAAATCGATTTATTTTATATGATATATATTATTAATTCCCCTCATCCGCCCTTCGGGCTCCTGTCTACGCTCCGCTTCGGTCCGCGCTGGACCGACGTCCCCCGGACGTCGAGCGCCCCCTAGGGGAAGGCTTTATATTATTCTGCCTTCCCCCTCTGGGGGAAGGTGGCACGAAGTGCCGGATGAGGGGACACAGGAGTATACACTATGAAAAAGGCTACCACCTCCCAAGATCTATATCGTCTCCTTCTCGATGATGAACTCGCACCGGAAGTAAAGAGCTTCACACCGGACAAGTCTGTTTCAAAAATAAGAAACACCATCCTCAAGGGCTTCAAGGAGCAGGTATTTTTCGAGACGGAAGGCGAGGGAGATCCTATCTCCTACAAGAGAGCAACGGAAAAAACAATCATGTACTATATTTCAACAGGTAATCTCACCAAGATTCTGGCTCTAATAGAGAGTTTCGATCCTTCCGAGAATCATTACAGTCCCGGAGCCTTCAACGATATCGGAGAAGTCTCGGAAAATCCTCTTTCCCAGGCAATCAGTATGTTTGTCAGCGGAATAACACTCTATACCAGAGCTGCACTTGATGGCGGACTCCCAGATCATATCGCCTACTCCCTTAGCGACAACTATATTAAATACAGCCTCATGGAGACGGATATCTCAAAACTCAATCATCTTCAAAACTGTGCGCTCTACGATTTTACCTATCAGGTGAGCGCTTACAAATACAGAAGCTGCGGCCTGTACGTGAAGAAATGCTGCGAGTATATCTCAAGACATCTCCATGAAAAAATCACTCTGTCCGACCTTGCTTCCATAACAGGGAAAAGTGAAGGTTATATCTCAAAAATATTCGAGGAAGAATTATCTGAAAGGCCTTCTGTTTTCATAAGAAATCAGAAGCTTGAATATGCAGCGCATGCTCTTGAGATTACTGATATATCCATATCTTCGCTTTCGGATCTCCTTGCATTTCCCAGCACCAGCGCTTTCATCACCTACTTCAGGCAAAAATACGGAGTTACACCGCATGAATATAAAACAACATTTTCTCGTTTGTAGGTCAAATTTTCTGGTATACTATATATAGTGTTTTTACACGAATCTTTTCAGGGGGAAATGTTGTAAATGGTTGAAAACATTGAAGTGCTTACTCACAGTAGCATTAGAATCAATTCCGACAAAGGAGTAATCTATGTCGATCCTTTTGAGATAAAGGACGCTCCGCATGATGCGGATTATATCTTCATCACACATGATCACTATGATCACTTCTCTCCGGATGATATAAAGAAAATCATTAAAAGTGATACTCGTATTGTTGCTCCGGAAAAAATCGCAAGTAAAGCAGAAGTTCTTCTTTTGGAGAACGGAAAAGTTCTTGGGGTAAAGCCTAAAATTTACAAAGAATTTGATGGTCTTGAATTTGAGACAGTACCCGCCTATAACAACCTTAAACCCTTCCATCCGAAGGCAGCAGGCTATGTAGGTTACATTTTCAGAATTGATCACAAAAGAATATATGTGGCCGGTGATACCAGCCTCACCAAGGACGCACAACAGGTCAGATGTGATATCGCTCTTGTTCCCATCGGAGGGAAGTATACCATGAATGCCCAGAAGGCAGCAGAGCTTGTAAATATCATCAGACCCGAAGTAGCTATTCCCACTCATTACGGAAACATTGTTGGCAGCCCTTCAGACGCGAAAGTATTTAAGTCAAACGTTGATTCTCATATTAAAGTAGAAATCAAAATTCACTAAGACAATCTCATAATTACTTGAAAAAAAATAAGCGTAGCAGTAAACCATCTACTGCTACGCTTTTTATATCACTTATTTATAATACGGTGATAGCTTTCTTCGAAGAACATAACGTTTAAAATTCTCGTCTCTTACCACTCCGCCAATAAAACATTCTCCATCGGAATATTCCATGCGTTGTATAAGAGCACAGGCCTGTACAACATCTGTCTTTGCCTTTTTACCTTCCAGATATGTATCAACAAACTGGAAAGTAATCATTTTACTGTCCTCAATCTTCTTTTTCTGCTCATCGGAAATACGGCATTTTAAACCAATATTCTCTTCGCTGAGATTGGTGACAATAGCTTCTATTTCAGCGTCATAGCCCTCAATATAAACAAGGGCACTACTGTACATTTGAATTCTCTCGTTATTTCTTCTATCACTCATGCCGCATCATCCATTATTTCTTCGTATTCCTGATCATAGATATCAAGACCTACATCAGGATTCTTTTTAACGCCTTCTTTATAAATTGTAGTCCAGTCATTTTTCATGGAAACCGGAATAAATCCCTGCTCTGCGCAGTCAGCTTCCATTTTCTCTGCCTTTGTAAGATTGCCATATTCTCTGTCAACGTCATCACAGCAAAGCATAAATGCAAGACTCTTGTACTGATTATCATGAATTACATAATTAGCCATGCTGAAATCGCCGGAGCTGTTACCAAAAGCAAGAACAGGCTGAACACCTATTTCACGAACAATTGCGGTAACCTTATTCGTCTTAAGATTCTTAACAACAAACTCGCCGCCTGTAATAACCTTATCATCAGCTGTAAACTGGTATTTAAGGCCATCCTCGTCTCCCTGTCCGCTGGCTTCGATAGTTTCATCAGAACCGATAATCTGATTCATTGGAACCTTTAAGTTATTTCTAACTCCGCCTCTGACTATGAATCTGTCTGTTCCACTGACAACATAGACTGTAAAGTCATTTTCATTAAGAAAATCAATAACCTCCATCATCGGCTGATAGAAGGATTCTCCTCTTGTCATACCGTCGTATCCGGGAGCCGGCTGATTACTGAATTCCTCAACATAATCCTGGAATTCATCCACAGTCATTCCGGCAAAAGCAGTTGAAATTGCTGTTCCGTGGTCAATATCCATTGTCTTAGGATATTCACCGTCCTGAATCCACTGCAGGATCTGCGCTGCAACGTCCTTCTCAAAATCAGAAGCCTTATCCTTATAATCCGGATCTTCAAGTACTCTGTGAAGAAGCAGGCTGTGATCAAAGTAAATAGGATTTGTCTCTGAAAAGAGTGTTCCATCAAGATCAAACACAGCAATTCGTCTCTCAACAGGAATATAATCCGCACTGTTTTCATCAGTGATTGCACTCATATAATTTATAAGTGCTTCCTTCGCAGGTGCGGTATCTGTCCAGGATGCAAGGGCGTTGCCGGAAGAAGTATTCGTCTTAACCGTTCCCCTTCCTCCTTTTATGATACAGAAAGCTGCTATCAGAAAAATTACCGCAATTACAATTACTACCTTAAGGTAATTAACCTCTGGATTTTTATTTTCCATCAATATCTCCCCTTCATAAGTAATCAAATTTGTGTATTCATATATACCTTACATTATGCATTAATGAAATAAAAACCTGATAAACTACACATAAATATATGATTAAAACTATCCTCTGTATTCGAGGCACATCATTGTGAGGTCATCAAATTGCTCCGCATCCCTGACAAAGGATCCAATATCCGTGCGAACATTTTTCAGTAGTTCTTCCAAAGGAGCTTCCTGTTCTTTATTAAGTGCACCTATCATGCGCTCGATACCGTACATATCTTCAACATTATTCGTTGCTTCGGGCACCCCGTCTGTATAAAGGAAAATCCTGTCTCCCGGATTCATCTGAATAGTGTACTCTTTGTATTTCACGCCTTCCATTCCGCCAAGAACGAAGCCGTGTTTATCTTTGAAAATCTCAAAACTGCCACCCTTTCTCATAATCGCAGGATACTCATGACCGGCATTTGCGCAGGTAAGTATCCCTGAAGATATCTCCAGCATACCTATCCAGATAGTCACAAACATACCGGTGTTATTTTCCTTAGTAAGTCCATCATTGGTGAGGGTCAAAATCTCAGATACGGATTTTCCAAGTATCGCAGTATTTTTCAGGATCACCTTGGATATTGTCATGTAAAGTGCTGCAGGTATGCCTTTTCCCGAAACATCTGCCATAACGATGCATAAGTGATCATCATCAACAAGGAAGTAGTCATAAAAATCGCCGCCCACCTCTCTCGCCGGTTCAGTCGTGGCAAAAATGTCAAATTCCTTTCTGTCGGGAAAGGGCGGAAAATCATGCGGAAGCATGGAAGTCTGGATTGATGTCGCCAGAGATAACTCAGCCTCTATGCGCTGTTTGTCCAGAACCACAACCTCCGAATACTCAATCTCATATACAACAAACATGAGAAGAGCTGAGTAAGTGGTTGCAAGTGTAGCAAGTGAAATTCCATATACAAAGTTCTGAACTCCTATTGCAAGAACCGGAAGAAGTTCATAGGATAAATAGGCGACTTTCTCAAGATTTTTCAAATGCCTCCAGTGACATATGGTGTATCCTGTCAAAATCATCATGGCCAGCATTTGAATAAAAAGCATAATCCAGTAGGTTCCGTTTAACCTATAATATCTGTTCTGATCATCAAAGGCATAATAGAACCCAAATACTCTGGATAGAATAAGCAGAACCATTCCAATGACGCTAAGTATAGTTATTGCCTTACAGGTAAGCTTTGTTCCCTTGCTGTGGCTACTCCCCATCCTGTGACAGATATAGTGTGTTGCGAATATCAAAAGCAGATGGTTCAAAAAAAAGACGCCAAAGTTAGCTATTCTGACAGAGTAATAACCAAGCTTTGTGGTATTACCTCTGAAATAATAGGCCTGAACCTCTAATAAATTTATAAAAGCAATGGTATTTAACTGAAAAATGAGAAGCCTCGATTTTACATTATCCTGAAATCTCGACGCTAAAACACAGACTATGGCAATGCCGCAGAAAAAAGCGCACCAGAGCTCAAGTGCAATATGAATATGCTGTGATAAACTCATACCAATCTCCCCAAATATGCCGCTCGGACATATGTAATACATCAATCATTATATCAGATTGGTTCAGCATTTTCATATCACTTTTTGACACGTATTACCCAGGAATTGCCGGAAATCTGCTAAATCACTCTATTGTAAGAAAATTGTCAAATCCTGTTACCTCAAAAATGTAACCCACATCCGGGCCAACATTTCTAACGACCATTGTGCCTTTTTTGTTCATCTCTTTCTGAGTTGTAAGAAGGACTCTTAGTCCGGCCGATGAAATGTACTTAAGATCCGCCATATCCAGTTCAAGATTATCGACCTGGTCTATTGAATTATTGATCTCCTCATAAAGATCCGGCGCGGACTTTGTATCAAGTCTTCCGCCAAGTACCATGTACAATGAAGTTCCGTTCAAAGTTTTTGTAATAGTCATATTTCTACCCTCACCTTTGTGCACCTTATGTATCCTGTATTGATGGTATCAATATTACTATCACAAATTTATCACACCACATGAAAAGACTCCCAAAGGTCGATAAATACTTTAACCTTGAGAGTCTACTATCATTTGCTCAGTTTATGGCCGGTACTCCATCACACTTGGAAATAGTGTCTATGGAACCGTCTTCGTTATACTTAAATTCCGCTACGCATACACTTCTGTGGAAAAGACTTCCCCCCGGTAGCTCTCCTGTGTGATAAAACAGGTACGAATGTCCCTTAAAGTCAGCAATTCCGGGATGATTGGTGAAAACTCCGCCCTCTTCTGTCATCAGAACTCCGCCATATTTCCAGGGACCTGTCGGAGAATCCGAAGTCGAATATGCCAGGTGCTCATTTTGCTGTCCCACACCGAAAGCAGCGTAAACCATGTAATAGAGGCCGTCTTTTTTATAAAACCAGGGGCCCTCACCATAGGAGGTTCCGGTATCATGACTGCCCTTTGCAAAGGCTTCCTCTGTCATGGGTATCTTCACAACTCCAACTTCCTTGTCGTAAGATATCATATCCTCATTAAGAAGAACATATCTAAGTTCCGGGTTTCCGAAGTAAAGATAGGCCTGTCCGTCATCATCTATGAAAACCGTGGGATCTATGTCGTTCCAGTCTCCCTCATCAACAAGCGGATGACCCAAATCCTTGAAAGGGCCTGCCGGATTGTCTGAAATTCCTACAGCTATGGCCATTCCACCGTTTCTCTTATGAACTGGGCAATACAGATAGAATTTACCGTTTCTCTCAATCGCCTGGGGAGCCCATGCCCTGTCGTCTGCCCAGGAGATATCCTCCAGAGAGAAAATGCATCCATGATCCTCCCAGTTCACCATATCCTTGGTGGAAAAGCATCTCCAATCCCTCATAGTATAAAAATCATTTATCAGCTCATCCTCATCATGTGTCGTGTAGAGATAAAGAGTATCACCATACACCATCGGAGCCGGATCGGCTGTATAAATATCCGTTATAATAGGATTTTTCCTGAAACTAACTTCTTCACTCATTACGTCATTCTCCTTACTTGCCTTTGTCCCAATATAGTTACTGAAAGTGATAGCGCTTAGAAAAACAGCAGACGCGATTATTACAGCAACACATACAATTTTCCTGTATTCTGCATCCATAAGTCCCTATGCTCCCTCTTTTTCCAAATGATTTATATGAATTATACAGATAAAAAGAGCAGCGCTCTATTCACTAATGAATATGTGCTGCTCAGATAGTGCGATTTTCTCAGGTTCAATCTTTATTGTCAGAACTGGAAAGCTTTCTTCCAATCCAGATGCAGATACATGCACCGATTGTTGAAATGATAAGGTTTCCTATAAGTCCGCTTGCTGATAATCCTGCAAGTCCGAACACGAAACCACCAACGCATCCACCAACGATACCAAGAACAATATTCTTCACCATTCCTGATTTCTCATTCATGATGCTGCTTGCTATACAACCTTCTATTGCACCAAGTATAAGTCCTCTTAATAATCCCATTTTGGTTCTCCTCTCCAAAATACTTTTTACATACTAAACAATAATACCACACTTTACTTCATTTCTTCATTTTTCTCACGCATCCTGCATGATATTCCATTCACGATCTGAATTATCATAAGTCCAAATGCCATGAGAATCAGCCATCTGCTCCTTCCGGCAACGTACCAGCTTATGCCCAGTATCAGCTGAATAGCAGCAAGAAAAAATGAATATGAACTCTGTTTCCAAGTGATTGTCATAAAATTTCGCCTCCTTTTTAATAAAACGAATGACAAACTTAGTTTTTCTTTGTTGATACTATTTTATTTGTAGTTGGGAGTAGAATACATATCCATCATTGCGACATTATTGTTGTTATTTTTCGTTTATGGGGATTTATGAAAAAAAGTGGTGTTTGGCTTATAAAATTTCAGAGAGGCTGCCACACACAATAGTGCAACAGCCTCTCTGAAGAGATATGATACATAGATACTATCATTAGTTGTAACAAATTATTTTACTGTAGTTCCACTTGAAGCCTGTTTTTTAACCTGCTTGGAGAGTTTCTTCTTTGCATTGCCTTTACATCCTTTAATCTGGATTGTAGTTTTCTTAGCCTTCATTTTCTTGAAAGCGCCTTTTCCGATTGAAACTTGAGCCTTTTTATCAGTCTTAAGAATAATCTTCTTTGCTGATGACCCTTCAAAAGCTTTAGCACTAATCTTAGTTACAGTTTTAGGAATAGTGATCTGAGTAGCTTTGGAATCCTTAAAGGCCTTGGGTGCAATTTGAGTAACCTTAGCTGTCGATCCATCTGGAAGTGTTACATTCTCTGGTATTTTAATCTTTTTTGCCTTTTTATCTGTTGGCGTTTTATAAATCGCATTAATTGTTCCGTCAGCATTTGTTGTTACTTCATAACTTGCGCCTGTCTTTTCATCATTTACTTCTTCCTGTTTGTATTCCTTCTTGTTAATCGTAAATTCAAGTGTAAACGATCCTGTAAATGCACCTTTTCCTGTTATAGTAACTGTAGCTGTACCGGGTTCAATATTGTTTGTATAAGCAACAGTAAAATCTACATCCTTTGTAAGACCCGTAATTGTAACCTCAGGAGTAATGGCTGCACCAGTATATTCAGCATTTACAGGTGTTAGTGATGCTGTACCTTTTAGAGTTGCAATATCTTTAGTCTCTTCAAGCTTTTTGAATTCAATAGCAGCAAGGCCTTCCATTTGAACTGATGTATCAGTAAATCGACCAATACCGACTACTATATTAATTGATACTGTACCATCTTTGTTATCGATCGCATCTTCTCTTTGTGTATCCGGATTACCTGCTGCTGCATTTTTTCCCCATTTCACAACTCGTTTTGCACCTGTTGCAGTACATCCGTCAGGAACAGGTACTGTAAGTACACATGCACTAACAGAATTGGGTTGTAAAGAATCTGATGTTACTCCGGAAATAAATATACTATAAACTTGCGCTAAGTCATAACCGGAATCTATTGTAACTTCTTGTCCTCCCGGTCCTAAATCTTCTGGCTTACTTCCAATAGCTGAAACTATTTGATATTCTTCGCCTTCATCCCGGACTGAATACACGCTCGAGTTAAACTTTAATGTTGCTTTTCCTTTTTCAACTGCTTCGGTACCAGATTGTAGCATAATGGGAATGTTAGAAAACGTATCCTTTGTATCATTTGCCAAAGCACTTATAGGTTGTAAAACAAAGCATAAGTATGCTATTAAAACAAATGATAAAAATCTCTTTGTAGATAGTTTGCAACCTCGCATACAGAAAACCTCCTTTTAAAATCATTACTAAATTATCGTAAACATAGAATAATAAATGTTTATCTTACTTAACCTTAGTTCCTTTGGGTGCCTGTTTCTTAACTTTCTTTATCAGCTTATCTTTTGCTTTCCCTTTACATCCCTTGATAATAATTTGAACATTCTTTGCTTTCATACTCTTGAAAGCACCTTTTCCAATTGATATATTTCCCTTCTTATCTGTCTTAATTATTATCTTCTTTGCTTCAGATCCAGCAAAGGCTTTACTGCTGATCTTTGTTACTGTGCTGGGGATTGTAATCTGGGTAGCCTTGGAACCCTTGAAAGCATTGGGTCCTATTTCAGTTACCGTAGCTTTTGTTCCATCGGGCAATGTAATACTTGTAGGTATTGTTATCTTTTTTGCTTTCTTATTTGTTGAGCCCTTATATGTTGCTGTTACATTACCGTCTTTATCAGTGTTTAATATATACGTAGCACTTGCATCTTCATCTTTATATTCTGTATTGTTATATTCCGTTTTCTTATCTTCTGCATTCTTATCTTCTTTTGTAATTGTAAACTCGATAGTAAATGACCCATAACAATTGTAAATGCCTGTAACTGTTATTGTTGCTGTCCCGGGATCAGTATTTTTTGCATATTCAACTTTGAAGTCTTTTTCTTTTGTAAGGCCCGGTATAGTGACTTCAGGCTCAATAGCACTACCAGAATATGTGTATGAATTTTGAGGAATAGTTGCCTGCCCCTTTAGTGTTGATATATCTGTTGCTGCCTTTTTATATTCTGTATACCAATCTCCGCCAATTTGAAATATCATGCCATACTCAATAAAAGATGCTAAACCGCCTTCAACAGGATAAGTAACTGTGCTTTCTGTATATGATGTTACAGCTTTCCAAAGATGATCATTAATATCATAGTACTTTGCGCTTGCCGGATTATATCCGTCAGGAACGGGAATAGTCAATAATCCAGTATAATCTGTATTCGCCGGAAGATTTGTTAAGACAGGAATTCCTCCTCCTGCCTGCCCATGCGCATTGACTAATATGTCATAACCATCTTCCTTCATATTATTTCCTTTATCTATGAATATTACCAATGGAGTCGCTAATATTCCTTCAGCTTGTAGATTTTTATTAACACTAATATCAGTATTTCCATCAAATACCAAAGTTGCCCCATTAGGATATTCTTTTATTGGACTTTCAAAAGTATCACTTGTATATAGATTGATATTAAATGTAGAAGAAGTCCCTGCTTTAGCTAGATAGGAAGTACCACACCACAAGCCTGTAACTAATGAAAAAGCAATAACTGATGATAATATTTTTTTGAATAATCTCATAAAAAATCTCCTTGTGAAAAATTATTTTACTTTTGTTCCTTTTGCTGATTGTTTTTGTATATTTTTCTTCAGTTTTGATTTTTCTTTACCTTTACAACCTTTAATCTGGATTGTAATATTCTTAGACTTCATATTCTTGAATGCGCCTTTACCAATAGAAAGATTTGGTTTTTTGTCAGTCTTAAGAATAATCTTTTTAGCTGATGATCCGGCAAAAGCTTTGGCATCAATCTTCTTTACTGTCGACGGAATAGTAATCTGCTCAGCCTTTGAACCTTTGAATGCCTTAGCTCCAATTCTAGTCACCTTTGCAGTTGTTCCGTTTGGAAGCTTGATTTCAGAAGGAATACTTATTTTCTTAGCCTTCTTATTTGTTGATTTTTTATAGGTAGCAATGGTAGTTCCATCGGCTTCTGTATTAACCTCATAATCTGCACCCGATTCCTGATCAGACACTTCCTCATCTTTATATGTTTTCTCTATTGTAAAAGTCAGATCAAACGCCCCTGTATATGCACCTATACCGGTTACTGTAACCGTTGCCGTTCCAATTTCAATATTATTTTTGTAAGATACTGTGAAGTCTTTATCTTTCGTAAGCCCTTCGATAGTAACATCAGGAGTTAATGCATTGCCTGTGAATTCCATCTTATCCGATGATAGTTTTGCCTTATCCTTTACTGTAGATATGTCCTTAGGTTTACTTAATTCAACAAATGATTCGCACGAAAATCTATATTCATTCACCCCATCAGTATCATGATCATATGCCTCACATTTCATTTTAACTGGATATGTAATAGTCTTATCGGTATATGACGTTACTGGCAGTACTGTTTTATCCGTACTAACATAATCATAGAGTAAAAGCCTCTTTGCAGTTGCTCCAGTATACCCTTCTGGAAGTGGCACAGTAATAGTAGCAGAATAAACTTCTCCATCCACATACGCGGTATTGGTCTCAAAATATCCTACATAAATGTTATATGCATATGCGTCATAACCATTTTCGATAGTATCTTTTATTTCATCCCACCATCCAGCCTGCTCTTGTGTGAAGTGTATACGTTGTGGTTTGTTATAATTATTGCACGATGTGTAATCCACATTTTCAAACACAACCGTACACTTTGTGGGCAGATCTGCTCCATCTTCATCCTCAATAGCAACTTCAAAAGTTTTTGAAGCGTGAACAACAACATTAGGCATTAAGCATACACATAACGCCACACAAAATATTAAACAACCTAGTCTTCTAAAAATCCCCATAAGATATACCTCTCTTTCAAAAATCCAGTTATTGTTCTACAATATAGTATTTATTTTTCTAAAAATAGTAATAAAATAGGTAATCCTAATACTCATTCTCACATTTGAAGTAATACCTTTCAATAATCTATACAGTTTTGTCAATGACTTTACTCATGTCACGAAACGTGCCAACCATTTTTATAAAAATATTATTATTAAATTACCGTCAATTAAGAATAGTCAAAATTTCTGTTATTGTTTTGTCACAGAAAGAAACAAGCAGGTTCAATGAGCCTGCTTGTTCTTGTTCTAGATTATTTAACTTTAGTTCCCTTTGGTGCCTGTTTCTGAATCTTCTTCACAAGCTTTTCTTTAGCCTTACCCTTACAGCCCTTAATAATGATCTGAACATTTTTTGCTTTCATTTTTTTGAAAGCACCTTTGCCAATTGAAATGTTACCCTTCTTATCCGTCTTAATTATAATTTTCTTTGCTTCAGAGCCTGCGAAAGCCTTAGCACTGATTTTAGTCACTGTGCTGGGTATTGTAATCTGGGTAGCTTTTGATCCTTTAAAAGCATTCGGCCCTATTTCTGTAATTTTAGCTTCCTTTCCATCCGGAAGTGTAATACTTGATGGAACAGTTATCTTTTTCGCTTTTTTCTTTGATGTTCCTGTATAAGTAGCTGTTATATTTCCATCAGCATCAGTATTAAGAATGTATTCAGCACCGCCTTTTTCATCAGTATATTTCGTATCCTTATATGTATCCTTATCCGCTTCCTTATTTGTATCCTCAATTGTAAACTCTATGGTAAATGAGCCATAGCAGTTGTAAATGCCTTTTATTGTTATGGTTGCAGTTCCTACATCAGTATTCTTTGCATATTCGACTTTATAGTCCTTATCTTTTGTAAGTCCCGGAATAGTAACCTCTGGTTCAATAGGACTACCGGTATATTTGTATGTAACCTGAGGAATTGTAGCCTGTGCTTTAAGTGTTGAAATATCGGTCTTTGCTTTTTTCAGTTCAACAGCCCAACTGTTTCTTGGTTGGTAAACAAAACCGTGTTCTTCAAAATAGACTATTTTGCCTTCGATTGGATATGTGAAACTGTCCTCAGTATATGATGATACCGCCTTCCAAGTGTCATTATTTTCATCATAATATTTTGCACTTTGGGCGTTATAACCTTCAGGAACTTTCATCTTTAATGATGCACTACATATAGTCTGATCAGGAAGCTTTGTAATAACCGGTATACCACCATTAGTTTGTCCATGATACCATATCTCTACATCATAACCTTCTTCAACCATAGTACCTTCTGTTCCAATCATAAATGCCAAAGGAGATTCAATTAAAATATCCTCTCCATGCAGAGAAGTGTTAACAGCTACATCTTCCTCAAATACCAAAGTGGCACCATTTGGATAATCTTTAACTTTTTTAAAATCGTAAAAACTTTCGTACTGTGTTGTATTAAATGTAGTTGAAGTAGCTGCTTTAGCAATATTATTTTCAACACATAATAGTCCTAATGCCATGGACATTGACAAAACTGTCGTCAGTAATAATGATACAGTCTTTTTACTCTTTTCCCTCATAAGCTGAACTCCTTCCTGTAAATAAATGCTATGTCAAATAAATAGCAACCTTTAAGAATATTATAAAACATGCTCACCATCAAATGAGCGTGTTAATCGTTTTTTAAGTAAAAGGTTATACATAGTTTTTTATTGTACCTGAGGAAAGGCTCAAACAACAATTCAAGTAGCATTATCAAAATTTATTGTGCTTAGAAAAAGGTCAAACAACAAACCAGGATGATATAGTCACATTTGTTGTTTCTAGAAAAAAGTCGAACAACAAATCAGAATGAAATTACATTTTTATTGTTCTTGGAGAAATGCCTAACAACAAATCAGAAGGAAATACTCACTTTTATTGTGCCTTGCGAAAGGCCGAACAACAAATCAAGAATTAGTGTTAGAACTTGTTGTTTCCATAAAAAATCCAAAGCCCACATTTACCTTTTTACAACAAAGCAGGCACTTAAAGGTAATCAGAAAAACAAGAGAAAATTCATCCGAAATGATAGATATTCACTAACACAATTCCTCCAAGAATAC
This sequence comes from Butyrivibrio sp. AD3002, assembly GCF_000420905.1. Lineage (NCBI taxonomy): Bacteria > Bacillati > Bacillota > Clostridia > Lachnospirales > Lachnospiraceae > Butyrivibrio > Butyrivibrio sp. AD3002. The sequence goes on along the minus strand of NZ_ATVV01000001.1, from coordinate 44,717 downwards.
CGCAAAGAAGGCCTGTGAAATGGCCGATGGAATCTATCTTCTTGGAAGTGGTCATAAGAGCTAGAATAACAATTGTTGGAATCATGGAAGTTATTCCTGAGAATCCCCAGACAGAGAATGCAATTACCATGTAAATCCCAATGAGGCCACAGATGACGCCGGAGGCTCCGATGCTGAGAGTAAAGGGCGAACCCTTTTTGTGAAGTCTTGCAGAAATCGCTCCGCCCACGATCATGATAGTGAAATAGCATATAGCAAAGACATCGGACTTCAGTGCATCTTCCAGCACACGTCCGATGTTATAAAGAGAATACATATTGCAGGCAAGGTGCAGGAATTCCTTCTGAGTGAAGGCGCTTGTGGCAATCCTGTAGAACTCTTTCTCCTGGAGCGTCTTGATATAGGACGAGCCAAGCTGCCCTACGCTTAATACCTTGCGATTTATTAGAATAAAAATGATTATATTAATTGCGATTAACCCGTATGTCACGGGATATGTCATTAGATTAAAAGTGTTCATAAGATGAAGTCAGACTTTATGCTCTTCCTTACTTTCAAGACTTTCCTTGAGAGTAGGCTGCAAAGCCTTCTCCTCGTTTTTAATTTCCCAATGGATAAGGAAGGTCAGCGTTGCCCTGAGCGCAATGATAGCACCGAGAATGCCGAGCTCAGCCCATTCTCTGACAACAACAGTTCTAAGAACCTCGCCGCCAAGCTTGAATTCAAGCGCAAGTGCAATTCCCTGTGCTAGCTCCAGTCTAATTGAGCCATCCTTTTTTATCCAAAGGTAAAAGCTCTTTAAGCCGGTATACACAAGAATGCATATGCCAAAGAATTCCAATAATAAGGTTGAAAATTCAACTATGTAACGAAGCAGGTTTTCAGCGCTAAGGTATAATTCTTCCATACAGATATTCTCCCCTAAAATGCCGCCATCTTCTGCTAAAATTATAACATCACATATGAATAATAGTTGATAAAAAAACAATAAATTATCAAAAAATCCTATTGTTTCTCTTTTCGGTCAAAGCCCTCCACAAGGAGCGCCCTATACTCCTCAAAGCTGATCATTTTACCGCCCATGCTTTTTAGATGCTCTGTCTCAAACTGGCAGTCGATCATTACATAATCATTTTCTTCGAGCACTTTTGAGAATAGAATAAGCGCGATTTTTGATCCGTTTTCCATCTCAGAAAACATGCTCTCTCCGAAAAAGCATCTGCCAAGGCTGACACCATAAAGACCTCCTGCCAACTCCCCATCCACAAAGGATTCCACACTTAGAGCAAAGCCGTTATCGCAGAGCCTTTTGTAAGCCGCTTCCATGTCATCGGTTATCCAGGTTCCTTCTTCCGTAAACTCCCTCTTAATCCTGCATCTATGCATCGTATCTGCAAAATCACGGTTTATGCGTATTGATATCTCATGCTTTCTGAAAAACTTTCTCATTGAATGAGACACATGAATGTTAGCAGGCCTGATAATAAAGCGTTCCTTGGGAGCCCACCACAATACCGGTTCACCCTCCGTATACCACGGAAAGATTCCATTGCTGTAGGCAAGAATAAGCCTGTCCATGGAAAGATCCCCGCCAATTGCAAGAAGGCCATCATCTTCTGCAAGCCGGGGATCGGGGAACATGATTTTTTTATCATCAAGTCTGTATACAGGCATTAATATCCCTTTCACAAAAAGCCTAAAGATCACATATAAAGTACATTAATTGAAGAAGATACGCCAAAAGAAAAAATTTTGGCGTATCTTCAAAAACTAATCACAGAACCTGAAAAAAAGTAATTCTTAATTAAGGCGACGAGTGGGGCGAGCCCAAAACTTCTCGCATCGCTCCACTCAGATTAGTTTTATTATAACAATTATAGGAGGTTATTACAATATGCCTGTAGGTAATCCAAAAAATCAAACAATATGGTCTCAGCGCTATCAGGAGAAGGTCGGCTATATTACAAAAGGTTATAAATTAAAAAAAGACCTTACCGACAACTTTAAAGAAGCTTGCTCAAAATCCGGCATATCTCAAGCCGCTGCACTAACACAATTCATGGAAGCCTTCATAGACACTTCAAACAATAGTGCTTCTACAAATACCGAACCCTCTTCCACTCCTGAATATATGATTAATTCTGAGGATCCAAAACTTTCATTTATTATTGAAACATACGATAATCTCTCAGATAATCATAAAGATTCCATCTATAAATATGTCAAAAAGTATTATTCCAAAAAAACAAAGTAAGCGTAATGATCAATAATCATTCGCTTACTTTGCATTTCCCTTTAAATTGCGTCATTCTGATATCTTATTTGATTATTATAACGCGTGAATAATACAACTGTTAGTACCACCATGATAAATGCCACTACAAATGCAACACTTCCAACTCTAAGAAGTACCTTTCCCCATTTCATAGCTGCATCAATTGATTCCTGTCCCTGCAAAAGTCTTCCGTTTATTTGTATTCGTGCCCCACTCGGATTTTTGGTAAATACAGCACCAAGAATGGATGTAATTGTTCCCATAAACGCGAATACCGCCGCATAAATACCTGAAATAATTGGTCCTATCGGTAACTTACCATAGATGGATCTTATTTGCGCATTCATGTATTTTCTTGAGTACATGCTATAGCCTTGACTATTTTGATAATTTTGATAGTTTTGTTGGTTTTGATAATTTGAGCTATTTTGATAAGTGGCGGTGTTTTGATAGTTCTGCTTTTCCTGCTTTATCTTGGATATTTTTTTTCTTAAAATTGTTATAAATACTGTTATAAATCCAAATATCGCGGAAACAGCCAGGAGCACAAATCCGTATATAACATGCTTCTCTTTACTAACAGTTTCCACATTTTTCATATATACAGGATCAAGCCATGCTCTATCAAGATTCTCATTAGGAGCTATTCTGCTTACCTTTTCGACTTCATACTCCTGCCCTTCATAACTATAATGAAGTGTATAGTAATATTTCACATTATAATGACGTATTTGCGAATGTTTGAAGCTTACATCAGTTATGTAAGCTGGAACCTCAACATATCTTTCCATCATTTTTGAAGTGACTATATTTGCTATTCCAAGCAAAAATGCACTAACTGTCAACGTAACAAATATCATATATATAAAGCTTTTTAATTTTCCATTCATGTCTAAACCCTTCTTGTAGTCTTATTCAACGATCTGTCCGTAAAATAGTAATTCCGGATCATCCGAATGAGTCATAATCATATACTTAAATGGCTCATCTGCATTAAATTCCTTTATTTCTTTCTCTTCCGGCATAGCGCAGGAATCGCATTTTGCAACCATTGTAACAGCGGCTGCCTCAACACCTTCTTCATCTATCTTTATTTTGGTCTTCTGAATTATCTCTGTTATTTGAACATCCATGACTTCACACATTTTTGAATAATCCGCTTTATCATTAAATGCATCCTGTACACCCAGACTGTTCAAATACCCCATAAGCTCAGAAGATGTAAATTCAGATTCTGTCTCAAACCTGGGAAGTCTGACCGATACTGTCTCCTTTTTAGCCAGGTTCATTTTCTCCCTGGGATCATCTATATCACCCAGTATGAAAACTGCATCAACTCCACCATTCATAGGAATCACAACCAGTTTTCCGTTTTTATCCTCGTAGTATTTATAATCTTCCTGCTGTTTCATGAAGTCCTTAATGGCTGTTTTGCCTTCAAAGGTCCTAAAATCACCGAGCTCTGTTCTGCCCTCATAGAATTTATTTACCCATGAAGATTTAAGATACAAGGCATTTATCAGCAAAAGATCATATTCTGAAAGATCGCTGCTTATTTCCTTTATCATTCCATTAGTCTTTTTATTAACCCAGTCATTTACCTTACTTGTAATTTTCTCAGGTGATACTTCCTCTGCTTTAGCATCATAGTGCTTCGCTACATACTTTTTGTAGGAAGATAAAAATTTGCCGTTTGCCTTAGTATTTCTCCAGATTGAGTTTGATGAAATAAATGCTGATTCTTCAGAAGAATCCACCACTGATGAATACCACTCATTTACTTCCTCAATGCTGTTAAAGCCCATCGCGTGAAGAAGTTCTTCTTTGGTATTTCCATCAGCTCCTGCAACTGACATAGCAAGTGCTGCTCTGAAAGATGTAGGCGATATCATGTAGTTCTTGTTTTCGTACCCATTCTCTTCTATAAACTCAACAAGCTTCTTATCAAATTCTTTTTTATCCGTTACTCCGTAGGAATTGCTATTTTCACTGTATTTTAGCTCTGTTTCGCTTTCTTGAGCCATAGGCTCAGCAGGTACCAGTCTCCGGGAATAAGCAATATATTTTCCGGCACCTACGAACAAACCGGATGCAAGTATAAGTCCTAATACAACTGCGATAATATTCTTTTTCATAATAAATCCTCCGAATAAATCTGCGTTTTTGAGGTTCTATACTATATACAGATTTGGAGGCAAATATGTTGCATCAGGTATCAAAAAAATTTATGCAAATAGATTATGGGCATAAAGAAGCCTTCCACCCATTTATCTGAGGGAAGGCTTCCATCATTTTTTAGAAAATAATATTAGCTTCTAAGTGAGATGTTAAGGCTTTCAAGGCCATTAAGAATCTTCTTCATAGCTGCGTTTACTTCATCATCTGCAAGAGTCTTTTCCTTGTCTCTGAAGGCAAGTGAATAAGCCATTGACTTGAAGCCCTTCTCAATCTGTGAACCTTCATAGATATCGAAAAGTTCAAGCTTCTCAAGCTTCTTGCCACCGCGCTGTTTGATCATCTTCTCGATGTCACCGGCTGTTACAGCTGTAGGAACAACCATACTGATATCACGGGTTACAGCAGGGAATTTTGCGATACCTGTGTATACGCGCATGTAGCTTGCGTGCGGAACAACTGAAGGAAGGTCAAGAACTGCAATATATGCTCTTGTTCCGATTCCGTAGTTGTCGAGTACCTCAGGATGAACCTCTCCGAGATATCCGATAGTCTCACCCTTGAAGTTTATAAGAGCCTGACGTCCGGGATGAAGGAAAGGCTTGCCTGCCTTAGCATCATATTCGAGGTCATCTGCCATACCAATCTGTCCAAGGAACTCTTCAACAGCACCCTTCATTGTGAAGAAATCGCCATCTCCATAGAATCCGAGAACAAACTGTGATCTCTCGTCGGGAAGTTCCTTGAGCGGAAGCTCTTTTGCAATATAGATATTAGCTATCTCATAGAGCTTAACATCCTTGTTTCTGCGCTTGTAATTTGTAGCAAGGCTTGTAAGGATAACGTTAAGCGGGATTGTTCTCATGATTGAGAAATCCTCACCAAGCGGGTTGGAAATCTTAATTGCATTTCTCTCAGGAGCATCCTCAGGTAAAAGAAGCTTATCAAATACCTTGGGGCTCTCGAAGGAATAGCCGTATGCCTGTGAGAATCCGCAGAACTGAGCGACTTCGCGTGCTGTCTTCTCAACTGTCATCTTAAAAGTAAGCTTACCTGTTGTAGGTGCGTTCTTAGGAAGAGTTGAAGGAATCTTGTCGTAGCCATAGAATCTGGCAACTTCCTCTGCAATATCACACATACCGATGAGATCCTGTCTGAAGCTGGGAACAACGATCTCATTTGTTTTTTCATCATATACGAGCTCTTCTCTTGCGAAGATATCAAGCATTGTCTGTCTGTCGATATCTGTTCCGAGAAGTGCATTTATTCTGTCGGGCTCAAACTTGATTCTGTTAAGCTCCTTGATAGGTGACTTAGCCTCAACGATTCCGGATGTAACCTTACCGCAGCCAAGGATATTTACAAGCTGGCATGCGCGATTGATTGCGTCCTCAGCATTATTGGGATCAAGGCCTTTTTCGAAGAAGCCTGAAGCATCTGTACGAAGTCCGATTCTCTTAGCACTCTTACGGATGTTGGGGCCGTTAAATGTAGCAGCCTCGAAGAGAACTGTCTTAGCGTCCTCTGTGATCATGGAGTTCTCGCCACCCATGATACCGCCGATTGCAACTTCTTTCTCGCCATCGCAGATCATGATAACTTCGCTGTCGAGATTTCTCTCCTGTCCGTCAAGTGTTATGAACTTCTCGCCGTCCTTAGCGCGCTTTACTACGATCTTGTTTCCTGCAATTGTTGAAAGATCAAATGCGTGCATGGGCTGACCATACTCGAGCATTACATAATTTGTGATATCAACGATGTTGTTGATAGGTCTTACACCATTTGCAGCAAGTCTTCTCTGCATCCATTCGGGTGAAGGACCAACCTTGATGTCTGTACAAACTCTTGCGCAGTAACGTGAGCAAAGGTCTGCATCCTTAATTTCTACTGAAATGTAATCAGAAGCCTTCTCAGATGTCTCCTCAACCTTAACAACAGGAGCCTTGAAGGGAAGCTTAAATGTAGCAGCTGCCTCTCTTGCAATACCGAGGATGCTGTAGCAGTCTACACGGTTACTTGTTACTTCGAACTCGAATACTGTGTCGTGAAGTCCGAGAACTTCCACAGCATCTGCTCCAACCTCAGTGTCCTCGGGAAGTATATAAAGTCCGTCCTCGGGAGCATCGGGATAAAAGTCCTTGCTTGAGCCGAGCTCTTCAATTGAACACATCATGCCCGCACTGGGAACTCCGCGAAGCTTACCTGCTTTTATCTTGATTCCTTCCTCGGGATTCGGGCTGCCGTCATGTCCACCGGCAACTCTTCCGCCATCAAGAACTACGGGAACCTTGTCCCCTTCTTTCATGTTCTTTGCGCCGGTAACAATCTGAATCTCCTCGGATCCGATATTAACCTGGCAGATTACAAGCTTGTCAGCATCGGGATGCTGCTCGATCTTGTCTATCTGACCAACTACGATTTTCTCTAAGTTTTTATCAAGGCGATGGAATCCCTCGCCCTTTGTTCCGGAAAGTGTAAGTGCATCGAGGATCTCCTGATCACTTGCGTTTAAATCCGGTACGTATGCTTTAATCCATGATAAATTTGCGTCCATTGCGCAACCTCACTTTCTATTTAAGTTAAAACTGTTCTAAGAATCGAATGTCGTTCTCGTACAGAAGACGCATGTCGTCTATCTCATATTTAAGAACTGCGATACGCTCAAGTCCGAGTCCGAATGCGAAGCCTGTGTACTCATTAGGGTCGATTCCGCTCATCTCAAGAACGTGAGGATGAACCATACCGCAACCAAGGATCTCGATCCAGCCTTCACCCTTACAGAAACGGCAGCCCTTACCGCCGCACTTGAAGCAGCTTACGTCCATCTCTGCAGAGGGCTCTGTGAACGGGAAGTGATGAGGTCTGAACTTAACCTTAACATCCTCGCCGAAGATTTCCTTTGCAAACTCAGCAAGTGTTCCCTTAAGGTCTGCAAATGTGATGTCCTTATCAATAACAAGTCCCTCAATCTGGTGGAAGCTGGGACTGTGTGTTGCGTCAACTTCGTCTGCTCTGAAAACACGACCGGGAGCAATCATCTTAATAGGAAGCTTGCCCTTCTCCATCTCATGTACCTGTGTAGATGAGGTCTGTGTACGAAGAAGCAGATCTCCGCTGATATAGAAAGTATCCTGCTCATCCTTTGCAGGGTGATCTGCAGGAATATTGAGTGCTTCAAAGTTGTAGTAATCCTTCTCAACCTCGGGACCTTCAGCAACTTCGTAGCCCATTCCAATAAATACGTTCTCAACATCCTCAAGTGTAATTGTGTTGGGATGACGATGTCCTACGTTATTCTTCTTTGCAGGAAGAGTTACATCGATGGTTTCGCTGGCAAGCTTAGCTTCGCGAACAGCTACTTCCATCTTCTTCTTGGTAGCTTCAAGGCTCTTCTCAATCTCCTCGCGAACCTCGTTAACCATCTGACCAACCTTAGGTCTGTCCTCGGGAGCAACATCCTTCATGCTCTTAAGGATGCTTGTAAGCTCACCCTTTTTTCCAAGGAAATTAACACGAATATCATTAAGCATATCGAGGCCATCTGTCTCGCCGATCTGCTTAAGCGCGCTCTCCCTGATTTTTTCCAATTGTTCTTTTATCATGTGAATCCTCCTTAAAAATGAAGTTCTGATATCGTTTTATCTAAGGAACTTTTTCTAAATACCAATAAAAAATCCCTTACATCAAAAACGATGTAAGGGACGAATATAATCCGCGGTACCACCCTGATTCCTGTCATCAAATGACAGACGCTTAATTCTTAATGAAATTGTAGCTCCGATGCGAAAATTCCGAACTGTCTTTACCAAACTGGCTCTCAGCCGCCGACCAGTTTCTCTGTTATGGAAAACAGAACATCTTGGGGCACGCCCCACATCTTCAACGCTCTGCAAACTAGTTTAACTATCATGTAATGAAAAGTCAAGAAACAGTTGCATTTGTTTGCTTCTTTATTGCCTTAACGAGCTTCTTCTTAGCATGGCCTTTGATTCCTTTGACATGAATCACAGCCCTCTTGGGAAGCTTTTTGAAAGCACCTTTTCCAACCTTAAGATTCTTATTGGCTTTAATTGTTACTTTCTTGAGTTTTTTGCAGCCCTTAAATGAGTTTTTACCAATAGATGTCACTTTTGAACCAATGGTAAGGGACTTAATCTTTTTATTTCCCTTTGCTGCATTATCTGCAATTTTTGTTACAGGATACTTAGCTCCGAAAGCTTTTACTTCGTCTATTTTTACTTTTCCTTTAGCTGCGATCTTAGTTACCGTAGCAGTTCCGTCAGGATGAATTATGTAGGTATTGCTGCCCACTTTTACAGTCTTATCGACAGGCTTGGATTCTACAACCGTATCATTTTGGTATTCCTGAGATCCGCTGTAATCTCCCGTCTGCTTCTCATCAGATATCCTGATATATCTATGGCTTGTCTTTGATATAGGAAATACTTTGTATTTTTCAGCAGTATCCGGCTTGCCATCTTTATTATCATCAAGAGCAAAGGTCGCCTTAAGCGGTATAGCCTTGGTGACATTTTTAGGTGATGTAAGTACTTTTAAATTATCGCACCCTAAAATCAAATCAGCATAATAGGTTTTACTGCAAACTGTAGAAAAGTCCAAATCTTTTAAATCCAGTGATTCCAAGAAGCTGCAGCCACAAAACATTTCAGCAACCGATTCAACTTTTCTTATATCAAGGCCGCTTAAATTGACTGTTTTCAAGCCTGTGCACCCTTTAAACATGTGTCCCATATCGGTAACATTTGATGTATTAAAAGTATGAAGGTCAGCAGATTCAAGGCTTGTACAACCCGCAAACATCCATGACATATCTTTCACCTTAGCTGTATTAAGCTTTGACAGGGTGATCGACTTTAAGGATGTACAGCCATCAAACATCTGCTGCATATTGGTTACTTTTGCTGCGGTCATTTTTCCGAAATCAACAGACACAAGACTTAAGCAGCCATCAAAACAGAACATCATATCTGTTACATTTGGCATCGTAAACCAATCAGGAAAGACTATGGTTTTAATTGACTTGCAGCCGCGATATACGCCTTTCATCGTTGTAACTTTAGATGTATCAAACTTTTTCCAGCTTATATATTCAAGATTACTGCAACCTTCAAAGATGTAGGATAAGTCTGTTACAGAACTCAAATCAATCCCGCTAAGATCAATACTTTTTAAAGACTGACATCCTGCAAACATTCCATATACATTTGTCGCTTTGATTCCCTTGAACATCTTTGCGTCAAAATAGGTCAGCTTTTTGCAGAAGTCAAACATATTCTTCATTCTTGAAACCTTAGTTACATTAACGCTTGAAAGCTTATCATATGTAATAGTTTCCAGATTATCAAAACCGGTGAACATGTTGCTGCAGTCGGTGTCAAAAATCATTTGATTTGCTGAGTAAACATAAACAGTACCTTCCGCTGCATCATAATAAGCAGTAGCGCCGCTTCCAACTGTTTCCTTAGGTAAAGCTACTGTTCTATTTTTTAATGCCTGATACGTTTTACTATCTCTTGTAAAAATAATTTTCTTAACACCACTGGCAATATAGCTGATATCCTCTTCGCCAACCGTAATCTTCTTGATTTTTTTATTAAAGGTTGTCCCATTATAGAGCTGTCCGGTAGTTTTACTTGCCGCTAAAGCTGTCTTTGGCGTAAGAACAAGTGCAAATAAAACAGCAAAGACAAACATCATATATCTAAATATCTTTTTCATACCTTATTTCCCCGTATTTCCTTCATAAAGGTCATCTTACCTTAGCATTTGTATTCTTTTTAATCGTCTTTACAAGCTGTTTCTTTGCCTTTCCCTTGATGCCCTTTACTTGTATCACGGTCTTTCTGCTCATCTTTTTAAATGCATTAGAGCCCACATGCAAATGATTATTCGCATTTATAGTTACCTTCTTAAGGTTTTTGCATCCGTAGAATGCACTGTTACCGATAGACTTTACTGAAGAACCTATTTCTATAGTCTGAATATTTTTGTTTCCTTTGCATGCGCCATCCGCTATCTCTGTTACGGGGTATCTCACACCCTTTGCTTTAACAGTATCTATAGCTACATTTTCCAAGACACTTATCTTTGTTACGACTACTCTTCCATCCGGATGTATATCATAGTCGATACCAAATGAGTGTACCTTGGTTATAGTCGGAGTCTTTTTAGGCGCTACAACGGGCTTTTCTACCCAGAATATGTATCTGTTACTTGTACTTGCAACCGCCATTTTAGAATATTTTGTCTTTGTATCAGGATTTCCATCTTTATTATTGTCAATATAATATTCGATTGGAAGATCAATCTCTTTTGCAACCTTCTTCGGTGCATCAAGAATAGTAATTGCTTTACAGCCCTTCAGGAATCCCGCACCTGTAATTGTATTCTGCGAAAGCTCAAAAGAGCTCAGGTTCAGATACTTAAGGCTGCGACATCCGTAAAACATAGCATTCAGATATGTCGTACTGCTTGTATCAAAAGAAGCCAAATCCAATGACTGAAGATTCTCACAGCCTTCAAACATTGATCCCATATTTAATACAGCTTTGGTATCAAAGGAGCTAAGATTCAGGGCTGTAAGACTGTTACACTGCCCAAACATATACCCCATATACATTACAGCAGAGGTATCGAAACCTGAAACATCCAGTTCTTTAAGATTTCTGCATTTTCCAAACATTCGTCTCATATCGCTGGCATTTGATGTATCAAAGCTTCGAAGCGTCAGATTTTCCAATCGCTCACATCCGTAAAACATTCTTTGGAAAGTAGTAACCTTAGAGGTTTTGAAATTTCCAAGCTTAACACTTTTTAAGTATTCGCAGCCCTCGAACATGGAGGACATATCGGTTACATTCGATGTATCACAACTGCTAAGGTCAACATATTTAAGCTTTTGGCAGTTGTGAAACATATTCTTTGTGGAATCAGCATTTTTTGAAAAGCAGACATTAGCCTTTGAAAAATCAATTTCCTCAAGTACTCTGTACTCCGCAAAGGTACCCTCCGGCTGATCTAAAAAAATCTTAGCCGCTGTTGTACAAATATATACTGTTCCATCATTTGCATCATAATATGCGGATACACCATTTCCTACAGAAGTACTTGGTAAGTTCTTATAAGGAGTAACATCGGCATTTGTTATGAAAATCATCTTCTTTACAGTTTTATTTATGTGTGTCTGCACACTATAGCCTGATGAGGCTTTATAAGTCACCTCTCCTGCCAATTTACTCTTTATAGTGCTCATGTTGTTGATCGTACCGGTCTCGGTGGAGTAATCTCTTGCCTCACAGTTTAATGCAGTCATACAAAGTATCAACAAAAATCCTGCGGCGATTATAAATGCATTCTTTATACTTTTCATACTCACGCCCCTATCTGCTTCCTGATTGCTTTTACAAGTTTAGATTTCTTCTTGCCCTTAATACCCTTTACGGAAACCGTTGCTTTCTTTGCAATCTTCTTAAACGCATTTTTCTCAATCTTCAGGGATTTATTTGCATCTATCGTTATCTTCTTAAGTTTTTTACAGCCTTTAAACGCATCCTTTCCAATTGAAGTTACATTCTTTCCAATAGTAAGTGATTTGATTTTTTTATTCCCTTTGCAAGCGCCTGTTTCAATCTTTCTTACCGGGTGTGTCATCTTTTCATAAGTAACTTTGTTTATTGACACCTTCCCCTTTGCCGTAATCTTTGTAACTACCGCACTTCCATCAGTATTGAAGCGATATGTTACGCCTTTTATAGTAACTTCCTTTTCCCCATACACATTTTCATTTACATTTTCAACAGGTTCATCCTTAGGAGTGTCCAATGCAGGTGCATAGGTCATTGTGTTTTCATCAAAAGGAATCATTCTATTAATAGTGTCTGAAACCGGGTTTTTATGGTAAGTACCTGCAACATCGGGTTTTCCGTCAGAGTTATTATCAATAACCATTAAAATAGGGAAATCCATAAAGCCTCTGGTAGCCTTGGGTGTAATAACTGCTTTTAAGTTATAACACTCGTATAGCATTGAATCCGTAACTGGTGCTGCAGACAGATCAAGGCTTCTCATATCTATATATTCAAGTTTTGGGCAATTGGCGAACATGCTGTCAGCCTCGCAAACATTTGTCGCACTAAAATTGGGAATAATAATACTTTTCAAAGAATCACAAGCATAAAACATATTATTGATTTGTACAACCTCAGAAGGGCCGAAACAACTTAAATCAATGCTTTCAAGGCTTTTGCAATAAGCAAACATACTGCTCATAACTCCTATGCCTTTTGCATTGAATTTTCTGAAGATCACTTTTTTAAGCATGTCACAACCTGTAAACATGCCTTCCGTAGAATAAACTTTATCAGACTCAAAGCTGCTAAGATCAAGGTCTGTAAGATTTTTACAGCCTCCAAACATCCAGCTCATATCATAGGCATTCTTTGTATTAAAATTCCCGAAGTTAACAGTCTTTAAACTGGTATCGCCACGAAACATGCCGGACATTTTGACTGCATTTGATGTATTTATTCTGCCGTTTCCAAAATCAATCTGTGCAAGGTTTGCATAATAAGAAAACATATATGCGGAATTTTCCGGAAAGATTATTTTCTCAGCAGCACTGTATACGGAAACAACGCCCTTTCCGTCATAATAAGCTGTAACACCTGTCCCGACAGATTTGTTGCTCTTTTGACCGGTAGGTGTTTTTGATACAAAAACTATCTTCGTAACCTTCTTATCTGCAGTATCATATTTCATCCAGGTTGTGCCGTTAGCAAGATTCTTAACTGCAGCACAGAAAGACTCTCCTTCCAAAAGAGTTCCGTTCACTGTTGCAGTTTTCGTTTCAGCTGCTTTTGATAGTATGGAAGAATTTCCGGATAATACAAAAAAACACAGCAGAGCTGTGATGACGAATAACAGATTCCCCAATTTCCTCTTCATTTAAAATGTCCCCTTTTAACTTTTCTTCATGCCAACAGAAGGCACTCCTTAGCTCTTTATTTTACCAACTCCTGACTGCCTTTATCAATATGAAAATTGTTTAGTATTATTTTTTCATCATTTAATCATCTTCCATTATCACATATTCAAAAGTTACAATTATTCTGAGCGTTGTAAAAAGAATATTGCTAAGTTAAAATTATATTAAGTAGATAAATACCTATTTTAAATTTTACACTTTTCTTACCAGGGGTATAAAAATGGACAAAACAGAATTGGAAAGACGCCTTCGAAAATATAACAATGGTCTTGTTGTAAGTGGTGTAGGCATTATTATTTTCGGTATCTGGACTATAATAAAGGCTATTGAAGAAATTGCTTTCGGAGACATTGATTTCTTTGAATTTGTTACCGGCGGTAATACTGAAATTCCTTTTATGAAAGGAATAGTAACAGGTATCTTAGTCCTTGTTATTATCCTGATTCTTTTGTGGCACCTTTATGTTGGAGGCTGTGCCATTCTTGTAGGTCGTGGAAAAAAGGACAAGAAAGCTTTCCTTTTTTGGGCTTTTTTTGCACTGATTCTGACCTTTTCCGGTTTTAATAGATTTTTTATCGAAACCAGCTCAGACCCGAATGATACTACCATTGCTGCATTCTTAACTGATGTTGCTTTTTGCTTCGCTATTCTCGATATGTTCGTATCATATTTCCTTTCGGCAAAAACAAAAAAACAACTGGGGAGGATGTGATATGCAGCTTGATTTTCATTATTACGCAACCTACTGTGCTGCATTTCTTGCGGGTTACACCCATGAAGAATGTATGGATATCTGTTACAGTGCCCAGTTTGTAGATGAATGCACGGCAGCTTTCCTGTCAAGGATAATGGTGCCTGATAAGTATGCCACAACACAGCTTAATCTTGAGCTCATGGATATGCCCACCGATATACTTGGGCTACAAAAAATCACGGGCATTTGGTCCTCTTTTCACTTTTTGCCCTATGATCTGTATGCAGAAAAAAAGTGGGCTTCAAAAAGGTATAAAAACAAATACAGACTAATCTGCGGCCCCAACGGAGAACTGGTTTCCAAGACTATAGACCTTGCAAAGGACAAACCTCTCCAGGCGGTGGGCATTGCCATGCACATCCTTGCCGATACCTGGGCTCATAGGTATTTTGCAGGCACTCCTTCCCTTGTAATAAACAATACAAACTATGATTTTTATGAGCTTATTCCTGATGGAAACGGTTTTACTGAGCGTCAGATCAGTTTCAGGCACAATGCAACTCTTCCCGATGATATAGAAAAGGGACTTTACACCAATTCTCTGTATCAGGGAAACGAAAACTCCATAATGAATCTAGGACACGGAAGGGCCGGTCATTTTCCGGATTACAGCTTTGCGCGTTACAAATATACGCCAATGTGGGGAAATTATTCGGAAATACTTAAAGACAATCCTTCCGATTATATAAATGCTTTTTGCCAGATGATATATGCAATGAAGTATCTCCGCGGAAGTAACGATGTTTTCGAGCTTGAAAAATATGATACGGAAGCCATCGCCGATTACAAAGAAAGGATTCGCGGTATTCTCGAAAAGCGCCAGCTTAACGCCAACGCGGACTGGAAAGCTTTCGGTGAGGAACTCTCCGGCATGGAGATTGAAGAGTTTGATATAAATAAATATCTGGATGAATACCGTGGCGCTCTTATTGAGCAAAAGAAACATACATTTCTCGGAAAATTTCTGAACGCTGCTTTAGATCAAAAAATGATGGTAAAAAGTGAGATTCAAAAATCAGGAAATTTCCTGGCAGGTTTTTCCTCCAAGAAAATAAAGAGGCACTAATATATGACCAGAGTTCAAAAAATCAAAAGTTTCATATTTTCCATACTTATGATTGCTGCAGCGATATACCTCATGTCAGATCCCGAGCATGGATACTCGTATATTGTCCTTATACTTGGCACCGGTCTTTTGATATATGGAATCAATACCCTCATATATTTTTTCACCATGGCACGTCATATGCTGGGTGGAAAGTATATGCTCTATAAGGGCGTTATTTTCACTGATTTCGGATACCTCACCTGTATGCTGAACAACATTCCCCGTATCTATGTTATTCTGTATCTTGCAATTTTACATAGTTTTACCGGACTTGTGGAAATTCTTCGGGCACTGGAAAACAGGAGCCATGGCGGAGCCTTTAAACTTAAATTAGCACACGGAATATACGATATGATTCTTGCAGCCTGCTGTATAATCTTTATAAAAGAAACTCACACGGTTGTAATTATATATTCCGTCGGGCTCATATATTCCGCACTATTTCGTTTTGTCGGGGCACTTAGAAAAAATGTTTAAAAAAAGTACTGTCTTCTCGTAAATCGAGTCTGACAGTACTTTTTATTTATTGTGCAAAATAATTATCTATACCGTTTGCAATACCAAGCATCATCTTCTGCTGATACTCAGGTGATGCCATATTGGTATCGTCTGTAGGATTGGACATATAGCCCATCTCGATAATGGTTGATGGAACAGTCGCCCAGTTGATACCTGTCATGGTATCCGTCTCCCAAACATACTGCTTCTTAAATCCTGTCGCAGCAATATATGCATCCAGTACACAATCCGAAAGCTTTCTTGACTGAGAATACATATTCGCATTATAAGGATTTGAAGGAGTCTGACAGATAGTCATTGCTCCGTTTACAGAAGTATCGTCGGAACCGTTTGCATGTATTCTTACAAATGCTTCTGCGCCAGCATTATTTGCTATCTGTGCTCTCTCAATATTGGTTATCCTTACATCGTTGGATTCTCTTGTCATAATAACAGTATATCCGCGTCTTGTGAGCTCATCCTTAAGCATGAGTCCGATTGTAAGCGCAAGCTGATACTCTGCAAGGCCTGTGGTTTTTCCGGCAGTTCCTCCGGTAACCTTCATTTTCATTGTGCTTGAACCTGGTCCGTTGGGCTCCTTATCCGTCATTGCACCATTCTGATGTCCGGGATCGATACATACGATGTGACCACCAGTATGTGGTGTTTCAGCGGGAGCTGCCACAGTTTCAGTCTGTACTTCCTCGGCATTTGCCTGCTCCTCACCTTCTACCTGAGCATCTTCGGAAGATGACTCTTCCTGAGCTGCATCCTTGGCATCATCTGAATTTTGAGCATCTGCTTCATTCGTCTGTTCCTCATTTACATTTTGAGGATCTTCAGCTGTTGCCTGATCTTCTGTTTCGCTCTGAACTTCTTCTGCGCTTGTCTGCTCCTGCGCCTTGTCTGCCTCGGAATTTTCTGTATTTACGCCTTCACCCTGCACTTCGGCAGATTCCTCTGTTACTGTCTGATTATCAGTTGAACTCTCGGGATCCTCAGCTGCATTTTCAGCGGCATCTACAGTCTCTGTCTGTGCTACAACCTGCTCGGCCTCATCACCTGAGTTTTCTCTTACCTCTACGGGATCCCGAAGCAAAACCGCAACAACTACAGTTAATAACACTACAAAGCTTACCCCTAAAGCTATAAAGGGAACTGCTCTTTTTGCTTTCTTACTCATTAAACATCCTCTATCTTGATAAGGTTCGTGTTACCTGATTCGCCGTTTGTAACACCACCTGTAATAACTATCTTGTCGCCTTCCTTAAGGTCAAAGGTTTCAATTGCAACCTTCTTTGCACTGTAGAAAAGCACATCCGTTGAAGGGAATACATCACACATCTTGGGTGTAACTGCCCAGGAAAGTGAGAGCCATCTCCAGGTCTTTTCATTAGTAGTAAGGCCGATTATATCAACAGGTGAACGGAATCTTGAAACCATTCTTGCTGTGCGTCCTGAAAGTGTGCAAGCAACAATTGCCTTTGCGTCAAGGTCTATAGCCATTCCGCAGGTCGCATGAGAAATTGCATCCACATCACTTTTTATAATGAAATCATAGTTGTAGAAGCGCTTGTTGTAATGTATATTCTGCTCGGTTGTCTCCGCAATCTTAGCCATGGTCTCAACCGCCTGAACAGGATAAGCACCTGCAGCTGTCTCGCCTGAGAGCATAATTGCACTTGTTCCGTCATATACAGCGTTTGCAACGTCAGAAGTCTCAGCTCTTGTGGGACGCGGATTGTGGATCATAGACTCAAGCATTTCCGTAGCAGTAATTACACGCTTTCCGAGCATACGACACTTTGTGATAAGATCCTTCTGGATTGCAGGAAGCTGTTCAAACGGAACCTCAACACCCATGTCGCCTCGCGCAACCATGATGCCGTCACACTCCTTGCAGATATCTTCAATGTTGTCATAACCTGACTGGTTTTCAATTTTCGCAATAAGCTGAACCTTGTCATCGCCGCCGTTAGCCTTGAGGAAATTATGAACATCCACAAGATCCTGCTTTACAGAAACGAAGGAACATGCAATGAAGTCCACATCGTTCTCAACACCAAAAAGGATATCTGATTTATCCTGCTCTGAGAGGTAAACCTGCTTGATGTGTTTTCCGGGGAAGCTCATGCTCTTCTTATCCGAGAGCTCACCGCCTGTTACAACCTCTGTCTCAATCCTTGTGCCGTCTGTACTAAGAACCTTAAACTCCAAAAGTGCATTATTTAAAAGGATTCTGTCGCCCTTGTAAAGCTCCTTCGCAAGGTTTTTATAGCTAACTGAAACGATGGTGTCGTCTCCCTTTATATCCTCGGTTGTAAAGGTGAACTTTTTACCTTCTTCAAGATTAACCTTGCCATCCTTAAAGGTTCCGATTCTGTACTCCGGTCCCTTTGTATCAAGAAGAATAGCGATGGGAAGTCCAAGCTCCTGTCTTACTTTCTTGATTCTCTTTATTCTAGTGAGCTGCTCTTTATGATCTCCGTGTGAAAAATTGAGACGCGCAACATTCATGCCTGCCTTGCAGAGAGCTGCAATCATCTCCTCTGATTCACTTGCCGGACCGATAGTACATACAATTTTGGTTTTTCTCATAAAAATCTCCTATATTAAATATATTTTCGAAACGCATGCCCTAAATATAATACATCCTATATTTTTTATCTACCCACTATAATAAAGAAATTAAATTACAAAACTTCTTATTTTTTATGAGATTTTCCCTAACGTCAATTTTATTACTGCCTACCAAGATTATTTATTAAATAAGGATATCTTGGTATACATGAGCATGGCCAATGCCAATATATCGAGTAATTCACAATTTTATTGGTATGATGAAATCGTTGTATTACCAAGAAATATCATATTTACCCATTTTCTGGGTATAAACAGGATTGATAATAGCCAATATTTTTCATATATTTCAAATATCTTGGTTCGGTAATAACTTTTTTATACCAAGATTTTTATATAATTCCATATTTCTTGGTACGATATCGATTTTTCATCACCCAAATTTCACGAATTCCATGTATATCTTGGTACTGTAACCCATTTTCAATACCAAGATATTTTAATATTAAATTTTTATGGGTACAGGTGCAATTAAGCATTACCAAGATAATGCTAATTTATAAAATATTCAGGCTCATAAAGCGGTCCTTATCCCAGAAGACTTGAGATCAATAATGTACCTGAGTCCAATGATATACTTCAGACAATTGTCCCCAAGATACACTACTCCTCTTATCTGATAAATAATAATCAAAATATTGATATTCAACTAATCATAGTTATCCAAAGCTGTGTTATCATAGATGAATAGAAAAACGATGGGGGAAATAAAAAAAATGCAGACTAAAAATCGACTTGAATCAATAGATACGATAAGAGGCATAACAGTAATCAGTATGATTCTGTATCATTTTTGCTGGGACCTTAAGTTTATAAAAGGATTCAGCATGCCATGGTACGGAACCATCGGAACATATATGTGGCAACAGAGCATATGCTGGAGCTTTATATTGATATCAGGCTTTTGTCTGCACTTTGCAAGACAGCCGATCAGAAACGGTCTTATTGTATCCTTGTGTGGATTCATCGTAACAGCGGTTACGCTTATAGTTTTACCGGAGGATCCGGTTTATATTGGGGTGTTAACTCTCCTTGGCTCATCTATGCTTATTCTTGGACTGGTTATTTTTTTGCTAAAAAAGCTTGGAATCATCGATAATGCCAATCACACAAAAGAAAACAAGCATCTGTTTGATCCACTATGGGGATTTTTTATTTCTGCCATATTATTTGCAATCACAAAGAAAATCAACGTCCGATTGTTGAATTTTGGTGTATTTAAACTGGCTCTTCCTGATGCATTATACGGAAGAGGACTTAACGACGGAATGTCCAATTTGCATCTGACTTATCTCGGATTTATGCAAGAAGGGTTTATTTCATCCGATTATTTTTCAATTATGCCCTGGTTTTTCCTTTTCCTTACAGGATATTTCCTCTATGGGATCCTTGAAAAGAGGTTTAGCAAGAGCTATTTCCAAATAAAAATACAGCCTTTTTCCTGGATTGGAAAACATTCACTTTTAATATATATGATACATCAGCCAATTTTATATGGAATTACGATGCTATTATGATAGAATAAGCATATATTTTTTAGAGGGGATTATTGCATCATTAGGAGGAGACATAAGGTATGAAAAAAGAAAAAACTACAGGTATGGGGTTTGCAATAGGTTTTACCGTTGCTTTTGTGGGAGCTATTGCATTGATCGCAGTTATTCTTATAATGTCAAACAAGCTCCGCAAATTCAAAGTAGATATGTTTGTCCTTTTCAATGAGGCAGATATATGCGTTGGTGAAGGCGTTGACGGACAGTACAGGATAAGTCGCGACAACCTTACAGCACTAAGCGCTATTCTCCAATCAACTAGAGGCTATTTTACTTTTGATAAGCCCGGGACGAGTGAAGAAATCAATCTTAAAATAACTCACGACGGTGAAGACTGGAATCTGTCCATTGCAAGAGCCGGTGATAATAAGTTAAAACTTGTTCTTACAGGAGAACGAAACTATGAGGTTTATGTAAAGGATAATAAGAAATTTGAAGATATACAAAAATGTGTATCCGGTAATGGCTATATTGCTGCCAATAAGCCGTTTAATGGAAAAAAATGATAATTATTTAAAGCATGATTTAAAATGAGAATAAGCACAGCTTTTACTATAGAGTATAAGCTTGTGCTTATTTTTATTTGTCGCTTTCAAAGTATGCATGTAAAAATCTACTGTTAAATTCGCACAAATCATCTCACTTGACATGAATGCAAATTTATGGTTATATATGATTCGTTATCAATCCGATAATTGATATGCGTTCAGCATATTATTTTCACAACTATGACATGTTGATATGTGAAACTAAATACACCCATAGGCCATGGGAGAAAGGAATAAATCAAGCAAAATTATTTTATTTTTTGCAATATAAAAAATGAACAAAAGTAAAAATATAGTACCGGAGTATGAATTCATACCATTTCTTAAAAAAAGAGCTGAATTTTTGAAAAAGGAAATTGCAACTCGTAAAAAACGTCTGAAAAGTGCTCCCGCCGGTAGTCTTCGAATAGTAAAGAAAAAGCACTGTAGCCAATATTATCTTGGTGGTAAGAATAACATAAAAGGAACCTATATTTCTAAGTCAGAGATGCCATTAATTAGGGCGTTGGCTCAGAAAAAATACGACAAGAAATATGTAAGCGCCGCAGAAGCAGAACTTAAAGGCATTCAGAAATTCATCAATAGCAATCCCGGCAAAACAGCCACAATTGTCTCTTCTTTTCCTGGTGAATTAAGAGATACATTGGATTATGCTGAAATGACTGTAAAGGACTATTATGAAACCTGGCAAGCCTTGCCTTTTACTGCAAAGAAAAATCATGAAAATATAACATTACATCTGACAAGAAGAGGTGAACATGTTAGATCTAAATCCGAGGAACTTATAGCAAATGCTTTATTCAGGCATGGAATTCCCTATAAATATGAGTGTCCCGTTTCGTTATTTAATGGCGAGATCCGGCATCCCGATTTTACAATACTGCATCCTCATGCCGGAAATGTTGTGTATTGGGAGCATTTGGGCATGTTGGATAAACCTCAATATGTTGAAGACAACATATTGAAGTTCAGAGATTACGAGAAATCAGGAATACAATTAGGAAAGAACCTATTGGTAACATACGAGAATTCTAAGTCGCCATTAAATTCTATGATAGTTGAAAACTTCATAAAGGCTCACTTTTCCTGATTCATGGCTTCATATTATCTTGGTAATGGTAAATTGCACTTGTACCCATATATTTTTATATTTATTGTTTCTTGGTCGTGAAAATGGGTCATCGTACCAAGATATATAGTTTTTTCAGAAAATCTAGGTTATTAAAAATCAGTATCAAACCAAGATTATGCGAATTCTTAAGATATCTTGGTAATAATATTTCGTTACCAAGCCAAAATATTTGAGATTTGCGAAATATATTGGTAATTAACAATTATGTTTATACCAATATATTGGTATATCTAGCTTTTTCTTGGTAATACATCAATTTCATCATACCAATATATCAGTGAATCACTCGATATATTGGTAATGGTCCCATTTACGCGCACCTATATATTTCGGAAACATCAGTTATCTTGGTATAGACTGTATTATCTTGAACTATCTTATATCCAATTTCTTGTACCAAAATGAATAGATAGAAAAATAGCCATAAAAACTGGACATGCCTTTAATGGCATGCCCATATGTAATAAAAAAATAATCTAAAAAGTACCAGTACAGCAAGATATTCTTCTAAGAATTTATTCAGGAAATAACCTCTATTGCCTTCTTCGGGCACTTCTGCGCGCAGAGGCCACAATGTGTACACTTATCCTGATCGATGGAGGCAACGTTGTTCTCTACGGTAATTGCACCTGCGGGACAGTTCTTCTCACAGATGTGGCAAGCGATACAGCCGACCTTACAGTATTTGTTAACTGCCTGGCCTGGATCATTTGACTTACAACGAACCGACTCTGTTGCATCGTAGGGAACAAGGTCAATAAGGTGTCTGGGACAGATGTTGATACACTGGCCGCAGGCCTTACAAGCTTCCTTATCTACTACTGCTATTCCGTTTACCACATGAATAGCATCAAACTGACACACATTCACACAGCTTCCGCCGCCTAAACATCCGAAGGTACAAGTCTTGGGACCGGCACCGGGAACCTGATTGATAACTCGGCAGTCTTCTGCTCCGTAATATTCATATCTCTGAGTTGCCTGTTCGCAATCGCCGCCACAGTGGACATAAGCCACCATACGCTTTGCTTCGCCCGCATCAACTCCCATAATTCCTGATATAACAGCAGCTACCGGAGGTCCTCCAACCGGACACTGTGAAACCGGAGCTTCACCCTTGGCGATAGCTGCAGCGCATCCCGAACATCCGGGGAATCCGCATCCACCACAGTTATTTCCGGGAAGTGCTTCCAAAATAGCCTGTTCTTTCTCATCTACATCTACATGCAGCTTCATGTCGGCAACGCCAAGGATTATTCCGATAAGAATACCAACACCGGCAACCACTGCAGTAGCAATGAGTACACCACTAATCATAATTTTCTCCTTTTTCCCCTCATCCGTCAGACTTCGTCTGACACCTCCCCCCAAGGGGAAGGCAGAGGATTTATTCAGAATCGCTATCTCACCTCAATGCTGAGAATCCTGTAAACGCTATCGCCATAAGTGCAGATGCAAGAAGTACGGTGGGCATTCCTCTGAAAGGCTTCGGAATGTCATTAAACTGAATCTTCTCACGAATGCCTGCAAGAATTACGATGGCAATCGTAAAACCAACTGCTGTAGCAAAGCCGCAGATTGTACTCTCAAGAAGGCTGTAGCCGTCTGTTACATTGTTGAGCGCAACACCGAGAACCGCACAGTTTGTAGTAATAAGGGGAAGATATACACCCAGTGACTGATAAAGAGATACCACAAACTTTTTGAGGAACATCTCAACAAACTGAACCAGCATCGCTATAACCATGATGAAAACGATGGTCTGCAGGAATGATAAATCGAGTGGTGAAAGTATAAATTTGTAAATAGCATTGGTAACAAGGGATGCAAGCGAAATAACGAAAACGCATGCCATACCCATACCGAAAGCCGTCTCTGTTTTTCTTGAAACTCCAAGAAAAGGACAAAGTCCGAGGAACTGGCTAAGTACTACGTTGTTAACAAGAGAGGCTGTAATCATAATGGACAAAAGTCCTATAATCGTATCTGTCATTTCTTATCCTCCTCTCCCGGAACAATTACTTCTTTTATCTGTGGCTCCGATACATTACCAACTACTACAGGCTCTTTCTCGGGAACCTTGATATCGGAAGGCTTTATCGTTTCTGCCTTAGCTTCAATAGGCTTTACAACATCCGCTTTAGCTTCAGCTGATGCCTTCTCTTTTGAAAGAAGTTCTTCCTTAACCTTCTTGGGATCCTTGATCTCCACATCACTGCAGCAACCGCCGACACCAAACTTGGAAGTATCCTTACCCTTCTTCTCCAGATTGAACTTAACCTGATTCATTATTGCGATCAGAACTGCAAGAACAATGAATGCACCTGCCTGCTGAATGAAAATACGAATCGGTTGATACTGACTAAAGAAATATCCTACAGGTCCGGGAACAACACTGCCCTCACCAAATACCTGTACATCAAACATTGTGCCGCCACCGATAAGCTCACGGAAAAGTCCGATAACTGTGATAGCGCAGGTAAAGCCAAGTCCCATTCCTATTCCATCAAAAAATGAAGGAACAACGTTGTGCTTGGAAGCATAAGCCTCTGCTCTACCAAAAATAATACAGTTAACAACGATAAGCGGAATATATACGCCCAGTGCCTGATACATAACCGGAACATAAGCCTGCATAACAAGCTGAACCAGTGTAACGAACGAAGCAATTACAACGATGAATGCAGGGATACGAACGGTATCCGGAATCACTTTTCTAAGGAGTGATATAACCGCATTACTAAGTGCCAAAACGAATGTTGTTGCAAGTCCCATGGTTACACCGTTTATAGCGGAAGTCGTAACTGCAAGCGTGGGACACATTCCGATCATGAGAACCAGTGTGGGATTCTCAACTATAAGTCCATTCAGGAAGCGCTCGATAGGAGTGTCCTGTGTAAAGCCCAAGGCTCCTTTTTTCTCTTCACTCATACGAACCTCCTTAACCGTTAAGAGCAGCCTGGAAATATGCAACAGCTGCATTTACGCCGTAAGTAACCGCTTTAGATGTGATTGTTGCACCTGAAATAGCTGCTATCTCACTATCTGAAGAAGCTGCATTTTTTGTAACAGAAAACTGAGTTGCCGGTTTTCCCGGGAACTGAGGTACAAGTACCTTCTCAGCATTCATTCCAAGACCCGGAGTCTCATTTATGGAAATAAGTGAAATGCCGTTAACCACGGATTCATTTGTTATACCAACCGTGAAGACAATCTTATCTCCGTATCCTCCGCTTGTAACCTGAACGACATATCCAAGACCGTTGCCGGAACCGTCAACTGCTTTTTTTACACTGTTGATCTCTATTTTGCTGTAATCGGGGCCACTGAGCACCGAAGCAGCTGTAGCTTCATCAAGATCAACATCCTCGAAATTAGCTGCATCAGGGAAAACTGCCTGATTAGCTTTAATCTGTGCAAGCTCATTCTGATATGCTATCGGATCCTTCGTAACCTGATAAACAAATCCGAGAGAAACACCTGCAACAAGAGTGATTATGAAAAGAATGAGTGCATTTTTCAGCATAGTTTTTACATCTGTCATGCTTTTTTCTCCTCCTTCTTTTCTACGGGTCTGATACCGAAGGCTCTCGGAATTGTGTACTTCTCGATGAGCGGAACGATCAGATTACCGATGATGATTGCATAGGAAACACCCTCTGCGGAAGCTCCGAATACACGGAAAATTCCGGTAAGTACTCCGAGGAACACGCCATAAATATATTTTCCTCTTGTAGTTATGGGACTCGTTACATAGTCGGTAGCCATGAAAAACGCGCCAAGCATAAGTCCGCCACCTGCAAGCTGTGCGGAAATATATGTGCCGTTTAATCCATGTCCTCCGAAAATGATAACGAACAGTACAAAGGAAGCAATGTATGTTCCGGGAATCTTTAAATCAATGATTCCAAGCATGATAAGAATACATGCACCTATCACTATCGCAATCATTGATGTCTCACCGATTGTACCGGGGATTTTACCAATGATCATATCGATAACGGTAACCTCTTCTCCTGCCTTAAGAGCAGCAAGAGGTGTGGGTGATGTATAAGTATCCGTTGCAAAATTGGTCATAAGTGCCGGGAATGATATAAGCAAAAAGCATCTTGCAGCAAGGGCAGGATTCATGAAGTTCTGTCCAAGACCTCCAAAGAGCATCTTTACAACAAGAATCGCAAACACGCCACCGACGATGGGAAGCCACCAGGGAGCTGTGCAAGGCAGGTTCATTCCAAGGAGCAGACCTGTAACAACTGCAGAAAAATCACCTATAGTGATTTTCTTATTCATTATCTTTTCATAGCAGAACTCGGTAGCGACAGTGGAGAATACCGAAATCAAAAGTATTATCAGGGCGTCGATACCGAAATTATAAATGCCAAAACCGGCAGCCGGAAGAAGTGCGATGACAACCCACATCATTATGTTTGAAGTTGTCACACCGGACCGAACATGCGGATTTGACGAAACTTTCATCATATCGCTCATTGTTTTTTCCTTTCTGTTACTTCTTCCTCTTTCCAAGTTGAATCTTACGCATACCCTTTATCAGCTGAGTAAGCTGTCTTCTTGCGGGGCAGATATAACTGCAGCATCCGCATTCGCAGCATTCCATACCATACTCGGCAAGGAATTTTTCTTCCTGACCATTCTCAACATCATCCGCAAGATTCTTCGGGATGAGTCTCTCGGGACATACATCCACACATTTAGCACAGTTAATGCAGGCACTGGGCTCAATTGCGGAAACAGCATCCTCAGTAAGACAGGTAAGCGCTGAAGCAGTCTTGGTTGTTGGAACATCAAGGTCAAACAGTGCAAATCCCATCATGGGCCCGCCTGAAATGATCTTAGCCGGAGTTCTTACAAATCCGCCTGCGTCATCCAGAAGTTCTCTGTAGTTTGTTCCGATTCTGACCTTATAGTTACGGGGATCAGCTACTGCATCTCCCGTGATGGTAACTATTCTCTCCATCAAAGGTCTTCCCTCGGTAACAGCTCTGCTTACCGCACACAGAGTATCAACATTATCTACGATGCATCCTGCATCAGCGGGAAGCATTGAAGAATTGATCTCTCTCTTTGTGCACGCATATATGAGCATACGCTCTGCACCTTCAGGATATTTTGTCTGAAGGGCTTTTACCATGATCTTATCGTCATCCTTGGTAAGCTCACGGAATTTTGCTATACAATCCGGCTTGTTATCCTCGATTGCAAGAATACCTCGCGCATTCGGGAAAAGCGAAACCGCAATTCTAAGACCGCTGAGAAGGAGCTCGGGTTCCTCAACCATACGACGATAGTCACTGGTAAGGTACGGCTCACATTCAGAGCAGTTTGCAATTACATACTCGATTTTTTCAGGTTCTTTTGGAGATAATTTGACAGCAGTAGGGAATCCGGCACCACCCATTCCGACAACACCGGCCTCTCTTATGAGGTCAATCTTTTCCTGCGTGGTGAGTTCCTCCAAGGGTTTGGTAGGAAGCATCTCGCCTTCCTCGTAGAGACCGTCATTTTCAACGATAATGCTGTCGCACATACCGCCGGTAGCCAGTCTTCTCTTCTCAATTCCCTTGACTGTTCCTGATACAGTTGCATAGATTGGTGCTGAGACGAAGCCTCCTGCTTCAGCAATCTTCTGTCCCACCAGTACATGATCGCCCTTCTCAACGATAGGCTTAGCAGGTGCCCCGATATGCTGAGATATCGGATAGACAAGATCACCCTTTGGCAGGACTTCCTTGATGGGCTTATCCTTAGAAAGCTCTTTGCCTTCGTAAGGATGAACTCCCCCCACAAAAGTTAATTTAGCCATTTCCTACCCTTTCTTTTATTGCCATATAAGGCTAATTTTTGCCCAGAAAAATATTACTTAAAAATGGAAAAATATAAAGAAAACACCCCCACCCCAAATAATGTTATTCTGAACGAATAAAAATACTGAAATTATTATACTACAATTATTTGGAATTAGTCAGATTTTAATAAGAAATATACTCATTTATTTTCACTATTTGTGTGCTACAATGAAAATGTTTATAGTTTTTCTAAAATTTACGGAGTATTGGTATGAAAATAGTTAATGAAAAAATAGAAAATACTGCAGATGGATACCCGCTTAGCAGGATTTGTGATAATCCTGCAGATATCCTTTTTTTAGATATAGAGACCACTGGTCTTTCTCCGAAAAACAGTGTCATTTATCTCATCGGTTGTGCTTACTACGAAGAAGGAACCTGGCAGCTCCGTCAGTTCTTCGCCGATAAGCGCGGTGAGGAAGACGAACTTTTAAAAGCATTCCTCGCATTTGCAAAGGACTTTAAGGTTCTGTTACATTTCAACGGTGACAGATTTGATCTGCGTTTTATCAAGTTCAAATGCGAAAGGTTCCATATCGAAGACACTCTCGAAACCGCAAAATCCATTGATATTTACAAGAGGGTTGCTCCATATAAAAACATTCTCGGAGTCCCTGACTGCAAGCAAAAAACAATTGAGTTATTCCTGGGTATCGACAGAACAGATGTCTACACCGGAGGCGAACTTATAAGTGTATACAAGGATTATCTTATTTCTCAGAGTGAGCGCTCCTATGATCTTTTGCTGCTTCATAACGCTGATGATGTCCGCGGTATGTTTGCGCTACTGCCTGCTCTTTACTATCATGATCTTTTCCAAAAGCTTATAAATCAGAAGGTTATTCTGTTCAATACAGATGCTTCGGTATTCCCAGAGGTTCGCACAGGATTCCTGGTTGATGAAGGTTCTGAAAACGAAAACCCCGATGCTGTGATAGACCTGCCTATTCGCGCAATGAAAGTCCAGGCAAACTATTATAAGGACATTGACGGAACAAAAAAGGAAGAGATACTTATGAAAATATCTCTTCCCGATACTCTTCCTTCTTCTGTAGGTGCATCCTATAAAGGCTGCTACTTCAAGGCTGAAGGCGACACTGCCACTCTTCGTATTCCGCTCCTTGAAGCCGAGCTAAAATTCTTCTATAACAATTACAAGGATTATTATTATCTTCCCGCTGAGGATCAGGCACTGCATAAGTCCGTCGCTCAGTTTGTTGACAAGACTCACAGGGTTCAGGCAACCGCAGCTAACTGCTATACCAGAAAACCCGGGCAGTATCTGAAGGAATGGGATGCCATCTTCTCGCCTGTTTTCAAATGGGACTATAACGATAAGACCATGTATTTTGAGTTGACTGATGCGCTAAAGCAGAGCCGCGCTGCTATGAGCTTGTATGCGGTGCATGTGCTGGGGCATATAATTGCGAATGCGTAGCCCCTCATCCGTCAGCTTCGCTGACACCTTCCCCCAAAGGGGGAAGGCTTTTTTGTTTTTTGCCTTCCCCTTGGGGGGAAGGTGCCCGAAGGGCGGATGAGGGGAAGGCTTTTTATTGAAGTGCCTGCTCGATGTCTGCGATAAGGTCTTCCTTATCTTCAAGTCCGCAGCTTATTCTGATAAGTCCTGCAGGGATTCCGGCTGCTTCGAGCTGCTCATCTGTAAGCTGTCTGTGTGTTGAAGTTGCCGGATTGAGACAGCAGGTTCTCGCATCTGCAACATGTGTCTCAATAGCACAAAGCTTTAATTTACCCATAAATTCTTCGGCTGCAGCTCTTCCACCTTCAATTTCAAAGGATACAACTCCGCATCCGCCGTTACCCATGTACTTCATAGCTCTGTCGTAATAAGGATCAGATTTAAGTCCGGGGTAGTTTACTTTAACTACCTTGGGGTGTTTTTCAAGGAACTCTGCAACAGCTGTTCCATTCTCAACGTGGCGAGGCATACGAACATGAAGTGACTCGAGTCCGAGATTCAAGTAGAATGCATGCTGAGGGGACTGGATACTTCCGAGATCTCTCATAAGCTGTGTTGTAGCTTTAGTAATGAAAGCACCTTCTTTACCAAACTTCTCTGCATAAATAATACCGTGATAAGATTCGTCGGGAGTTGTAAGTCCGGGGAACTTGTCTGCATGTGCCATCCAATCAAATTTTCCGGAATCAATAATAGCTCCGCCGACCGCAGCTCCATGACCATCCATATACTTGGTTGTGGAATGTGTAACGATATCAGTACCCCACTCAATAGGTCTGCAGTTAACAGGTGTAGGGAATGTATTGTCTACAATAAGTGGAACACCGTGCTTATGTGCTGCCTTCGCGAATTTCTCGATATCCAAAACAGTGAGCGCAGGATTAGCTATTGTCTCACCGAATACAACCTTGGTATTGTCCTGAAAAGCAGCGTTCAGCTCTTCCTCAGTACAATCAGGGTCAACAAAGGTAACCGTGATTCCCATCTTTGCCATTGTTACAGCGATAAGATTAAAAGTTCCGCCGTAAATTGAAGCAGAGGATACAATGTGATCTCCCGCTTCACAGATATTGAACAGCGCAAAAAAGTTTGCTGCCTGTCCTGAGGAAGTGAGCATTGCTGCTGTTCCACCCTCAAGCTCAGCAATTTTTGCTGCTACATAATCATTTGTAGGGTTCTGAAGTCTTGTATAAAAATAGCCGGAAGCCTCGAGATCAAACAGTTTTCCCATATCACCGCTAGTGTCATACTTAAAAGTAGTAGACTGAACAATCGGAATCTGTCTGGGCTCTCCGTTAGTCGGAGTATATCCTCCCTGAACACATTTAGTGTTTAACTTGTAATTTTTCATAACTCCTCCTTATGTAAAAAATTCATTTATTCACATATCAAAGCGTTCTGCCGCCCTTAAACCAGAAAATTATGGAAAGAATAGCAAGAACCAATGTAGCCACAACAAGAAGCGCCTCAATAAGAAGCGGTATCTTCCACTTAAGATTTAACTCTTTTATTTTAATCTCCTGATTATCCGGCCAGGAAATTACAAGAATCGCACCGAGAATACCACTCAGTGTCAGGGTTGTAGCCCCGATTATAATGAATTTATCCAGCATATTTTCACACCCGAAATTATACTACTTCAACAAGCTCTATCTTGAAATTGAGTTCTTTTCCCGCCATCTCATGGTTGGCATCAAAAGTGATAGTCTTCTCATCCTTAGCTGTAACCTTCACAGGAATCGGTCTTCCGTACATATCCTGGAGATAAACCTGCTGATCTACGGTAAGTTCCTCTGATCCCGGCATCTCTGCGATTTCCACAGTGAAAACAGCCTCAGGGTCAAACTCGCCATAAGCTTCTTCAGGCATAAGATGTACATCAACAGTCTCGCCTACTTCCATATTTGCAACAGCTTCGTCAAAGCCGCGGATCATCATGCCTGAACCACAGATAAACTGGAGAGGCTCACCTCTGTCATAGGAAGAATCAAACTGTGTGCCGTCATTAAATGTGCCCTTGTAATGTGTGCGGCAAATCTTACCGACATTTTTACCCTCGATCGGAGGCTGAGAACTACATCCGCTGCAGCCGCCGCAGCCG
This sequence comes from Butyrivibrio sp. AD3002, assembly GCF_000420905.1. Lineage (NCBI taxonomy): Bacteria > Bacillati > Bacillota > Clostridia > Lachnospirales > Lachnospiraceae > Butyrivibrio > Butyrivibrio sp. AD3002. The sequence goes on along the minus strand of NZ_ATVV01000001.1, from coordinate 13,585 downwards.
CCTTCGTGTCCGCACATAGACTCCTCTTCTTCGCCGCAGCCATGGCTACCGCAGTGGCCACCTTCTTCGTGAGAACCACAGGAGTGTTCCTCACCGTGATGATCTCCGCAAGTATGTCCTTCGCCGTGATGATCACAGTTTACACCTGTGCTTTCAAGCTCTCCTCTAAGATAAGCCTCTACCGCTTCATCAGCATTTCCCTGCGCTCCTGCGCAAAGCTCAATTCCGCATTCATCAAGAGCAGCCTTAGCGCCACCACCGATACCTCCACAGATAAGTACATCGATGTCATTGTTGCCAAGAAGTCCTGCAAGGGCGCCATGTCCCTGTCCGTTTGATCCGATTACTTCCGAAGACTTAACTTTTCCATCCTCTATTTCATAGATCTTGAACTCTTCTGTATGTCCAAAGTGCTGAAACACTTCACCGTTGTCATAAGTTACTGCAATTCTCATTGTATTACCTCCTAAAACTTTGTTCCGCCAAGCGTGTATATTCCCGGCAGAACGTCGAACAATAATCACGTTCGACACTTACTCAAAACTTTCTACATTATAACAGTAAAAGCACATTATTTCTATGAGAAAAAGCAGTTATTGCAATTTTGCATCAGTTCACAATTCGATAAAGAATCCTTTATGGCAATTCTGTAAAATCCTTCCTCAAGGCCTTTGAAGTTTGAACAGTCTCTTATCAGAATTCCTTTTGATAATAATTTTTCATATAAATTGCTATCACTTTTGATAAGAAGATAATTTGTATCGGAAGGATATACTCTAATTCCTTTTTCAGAAAAAACCTTTATGAGTTTTTCTCTCTCTTCTTTAATCAGCGCTTTGGATTCTTCTTCGAAGTTTGTATCAAGCAAACTGTTTGTGCAGGCTATCCCTGCCTTCTGTGCGAATATAGACATATTCCACTCAGGCAAACACTGTTTTAGTCTTGAAATGTTTTGTTCGCTCGAAATAGCATATCCGATACGCACTCCGGGAATTGAGAACAGCTTGGTATAAGCGTTAATAATATATAGGTTATCTGATCTATCAAGATATTTTACAGCGCTCGCCGCTCCTGTTGAAAGATGTAAGAAGCATTCATCAACTATCAGATTAGTTTGAGTTTCATTGCATTTTCTTATGATTTTCTCGAGGATGTTTTCGCCGACGCATCTGCCTGTGGGATTATTTGGATTTGCAAGAATTACAGCATCTGTATCATTTGTAATATTCTTTATAAAATCATCCTTGAGCTCAAATTGTTCTTCCGGCTTTAAAAGATATTCGTCTACAATTATCCTACCCGTAGCCTGTCCAGTATTATCATCTTTGCTATTCACGATATTCTCTGAATTATTCTCTGTGCTATTAAGTGCCTTCAAGGCATGTCTGTATCCGTAAAAGCTTGGAATAGGAAGAAGAACTTTCTTAGGCTGCAGCATCTTAATAATTGCAAGTATAAGTTCTGATGCCCCGTTACCACCAATGATCATATCAGGAGAAATATTCAAGTTCTTCGATTCATTATTTGCATTATTCTTTGTGCGGGTTAGGCTGGCTTCCTCTGCAAGATATTTATTCTCTGCTTCTGCCACCTTCTCCCTGAATTCTCTTTGCGTTATATCAGGATATTGATCCACCTCACTTATAGCATCTTGCAATGCCTGTCTAACAGAATCCGGGCATGGATTGGGATTCAAATTTACCGAGAAGTCATATTCTATTTCTTTGTCGTATATTTCTCCGCCGTGAAGCACTTATTTCTCCTGTTTCATTTTTCAACTTACGTATATTATTTTGAATATACTTTTAAAATAATAATAACGGCCATAAATAAAATCAGCATGACTGCACACAAAACTTCAGTAATATACATCAGTTTACATGCGCGTCTGATATCCCTTCGTTCAATTTCACGAATGGGATCACCAATGAAAGGCTTTTTTACCAGCTTTCCAAAATAATAGGCGTCACCGGCAAGCTGCAGTCCAAGTGCACCGGCGCAGACACTTTCTGCCTGAGCTGAATTGGGGCTCTTGTGATTGTACCTGTCTCTTCTGAAAATTCTAAATGCCCGCTTTCCTGAATATATGCCGGGCTCGATGAAAACCGAAGCAATAAATGTTGAAGCTATCATTAGAACAGCGCAAATTCTTGCAGGAATGAAATTCAAAACATCATCTGTTTTGGCTGCAGCTTTTCCAAAGTACTCATATTTGTCGTTATGATAACCTACCATTGAGTCCATTGTGTTAACAGCTTTATAGAAAAACCCAAGGACAGGTCCGCCAATAAAGGTATAGATAAGCGGAGCGATGACCCCATCCGAAGCGTTCTCTGCAACAGTCTCAACGGCAGCTCTGATAACTCCGGGTTCATCAAGATTCTTGGTATCTCTTCCTACAATCATTGAAACTGCGTATCGTGCATCCTCTATAGTTCCGTCTTGCAATGCTTCAGACACCTTAAGGCTTTCGACCTTAAGACTTTTTGCCGCAAGAATATAACAGGTGAGTATAGCTTCTACTATCAAGCCAAGATATATGCTGATAAAATAAGACGCAAACATTATGGTTCCTGTGATTAAAACTGTAGCAAATGTAACGCATATAACAAGAAGGATTCCTCCACTAAATTCAGCACTATGTTTTCTCTTCTCAGCATCTCTAAGGTGAGCTTTACTTTCTAAGCCATTATTTTCGTGATTTCTCTGCGCAGGATTAAGTTTATGATCCAGAAAACCGATAAATCTTCCGATTAGTCTGATGGGATGCGGAAAGTTCATGGGATCACCGATTATCCTGTCAAGAACAGCGCCTAGAATAAAAGCGATGATATGCGCAAGTATTATGCTTTTTATATCCAATGAAAAATTCATTAATCAATCAGCTCCAAATCGAAAAAATTGACAGTGCTACTGTAAGCAGACACTCCCCTGTTACTACAAAATATCCGGAAGTATCTCCGGTTATTCCTCCGAAAGTTTTGTCGCAAACTCTTTTGTAATAAAAAGTATAGAGTAAAATTACTGCAGTACAAATCGGTGCTGCTATTGTCTTTATGAACCCCATCAAAAGAATTGCTGCCAAACTCTCAAATATAAGGAAGATGAAATCTCCATTTCCTGCTCTCCCTGATTCCATATTCAGCATGCTGTCCTTTTTTGCATTTTGAATTTTGACGCAGGTAATGCCGCAAATCCCACGTACAAAAGCAAAAACAATTGCATAGATATATACCGTTTTGTAGCAACCCGTCTGCAGAGCTCTGTAAACAACATAATAAAGTGAACATATCCAGATGAGTCCAAGTCCTACAAGACTGATAACAGCGAAGGCTCCGATATGAGGGTCCTTCATTATCTCAAGTTTCTTTTCCTTCGACTGATATGACTTTATCACATCCTGGACATCCATGAATCCATCCAGATGAAATCCGCCGGTAACAAGAATTGGGATCAAAGTCAAAATAAGAGTTATGACCATACATGGCAATTCAAATAATATGCTAAGTCTTGCCACTGCGTAGCATATTCCACCAATCACCGCTCCGACAAGCGGCAGAAATGTTATCACATGCTCCATGTCCTTTTCATTCCAGGTAAACATAGGCATAGGAATTCTGGAATACATTGAAAATGCAATTATTATACTTTTAAAAATGCTCAATTATGTGTCCACCTTTCGTCTAGAAATTCGTAGACTTCATCCGCATATTTTTTCAGGTCATTGTTAACCAAATCTATTAGGCGCGTATACCTCTTTGTATCTTCATCATAGCCTTCGCCTTCAAGAGAAAAACTGTTGGATACGATGACCAGATTCTTTACACTTTTTCCAAAAGCTTTTACGGACTGCGTTATGTATTTTACAAACTCATCATCTGAAAGCTTACTATTATCATCTGAGTGCATCTCATTTCCAACAAGGTTTGACATGCATTCAAGCAGGCAGGTGTCCTGCGATTGAGGATGGATGCCACTCTTGTTTTCAGTTTTGGTGCTGTTATCAGAATACACAGAAAAATCCTCTATCAGGCTTTGAATTTTCACCGGGCATTCAATGGTTTCAAAGCCCTTTCCTGCACGGAGTTTTCTGTGCTTTTCAACACGCTTTTTCCCTTCTTCTCCGAATGGAATCATGGTCGCTATATAAATTTTTCGCCCATCACCGGCCAGTCTGACAGCAATCTCTTCTGCTTTAGATGATTTGCCGCTGTCGGGAATTCCTAAAACAAATACAATCATATTCAAAACCTTTTATATTCGTCTATCTCATAATCGCTGAATTTGGCAGCTTTTTTATAAAAATCAAAAACCATATCGATAAGCGGAAACAGCATAAGTGCACCGGTGCCTTCCCCAAGGGCCATATTTCCTTCGATGTAGGGCCTTAGTCCAAGTTCTTGAAGAGCCAGTAAGCATCCTGATTCTCTTCCGGCATGTGATGCAATCATGTAATCTTTCACACCGGGAATCAGTCTCTCAGCAATAAGTGCTGCGGTCGCACTGATTAGTCCATCAATAACAATAGGTATATGGTAGATAGCGCCTCCGATAAAAGTTCCTGTCAAAGCCGCTATATCAAGTCCGCCAAGGGTTCTTAATATTTCTAAAACACTATGCTTGCCTGTATCATCATCTCTTTCCAATTCTCCAAAATTGTTCCTATCTGGATATTTATTTATAGCAGTCTTTATTACCTGCCTTTTTCTGGAGAGCCCGTCATCATCAAGCCCTGCTCCTCTGCCGGTAACTGTATCACTATCAATTTGTAGTAGACATGCCAAAACTGCAGCTGAAGTTGTAGTATTTCCGATTCCCATTTCTCCGGTAGAAATAATCCCATATCCCTTCTCCGAAAGTTCCTTCACAAGGTTGATCCCGCAGTCTATCGCCCTTAAGGTCTCCTCCAAAGTCATCGCCGGTTCTTTTAAAAAGTTACGAGTACCTTTTGAAACCTTCATGTCCCGGACACCGGGTATCTTTTCTTCGCAGTCAATTCCGACATCCACAGGGATGATCTCTACAACCGCGTGTCCCGCAAGTGTACATGCAGAACTAATTCCGCTTCCAAGCGCCTTTGCTACAGATAATGTTATATCCTTTGAACTCTGAGATATTCCTTCCTCAACTATGCCGTTATCTGCGCAGTAAATAACCGCAGCACGCTTTGATATCACAGGTGTTTCCGTCTCCTGTATCGCAGCAATGCGGCATATAAGTTCTTCGAAATCACCAAGGCCATCAAGAGGTTTTGAGATATGGTCCCAGGAGGACTTAACGGAGTTGTAAATTGTGGCGGATGGCTTATTTATTTTTATATTTATAATATCTTTTTGCATTCTCATTAAGATCCCCTCATCCGGCGCTTCGCGCCACCTTCTCCCATAGGGAGAAGGCAATAAATTTTCCCAAGGGGGGGATAGTTTTTAATATAGGAATTTCCTTATAAAGTCTTTGCAGGAAGGATAGTAAAGGTGCGCGAATCCTGCAAAAACGTTGTTCATTGTCTGGTAGCCTTTCCATGAACGGGTTCCGGAAGGCTTTACGATGTCGCAGATATCTCCGTTATCAGTCGTATCATAATAATGATATTCATGACCGCGAACTGTACTTCCCACTTCAAGATAGGGATTGGCGCTTACAGCAGATACGTTCACATATCCAAAATGCGTTAGCTTACCTGTCATGTATGCTTCTCCGGGAAGGACATCTGCCATTTCAAAATTGTTACCATCAAGGTCTCTTAGACTGCTTTTCAGGTACAAAAATCCGCCGCATTCAGCAAGTATAGGCATTCCGGAAATTGCGGCATTTTTTATGCTCTCTTTCATGGATCTGTTTTCTGAGAGTTCTTTTGCATACAATTCAGGATAGCCTCCTCCGAGGATCAATCTTGAAACCTTAGGGAGTTCCTTATCATGAATAGGTGAAAAGGACACAATCTCAGCCCCCATCTCTCGGAGGAGATCAAAGTTGTCTTCATAGTAAAAACAAAAGGCTTCATCCATTGCGACGCCGACTCTGATAGGTGTATATGGTTTAGTCCCGTAATTCTCCTCAGCACTAATTTTCAAATCTTCAGCTTCCCGCGATATTTTTATAAAAGAATCAAAGTCAAACCGCTCTTCAAGCGCATCACAGACACGGTATATCTGAGAGAGTATCCCAGGAATCTCTGAAGGCATCACAAGTCCAAGATATCTGCTTCCTATTTCTATATCCTTCAGATCAGGAAGGTGTCCTATAACAGGTACACCGGTTTCCCGCAGAATCAGCTCGGAAATTTCATCGCATAAATGATCTGAAATATTGTTAAGAAATAAGCCTTTTATATTATTTGAGCTAATTCCAATATTGCTATCTCCGGCTACATCATTTAAACAATAATCACAAAATCCCTTAACCATCGGAAGAATCGATCTGCTCATGCCCTTGCAGTCAACCACCAGAATCGCAGGAGTACCGGTAATTCTGCTGATGTCGTAAGATGATCCCTTCGCCGAGGTTGCACTCATTCCATCAAAATAGCCCATTACCCCTTCGATAATACCGATGTCATGGTCTTCCGAACCTTTGCGAAGTGCTCTGATTATCCCTTCTTCCTCCATGAGAAAAAGATCTATGTTTCTGGAAGGAATACCAAGTACGGTTTTATGAAACATGGGATCGATATAGTCCGGACCGCATTTAAAGGATGCGGGTTTATAACCTTTTCTTTCAAGCAGCCTTAAAATCGCACAGGTAATCAGAGTCTTACCGCTTCCGCTTTTAGGCGCACTTATAAGAATTCTTGGAAGATCTAAGTCATAGCTCATCAGCTTCTCTCCTTTTGGAGCGTAATAATATACACAGGATTAAGTGCATCAGACAGATGATAGTTCCCTGCCTTCTTAAACCTTGTAACTTGTACCTGAATAATGTCCGCACTTATATCCCGGACACGCTCCTTTAACTCCTCAAGTATTTGAATTACTTCCGAAAAGGTTTCCAAAGTTACACAGTTTATTACAATTCTGGCATACTCATTTTTCTCAAAAACAGCATCCAGAATCTCTCTCATGTTGCCGCTGCTTCCGCCTATAAATGCATGCGTCGGAGCAGGAAGTTCTGTTAATGCCAAAGGCGCTTCGCCCTTTACTATTTTCATATTTGAAAGCGCAAACTTTTCCTTATTTTCTTTTAAAAGAGAAACCGCCTCATCCTTTTTTTCTATTGAGTAAACCTTTATCCCCGGTGCTGTCAAAGCTGCTTCAATCGATATCGAACCTGTCCCCGCCCCGACATCATAAAGGATTGCATTTTTTGTAAGTGACAGCTTTCTTATCGAAAGAGTTCTTATCTCCTCCTTCGTCATCGGTACTTTCCCCCGAATAATCTCATCATCGGAAAGTCCTTTTATGACCGAAGAATCGGCTGCTTTTTTATCTCGTATATAGAGGAGGCACTTACCCTTTTCAAGTCCTTCCAAAGAGTCCAAATCAGCCTCATCTGAAATCTCAATTATCTGCTCGTTCTCTGACCCAAGCTCATAGCCTATCTTTATGACATATCTGTTCCGGCTATTATCTCCCCAAAGAAAAGCCTCATTAAGGATTTCTCTGCATATTTCAGCTGCATGTTCTACTCCGGAAGGCAAAATAATAAGTTCCTCTTCCCCTCGAATTGTTCCAAGGACATTGCACTCGCGGCCATGAGCGCTGACTATTCTGACATTCTCAAGATGCAGTCCAAGCTTCTTAGCAAAAAGAGTTACAGAAGATATTCCCACTATGCGATGAAGATCGTAGCCATGTTCAGCAAAAAATTCAGTCGATGAAGAAGCTCCGCTGCAAAGACTTATGTCACCTGAATAAGCCACGACCGGACATTTGAATTCAGGATGAGCCTTCAGATATTCGTGTATTTCCTCCCCTCTGTAAACAGGGACTTTAGGGCAATCATTTTTCTCAAGCCTTGAAATTACTGTCTTTGCACCAAAAATGATGTCTGCCCTTTCAAGTGCATCATTTAATTCAAGCGTAAAATACTTAGGATCACCGGGTCCTACTCCGGCCAGAACTATTGTATTTTTATTTAACGAACTACTTTCAGTCGCAGCATACTGAGCTTTTAAATCAGGATTTTCTATCCCTATAATCCGGCTTATTTCACCGATAATACCCTCAAGATCGTAGCAATCTTCCGCTTCATACTTACTTTCAGGATTCTTTATTACAACTGCTTTTATATTGCATTCCGCTGCAGCTTCAAGCTTTTCGTCAAGGCCGCCAGTCTTCCCGCTTTCCTTCGTAAGTATTACCGAGGCATGCACTTCTTCAAAAAGAGCTTTGTTCATAGTTTTTGAAAAAGGTCCCTGCATCGCAATTATCTGTTTGCCAGAAAGTCCGGCTGCCGTGCACTTGGAGATACTATCCTCATTTGGAAGGACTCTCGCATATATTCGTGCAGTATCGTCTATGCTTTCGCAGATCTTATTTAATTCCTTACTACCGGTCAAAAGAAGTATATTACCTTTTTCCTCTCGCAGTACTTCAAGTGCTTTATCAAGAGAATCCACATATAAAATATTTGCCGATCCGGATGCATTTGTTCCGGTATTTCTCGAAAGTCTCAAATATGTAACCCCTGCATTTTCGCAGGCTTTTTTAATCTCTCCTGAAGCAATCGTAGCAAAGGGATGTGTCGCATCCACAACAATATTATAGGAATCTTTTGCAATGAGCTTCTCAATATCCTCTGCATTTTTCCTTCCCACAAGAAGACTGTCCTCACCGTTTTCACGCAGTATCTCTTCTCCATACTGCGTTGCAACGCTGACGGCATGAGGGATATCCTCGCTTCGCAAATAATTCGACAGTTCTCTTCCTTCTGTAGTTCCGCCAAATAAAAGTATCTTATCCTTCACTCTTATATCCTCTTGAAGTTACCATCAAATCTTCTATCTTCTTCGTCGTTGAGTTACCTATAAAAACTGTTGAAAACATATCCGCATCTGCAGATTTAAGTTCTGATATCGTCATTACTTTTTTCATTTCACCATCCCGGCCAATGTTTTTCACTATGCCGCAAATCCTGTCAGGCTCCACAGTCTCAAGCAAAATATCGCAGGCATGAGATAAATATCCGCTCCTGCTCTTACTCTCCGGATTGTATAAAACAATTACCATATCAGCCTGAGCAGCAGATCTTAGCCTTTTTTCTATAAGTTCCATAGGTGTTAGCCTGTCACTTAAGCTGATAAGACAAAAGTCATGAATAAGCGGTGCTCCAAGGAGCGCAGCACCGCTAAGGGCTGCCGTCACTCCGGGAATAACCTCAAGTGATACATCACTAAACTCTAAGGACATGGAGACAGCAAGTCCTGCCATACCGTAGACGCCCGCATCTCCGCTGCATATAAGTGTAGCCTTACAACCCTCATCCGCTTTTTCAAGAGCCATACGTACGCGCTTTTCCTCAGTCATCATTGGCGTGCTTATGTATTCTTTGTCAGGGAAATGAGGCCGCACGAGATCGCAATATACCGTATATCCGATTATGCAGTCACACTCCGCCAAAGCCCGCGTAGCCCTTATCGTCATATCTTCATAACTGCCGGGGCCAATCCCGACAATCTTTAATTCCTTAGTCATTCAGGTAATTCTCCCATATAATCCAAAAATGTATCCATTATGCCGAGGGCAAGCGTCATACCGTCTCTGGCTGTCTTTTTAAGAATAAGCCTCTTACAGCCGTAGGCCATAACCGCGCGCTCGCAGACATTATCCGCACCTGTCACTTCAAACGCAAACTCAGATGATGAAAAATCTCCCTGCTGTTCCATCAATTCAGTCGAAGAATACGTTATGAAAGGTATTGCAAGATTTTCCGATAGTTCCACCACCCCCGGTTCATCCTTCTTTATATCTATTGAACATATCGCTTTTATAGCTCTGATATCTATGTTTTCCGTTTCAAGCATGCTCATTAAAAACGCGCTAAGTTCATCGGAAGATTTTCCTTTCCTGCATCCAATCCCCGCAGCGATGCATTTGGGAATCAATATGAGCGGTTCTTTATTATCACCGGAATTTTCTGCTGCTTTTTGAGGAGATATGAAAAACTGTGGACTTTCAGTTTCCCTTGTAAATTTAATATTTTCAGGAATTCCGTTCACATGTATTTCATCCTCGAACCTTTCATCAATGCTGTAAAAAGCTTTTCCTGATCTAAGAAAATCTGCCGTAAACTCCTTTGCCATCTTTATATCACTTATGGCTATGCCGTTCTTAGTAGCAAAGACGTCCACGGAAAATTCTCCCCTAAGGTCAGAGGCTGTGGTTATAACCGCCTTCGCTCCGATAAGCTCTGCAAGCTTTCTTGACGCATCAACTGCCCCTCCGATATGTCCTGATAATATCGGAATTACGTACTTGCCCTGTTCATCAATCACAATGACTCCAGGGTCCTTAGTCTTATCATCTACGAATGGCGCAATAGATCTCACAGCAATGCCGACTGCCCCGATGTATATCAGAATATTACCCTTTTGAAAAACACTCTCTGTCCATTCACCAAGGCTTAATTCCTTGTTAATCTGCCTTTCTCTTGTTTCAGCGCCCGAAAGCTTTTCTGCAATTTCCTGCATGATTCTTTTTCCGGCATCGGTAAAACATATGAATTTATATTCAGAAACCTCAATGCTTTCCATACATTTTTTCCTTGAGTTTTTTTATTACAGCGCCGTAGTTTTCTCTCTTATGAGGAAACGTACAATTTTTACAGTTCTTAGCGCCCTTATCGGTATAGGTGAATTCTCCGCCGCAATCCTCCATGTCATATAAAGGGCAATAGCAAAACATACAGTTGAAATCCTTTTCATCAAGATCATGACATGGATAATACTCGCACTCTTTGTTTATGAAATAACTCGAATGACGTACAGTATTATCTTCAGTCTCATTGCCCGGCAGTGTACATTCGAGCTGCATTTTTACTGACTTATACATCTCATCCGTAAGTCCGTAAAGCTCCTTTAAAGCCCCGCTTTCAAGCACCTCTGTCGGCGAAGAACACTCCACACTCCCATCGCTTTTAACCATAAGGATTCTGTCTGATATCTGCAGTGCAAGCTGCGGTTCATGGAGTGACATTATTATTGTTGTGCCTTGCTCCGAAAGTCCTTCAAGTACATTCATCAGCTCCATCTTATGCTTTATATCAAGATAAGAAGTCGGTTCATCCATGATGAGATACTCCGGCTCCTGACATATTGCTCTTGCTATAAGTGCCCTTTGTTTCTGACCGTCGCTTAATGCGTTGTAATACTTTTCTTTAAGGCCATCAATTTTCATTAACGTCATTGATTTATCAGCAGCCGAATAATCCGTATCACTATATAGACCGAAACTGTCGCTGTAGGGAAGCCTTCCGGATAAAACCACATCTCTGCAGGTCATATGTTCCGGCTTTATTCTATCTGTGGTTACAATAGACATTTTCCTTGAAAGTTCTTTTAATGGAATCCTGTCAATTGCATCCTCACCAATAAAAACACTTCCACCGAGGAGCTTTATCTGGCCCGATATACTCTTTAACAGAGTTGACTTTCCGCCTCCGTTAGGACCTATCAGCGAAATGATCTCTCCTTTTTCAAACCCGATATTAAGGTCTTTCACTATTATATTTTTATGATATCCCGCTTTCAGGTTTTCAATTTTCATGATTTCTATGTCTCCTGATTATCATAAAAATAACTATTGGCGCTCCGAAAAGTGAAGTAACCGCAGAAATGTTGAGCTCTGTTGGCGCGAATATTCTTCTTGCCAATAAGTCACTTAATAGGCAAAAGATCGATCCCGACAAGAACGATGCAGGTATCAGAACTATTGGTTTTGACGACTTCAAGGACTCTCTCATCAAAAACGGAACAGCGATTCCGATAAACGAAACGGGCCCCGCAAAAGCTGTAACGCATGCCGACAATATGCTTGATAAGAGGATTATCACCACCCTGCAAAGTCTTACATTGACTCCCACACTTCTTGCATAATTCTCGCCAAGCCTGAAGGCATCAAGACTTTTCGAAAGCAGCATTACAAAAAACATGGATATACCAACTATTACAAGGCAGTATATTGCACCGTTCATGTTTGCTCCGGAAAAGCTTCCCTGCGACCAGCTGTGAAGATTTACGATATCCGAATCATCCGCAAAAGCTATGAGAAAATCTGTAATCGCGCTGCAGATATATCCGATCATTATGCCGGCAGCAAGTAGCGATGCCATGTTCTTTACATTTCTCGATATCAGAATAATAAAACCGGTAGCTATGAGAGCCCCGGCAAATGCCGCAATTACAAGAAGCAGTGAGGATGTCTTTCCTGTGTTTCCTACTACAAAAATAAGAAACAGTGCAACCGTCATCTTGGCGCCTGAGGAGATTCCGAGAATATAAGGACCCGCAATCGGATTTGAAAAATAAGTCTGCAAAAGGAACCCAGAAACAGCCAGACCGCCTCCCAGAATCATCGTCATAAGTGCTCTTGGAAGTCTGATATCCATTATTATGTTTTTGCTTTTTTCATCACCGCCTCCGGTAAAAATAATTTGTGCGATAGTTCGTATGTCTACGTGAACATTTCCCACACAAAGATTTACCAGAAAAGCTGCAAGTACAAGAATAAATAAAATCACAAATACTGCAGCAATACGGCTGTTTGTCCTTTTATGCATCTATGCCCTTTCGATACTCTGTCGAAAAATCCGCAGCATATAATCTGGACTTTTCGTAGCCCGACTGCGCAACTGATTTTCCTACAATAATAAGTGCTGTCTTTCTTATTCCATGTTCGTTCATCTTATCCGGCAGTTCCTTAAGCGAACATGTGAATTTATCTTCATCCTCCCAGGTTGCCTTATAGACGACGCCGCAGGGAGTGTCGTTTGAAACTCCGCTTTTTATAAGTCTTTCCTGCAGTCTTCCTGCATCACCTGAGGATAGGAAAAATACCATTGTTGCACCGTGCTTTGAGAGTTCCTCAATAGATTCCTTCTCAGGTACCGGTGTCCTGCCATCCATCCTCGTTATGATCACACTCTGGGTAATTCCGGGAAGTGTATATTCCATATTAAGGGCTGCTGCAGCACCGCAAAAAGAGCTGACACCCGGAGTAACATCATAATCAATATGAAGCTTTTCAAGTTCATCCATCTGTTCTCTGATTGCGCCGTAAAGAGATGGATCACCGGTGTGTAGCCTGATGACATCTTTGTGATTTTTTTCAGCATTTTTGAAAAGTTCTATAACTTCTTCAAGATTCAATTTGCTGCTGTCATGTATCTCGCAGCCTTCCTTCGCATAGTTTAAAAGCTGCGGGTTCACAAGTGATCCGGCATAAATAATTACGTCGGCTTCCTCTATAAGTTTTTTACCCCGAAGGGTTATAAGATCCGGTGCTCCCGGGCCTGCGCCTACAAAATGAACCATGTTACCTCCAAGTGGTTGTATGAATCCCCTCATCCGGCACTTCGTGCCACCTGTCTTCGCTCCGCTTCGGTCCGCGCTGAACCGACGGTCTACGTTCCACTCCGGTCGTTGCTAAGC